>JAPOPC010000020.1 GCA_026713105.1 Acidimicrobiaceae bacterium
CAACCGGTCCTCCACCACCGAGCCCACCGCCTACACGCTCACCGTCGACGCCCGCGACAGCAAAGACGCCGACGGCAACACCGACACCGCCATCGACGACACCATCACTGTGACGGTCAACGTGGTCGATATCGACGAGCCCGGCACAGTCGTGCTCAGCACCGCCGCCCCCGCCCAGGGCGCCGAGCTGACCGCCACGGTCTCCGACGGCGACTACGGGCCGAACCAGCTCACCACGATCCACAACGTCGTCTACAAATGGGAGCGCCTCGACACAGCCGCCGCCACCATCGGCACCGTCATCGCCGCAGCCACCGGTCCCGGCTACACCCCCACCGCCGCCGACGCCGGCAAATGGCTGCGCGTCACCGCCTCCTACAACGACAAGCACAGCCCCGACCCCGACAGCAAGACCACCGCCACCGCCACCACCCCCAACGCCGTCGCCGCGCGCTGAATCGACCCTGTGTTCGCCGGTTCGATGCGCAGCAAAGCTCGGCGCGGTCCTTCTGGGCGGTGGCGGTATGGGCTAGCAGGGCTTCAGCGTTTGTATCGGTGGGGGGACGTGTGGCCGGCGCCCATGATGCACCGCTTGCCTGTCCTGGTGCTCTTGTGCCCGCATTGCGCTTTCTCCAACCGTCCGCTTTGAGTTGGCGACTGGGCATCGTCGCCTGGAGCCACCTGACTGCCTGATGCAGTCGGCGGGTGTTCCGCCTGGCCTGTCTTGTTGCGCCTGTTCCTGTTGGCAGCGGAGATGATGCTTCTAGCTGCTCGAACCGTCTTTTGGCATTCACCTGAGCGCTTGTTGAGCCCAAGAAGCATCTTTTCCAGCGGCGGCGTTTGGTGTGCCGCGGGCAACGCGGCGATGGACTTCTCGGCGCAGTCCACGATGGTTGCTGCTAACTCTTCAGCCCTGCTCAGCGTGTCGCCGTGTTCGGCTCGCAAATAGGCGGACAGCGTGGACAAAGAATCCTTGGCGTGAGATCTGTAAACAGTGAAGTCCCTTCCGAAGCGCATGGCGAGCTCATAGGAGCCGATCCTTTTCCGCGCGCCTGGCAAAACCGATCCGGGATCGTAGATCGGCGCCAGCCTGACGCCGCTTGGCTCGATCAAGAAGCTGTAGTTCCTGGCATGGGCATCCCGGTTCACGATCAGCCAGTAATACAGCAGCGTGTCGCGAAACGACTTGATGTCCTCTCTGGGCCTGGCAGAGCTTCTTCTGATCAAGTCCCCCATTTGGGCTATCCCAGGGCCGCCCTGCGCTTCGTATTTGAGGTGCGGATGTAGCCCCATCGCCTGACAGGCGTCCTCTTGGTGTACGCGCTCCCAGCCATCTCCGCCTCGGCGCCTGTCGTACCTGCTGATCACGCAGACCTTCACGCCGCCGTAGGTCTCCAGCGTTGAATCCGCTGCATCCAGTCCAAGCCGTCTGGCGATGTCCAGGCAGACATGCTCGACTGCCGCCATCTCGGGCTGCGTCGTGGGCGACGGCTTGAGAATGTGGGTGGTCGGCGTGTTGCCCGAGGGGCGCGCCCACGTTCCGTCGTCAAGCAGGTGGAGTGCGGTCTTGGCCTGATAGCCGCCCAGGCTGAAATATGCCTCCTCGGCATCGGGCAGCCAGTAGGACAGATCGGCGGCCATGCTCCGCATCTCTTTTGCCACGTCGGAATCGCTCAGACCCTTCAACGAGCCGCCGCGCCCGAGCACTTCCGACTCGTCGCCCTCGGGCACAAATCGAGCTGCGCCGGCGCAGTCTCGCCCCACTCGGGTTCTGAGCAATCCCAGGGGAGTGGGGGGCGAAACGCCCTCGTTGGCGTACCACCGTTCCAGCACGCGCGGGTTGTCGGGCAGCAATCCGCCAATCCACGACGCTGTGGCCTCTGGGCTGTGATCCTGCACGTTCATGGGCAGCGAGAGCGACAGCGGAACCGCATCGCGGTTGGAGCGATAGGTCCCGTCATATCGGAGCGAACCGCCTCCCTTCCCGTCAGGGGCGATCCTCGCTGCGACTTCGCCGTGCATGAACACGGTGACCGGCTCCTGCTGCATGGTCAGTCCGCCCAGGGGTCGCGCTCGAAGACGATTTTCATGCCCAGCGCTCGGATCACCATCATCAGGTTGCCTGTCTCGCCTCCCACATGGCCTTTCTCCGCATTGCCGACCCAGCGCCTCGACACGCCGGCCTTGTCGGCAAGCTCGGCCTGGGTGAGACCGGCGTCGATGCGGAGCCTGCGGAGCTCGTCGGCGAGCCCTGCTACTGTGTTGAACGCCAGAAAGAGCTCGGACACTGAAAACCCCCAAACTGAAAACCCCCAAGCCGGCTTGCGACGGTATTGTAGCATAATTGACCTGCCACAGTATTGTAACAAAGTTGACCTGCTACGGTACCGACGCATAATTGGCCATCGAGACGATTGATCGCACGGCCGAACAAGTGCGCTCGCCGGTTCGATGCGCAGCAGAGTTCGGCGCAGTCCTTCTGGGCGGCGGGCGGCGTTGGGAGTTGCGCTGATGCTGGCCGTCATCAGGCGCCAAGCGGCCGACGGGGGGAGCGAACCCCGCCGAGCGGCCCATGAAACGCCGAAACCACACACTGCGCTGCCACAAGCAGCGTAAGAGAAACCCGGTGATTCACCTTGGGACGTTCCTATAGATGTCAAGTGCGTGTTTTGAGGGTGGCGAGGTCGGCTCGAAGGGTGGGGCCTGTCAGACGCTCCCTTGTCAAGCGGCGAGCGCGAGTGGTTGTTTTCGGGCGGTTTCGTCGCGCCACATTCGCCGGATGACGCGGTTGGCGAGTTGGCGTTTGTGGGCTCGTCTGGCTTCGCGTCGGGTCTTGCCTTCGCCGGCTTTTTTGGCGAGGTAGGCGATGGCTTCGGGCTGGCTGCGCTGCTGGGTGACTGACGCGATGTGCAGCACTGAGTTGATGCGCCGGTTGCCTCTGAAGTCGAGCCGGTGCTTGACCGGGTCGCCGTTGCCCTCGCCTGAGGAGAGCGCGACGGCGCCGGTGCCGCACCAGCGGGCGAACTTGGATTCGCGGTCGAACCGGGCGGGGTCGCCGACCTCGCACAGCAGGGTCGCGGCGGCGATGGGGCCGATGCCGGGTTCGTCGCGCAAGGTGGTGCCGTGCTGGTCGAGCAGCTCGTCGATGAGACGCTCAAGACGGCGGATCTCGCTGCGCGCAGCGCGGTCTTGTTCGATGAATGCCAGCAGCCAGGCGAGCCGGTGCCGGCCGGCTGGGGTCGTGGCGGTGTCGGGGTCGACTCCTTCGAGGCGGCGCAGCCGACTCTCGATCTTGCCGGTCGTGGTGAGCTGGTCGCGCACCTCGGTGGGCAGCTTGGAGATCTGGTCGCCGACGTGGTGAAGCATCAAAGTGCGAGCAGCCACAAGGGTTCTGCGATGCTCGAGCACCGCCTCGATCTCTGCGACGGCAGGGTCGTAGGCCTCGAGTGCCTGCACCGGCCCCAGGGTCGGCTCGGCCAACAACGCGCGGGCCGAGGCGACCGCGTCGACGGCGTCGGTCTTTTCGAGCCGCCGCGAGCGGCGCTGCGCCGCCGACCGAGAAGCGGGCACCTCGCGGGCGTCGAACCCAGCTGCTGCGAGCGCGACCGCGACGTGCGCGCCCCACTTGGCGGACCCTTCCACGCCGACCTGGCGGACGTCGTGGGCGTCGACGATGCCGACGGTGAAGGTGTCTTGGTGGGGGTCGATTCCCCCGACTGGCAGTGTCATGGGGTGCTCCTGCTGGAAGTGATGTTCCGGTGGGTCCGGGAACGGCAGGGGCGCTTCGTCACAACCGAGTCGAGACAGTCAGGCTCCCTTC
>JAPOPC010000026.1 GCA_026713105.1 Acidimicrobiaceae bacterium
CTGGGCTCATCGGACTGGGCTCATCGGGTTGCACCTCCATCAGAGCCTTCGCCGCCGGCCCCCGCTTCGGCGTTCGAGGCAACGACGCTGACGAGTTCGTCGCGAAGCTGCTGCTTGCGGATCTTGCCGGCGGCGGTTCGCGGGAACTGATCGACCTGTATCAGCCGTTCTGGCCAGTACCGCCGCGGCAGGCCCTGATCTGAGCAGAACGCGACGACCTCGTCGAGGTCGAGCGAAACGCGCGCCTGGATGACCGCGCAGATGCGCTCGCCAAGACGCTCGTCGGGCCACCCGATCACGGCTACTCCCACCACGTCGGCATGGGCGGCGATCGCGTTCTCGGTCTCGACGGGCGAGATGTTCACGGCCCCGCGGATGATCAGGTCTTTGTGGCGCCCGGTGATCGACACGTAACCGTCGACATCGATGCGGGCGAGGTCGCCGGTGCGGAAGTACCCGTCGTCGATGAGGTGCTCCGCGTACAGCTCGGCCTGGCCGTAGTAGCCGTTGAACACGCCGGGTCCGCGCATCACCAGCTCGCCGTCGCCGGCGGAATGCAGGCCCCCCTCGGCGTCAAGAACACGCAGCTCGAGCCCGGGCAAGCCCACCCCCACCGTCTCTTCGACCTGGCTCTGCGACGAGTCGGCGACGCAGGTAGTGAGGCCGCCTTCGGTCATGCCCCACAGGGGTGTGACGTACGTGTTCGGCAGCTCCGTCGCACAGCGACGGATGAGGGCCGGAGGCACTTGGGCGCCACCGCACAGGAAGCTCCGCATGGGCGCCAGTTTGGGCTCGCAGCCACGCCATTCGGCGTTGACGAGATCGAGCAGGAACGGGGTGGCGGCCGCCGTGAAGTCGGCGCGGTGGCGGGCCACCAGATCGAGGGCCGCGTTGGCGTCCCATTCGTCTTGGAGGATGAGCGGGGCGCCCAGCAGCAGCGACAGGCGGGCGCCGTGAATCGCGCCGACGCTGTGGCCGAGCGGGGAGGGCATGAACACGGGCGTACTGTGATCGAGCCCGAAGCGCTCGGCGAACTGCAGGTTGAGCGCGGCCAGCGTGTCTTCGCTGTGGCTGACGGCCTTGGGAGGGCCGGTCGTGCTCGACGTGAACATGAGGTGAGCGGTGTTGTCGGGCACGTCGACCGCGCCCGCGGGCGAGGCCGCCGGGCCGTGCACAACGAGCTGGGCTTCGCCGACCACTGCCACCGCGAGCTGGGTGGCGACCCCGACAACAGCGCGCCGAATCGCCTCGTCGGGAGCCGTCTGGCGGTCCGGGCCGGCGCTGATGACCATGGCCGGCTGGATCAGGCCACAGATGTAGCGCAGGTGAGCCTCGGTGGTGGTGACCGGGGGCGTGGCCGGAACGTGGCCCGCTCTCAGCACGGCCAGGAACATGACCACCCAGTCCGGGCAGTTCGGCAGGTGGATCAGCACCACCCGCCTGCAGGTGCCGACAGCCGTGCGGATCTCATCGGCGGCCTCCCCGGCCGCGCGCCACACCTCGGACCGGGTCAGGGCATTGCCGCTGCCGACCAGCGCTAGCTCGTCGGGCCCCGTGGCGACGTGAGACTCGAAGCGTTCGACTAGCGGGCAACCAGTCCACCATCCAGCGAGCCGGTAGCGCTCCGCGGCGTTATCGACCACTGCTCTTCACTTCTCCCGATCTTGCTCGGTCGAAGCAGTATTGCAGGCTGCGGAATTGATCACAAGACTGACATCGCTTTTGTTTATTCAGCGACCCACTGGCGGGGATGTAGGATCGAAATTTGCGGGCGTCCGGGCCCGAGATGATCCTGCAAGCGAACAGACAAGCGGGAACCAGCCAGGTGCACCACACCGAACAGATGCCTTCCGGCGACGCCAGCGCACATGGCCACTGAACCAACGACGCCCAAGGGCCTGCGAACCCGACAGACGATCCTCGACGCGGCGTCGAAGGTGTTCACCCGGGACGGCTATGTCGATGCCCGCATGAGCGACGTGGCCGATCAGGCCGGGCTCTCACTCGGCGGCCTGTACCGGTACTTCGAGAACAAGGAAGACCTGTTCCGCAGCGTCATCCGCGACCTCCACGAGGAGCTCTTCCAGCAGAGCCGTTCGTCGACGCCCATCGCAGACGACCCCGAGGCCGCGCTGTATGAGGCAAACCTCGGATACCTGCAGCACTACCACGACAACAGCGGCGTAATGCGGGCGTTCATCGAGGCGACGACGGTGGAGGAACGCTTCACCACTATCTGGTGGACGATGCGCGAGCGCCACGTCGCCCGCTTCGTGCACGCCGTGGAGCACGACGACCGGATCCAGCTCGACGGGTTCGACCCGGCCTCGGTGGCCCGCGCGATGGCCTCCCTGGTCGAACAGACCGCCTACACCACCTTTGCCCACGCCGCACTCAACACGGCCCAGGTCGACGTGAAGACGGTGGCGCGCATCGTGACTCGGGCCTGGTACCGCAGCTTCTACGGCGACCCCAACACGGCCTGACAGCAAAGAGCCGTCGCTCGAACGACCACCGAGGAATGTCGGCGACGCGCGGCGGCGGTACCGGCTAGAGCAGGCCTTGGCGGAATGCGATCGCGACGGCTTCGAGCTTCGTCTTGGCATCGAGCTTTCGGCGCAGGTGCCGGACGTGGTTGCGCACCGTGTGCACGCTGATTCCCAGCTCGGAGGCGATCTTGTCGGTGGCCATGCCCGCGGCCATCAGGCGCAGCACTTGGGCCTCGCGTCGCGTGAGCGCATGTTCAGCGGGCGGCACTGCCGGTGCAGCGACAACCTGCCCAGGCAGACCGGAGCTGAAGTCGCCGGTCGCTGCCGGCGAGGGCGCGTCGTGATCGTCGAAGAGGTGGAGCGTCAGCGACTCGCTGGGCTGGGCCGCGACGAGTATCGGTGACTGGGGGGTGGACCCATTCCCGTTGTTGTCGGCCAGCACCGCTTGATCTGTGGGAGGCGCGACGATCTCGTGATAGCGCCGACCGATCGCCTGGGAGGCAGGTACGCCCGCGATCTGCTCTGCTCTGCGGTTCCAGAACACGATCGTCCCGTCGCTGCGAGTCGCGCAGGCCCCGAATCGGACTAGCTGCAAGAGCGCAAAGAACTCGTCGTGTGCCACTGGGGCGCTCACTGCTGCTCTCCTGGACTCTCGGCCGCTCAAGTGTCAGCTCGCTGCACTGGTGCGACAAGCCGACCCAGAGGCTAGTAGGACAAGATGTCATTCTGGCGACAACCGCCGAAATCAGTGGGCAAATACGTGTCACTTCATGCCTGATCGACGGTGCAAAGCACCACCAACCCGACGAATCACGCCCACGGGATGACATTCATATGCCGATCCTATGCAGGTCGTTCATGTCGGCACTAATGTGTCATCTAGTAGTTTCTGCTGCCATATGGGCAGTGGGTCGGGACGGAGATGAACCGCGCCGACGCATCAAATGCTGAGTCGATTGCGCTGCGCCATCGCCTGCAGCGGTTGAACGAAGCGAGCTTGCACCTCGCCGAGGGACTCGACTTCGATCGCATCCTGCAGGTCGTGGCAGACAGTGCGCGCGAGCTCACTGGGGCTCGATTCGGCGCCATATCCGTGGTCGATGAGCGGGGCGATCTCGAAGCGTTCGTTACCTCAGGCATGACCGACGACGAGCGCCGCGGCCTGTACGACCTGCCGCAGGGCTCGACGTACTTCGAGCACCTCAGCGAGCTCAGCGAGCCGCTTCGGGTAGCGGACCTCGACACGTACTTCGCTTCGCTCGGCATGCGGGATTTCCGCCCGCCGATGGAGCTCGGCCCGGCCCTGTTCGCCCCGATCTTGAGCCGCGGCGAGGCCGTCGGCATCGTCTACCTGTCCAAGGAGCGCTCCCAGACGCCCTTCACCGACGACGACGAGACGACGCTGGTCATGTTTGCTACCCAGGCAGCGCTGGCCATTGCGAACGCGCGCCGGTACGGCGACGAGAAACGAGCCCGCGCTGATCTGCAGACGCTGCTTGACACCGCTCCGGTCGGGGTGATCGTGCTGGACGCCAATCTCGGCGCCATCACGATGACCAACCGGGAATTGCTTCGACTCAACGACGAAGTGGGCATGATCGACGAGTCGACGATGAGGGTGACCGATGACCTCGTCATCCGCCGGGCCGACGGGCGGGAGGAATCGCTCGCGGACCAGCCGCTAGGGCAGCTTCTGCGAGCCAGCGAGATCATTCGGGCGGAGAGGATCATCCTCGCCCGCTCCGATGGATACTCCAAGGCGGTGCTGGTACACGCCACGCCGATCAGTGACGACGGCGGCGATGTCGCGTCAGTCATGGTGACTTTGCAGGACATGACGCCGCTGGAGGAATTCGACCGGCTGCGTGCAGACATCTTGGGGTTGGCGCGCGACGAGCTGCGCTCACCCCTGCTGTCGATCAAGGGCGCTGCGGCGATGCTGATCGCGTCGCGCGGGAAGCTCGACTCTGCCGAGCTGGACCACCTCGCGCACGTTGTCGACACCCAAGCCGACTACATGCGAGACGTGATCTCCGAGTTGAGCGACCTGGCGCAGCTTCACACCGGAACCCTGCCCCTCAACCCCGCGCCCGTCGACCTCGTTCGGCTGACCGCCGACACTGTCGCCGACCTCGGGGACGACGCCGGCCCGCACGTCGTCGTCGACGCCAATCCGCATATCGGTCCCGTCACCGCAGACCAGCGCCAGATCGCACGAGTCCTGCGCAGCATCCTTTCCGATGCTGTGCGGTCGGCGGATGGATCGATGCCGGTGCGCGTCACGGTGCGGCGCGATGGCGCCCATGCACGGGTCTCGGTGGTGCATGACCATCCCGAAGTGGCCGAGCGGCTCGTCGGGCTGCTCGAAGGACGCTCCGGGGACCGGTTCGGCGATCGCGGCGGCCTCGTGCGGGGACCAGTGCTGGGCTTCGCCATCAGCAAGGGAATCATCGAGGCGCACGGCGGCCGCATCTGGGTCGGCAGCGGCGACGGGGCCGACACGCTCGTTTCGTTCACGCTCCCGCTCACCCAGCCACCCGAGGCGGCCGCCGCAACCGACAGCCACGAGACTGCGCGTCACAACGTCGCCGCAAGAATCCTGGCCGTCGACCTCGATCCGCTGACCCAGCGCTACCTCAACGACACCCTGACCGAGGCCGGGTTCGAACTCGCATTCGCTCGAGACGCCGAACAGGCACGATCCATCTCTCAGACCAGCCAGCCCGATCTGGTGCTGGCCGAGCTCGCGACCTCCGAAGACGCCGGCATCGAACTGCTCAGAGTCATGCGCATCGACACCGATGCACCGGTCATCTTCGTGACCGACCACGGAGGAGACGGTGCTGCTCTGCGCGCCATCGAAGCCGGTGCGGCCGACTACCTCGTCAAGCCGTTTTCGCCCACAGAGCTGGTCGCGAGGATCCGCGCGGCGGTGCACCGCAGCACCGCATCGGAACGCGCCGCACCGCCGCCGTTCGTGCTGGGTGATCTCGCGGTCGACTACGCCGCTCGTACCGTCACCGTCGCAGGCCGCAGCGCAGGCCTCACCGAGACCGAATACCGGCTGCTGTGCGAGCTGACGGCCAATCCCGGACGCACGCTGAGCAGCGATCAGTTGATGCGTCGGGTGTGGAAGAAGCCGGCCGCCGACCCTGCCGGCCCAGTCCGCAGCGTCGTCAAGCGGCTCCGCCGCAAGCTCGGCGAAGACGCCCGCAGCCCCACCTACATCATCACCGTGCCTCGCGTGGGCTATCGCATCGGCACCAACCCAGCGGCCGCCGAGCCCAGCTGAGGGGGTCGCGCCGAGGCCGGCGAGACCTACCTGCCGTCGATCGGTGTCGGCCCCGTCGTGGTGGAGGATGTCGACGAAGCAGATCCGCAGCTACGCGAGCAACTCAACCTGGCGCTGCTTGATCTCATCAAGTCCGGTATCTACGGCCGGCTCCACGACGGCTGGTTCGGCGCCGATGACTCATAGGAGGCACTGACACAATTGCGAAACAACTCGTTCTTACGTTGGGTGGCACCAACTCTGAGTGAAGGAAGATGGTGCTATGAGCGGCTACGTGCTCATCGTCGAGGACGACCGCCGGATCGCCGAGTGGGTGCAGACCTACCTCGAGCGTGCCGGCTTCACCGCCGAGATCGCCCGTGACGGCCGGGCAGGCCTGGACAGGGCCCGCAAGATGAAGCCCGACCTTGTCATCTTGGACCTGACGCTCCCCTACCTCGACGGCGTCTCGCTTTGTGAGACCCTGCGGCGGGAGTCCGACGTGCCGATCATCATGCTGACCGCGCGGGAGGCTCCCTCCGACCGCATCCGGGGCCTCGAGAGCGGCGCAGACGACTACATCGTCAAGCCGTTCGAACCCGATGAGGTGGTGGCCCGGGTGGAGGCGGTGCTGCGGCGTGTCCACGGCACGGTGCCCGAGGTGATCACCGCGGGGAACATCTCGCTGAACCCCACCGCCGGCACCGTGACCGTGAGCGGGGAAACGGTGACGCTGACCCAGGCCCAGTTCGCCTTACTCGCCACCTTCTTGCACCATCAGGGCCACGTGCTCAGCCGCGACCAGCTCATCGAGCTGTCCTTCGACGAGTTCGACGGTTTCGATCGGGCGATCGACACCCAGATCGCACGGCTGCGCAAGCGAATCGAGCGCGGTGGCTCCCAGCCCATCCAGACCGTGTACGGCGCGGGCTACCGGTTTGTCGCCGTGGAGGAGTGATGTCGCTTCGCTGGCGCATCCTCGGGGCGACGACGGTGGTGGTGGTGCTGGCCGTGCTGACCAGCGTGGGTGTCGCCTACTACGCGACGCAGTCGCGCCTGGACCTGTTCGTCGGCCAGATCGGCGAGCGTGAGGCGCACCGGCTGGCCCAGGGTCTGTCGCGCGCCTACACCGACACAGGCGGGTGGGGCACGGCCCTCGACGAGCTGGGTGATGCAGGGTTCGGTCTCGACAGTTCGCCCGGCGAGCCCCACGAGGGTGGGGGCGGCTCGGAGGGCTCGGGCGGCAGTCGGGAAGGCGGAGAAGGCACGGGTGGCTCGGAGGGCGCCCACGTCGAGTTCGTGCGGGTGGTCATCACCGACGTGGACGGCCTGGTGGTCTTGGACAACGCCTCCGAGCTGGCGCCCGGGAGCGCCGGCGACGGCTTGGGCGGCCACCCGGGCACGGTCATCGATCTGGCAACTGGACAAACCGTCGGCCATGTGCGCGTCGACACCGACCACGACTTGCTGTCCAGCGAATCGCACGGATTTCTCAGCGCGCTGCTGTACATCACGCTGATCGGCGCGCTGGTGACCGCGGCGGTTGCCATGCTGATCGCCGCCTGGCTGAGCAAGCGCATCACCGCACCGGTGAGGGCGCTGACCCGGGCGGCCCAGGGCATCGCACGCGGCAGCACCTCGCAGCTCCCGGTGACCTCGTCGGACGAGCTGGGCCAGATGACCTCTGCGTTCAACCAGATGTCGTCCGACCTGGACGCGCAGCGTGCGCTGCGGCGGCGCCTCGTCGATGAGGTCTCTCACGAGCTGAACACGCCGCTCAGCGTCATTCAGCTCGAAGCAGCGGGGCTGCGCGACGGGCTGGGAACGCCCGAGCGGGTCAGCGGGCACATCATCGACGAGGTGACCCGGCTGCGAGGGCTCGTCACCGATCTCAACTCGCTCGCCGAGACCGAGCTCGGCGAGCTGAGCCTCGCGCCGGAGACGGTCGGGGCTGGCGAGCTGCTCGAGACCGAGTTCGGCCGCTGGCTGCCACAGGCAGAGGCAGCAGGGGTTTCGCTGTCGCTGGACCTGGCTGGCGACCTGCCCGACGTTCATGTCGACCGCATGCGGATGAGCCAAACCCTGGGCAACGTGCTGCGCAACGCCATGAACAGCACTCCCGCCGGCGGCAGCATCGTGGTCGCCGCAGCACGTGAAACTGGCACCGACCCCGATCAAGATTCAGGTACGGGTGCCGGCGCCGGCATGCTGGCCATCTCGGTCATCGACGACGGCATCGGCATCGGAGCCGACGACCTGCCGCAAGTGTTCGAGCGCTTCTACCGCGCCGAGCACTCACGGGAGGCGGGAACCGCCGGCACCGGCCTCGGCCTGGCGATCTCACGCGCCATCGTGGAGGCGCACGGCGGCACCATCGACGTCGCAAGCGAAGGCCTCGAGCGAGGCGTCACCGTGACCATCCACCTGCCCTGCGGGCCGGCACACCCGTAACGTTCAAGCGCTGCGAACAGCAGCGAGAAGGGAACCCTGCACATGAGCACCGAGCGGGTTGTCATCGTCGGCGGAGGCATTGCCGGGCTCGCTGCCGCCTACACGCTGATGCAGCGGGGCATCACTCCGCTGCTCGTTGAGGCGTCCGATCGTGCTGGCGGGCGCGGCAAGGGCGAGCGGGTGGACGGGTTCTCGGTGGACATGGGCGCCTTCGTCTTCACCTCCACCTACGACACCGCATTCCGCATCTGCGAGGAGCTGGGACTGCCGCTGGTGCCATCGCAGATGAAATTCGGCCACTACCGCAAGGGACGATGGGTCACCACGACGCCAGACCAATCGCTCGCGAATTTCATCCGGCATCTGCGGGTGGCGGCGGTCATGGGTTTCTTCTCACCCTCGGGCATGCGGGCCGGGGCCAAGGTGTTGCGGCAGATCCATCGACAGGCGGATTTCCTGAGTTTCGCCAGCGACAGCTCACTCGCCGAGATCGACGACGCCGAGTCGTACGGCGACTACTTGAAGCGGCTTCGTGTGCCCGAAAACGTGCAGGTGAGCCTCAGTGGGCCGCTCAAGATGATCCTGGGCGATCCAGAGCCCGCCGGCCAGGCCCTGATGCGGGCGTACATCGGGGAGACGATGCTGCACTCCGGTCAGGTGTACATGCCCGAGCGAGGCATCGGCTCGCTGAGCGAGGCGCTGGCCGCGGCGTGCTCGGAGGTGACCCGCGTGTCGACACCGGTCCGAGAGATCGTCGTCGCAGACGGGTCGGTGACCGGTGTGGTGGTGGGCAGCGAGGCGGCCGGCGGCGAGACGATCGAAGCTGACGCTGTCATCTGCGCCGTGCCCGGCACCAAGGTGGCCGGTCTCGTGCCCGAACTGCCAGAGGCTGTTCGGCGGGCGCTCAGCACCATCAGCTACTCGACCGGTTGCCGGGTGGTGATCGGCCTCGACCGTCCCCCGCTGCCTGCGGGCTGGCATGGCGCGCTGTACCCCGAAGACGACGACACGCCGCTCATGCTCGACCGGACGACGATCCTGTCTGCCTGCGCGCCTGCGGGCAAGAGCATCCTGGACCTGCTCATCGGGCGCGACCGCGCCAAGGAGCTCATCGGGCTCGACGACGAAGAAATCAAGCGCCAGATGCTGGGCGCCGTTCGCCGCAAGGCGCCACCGGGCTCCGCCCTTCCCGCTGACGACGAGGGGCTGTTCTTTCGGGTGTACCGATGGGAAGAGGCCCTGTGCATGGGGACGCCGGGAATGCTGGCTGCGGCGGCGGACATCCCGAGCCAGCTCGGCGGGCACATCGACAATCTGTACTTGGCCGGCGACTACATGGCCGTGCCGTCGGTCAACGGCGCCCTGTCCAGCGGATGCAGCGCCGCACACGAGGTCGCAGACGTGTTGGCATCTCGCGCCGGTTAGACGCTGCCCTCGGGAACGCTGCGCCGCGGACCTCGAAGGTGCACGTGGCCTCAGGCTTCGGGGCTGTCGGTTCCGGTGTAGAAGGCGAGGGTGCGCGCCGCGGCGGCTCGCGCTTGGTCGGGGTCGCCTTCAGCTGCAATCTCGGTGTCGGCCCAGGCGACGCTGCTGCCGGCCATGAACTCGTTGAACAGTCCCCCGACGGCGGGATCTGCCGGATCGAGCGGCGGTGCATCCGGTGCTGCGAGGTGCTCGGCGATGCCGAGCAGCGCCAGTTCCCACCCGATGCCGGTTGCGCCGGCGCCGTACTGCTCCCACCACTCAGGCGGGATCGCGGCGGTGTGCTCGAGCGTGAGGTCGGAGCGGTCACCGGATGGGGCCAGGGTTGCATCCACCCAGCTGACGTCGCCGTCGAACTCCCAGGTCACGCTGATCAGTCGTGGCTTGTCGCAGGCGACGATGTCGCCGCTGGCGTTGCCCTCGATGTCGAACCGGCCGCCGACCCGGAAGTCCCCGCTGGTCGGACCGAGCCAGATCTGGATCCGCTCCGGCACGGTGAGCGCGTCCCACAGCTCCTCAGGCGCAACGCCGAACGTTCTAGAGATCGTCACCACCCACATCTGCTGGCCGTCGCGGCTCGTCGTGGACAGCGAACGCCGGGCTGCCCCAAGATGTTCAGCAGGCGTGAACTTCATGCCGCGACTATTTCAGAAGGTGCCAACGCGACGTGCCATCGAAGTTCGACTACGGCGGCCGGCTGGGTCAGAGCCCGATCAAGTCGGCGATGAGTTCGCGGATCTGTCGCAGCACGACGAGACCGATATTCGTGCCCGTGACCTCGATGACACGGTCGACGCTGAGGGTGGTGGGCAGGTGCGCTTGAGCGACACCGAAGCCGGCGACTTCGACCTCGCTCAGCCACCCTCGCTTGGTCGTCGTGCACGGGACAACCACGATCGCGTGCTGCCGAAACTCGAGCACATCATCGGACGTGACGACGATCGCCGGTCGCACGAAGCCCGGCTCGCCCCTCGCTGGCGTCCCGAAATCGCAGCGGACGACATCACCCGCTTGCATCGGCGACATCGCTCGCGGACGCATCCAGCACGGCTTCGTCGGCGTCATCTAGCGGGACGCTCGCGAGCTGAGCTCCCATGATGCGGCGGCGTTCCCGCCGGATCAGCTTCTCGATCTGCGCGTCGAACGTCAGCCCCTCACGATCGGCAAGCTGACGCAAGGCATTCCGGGTCCGCACCGAGACCTTGATGGTAGTCGACCCATGCATACCAATGAGTATACCTATCGTGCATCCCGCACACAGGCGTCCTGGTAGCCATTCGCCTCTCGCGCGTGCCCGATCTGGCGAGGCCGAACAAGGGCTGGATCCGAGCGCTGCGCACCGCCGACCGCGGAGACATCTCCCCGCTGCTCAGCTTCGCCCGAGGCTGAAGGGCACCGCTGAGTTCTGGCATTCAGCACGTTCCTTTGGGAATCACCAGCAGCCAGTACCAGATGAGTGCCTGCAGCGCCCCTGCGGAGTACGGCACGAGCAGCCACCATCGCGCCAGCAGGAGATGACCGGTGACGAGGGACACGAAGATGCTTCCGACGACGAGTGCCGCGGGAGTTTGCGAGGCGGTCCGCGAAATGCGTTCTTGAGATGTCGCATCCCCTCGGTACGGTCGCGGCAGCACTCGAATTCGGCACTGGACATGACCGCTGACCTGATCACCGACATTGCGACCCGTACCGAGATCGGGCCCCGCGACCGTCAGGAGGACCGCGCCCGCGCTGTGGAGAACACTGACGGATCGTGGGTGATCGCCGTGGCGGACGGGCTCGGCGGGCACCCGTTCGGCGACGAAGCCGCTCAGGCGGCCGTCGACGCGCTGCCCGAGCGCATCGCCACCGTCGCCGAGATGACGGCCGCGTTCGACGCGGCGAATGCTGCGGCGTGGGCGCTGCATCCAGAGATGCGCTCCCACAACGTGGGACTGTCGTCGGCGATTGCGCTCACCACGCTGGTCGTCGCGTCATGGACACCCCAAGGAGGGTTGCTGCTGTCGTGGGTCGGGGACTCGATGGGATTCGTGGTTCCCCTCGGAGACGGACCGGGTTGGCACAGCACCCCGCACAATGACCCGTTCGGGTTCATCAGCCGCTGCATCGGCATGTCTCGGGCCGGCCAGGACAGCTTCGACCTGCCGCCCGGTGACGTGGATCATCTCGGTGACGTTGTGCCCGAGGAGCGCGTGGATCGCTGGATCGAAGGCGGTGGCCTGCTGGTCGTCCTGGCCACGGATGGATTGTTCCCCCCGATTCTGGACGCTCATGGCCGGGCTTGGTTCAGCGACGATCCCGACGACAACAGCCTCGGCTTCGCGCTGCCAGCAGATCGACGCGCCTCCGCCGCGGACGCGGCCGACACGCTGATGGACACCGCCCGGTTCGCGGGACTCCAGGACAACATCACGATCGCAGCCGCACGCATCACTCCCGATGCGTCGACGGATTCCGGCGGAATCAGTCGGTCACCCCATCCGCACCGACCAGCGTCGTCGCCGTGACGCGTACCAGAATCTCGTCGGCGCCGCTGTTTCGAATCCCGAACGCTTCGGCCCGATCGTCGCCGACGTAGCGACGGCACGTCTCGGTCGCCCAGTGCCGCAACGCGGCGGCATCTTGTTCGTAGGTGATGATGCTCGCCGTGCCGTCCACACGTGCGAAGGCGTACGGCGTCTCCATGAGGTCGACGCAGATCGACACCCGCGGGTCGCGCCGCAACATCTTCGCCTTGCCGCTGTGCTTGCCGGTCATGAACATGAAGTCGCCGGTCGCTGGATCGACGTCGAACCAGATCGGGGTGACGGTGGGGCTGCCGTCCTGGCGCACCAACGCGAGCTTGCCAGTGCGGGAACCAGTGGTCATGAACTCGACCACTTCGTCTGGCGACATCGGGCGCATCAGGCCTCCTGGGGGCTGAGGTCGTAGCTGGCGACCGTGCAGCTGACGGCGAAGATCGGGATCGGCTCACAGAAATGAACGGTGCCTTGGGCTCCACCTGCCGCCGCGCTCACTGCCATGAAGGTGCGGATCTCGAACCCGCCCTGGCCGGCATCGGCGTAGACGTTGAGGTCGTCGTAGTCGAGGAGGGCGTCACGGTCGTTGCGGCACCAGCGATCCATGAAATCGAGGTCCCACTCGTAGTTGATCCTCCCGGAGTCGGGCGTCGCCGGCCAGTGCGAGATGCCGCCGGTGCCGATGATCGCGATCTTCTCGGGCACGGCATCGGCCGCCCTGCCGAGCGCCTCGCCGAAGGCCCAGGCCCGGTGGAGCGGCGTGAGGGGCGGACCCTGACAATTGATGTTGACCGGGATGACGGGCAGGTCGAACTGCGGGGTGAGGAAGTGGAGCGGCACCGCGATGCCGTGGTCGAACAGCCACTCCTCGGCGTACGCGACGTCGACGGTCTGCATGACCTCGGCGATCAGTCGCTGCGACAAGTCGCGGTTGCCCGGAGCCTTGAACTTGTCGATGCCGAGCCAGCCCGAATCCTCGATCGGGCCGTCGTAGAAGTCGGCCATGCCGATGGCGAAGCTCGGCATGTTGTTCATGAAGAAGTTGGCGAAGTGTTCGGCCGCGATGACGATGACCGCCTCGGCCCCGCTTGTTTCGAGATCGGACCGCATGTCGTCGAAGGCTGCGTAGAAGGCGTCGCTCACCTCGGGGTCGGCGAGGTGCTTGCGGCCGGTAATCCCGGGGGCGTGGCTGCACACACCCGCGTAGACGAGCGGCATCAGATGCCTCCTTCCTGGCCGAGCGATTCGCTGTGGGCCCGAGTGCCTTCGTAGCCGGTCATGGCATAGACGCCCTCGCGGACCGGACCGTACGACTCCACGCCGTCGCGCATCTGCTGGAGGTAGTCCTGCCACTCGATCTGATGCAGCGCCGCGAAGTGCATGAGAATCTGACCGTTCACGCCCAGCACGTAGAGCTTGCCGACGTCGGGCTCGGTCAGCGCCGCCACCTCTTCGTCGGTGAGCGTGTACGGCTGAAGGACGGCATGCCGATCCGCCGCGTAGTCGGACTGCAACTGCGGCGACCGGTTCAGCTCATAGAGGAACTTCTGCACGTAGTAAAGAGAGATGGCTCAGCCTCCCAGCTTCGGGACCGCGTGCGTGTCGAGGGCGACGGCGATGTTCTTCGTTTCCATGTAGAAGTCGAAACTCCAGTCTCCACCGTCGAGCACGACCGACTGCGGACCACGCTCCAGTGCCTGCTTTGCGAACATCACGTTCCGAGGTCCGTCCCAGCTCCAGACTGCTAGGGACTAAAGGCCGCCCTCGACCCCCAAAACCTCTTCAACCCCGGCAAGCTCATCCCGCTCGCCGACTCACCCTCGCCCTCCCTGAAACAACAAGGACTCCTTCGGTGACCGCCAGAAACGAACCCAAACCCGCCTCGCCGTTCACGACCGAGTCGAACATCGCCGCTGCTGTCTCGTTCGACGACCCGGGCGACTTCGGGCGGGCGACCCGGGGGCTGATCGCTCAGCTCGAGTCGGGGCGCGTGACAGTGGGCGACCACGTCGTCTACGACGTGGAGGACCACCGGTTCGTGACCGAGGGCGATGCCCCCGACACGGTCCACCCCGGTCTGTGGCGTCAGGCCCAGCTCAACTGGAACCACGGCTTGTTCAAAGTCGCAGACGGCGTCTGGCAGGTGCGCGGCTACGACGTGTCGAACATCACGTTCATCGCCGGTGAAACCGGTTGGCTGATCATCGACCCGCTCACCAGCGCACCAGCGGCAGCAGCTGCGCTCGACCTCGCCAACCGCACGCTTGGCGAACGTCCGGTCGAGTCAGTCATCTACACCCACTCCCACGTCGACCACTTCGGCGGTGTGCTCGGCGTGACCAGCCGAGAGGCGGTGGAGCGCGGCGATGTCGTCATCGTCGCCCCTGAGGGATTTGTCGAGGAGGTCGTCAACGAGTTCGTGATCGCCGGTCCCATCATGGCTCGCCGGGCCGCCTACCAGTTCGGCCCGTTGCTCGAGCCCGGCCCTCGCGGCCACGTCGATTGCGGTCTCGGCTCGACCCAAGGCAAGGCCGGGGCCGACCTCCTCGCCCCCACCCACCTCGTGACCCACACCGGGCAGGAGATGACGCTGAGCGGTGTGCGGATCCAGTTCCAGATGACGCCCGACGCCGAAGCGCCGGCAGAGATGAACTTCTTCTTCCCCGACAAGCGGCTCCTGTGCATGGCCGAGAACTGCACGCACACGCTCCACAACCTCTACCCGATCCGCGGCGCCCAGACCCGCAACGCACTCGCCTGGAGCAAGTACATCCAGGAGGCGCTCGAGCTCTGGGGCGACGACACCGACGTGATGTTCGCCAGCCATCACTGGCCGCGGTTCGGGCAAGACGATGTGAAGGCGTTCCTCGTCATGCAGCGCGACGTGTACCGCTGGATGCACGACCAGACCATGCGGCTGGCCAACCAGGGCTACGTGCCTACCGAGATCGCCGCAGAGCTCCGCCTTCCCGCCGAGTTCGACCAGTCGCACGTCCGTGGCTACTACGGCACCGTCTCGCACAACGTGCGCTCCGTCTACAACCGCTACCTCGGCTGGTACGACGGCAACCCCGCCAACCTCGACCCGCTTCCGCCGGTCGAAGCCGGTACCCGCTATGTCGACTTCATGGGCGGCACCGACAACGTCGTGCGCCAGGCGCGCGAGTGCTTCGATCGCGGCGACTACCGGTGGGTGGTCGAGGTCGTGAAGCACGTGGTGTTCGCCGACCCCACCAACCAACACGCCCGAGCGCTTCAGGCCGATGCGTTCGAGCAACTCGGGTATCAAGCCGAGTCCGCGACTTGGCGCAACGCGTACCTCATGGCAGCGAAAGAACTCCGTGAAGGTTCACCTGAGCAAGGCCGTGTTCCGGCGCGCGACATGTCGCATGCGATGCAGGCAGAGCACCTGTTCGATCAGCTGGGAACTCGCCTCGACCCGACGGCGCTCGACCACACCCCGTTCACCTTCAACGTCGAGTTCACCGACCTCGGCGAACACCACGTGGTGGGCGTTGGCCGATCGGCGATCCACCACCGGTCCGGAACCAGCGACCCCGCGGCTATCGCCTCGATGCGCACCGACCGCGCCGGATGGGTCGCGGCTACCACCGATCCGGCCAAGGTCGACGAGCTCGAGATCTCGGGTTCCGACGCCGTGATACGAGGCATGCTGAGGAACCTCACCACCTTCGGTGGCCAACGACTGATCGAGCCATAGTGACCACCCAGGAGATGACCACCGCCGAGGCCATCGTCACCCGCGTCAGGGTCCGTCGGGGTCGACGATCGCCATGATCGCGGGCGAGGGAACCGACCATCCCTTCGCCAGCGTGCCGTACGCCGTGCGCTTCGGCGCCCGACCGGCAGGAGGGGGTTCGGCTGCGGCAAGTTGCTCCGCCTGGCCGGCACGGATTCGGAGATCGGTCGCTTCGGGGTCGAGTATCGAGTGCAGCTCGGCGTCGAGGTCTGCAGCGATGTCGGGTTCGGCGTCGACGCGGTCGTCGAGTTCGTGCGGATCGGCGACGAGGTCGAAGAGTTGTGGTCGGGTGTCGGCGGCCATGTGCGCGACGTACTTCCACCGGTCGCGCCGAACCAGGTACGACGCGGCCGTCGAACTGGGGCCGTGGTATTCGGAGAAGGCGATTCGATCCGGAGCGACGTCTCGTAGCGACGCGCCGGGCAGTTCGGCGTCGGCATCGATCGCGGGAAGCCCCATCACGTCGACGGCCGTGGGGTACACATCGACGAGCGAGACCGCGGCGCCTTCGACCACATCGCGACCCACGCCGGGGCCAATGATGAGCATCGGCACCCGGGCCGAGGCGTCGTACATGAGGCTCTTCATCGCGAAGCCGTGACCGCCGAGCATGTCGCCGTGGTCCGAGGTGTAGATCACGACGGTGTCGTCGGCCGCACCCGACCCGTCGAGCGCGGCCAACACCTCGCCGACCTGGTGGTCGACGAACTGCACCATCGCCGTGTAGACCCACCGCACCTGACGCAGCTCGTCTTCGGTGAACGGCTCGGCGTCGATGCCCATCATGCGGCGGTGCTCGTCGAGCTCCCGATTGTGCGGCCAGTCCTCGGGGCGCCAGGCCGGCGGCAAGGGTACGTCGACGTCGTCGGCCGGCAATGAATCGGCTGGCGCCCGGAATGGGTAGTGCGGGTAGGCGAACGACACATGCGCGAACCACGGCGTGTCGGAGGGTGCGTCGGTGGTCAACCAGCGGCAGGCGGCCTGCGTGGTGTGGCGGTCGTAGAGCTCGTATTCGGACACGCCCACACCCGCATCGCGGACGTGGTCCGGCATGATCGAGCTGGGTGGGGCGTTCCCGCGCGCCCAGCCGACGCGAGCACCCAGGTAGCCGCGCTTCGCCTGCAGGGGCAGGTAGGCATCGAATCCCGAGTCGGTTTCGTCGTCGAAGTGGAGCTTGCCGAACGTGACGGCGGGTCGAGCATTGGCGCGGAGCCGATGGCCGAGGCTCTCGGCCTGTTCACGCTGGTACGGCGCGCCGTTGTCGTATGCGCCGATCGCCGAGCTGTACCGCCCGGTCGCCAGCGACGCCCGAGCCGGCATGCAGATCGGACTGTTGGTGTACGCGGCGCTGAACGTGATGCCGGCCTCGGCGAGCGCGTCGAGGTTGGGCGTGCGGGCCAGCGGATCGCCCGCGTAGCCGGTGACGAACGGATTGTGCTGATCACTCGTGATCAGCAGCACATTCGGCACTGCGACTCAGCCCTGAAGCTGGCGTTCGAGCTTGTGCAGCCACTCATAACAGCTCATGACCTGCCGGACCGAGCTGTTGGGTTCCCGGCCCTCGCGGATCGCCGCGATGAACTCGCGGTCCTGGAGCTCGATGCCGTTCATCGAGACATCGACCTGCGAGACGTCGATCGGTTCCTCTCGGCCATCGACCAGGTCGTCGTAGCGGGCGATGTAGGTGCCGGTGTCGCCGATGTAGCGGAAGAACGTGCCGAGCGGACCGTCGTTGTTGAACGAGAGCGAGAGCGTGAGGATCGCGCCGCTTGCGGTCTTCATCTGGATTGACATGTCCATCGCGATGCCGAGGTCGAGATGGTGCGGACCTTCGAGCACATTGGCCGCGACGATCGGTTCGCCGGCCTGATATTCGAACAGGTCGACGGTGTGCGCGGCGTGGTGCCAGAGCAGGTGGTCGGTCCACGACCGAGGTTCACCCAGCGCGTTGGTGTTGGTGCGCCGGAAGAAGTATGTCTGCACGTCCATCTGCTGGATGTTGAACTCGCCCGCCGTGATCTTGTTGTGAACCCACTGATGCGACGGGTTGAACCGTCGGGTGTGACCGACCATCGCAACCAGGCCCGCCTGCTCCTGGTTGGCCAACACGGCCTGCGCATCGGCGAGTGAGTCGGCCAACGGGATCTCGACCTCGACGTGCTTGCCCGCGTCCATGCACTGGATCGCCTGCGCGGCGTGCATCTGCGTCGGCGTGGCGAGGATCACGGCGTCGACCCCATCGATCGCCAGTGCCTCAGCTAGATCGGTTCCATGATGGGGGATTCGATACTCGGCAGCGACCGCCGCTGCGTCGGCGGCAGGGTCGATCACCGAGACGACTTCGACGTCATCGATGTTCTCGAGCCCGTCAAGGTGCTTGCGGCCGAATGCCCCGGCCCCCGCAAGTGCGATCTTCATGGCATTGATCTTCGCATCGCGTCCCCCCGAATGTCGACAATCTTGTTGACATGTGCCGGGATTGGCCGACGGCGAGCTGCTCGACCTAGTCGCCGCGTACGCCCCCGACGAAGCCGTGCGCAACCGTATCCTCGTCGACAATCCTCAGGTCCTCTATACCTTCTCCTGAAGATGAGTAACGCCGACACCATCACCGACACCCTTCGCCACGACATCCTCAAAGGCCGCTTCGCACCCGGCGGCCGACTGCTCGAGGTCTCGTTGGCCGAGCAGTACTCGGTCGGCCGCGCCGCGATCCGCTCCGCATTGGTCGAGCTGACGTCGGAGGGCCTGGTCGAGCGCGAGGCCAACCGCGGGGCAACGGTCCGGCGCATCTCGATCCGCGAGGCGATCCAGATCACCGAAGCCCGCTCGGTCCTCGAGTCGCTGATCGCTGCCCAAGCCGCTCGCCACGCAACCGCGGCCGACCACGCCGACCTGCAGCAGATCATCGCCGACATGGAAGCGGCCACGAACGACGCTCAAGGCCACGCCTATTCCGAACTCAACGCGGTCCTACACCGCCGCCTCCGCGAGATGAGCGGCCACGAGGTCGCTTCGCAGCTCGTGGCCAACCTCCGAGACCGCGCCGCTCACCACCAGTACCGGCTCGCCCTGATGCCGGGGCGGCCAAGCGAGTCGCTCGGTGAGCATCGAGCCATCGTCCAAGCAGTCGTCGCCCGCGACGAGGACGCCGCGGCGCAAGCGATGCACGACCACCTCTCCTCGGTGATCGAGGTGCTGTCGCGCTGGGGCGACGCCCAGGGCTAGCCCGTCGGGAGGGTCACTCGGGCGGCAATTCCAGCGACAGGCCGGGGTCGAGATCGTTCTCGTCATCGCGCTCCTGGGAAGGGTCGCCGATCTCGGTCACGGACGGCATGCCAGCGTCGCCGACAGGAACCGAGGCGAGGTCGTCCGCCACGATGATTTCGCCGGCGTAGCCACCCGACCGCACCTCGTCGATGTAGGTCTGCTTGCCGGCTTCGTCGCGCGGCGCCGGGATGAGATGGGTGAGGATCAGGGTCGGCACACCGAGCTCGGCGGCCTGCGCCCCGATCAGCGGGCAATCGGCGTGATAGTCCATCACGTAGTGTCGGTGAGGCGGCAGCTGGCTCATCGCGCTGAACCGCATCGCTTCGTACACGAGCACGTCGACACCGCGGGCGAGTTCGACGACCTCGTCGCAGACTCGGGTGTCGCCAGTGATCGCAACCGACCCGTCGGGGGTGTCAACGCGATAGCCGACGGAATCGGGGCAGGGCTCGTGGCGGACCTGCATGGACGAGACCACGACGTCGCCCCGCCGCCACACCTCGGTGAGCTGACCCGGCACCGGGAAGGTCTCGATCTGGAGCGCAGGCCGGGAGTTTCGTCCGGCGTGCAACGCACGCACCTCGATGTCGGCGTCCCATCCGTCGAGGACCGTCGCCACATAGTCGCCGGCCGGTCCGGCGGGTGCCACCAGCGTCAGGGGTGGCGACTCGTCGGTTCGATCCATCGTCCAGTACGTGAGCACGAGATCGGCGAGCCCGGTCAGGTGATCGCTGTGGTGGTGGGTGATGAAGACCGCAGTGAGGTCGGGGATCCAGAGATTGGTGCCGGTGAGCCGCAGGACGGTCGAACGGCCCACGTCGAACTGCATGGTGATGTCGTCGTAGCGGACGAGCGCCCCGGGGCCGGCTCGATGCGGGTCGGGAATCGGGCTGCCAGTGCCAGTGATGGTAACGGACGTTGCCATCTCGCTATTCAAGCAGCTCGGGCCGGCGGCTCGGATCTCGGCCAGCTAGTCGAGGTTCGGCGTGAGACCGTGTGTCGCGCCGCCGAAGCCGACGTGGGCGGCGTTGAGCTGGGCGGCGACCAGGATGAGTACCAGCTTCGGTGCCAAGTCAGAGCTCCCCGTGCACCACGAGGCCGTCGACCATGGTGAGCGACACGGCCGTATCGGCGAACGTGTGCGGGTCGTCGGTCGAGAGCCGGGCGTCGACGACGCACAGGTCGGCGACCTTCCGCACCTCGATCGTGCCCTTCCACTTCTCGGCCGCGTCCTGCCAAGCGCCGGCCTCGGTGTAGGACCGCAGCGTCTCGTCGACCGTGAGCCGCTGCTCGGCGCCGTACACCTCGCCGTCGGGCGTCTCGCGCAGCACGGCGCTGGCAACGCCGTGGCGCCAGTTCGGGGCGCAGATCGGTGCGTCAGACGAGGAAGCCACGAGCGCTCCACTGTCGACCATCGATCGCAGTGGCCATTGCCACTCGCTGAGCTCGCGCCCGAACAGTGCCTCGATCGCGCGCGTGGAGGTCGACTTGAGCGACGGCTGCACGTTGAAGCCGACGCCGAGGGCACCCGCCCGCTGGACGACTTCCGGCCGCGCCATCGGCCCGTGGATGACGTAGTGCCGAGGATCGGCTCGGGGCACCGCTGCGAGCGCGGCCGCGAAACCGTCGATGACGGCGTCGGCAGTGCGGTCGCCGGTGGCATGAACGCCGACCTGCAGCCCCCGGTCGTGCCCTTCTCGGATCAGGAGATGGAGCTCTTCGATGCGGTCGTCGTCGGTGTCGCCGCCGACGGTGAGGCACCCGTGGCTGCCATCGGGGTACGGCGCCGACATCCATGCGGTGCAACTCGGGGGGACGCCATCGGCGAAGATCTTCAGACCGCGAACCGCGAACCAGCGCTCGTCGGTCTCGGGCCGCTGCCAGGCCACGAGGCCCTCCCGGGTCGGGTCGATGAGCGAGCTCCCCACCGGGCTGAATGTGAGCAGTACGTTCGTGCGCATCGGCACGTCGTGACGGCCACAGATGCGCTGGAGCAGTTCGTAGACCGCGGCACTGCCGAGGGGATTGTCGTAGCCCGACTGGGGGCTGAGCGCGGCGTCGGTGATCGACGTGACGCCGTTGCGATGGAGCTCCGCCATCGCGGCCCGCACCGCGGCTTCGAGTTCGGCGGGCGTTGGCGGCGGGACGTGGTGATCGATCAGCTGACGAGCACCGTCGACGAACAAGCCGGTGAAGTCACCGGCTCCGTCGCGTCGGGCGAGGCCACCAGTCGGCACGACCGACTGCCGGGTGATGCCTGCCGCGGCCATCGCCGCAGAGTTGACCCAGACCGCATGACCGCTGAAGTCGGTGAGCGCGACCGGGTTGACCGGGGACACCTCATCGAGCAGCGCGGCCGACGGCTCAGCGCCGGGAAGATCCGAAAGCGCATGACCCGACCATCCGTGGCCGCGGATCCAAGCGCCCGGTTCGACCTCCGCGACACGATCAGCGATCGCTTCACGGACCGAACGCACCGTCGGGCGTGCCGCGGGCGAGACGTCGATCGACAGGGGCAGGAGGCTCCGGCCGTACATCCCGACATGGAGATGCCCATCGTTGATCCCCGGCACCAGCGTGCGGCCATCGAGGTCGACAACATGGGTGTTGGGGCCAACTGCGGCGAGCACGGCGTCGCCACCGGCACCAGTAATCGTGTTGCCCGTGACGGCGACGACGTCGACCGGTGCACCGTCTGGCGCGGCTGCACCCAGTATGAGCCCGTTGTGGAAAACGACATCGGCGGGCTGCTGAACGCCCATTAGGCGGAGATTAGGTTCCGGGCATGGATATCGCAGGGAAGAACGTCGTCGTCACCGGTGGAGCATCGGGGATCGGCCGTGGGATGTGCGGACGGTTTGCGTCGCTGGGCGCGAACGTCTTGGTGAGCGACGTCAACGCCGACGGCGCCGCCGAGGTGGCCGCAGCGATCGGTGGCACGGCCATCGCCTGCGATGTGTCCGACCCCGCATCGGTCGAGGCCTTGATTGCCGGCGCCATCGAGGCGATGGGGCACATCGACATGTTCTTCGCCAACGCTGGTATCGGCGCCGGCGGAGGCATCGACACCGACGACAAGATGTGGGATCTGTCGATGAGCATCAACGCCATGGGCCCTGCGTACGCAGCCCGGGCCGTGGTTCCCCACCTCGCAGAGCGGAACGGTGCGTTCGTCATCACTGCGTCCGTGGCCGGACTCGTCACCGGCCCGGTCAGCTTCAATTACGCGGTGAGCAAGCACGCGGCCGTCGGCGTTGCGGAGTGGCTGGCGATCAACCACGGTCACGAGATCCACGTCGCTGCCATCTGCCCGACGGTGGTCGACACCCCGATGATCGCCGAGTTCGGCGGGGCGCTCATGGAGCCGTTGTCGGTCGACCACGTCGTCGACGCTGTTGTCGCGGGCATCAAAGCCGAGACGTTCCTCATCCTGCCGGGCGAGGGCGGCGACCAGATGTTGAAGGCGAAGCTCAACGACTACGACGGTTTCCTCGCCAACCTCAACCAGCGGGTCACCGCAGGCGCGGGCTGAGTCAGCCTTGACGACATGAGCACCAACCGACGGATGCACCCTCGGAAGGGTCGCCACCGGCCTGACAGCGGTGGCGATCATCGACCCGAGATACCCAGACACGCGAGTCCGGGATGGTCGACGTCGATCGGAACGGCGCGGAAGACCCGGCCCGCGCCACCCGGGCGCAGGTCCATGACGGTCTCACCCTCAGGGGTGACCTCGCGCAGTTGCTTGTTGAAACCGAGCGCGGTGACGGTGTTGCCGTTGGGCAAGCGCGCCGCGCCCGACATGAATGGCGAGAACCAGCCGTTCGAGCCGTCCGCGTTGTAGGACCACACGATCTCGGCGGCATTGAGCGGATCGTCGAGATCCCACGTCCACGCCCCCTCGTCATCGACGGGCATCGACAGCTCGAGGATCTCAGAGTGCCCGTCGCCGAACTGGAGGCGCTTCGGATGAGGCGCAGGAAGGTCACCGGCCGAACGTGCGCCGTTGTTGAAGACCAGCACGTTGCCCGCGCCGGGGCGGCCGGGCGGAATCCAACCGATGTCGTGTTGCCAGTCGAAGGTTTTCACCGGTCCGCCCTTGTGCGCCTGCTGGTTGCCGCAGCGGTACAGCAGATCGCCGGCTGGGCCCGCAGCTTCCTCGGTGGTGGTGGCGTGGTCGATGATCCAGAGCTCGCCGTGCATTGCCGAGCTCAGCAGGATCTGGTCACGCGCTGGGTCGTAGCTGACCGAGTTGACGTGCATGACCTGGCCCATGTTGAACCGGTAGTTCTCGTACCGCGTGTAGTTCAGATCGATCTTGCGGCAACCGGGCCCGATCTCGCCGTAGAAGGGCTTGTCGGCGTCGGCGTCTTGCACGAGATGGTCGATCGAATGCCATTCCCAGACCACCCGCGTTTCGCCGGTCTCGAGATTCGGTTCGAGTTCGAGGATCGACTCCGTCCACCAGCGGGTGAGGTCGGGTGGCCGCAGGAGGACCTCACGATCCTGTTCGATCCATCCGAGGTCGACCGCCTCGTCGAAGGTGCGGCCGTCGTACATGGTGACGAGGATGTTGCCGTTTGGCATCGGATCGAACGAGTGATGCAGGACCCGCCGACCGGGTTCGAACAGCTCCCACTGCCACACGACCGTGCCGTCGGGCTCCTCGATCGAGACGATGCCGTGGGCGCCGACCGGGAACGCGAGCGTGTCGAGCCAGATGCCCGGGCAACTCGTGCGGATCAGCAGGCCGTCGTCGTGCAGCCGGGCGCTCACCGTCTCGGACGCATGGTTGCGAGCCGGCCACCGGTGCACCCGCTCACCCTGGGAGTCGAGGAGGTAGAGATCGCGAGCGACCCACACGTCCATGGCGTTGGCGTGCTCCTGAACGAGGTGAAACGAGGGATCTTGCCGAGGGTCGGTGCCCGGCAGGACCTCACCGGTGTCTTCGAGCACGTACGACCGCAGCGTGTCTTGGTTCTGCAGGAAGTGGGCTGGGCCATCGAACCAGTTCTGGCGGACCGCATTGCCCCCCATGCCGTTGTCGGCGGGGGTCAGGTGACCCTTGCCGAGCCGGTCGAGCCGTCGCAGCCGGGCGGGCGCGTCGGCGATGTCGGCCGCGGTGATGACGCCGTCACCGTCGAGATCGAGGATGCGGTAGATCGCGCTCGTGCGACCACCCCCGGGGTAACGGAACGGGCCACCGCATTCGTCTTCGGAGAGTTGGCCGTCGCCATCGAGGTCGAGAGCGAGCAGCGACTCGGTAGCCCGGTCGATCTCGTCGGCGGAGATGATGCCGTCGCCATCGAGGTCGAGGGCCCGGAAGAGCGTGCCCACGCGGTGAGCCTGGTCGGCCTGAACCGCTTTGGCCTCGTCGTGGGTGAGGCCACGGGAGTAGCCATCGGAGCAGACAGTCATACGGCCTCCAGAGCACGGCGGGCGAGGATCGCCGCGCCGAGCGCCGTCGCTTCGGTCTCGGGCGCGACGGTGATCGGGCGCCCGCCGATCGCTTGCTTACGTTCGATCAGCCGTTGGTTCCGGGACCCGCCACCAGTGGCGATGTGGCGAACGTCGGCGGTTCCAGCGGCGTCGAGCAGTTCGGCGATCCTCGCTTGGCCGTCGACGGCCACCGACTCGATGACCGCGTCGGCCTCAGGCGTGGCAAGGAACGCATCCCAATCGAGCCCCGAGTCTTCGCGGGCTTGATCGATGCGGCCGCCGCCCGGCGCCAAGCCGGTCATGGCGTAGGTGCGCCCCGGTTCGACGTGGGCACCTTGGGCGATGCCCGCCGCCGCCAGACGATCGGTGTCGTCGACGCCGTCGGTGACCAGGAAAAACGCCTCGGCCGTGCCGATCGAGTCGAGCAACATGCCCGGCTCGGTCACGTCGAGCGCCAGGGCGGCACAGACGTGATCTTGCCCACCGGCGCTGACCGGGATGCCGGCCGGAAGGCCGGTCGATGCAGCCGTCTCGGGGGTCACCGTCCCGACCTGCTGCCCGCTCTCGATCAGCGGCGCCAGCATCGTGGGATCGAGGCCTGCAGCATCGATCAGCTCGTCGGACCAAGTCCGCGCCGCCAGGTCGAAGAGCATCGTTCTTGACGCGAGCGAATAGTCGGTGGCCATCACGCCGCTCAAGCGATGCGTGGCCCAATCGGCCATGTTCAGCCAGTGCTGGCCCGCAGCCCACGCATCAGGGAGGTGCGCCTTCGTCCACAGCATCTTGGCGGCGGCGAACACCGGCCGGGGCTGGACTGCTGCGATCGCTTGGGTGCGCTCCGCCCCCACGTGCTCGCGCCACCAGGCGGCTTGGGGCTCGGTGCGTGCATCGAACCACGCGATGACCGGGGCAACCGACTGGCCCGCGCCATCGACGAGCACGCCCGACTCGCCCATCGAGGCCACCGCGATTGCGGCCGCGACATGGCCGGACACCGCGAGCTGCTGCGTGACTCCCTGGAGGACAGAACACGCAGCAGCCCACAGTTCTTCGGCGCGGTACTCGGCGCCGCCGGTGGGCACGTGGTTGGTCGGCGTCGGCACCGTGGTGAGTGCGAGCTGCCGATCGTGTTCATCGAACGCGGCCGCCTTGATCCCCGTGGTACCGAGATCGAGTCCGATGAACGCGTCGGCCATCTACAAACCCGGCGCGAGGGTGACCTTGATGGAGTCGGCCCCGCGGGCGGTCAGTTCCAGCGCGGTGTCGATCTCGGAGAACGGCAGGCGGTGGGAGATGATGCGTTCCATCGGCAACGCCCCCGCGGCGATCATCTCGATCGCTCGGGGGTAGGTGTACGGGCCGAGATGGGCACCGAGAACGTCGAGTTCCTTGCGGTCGCCGATGATCGACCACTCGGTGGTGACCTTCTCCTTGAACACACCGAAGACCACGAACGTGCCGAGCTTGCGGAGCATCCGGAGCCCTTGGTCGACGGCGGATGGATGGCCTGACGCTTCGAGGAAGACGTCGCACCCGTACCCCTCGGTGAGGCCGCGAACCTCGTCGATGATGTCGACCTCGCCAGGGTTGATCGTGAGATCGGCGCCGCACGCCCTCGCCAGCTCGAGCCGGCCGGGGTGCAGGTCACTGGCGATCAACAACCCGGGGTTCGCCTGTCGTGCCGCGGCGATCATCCCGAGCCCGATCGGCCCGCAGCCGGCGACCACCACCGTGTCGCCTTCGGTGATGTTGCCGCGATCGACGGCGTGGATCGCACACGCGAGCGGCTCGATGAACACGGCGTGGTCGATCGAGACGGAGTCGGGCACCTTGTGGTTGATGGCGTTGGCCGGGAACACCATGTAGTCGGCCATCGCTCCCTGGGCGTGCTGGCGAAACCCGTAGATCTCGGTGTTCTGACACATCCAGTACTGCCCCCGATTGCAGAACCGGCAATCCCAACACGGCGTGATCTGCTCGCTGACCGCGACATCCCCGAGCGCCAACCCGTGCTTGTTGGCGGCGCCTTCTCCGAGGCCCACAACGGTGCCGACGAACTCGTGACCGGGCACAACAGGTGGTTGAACGAAGCCGGGCATGCCGTCGCCGGGCCAGTAACCGAACGCCCCCTTCCAGCAGGCGACGTCGCTGGCGCACAGTCCGGCCGAATGGACAGCCAACAGGACCTCACCCGGGCCGGCCGTCGGCACCGGCTTCTCGTCGTGGCGATAGTCGTGCGGACCATGACAGATCACGCACTCCATCGAGCCCGGCAGATGGTCGAGCTGTTCCACGTCAGCTTCCCAGCAGCTCGGGGGTCTCGATCGCGAGATCGTCCTCGAGCGACCGGGACGGCGTGATGCCGGCCGCGGTGAGGCGTCCGTGGTACTCGCGAGTGGCGTCTTCGGGCGAGAGCTCGTCGTCGGCGACTCGGCGGAGAAGCTCGCAAAACAAGATCGGCGAGTCGGCGACCTTGATGCGACGGCCGAACAGCGCCACCCGTCCCCCGGATCGCTTCACGTCGCGCACAAGCGTGAACGAGTCGTTGGCCGTGCTGGGCGGGCCCCCGAGCACGCCGACGACGACGTCGATCCCGGTCACGAGGTCTTCGAGCGCGTGGGGACCGTTGTAGGCGACCTTCAGGAACTCGGGCCGGCTCGCTCGCGGAACGCCCGCAAGCATGCGTGCGATGCAGTCGTTCACATAGTCGCCGACCGGCCCGTCGATGCCCGGGTCCGCGACGTTGGGGTTGAAGACCTCGACGAAGTGCCGGAACCCCTCCTGCGCAGCCTCAGCCCGGAAGTCGCGGTACCGAAGGAGCGATCGTTCGTCGGCCTCGAGATCGTTGTTGAACGTGATCGACCACAGCCCGAGCGGCACGTCGACCGCCTGGTCCGGCTCGGGATGGAGCGTGCCGTACATGGCTTCGCGCACCGTCGTGGTTGCGAAGGGACGGGATGGCTGCGTGCTGTACGACCCGCCTCGCACCATCCAGATGTCGGTGGTGTCGTTGGCCCGGATCGCCGGCGTTACCGGCGACTCGCGGAACAGGCCGCGATCGCGGGCGAGGTGGGCCATCGTCGAAACCGATGCGAGCAGGATGTCGATGTGCCCGGCTTCGGTGATGGCGGCCATCTCGTCTCGCCAGACCGCCGGGTCGATCCCCTGCCCGATGGTCGGGCGCAGGCCGCCGCCCATGTCGGGGTCAGCGGCGTAGCAGATGATGAAGTCGCCTCCATCGGGCCGTGCGGCGAGCGCATCGAGCTTGGCGTCCAGCGTCTTCACAGACTCCGTTCTAGCCGATCATCACGATCGTTACTAGTGTGCGAAAGACGGAGGAGAGGGGTCGACGATGCGATTCGAGGGCAAGTCAGCGCTGATCACCGGCGGCACGATGGGTATCGGTCTCGAAGCGGCGCTCCGGCTCGCCTCCGAAGGCGCATCGGTTGCCATCACCGGACGACGGGCCGAGGCGGGCGTGGCCGCGGTGGCCGAGATCGAGGCCGCGGGCGGCACGGCATGCTTCGTCCCGGGCGACGTCGCCATCGCCGCTGACGTCGAGCGCATGGTGGCCCAAACGCTCGACGCCTTCGGCCGGCTCGACGTCGCCGTCAACAACGCGGGCATCGGCGGGCAGAAGACCCGAGCCCACGAGATGGACGAGACCTACTTTCGCGAGGTGATCGACATCGACCTCACGGGCGTCTGGCTCTCGATGAAGTACGAGATTCCGCCGATGCTCGCGCAGGGCGGCGGCAGCATCATCAACATCTCGTCGATCGCAGGGATCAAGGGCGGCACGGTGGCCGGCAGTGCGTACCACGCCGCCAAGCACGGCGTCGTCGGTCTGACCAAGGTCGCGGCGGCCGAGTACGCCGCCGACCAGATCCGCGTCAACTGCTTGTGCCCTGGCCTGGTCGAGACCCCGCTCGCGGCGAAGTCGTTCGCCGATCCGGTCCTGCGGGCTGAGGTCAAGGCCAAGATTCCGATGGGCCGGCTGGGTATGCCGGCCGACATCGCATCAGCGATTGCCTACCTCGCGTCCGACGAGGCCGACTGGGTCACGGGAATCGCAACCCCCATCGACGGCGGGATGATGCTGTGAGCGACGCATCCGAGCGACTCGCTGCGCCGCGGGTGCCGCTGCTCGCTCCCGACGAGTTCAACGAAGAACAGCGCTCGCTCACCACCGACGAGCAACGACACGTCAACCTCTTCCAGCTAGTCGCCCAACACCCGGAGGCCCATCGGCGGCTCAAGGCGACCGGGTCCTTCGCCAACTTCGAAACGCAGCTCCCGGTCCGCGATCGCGAGCTGATGATTCTGCGAATGGCGTGGCTCTATCAGTCGGAGTTCGAATGGAGCCAGCACGCGCAGCCCGCCCTCGATGCGGGTCTGACCGACGACGACCTCGCCCGGGTGAAGGTCGGCTCCGAGGCCGACGGCTGGGACGACTGGGATCGCACGGTTCTGCGCACGATCGAAGGGCTCGTTTCGGACTGCATGATCCCGACGCCGGTGTGGGACGCACTTTGCGAGCGCTACTCGACCGAGATGATGCTCGAACTCGTCATCTTCTTCGGGCACTACACCTTGGTCACGACGCTCGCCAACGTCTTCGGGCTCGGCGTCAACCCAGGCAAGCCCGGGTTCGACGCATGAGAGGGTGCGCCTCGTGACCGACCGCCCGAGTTTCGTGCTCTTCATGACCGACCAGCAGCGGGCCGACTGGCTCGGCTGTGCCGGCCACCCTGTCCTTGAGACACCGAACATCGACGCCATCGCGGCGAGCGGCACCCGGTTCGTCAACGGCTTCGTCGCGCACCCGATCTGCATGCCGAACCGGGCGTCGCTGCTCACGTGCCGGATGCCGAGCGTCAATGGTGTTCGCCACAACGGCCTGTCGCTGCCGCTCGACAGCAACACGTTCGTCGACTGCCTGCGCCGGGCCGGGTACGCCACGGGACTCATCGGCAAGGGGCATCACCAGCCATTCAGCGACATGAGCGCGCGGATGCAGCGGGGCGAGTGGGACACCGACCCCCACACCGAGGCCCGACTTGTACCACCCGGGACGGTGTACCGGGACGAGAACGCCGACCGCTGGGCCGCCGACCCCGACCACGACATCGAGCTCCCCTACTACGGCTTCGACCACTTCGACCATGTGTCGCGCCACGGCGATGGATCCGGCGGCGGTCATGAGCGCTGGCTGCGCGAGCACCTCCCCGACTACGAACGGCTCATCGGCCCCGAGAACCAGTTGCCCCACGACTTCGTCCGACCCGACGCGATCCGGACCGCACTTCCCGAAGAGGCTTACTCGACCGCTTGGATCCGCGACCGGGCCGTTGAGTTCATCGAGGCGCACACCGAGAGCGACCAACCGTTCTTCTTGATGGTGTCGTTCCCCGACCCACACCACCCGTTCACGCCGCCGGGCAAGTACTGGGACATGTACTCACCCGACGACATGTCGCTCCCCGCCAGCTTCGTTGGCATGGAGGGCGGCACCCCGCTCTACGAGATGTTCCGCAACCGCCGACCCGAGCCTGGCGCGTTCCGCGGCGCGCTCGAATGTGTCGACGAACGCGAGGCGACCGAAGCGATGGCGCTCACCGCCGGAATGATGGCGATGGTCGACGACGCCATCGGCATGATCCGCGGCGCGATCGGGGCGTCGGCCCAGGCCGACGAGACGGTGCAGATCTACACCAGCGATCACGGCGACATGATGGGCGACCATGGATTGATGCTGAAGGGGCCGGTCAACCTCGACGGCATCCTCAAGGTCCCGTTCCTGTGGAGCGACCCCCAGCGCCCCTCGGTGGCAACGTCCGACGCGCTGGTGTCAACCATCGACATCGGCGCAACCGTCCTCGCCCGGGCGGGGGCGAGGGGCTTCAACGGCATCCAGGGCATCGATCTCACCGACGCGCTGGCGACCGGTTCGCCAGTCCGCGACCAGCTTCTCGTCGAACACGATGGCCACGTGCCGATCCCGGTCACGGGCGACCAGTGGCCGCCGCGCATCCGCACGCTCGTCACGCCCGAATGGAAGATGTCGGTGTACCTCGATCAGGACTGGGGCGAGCTCTTCAACCGCGGCGACGACCCGCACGAGATGCGCAATCTCTGGGACGATCCATCAACCCGCGACGTCCGCGCCGAACTGACGTGGCTGCTGAGTCAGGAGCTCATCCGCACCGTCGACCGGAGCCCGCTCCCGATCGTGCTGGGCTAAGAGGCCGCGCGGATAGGTGAACCTTCCCGCTGACGCACCGATTGTCTCCCGCTCTTGTTCGCTGTCGCTCACGGGCCGCTCGGGCCACGGCTTCGCCTATCGGCTCAGCCTCTCAGCGCCAGCGTCAGGCTTTGGTCCAGCCGACGCTTGAGGGGTGGCCCTTGCGTTGCTCGTGGGCTTCGCCGACGTGCTTGCCGACCTTCCAGCCGACGCTGCTGAGGTTTTCGGTGGCCCAGTCGACGGATTCCTGGTCGGTGACGGTGGCGATCGTGTCGTTCCACCGGTTGAGCCAGCCGGCGAGGCAGGCCGACGCCACGATCTCGATGATCTGCTCGTTCGAGTAGTGCTCCCGCACAGCGTCGAAGTGCTCGGGCCGAGCCGCGTTCGGCAGCTGCGCCGCGGCGCGCACCAGGTCGAGCGCGGCTCGCTCCGCATCGGTGAACAGGTCGGACGTTTCGTACTCCCAGATCGCCTGGATGCGCTCGGTTTCGACGCCCATGCGGTTGAGCGAGAAGGCGCCGTGGGACTGACAGTGGGTGCAGCCGCTCGACACGCTCGCCATGGTGAACAGCATCGACTTGAACTCGCGGGGAATCGTCCGCGCGCTGTTGACGAGATTGACAAGCTCGTTGACCTTCACGCGAAGCTCAGGCCAATGATCGAGCTCGAATTCTTGACGGTCGTGATACTCGCTCATCTCGGTTCTCAGCCCTTCAGGTGTTCGGGAATGGTCACGCCCAGCTCGTCGCCGATGTCGAAGTAGCGCTTGTTGACCGGCACGCCCACCGCATCGACCACTCGGTTGGTGCCCTCGAAGCCGGCGCAGACCGCGGCGGCACGGGTGACCGCTCCGGGACCGGCAGCGTCGAACAGCTCTTGGCGGGCGATCGGCAGCTCATCGAAGTCGGTGAGGACGATGGCATCGACGAACGCGATGAGCTCGCGGCCAGCGGGCAGGAGTGGATCGAGCATCGAGTTGGTGATGGCGACGACGTTGACCGGCTGGTTCTGGTGCTTGGCGCTCTCACGGAGCATCCATGTGTGACCGAACAGTCAGAAGAAGCATTCATTGAGCCACGACGTTCGTGACGCCACCAGCTCCATCTGCATGCGGCTGAGCTCGCGGCCCGGCTCGACGTCGTACTGGTGCACGACCTTGTCAGCAAGGTAGAGCGGCTTGCCGAGAGCGGCCTTGTGCTTCGATTCGTTCGGGAGCGCTGACAGCGCCGTGGGCGCGAGCGCGATCCCGACCGTCGGCACCCAGGCGTTGACCTTGGCGGCACCCTCGCCGATGACCGGGACGGGGTCGCCGGGGGTCGGCGGCGGCAGCGTCTCGAGTTCGGCACCGATACCGATGCGGTACGAGTCGATGGTGGTGACCAGGGCGACAACCGCCACCAGCTCGACATAGCTCAGAATGTCGTGGCCGTCGGCTTCCCAGGCTGCGATGTGCTCGGGGCGGGTAGTGATGGCGTCGACAGAGATACGACGCGCGGCCTCGGCGATCACCGCAGGGAGCTCGGGTGCGGCCGACGCAAGGCCTCGGGCAACGCGGGCGTGGGCCGCGATCGCGAGCCGCTCGGCGCCCGTGAAGAACGAGCCGGGCGCGGCCAGCGCATCGAGCGAGCTCGCGACGGCGTCTTCGGCCACCGGGTCGACCTCTGTGAGTGAAGGACTGATGGTTGTACTCATGGGTGCAAGACTCCCTTGCCGTCGGTCGGATTGTCAACACTCGTGCGCGCAGCGATCATGTCTCGGCCGATCCCAACACGCGGCGACGGAACTCGTCGGTCGAGTTGACGTGAACCGCCTCGTCGGCGGCCGCCGCCTCTGCCCGCTTCGTTCGAAGCGCGAGCTGCTTGAGCGAGAAGGCCTCACCTCGGCCCGGCTCGCTCCACGGGCACACACCAATACAGATGCCGCATCCGTGGTTCTCGACGAAGTAAGGGATGCACATGTCGAAGTCGACGTACCAACGCTCGCGGCCGCGGACCATCTGTTTCGTGTCGAAGATGGCGTGGGGCGGGCAGTTCGTGATGCAGACCTGGCAGCGCGCGCAGAAGTCGTCGACACCGATGTCTTCCGATTGGCCGATGACGAGCGGCAGGTTGGTGGCGACCGCGCCCAGGCGGAACATCGAACCGAGATCCTTGGAGATCAGCGATCCGTGCTTGCCGAGTTGGCCGAGGCCGGCCTCGACCGCGGCAGGGATCTGCATGAAGTTGTGGATCGCCGCTTGGGCGTCCCAGCCCATGTCGCGGATGTGCTGCGCCACCGCGGCAGCGATGCGGTCGGTGCCCCGGTATTCGGCTTGAATCGTGAGCGCCGAGCGTTCGCTCGGCGCCTCGAGTGCTTCATCTCGTGACATCGCCACGCCGAAGGTGATGATGTACGGGTAGTCGAGCGGCAGCTCCTCGGTCACCATGTCGTCGGTCAGCGGGGCGACGCCCACCATCGCCGAGCCCAGATCGAGGGTGAACGCCTTGATCTGTTCGGTCATGGCGGCCGGATCGTCGACCGGCACCTGCACGGCGGCCTTCTCGCCGGTGAACCGGCGGGTGTTCCACTGGCGCTTGCACAGCGCGATCCACTCCCCGGGGGTGCGGATGGCCTGGAACAGGAGTTCGAGCTTGCCGAGCGGATGATCGAACTTCCAGGTGTGGAAGATCTCGCGCGCTGGACGAGGCTCTGTCTCGCCGAGCCCGTTGATGTAGTTGCCCGACAGGGTGGGATTCCGGATCTCGAACGAGTAGTCGACGCTGGGGTACTCGTCGAGGGTCATGAAGTGCGCCTTGCGCGACTTGACCTCGGTGTTGGGCGAGAAGTCGGCCAGTGGCTGGCCTGCCTCTGGCGCCATAACGGGAGGACCGAAGTCGTCGAGCACGATCCTCTCGCCCTTTCGCTGAGCGGAGCGGAACTCCTTGCGCAGGCGGCGGTTCGACGTCCAGTGGCGCCATGTCGTCTTCGAGATCTGTCGGAGCCCTCGCAGGTCCTGCTTCAGCCGCACCAACATCAGACCTTCACCCATCCGACGGTCAACGGGCGGCCCGACCGATCTAGACCTTCTCGACAGGATCTCACATTGTCGACAATAGTGTGCACAATCCGCCGCCATGGGGGGCTGCACCATGAACGACAGCGAGGTCATCCCGACAACCCAGCAAGAGACTGCTGCTCTTATGGGCGAGCAGCGCCGAGCCGCCGGAACCCTCTTCCGGGCACTCGACGACCCGGCACTCAAGCGCTTGGGCTGACCTCAATCACCGGCGTCGGAGGTCTCGAGAATTCGTTCGCCTGTGACCGGGTGCGGTCCGATCACGGTCATCATCCCGCCGTCGAACGTGTCGCCCGAGACGGTTCCCTTGAAGCGGATCTTGAAGTCGGTCATCACCGTCTTGTGCGTGACGATGAAGGCCACGTCGTCGCCGTCGTAGGTCGCCTCGACCCCCAGCAAGCCTTCGGGACTCTGGTACACACCGGTGCCGTCCGCCGCGAGGGCGACCACCGGAGTCTCTTCCCCTCGGGTCGTCTGCAAGCGGAGCTTCCAGCCTCCGACTGCGGCCGGTGTGCCTCCCATGGTCCTCCTGACCAAATCCCTAACGTTCGTTATAATACCGCTCTCCACGAGGGATGCCAGTGAAGCCGAACATCGTGATCGCATTCGCGGACGACTGGGGTCGCTACGCCAGCGCCTACCACGGGATCGACGGCACCAGCCCCTGGAACGACCTGATCGAGACACCGAACTTCGACGCGATCGCGGCGCAAGGCGCGCTGTTCACCAACGCGCTCGCGCCGGCTCCGACCTGCACGCCGTGCCGGAGCTCGATGCTCGCCGGCCGCTACTTCTGGCAGACCGGTCTCGGTTCCATCCTCATGGGCTCGTACTGGGACGACGACATCCCCACCTTTCCGCTCGAACTCGAAGCTCGCGGCGGCTACGAGATCGGTCACACCTACAAGGTGTGGAGCCCCGGGCAGACCCGCAATGCCCCGATGGGCGGCGTGCGCACGGCCTACAACCAGGCCGGGCTCGACTTCAACCAGTTCACCCACTTCGTGACCCGACTCGGGGCCCAGTACGGCATCGAGACGGCCAAGGAACTCCTCTACGCCGAAACGCGCGACAACATCCGGTCATTTATGCTCACGCGGCGAACCGATCGGCCGTTCTGCTACTGGTGGGGCCCGGCCAACACGCATCGGTCGTGGGAGCGCGGCTCGGGCAAGGCCCTGTGGGATATCGATCCCGACGACCTCGAGGGCCGGATGCCGGGCTTCATGCCCGATGTCCACGAGGTTCGCGAAGACGTCGCCGACTACCTGGGCGAATGCCTCGCCTTCGACCATGGTCTTGGCATCTTGGTCGAGGAACTGAACAAGGCGGGCGAGTACGACAACACGATCATCGTGGTGTCGGGCGACCACGGCATCCCGGGCATCCCCCGAGCGAAGAACAACCTGTACGACATCGGCTGCGAGGTCGCGTTGGCGGTGCGGTGGCCAGGCGTGGTCGAGCCCGGCCGCGTCGTCGACGACTTCGTGAACCTCATGGACTTCGGTCCCACCCTGTGCGAGGCGGGCGGCATCGAACCACCGGCCGACATGAGCGCCGCCAGCCTCATGCCCGTGCTGCGGTCCACCGCCAGTGGCCAGGTTGACCCCGAACGCGACTTCGTCGTCACCGGCCGCGAGCGCCACGTCGCCCAGGCGAGAGCCGGCTTCCTCCCCTACCCCCAGCGGGCGCTGCGCGAGAAGGATTTCATCTACATCATCAACTTCGAGCCCGACCGGTGGCCGATGGGCGATCCGATCAACCTGGGGCCCGACGAGGAGCCGCCGTCGTACCAGGCGTTGTGCAACAACCCTCTCGTCACACTGATGGACTGGGACAACGGTCCGACCAAGGCGTGGATGGTGCTCAAACGCGAGGACCTCGACGTCGAGCCGTTGTACGACCTCGCCGCGGGCAAGCGCCCCCGCGAAGAGCTTTACGACCTGCGCACCGACCCCGACTACCTGCACAACGTCGCCGCCGATCCGGCCTACGAGGACGTACGGGCCCGCATGGAAGCCCGGCTGCTCGCGATCCTCGAGGAGCACGACGATCCCCGCCTCACCGAGGACCCGTGCCGCTACGAACTCGAGCCCTACGCCGGGCCCCCGGACACCGAGTGGTTCGCGTACATGTGGTTCGCCAAGTAGACACGCGCCGCTGATCACCAGGGGCTGGCGAGGTCCTCGTTCAGCAGGTTGGTGATGCGTCGTAGGCACCCGGCCGAGTCGGTCAGGTAGAGGTCGCGGCCCGTGGCCCCGCCGAAGCAAAGGTTCGACGGATTGACCACGGTCGGGATGTCGAGCACGTGGGTGTGGTCGGGAGCGAATACTGCGACACGTGGGCCCCGTCCGCCCTTCGGCCAACCGCAAGCGGCCAGCAACGAGCCATCGGGTGCGAGCGTCATGCCGTCGACGCCGCGATCGTCGCCGAAGTCGAATAGCACCTCGTAGTCACCAAGGTTGCCGTCGTCGCCGATCGGGTATGCGCGGAGTTCGCGGCACGACTCCGGTGGCGGCATGTGGGTCTGGGCCACGTAGAGCGTGCGTTCGTCGTGGCTCAACAACACACCGTTGGGACGGGTCGTGTCGAACGTCGCCCGCTCGACCAGGTAGCCGTCGCCGTCAGGAACGGCGATCAGGACGGACTCGTGATCGAGCTCCATCACGGACTTGTCGGGGTGGTAACGCGGGTCGCTGAACCAAATCCGCCCATCGGCCCCGATCGTGAGATCGTTCGGGGCATTGAGGCGCGCGCCCTCGAATCGGTCAGCGACGACCGTGCGCGAACCATCCGCCTTATAGCGCTCGATGCGACGTCCACCGTCGACACAGCCGTACAACCGTCCGTCGGCGTCGAGTGCGAGGCCGACCGCCTTCTCGGTGTCGTCGAGGAGCACCACTGTTTCACCGGTGCGTGGGTCGAAGGTCAGGATCCGGCTCGTCGGCACGTCGGTGAAGACCACCCGCTCGCCATCCCACACCGGGCCCTCGGTGAATGAGAACGGGCCGGCAACCGTTTCCCACTCCCACTCCCACGACGACTCGGGCAACGAGTGCATTGTCACGATGAACGATCTGCCGGCTCGACGTCGCTCAGACAGCGACCTGGCCGCGCGCCTCGGTCTTGATGAACTCGACGACCGACTCCCCGCCGAGCTCGGGCCCCGACGTGTGGAGGTGGCATCGCACCTGGCCGCCGTGATGGGCGGGGCTGGGTTCGGGCATCTCCTCACGGCAGATGTCCAGAGCGACGGGGCACCGGTTCTCGAACGGGCAGCCTGGCGGCATTCGCGCCGGCGACGGCGGCTCAGCGTCGTTGTTGAACGACTGCCGCAGCTCGCGGCGACTGGCCTGCATGATCGGGTTGGGCATCGGGATCGACGCCACCAGCATCTCGGTGTAGGGGTGCGTCGGCCCTTCGTAGATGGCGTCAGCGTCGCCCTGCTCGACGAGGTAGCCGAGGTACATGACGCCGACGTCGTCGCTCACATGCTTCACGACTTCGAGATCGTGGCCGATGAAGAGGAATGCCACGCCCGTTTCGGCCTGAACCCGCTGGAGCACATTGATCACCTGCGATTGGATCGACACATCGAGGGCGGACGTGGCTTCATCGGCGATGATCAACTCGGGTTCGACGGCGAGGGCGCGCGCAATCGACACCCGCTGCCGCTGACCACCCGACATCTCATAGGGGTATCGATCGAGGAACTCAGTCGACATGCCGACTTCGTCGAGCAGGTTGATGATCCGCTGCTCGCGTTCAGGGCCGGGCTTGATCTTGAAGTGACGGGTGATGCCGTCGCCGATGATCCTGCGGGTCTGGTGGACCTGGTTGAGCGACGAGAAGGGATCCTGAAGGACGGCCTGAACCTTCTTACGGAAAGCCAGTTCCTTCGGGCGAGGCACGTTGGTGACGTCGTCGCCGTCGAGACGGATCGTGCCGGCGTGCACATCGACGAGCTGCAGGATCGCGCGGGCGACCGTCGACTTGCCCGAGCCCGACTCGCCGACGAGCCCGAAGGTCTTGCCCGGCTCAATGGAGAAGCTGATGCCGTTGACCGCCTTGACCGGCGGCGGCGTCTCGCGAAACAGCTTGGCGCGCGAGGCGAAGTGAACGTGGAGGTCGTCGACCTCGAAGAACGCGGACCCGCTCACGCCTGCATCTCCTCTTCGGGCACGAGTTGGATCTCGCCGTGCCGGACGCAGCGCACGAGGTCGCCGCCGATGGTCTCGAGCGCGGGCATGTCGTTGGTGCAGGCGTCGGTAACAAAATCGCAGCGAGGGGCGAAGCGGCAGCCCTGCGGCCACGCGGTCGCCGACGGCACCATGCCGCGGATCACCGGAAGCTCGCCGTGGCCATCGTGGCTCTGCGGCATCGTGTCGAGCAGGGCACGGCTGTAGGGGTGCTTGGGGCGGAAGAAGATGTCGTCGGCTGACGCCGTCTCGACGACCTGCCCGCCGTACATCACGAGCACGCGATCGGCGGCTTCGGCGATCACGCCGAGGTCGTGGGTGATGAGAATGATCGCCATCTTGTGCCGCTCCTGCACCTCAGCCATGAGGTCGAGGATCTGGCCCTGCACGGTGACGTCGAGCGCAGTCGACGGCTCGTCGGCGATGAGCAGCTTCGGCTCGCATGCCAGCGCCATGGCGATGCCCGCCCGCTGCGCCATACCTCCGGAGAACTCGTGGGGGTACTGGTCGAGGCGGCGGACCGGGTCGGGCACTCGAACCTCAGCGAGAAGTTCACCCGCCCGCTGGAGCGCAGCCTTCTTGCTGAGGTTCTGGTGGATCATCAACGGCTCGGCGATCTGTCGACCGACCTTGATCGCCGGGTTCAGGACCGCGATCGGCTCTTGGAAGATGACGCCGACGTCCTTGCCCCGGATGGCTTGCCACTCCGACTCGGTGAGGTTCGTGACATCACGGCCGCCGAACTGAACGCTGCCACGCGTCATTCGTCCGGGCGCGGGCGTGAGACCGAGGGCCGAGAGCATGGTCATGCTCTTGCCCGAACCGGATTCGCCGACCACGCCGAGCGTCTCGCCGGCGCGCACTTCGAGCGACACTCCTTGGAGGATCTGGCTCACCCGTCCGCTCTGATCGGGGAACTCGACGTCCATGTCACGCACCGACAGCACAACATCGGGACCGGTGGCGTGCGGTGTTGTTGCTGCGGTGACCGCTGTGCGCTTCGTGATCGACAGAGCGTTGTTGCTCGAGTCGCGACCGATTGCGTCGCGGATCGCGTCACCCAGCAGGTTGAACGACAGCACCGTCAAGATCAATGCCATCCCAGGCGGAACGACCTGCCAGACGCCTTCCACCCGGAACAGCTCACGGGAGCGGTTCAACATGACGCCCCAGTCGGGGTCGTCGAGACTCGCGCCGATCCCGAGGAAGCTCAGCGTGGCGCCGATCAAGATGATGGCGCCCGAGATGATGGCCGCCTGAACGATGAGCGATGACAACAGGTTCGGCGCGATGTAGCGGGCGAGAATCGTTCGAGTCGACAACCCCGTTATCCGGGCCGAGTCGACGTAGAGCTCTTCCTTCTCCTGCAGCGTCACCGCCCGGGTGAGTCGGGTGAAGCGGGTCGACATCGCGATGCCGACACCGATCATCGCGTTGTCGAGCGACGGCGTGAGGATGATGATCACCGCCATCGCGAGCAGGATGATCGGCAACGAGAACAAGACGTCGTTGACCCACATGATCGCCCGGTCGACTCGTCCGCCTCGCCAACCCGAGAAAAGCCCGAGCGGGACGCCGACCACGACGGCAATCGTCATCGCGATCAGGATGGAGCGGAAGGCGTAGCCGGCGCCGAAGATCACCCGGCTGTACCAATCGCGACCGAGCTGATCGGTGCCCAGCCAGTGATCGCGGCTCGGACCCTCGAACAGCCGCTGGAGGGTGACGTCCTGCTGGAGCGGATCGTGCGTGGCGAGCAGTTCGGGCCAGACCCACGCGATGAGAAGGATCACGAACCAGATCATCGAGAAGATCCCGAGCGGGTTCTTGAACATCCGGCCCCAGAAGCGCCGTCGCGGAGATTGAGCGACCGACGTGGTTGCGGTCACTTCGCGAGCCTCACCTTCGGGTTCAGGAAGCCGTAGCTGATGTCGACCAGGAGGTTCACGACGGCCACAACGAGGCCGACGATCAGCATCCCGCCCTGGAGCACCGTGACGTTGCGGTTGAGGATCGCTGTCACCAGCAGTTCGCCCATGCCGCGGATGCCGAACACGATCTCGACCGCGGTCGTCAGCCCGATCGCGGCAGCCGCCCGGAAGCCGAACACGGTGATGGTCGGAACCATCGCGTTCGGGAGGGCATGCCGGCGGATCAATGGCGCCCGACCGACCCCGCGGGCCCGCGCCGCGAGCACGTAGCGGGACTGAAGTGCGTTGGCCATCGAGCTCCGCAGCTGGCGCTGAACGATGGCGATGGTCGGCATGCCGAGGGCGATGGAGGGCAGGAGGATCGACGTGAACCACCCAGTGACCGACTCGCTGAGAGGCGTGTACCCGATGGGGTCGAGCCAGCCGAGTTCAATCGCGATCCCCCACGACAGCATCATGCCGATGATGAAGCCGGGCGCCGCGATGACGCTGGCGGCAACGATCGACAGCGAGCGATCGAGCAGTCCGCCCGGGCGGATCGCCGCCATGATTCCCATCACCATCCCAATGGTGATGCCGATGACCAAGCTGAACCCGACGATGCTGACCGAGGCCCAGATGCGTTCACCGATGAGACCGGCGACGGAGGCGTTCTCGTCGAGCAACGACGCCCCGAGATCGCCGCTTACGACGTCGCCCAGCCATTGAATGAAGCGGACGGGAATCGGATCGTCCAGCCCCAGGTTCTCCTCGACGGCACTCACACACTCCGGCGTGGCACCCTCCCCACAAACCTGGATGGCGATCGAGCCGTTGGCCTCCATCGCGACCGCGATGAGGAAGGTCACCACCGCGATCGCGAACATGAGCGGGATTGTCGCCAGCAGCCGGAAGCCGATGTATTTCGCCATTCGCGCAGTCCCCCTCCGAACCGACGCTATCTAACGTGAACGACGAGGGTCCCGGGCCCGATCGGCCCGGGACCCTCTCAGTCGTTCAGCGCGCGGGCTGGATCAGCCCTTACGCACACCGTGCGGCCAGAACGAGACAGGGATGCCCTGAGTGTGCTGGAGACCGGTGATGTCCAGCTGATGACCGATCGTCGTGGTCAGTGCGTGGTTGATGATGAAGATGCACTCTTCGATCATGATCTTGAAGGCGGCAGCCACATCGGCCTCGCCGTCTTCGAAGGTCTTGCTCTTCGCCGCCTCAACGAACTCGACCACGCCGTCAGGCGAGACGCCAGACGGGTTGAGGAAACCGGTACCAGTGCGGGCGATGAGCGACATCAGCGCGTTGGGCTCGTTGTAGGCCACGATCTGCACCGGGTGCTGGGCCCGGGCCAGACGGGCGAACATCTCACCGGCGCCTGGAGGGTCGAGGGCTTCGTTGTTCATGGTGATGCCGATCTCGGCGAGCGCACCAGCCCAGGCCGAGGCGGTGACGGGCCAGAAGCCAGCGGGCAGGTGACCGTTCGTGAACTCGAATCCTTCTTCGCCGCTGGCGTCCATCAGGCTCTGGGCGAGCTCGAGGTCGAAGTCGGGCGACTCGAGGTCGTCGATGTAGGCATAGTCGGTCGGGCTGACCGCAAACTGCTTGATCGCGGACTCCGGGGCGTTGCCGCCGGCTTCCTGGATCCCGACTCGGTTGAGGGCGGCTGCCATGGCACAACGAACGTCCCTGTTCGCCAGCTGCGGGATCTGCTCGCCCAGCCAATCGGCAACGACGAAGCCGATGCGGACGGTGGTGTTCGCGCTGAAGGCGGGGACAAGCTCCTGCTCGTTGTTGTTGATCGTGGCGATGTCAAACTGACCGGCGATGAGACCGTCGAGGCGGGCCTGAGCGCTGAGGCCGCCCCGGATGTTGGCCGTCTCGAAACCGACCAACTGGGGCTGCCAGTAGTCAGAGAACGCGGCGAGATTGATATCGGTGTGATCCTCGCTCTCGCTGTCGACCACGTAGGGCCCGGTGCCCGACGGGTTGGCGATGGCGCTGCCGAGCGAGTTGGGCGACACCATGAAGCCCGAGTTGCGGATGAGGCCGCTGAGGACCAGCGCAGCACTCGGGGCGTTCAGGTTGTACTGCACCGTGTACTCGTCGACGGCCACGACGCTCTCGACGCTGGCCAGCTGACCCGCGACCGGCGGAAGAACCTCGGGCGGACCGGCGGTCTTGATGAACTCGACGTTCGCAATGACGGCGTCAGCGTTGAACGGGGCCCCGTCGTGGAAGGTCACGCCCTCGTGCAGGTAGAACGTGATCTGGTCGCCGGCTTCGGAGATCTCGAAGCACTTGGCCAGCCACGGCACGATGGCGCCCGTGACTCCGTCCTGGCGGACCAGGCCCTCGTACACCCAGCCGTAGTAGGCGAAAGCTGCAGGCGCCTGGTTGTTGTGCGGGTTGAATCCACCAGTGAGGATGAATCCCATGCCGACGTCGGCGTGACCGCTCGGGGCGTAGTCGCCGACCTCGAGCTCGACCGCTGCGGCGCAGTTGGCGGACTCGTCGATCTCGACATTGCCGACGTCTTCGGCTTCGGTTGCGTCGTGGTCTTCGGTCTCGGTCGCGTCGCCGGCATCCGCATCGGCATCGGCATCGCCGTCGGCGTCGGCGTCGGCGTCGGCAGCGTCATCGACAGCATCGTCGGCGTCGGCATCACCACCGGCTACGTCAGTCTCGGCATCGGAGCTAACTGCGTCGTCGGCATCGTCGCCGCCGCATGCTGCGGCGACAAGCGAGATAGCGAGCAGCGCGGCGAGCAGCCGCATCCACTTCTTGGTCATGTCCCCTCCAAGGGTCCCCTCGTCAAACCACGCCGCACATTCGTAACGATCGTGATGGTTGACGTTAGCATCCCGCGTCCGCGCCGAGATTGTCAACAATTTTCTAGTCGAGAACTAGGAGTCGTCAGTCGAGGTCGGAAAACACCGCCGCCCAATCGCGGGATCCGTCGGGCGGTGGTGGCAGCTCAGAGGTGCGGACGAACTCGTTGACCCGGCTGAGGAAGTCGTCGAGCCGGCCGCGCTCGTCTTCGTCGAGACACGAGAAGACGTGCTCGTACATCAGCGCCTCACGCCGGATCATGTCGGAAGCAAGTTCCTCGGCCAGTGGCGTCGCGGTGAGGAGGCTCCGGCGTCCATCGGCCGGATCGGGCGACACCTCGATGAGCCCCTTCTTGAGTAGCGCTGCGACGGCCCGGCTCACATTCATCGCATTCATCGCTTCGTCCGCGGCCACATCGGCTCGGGCCTGGCCGGGCTTGAACACCACACTGCGTAGCACCCTCCACTCGGGGAGGCTGATGCCGAAGGGCTGCTCGGTGCGCTTGTAGAAGCTGGCCTGGATCCGGTTGCTGAAAACGTGAATCCGACGCCCGAGCACACGCTCGAGCGTCTCCGGCAGGTTGCGGACGATCCCGGCGTCGACCTCAGTCATGAGACTGGACTGTATGCCGTCGCGGCAGAGGTCCTCCGAACACGCGATCGAGGAACTCGACGACGTCGGCCACGATTGGTTCGCGAAACCCCTGCACCATCACCATCGGATGACCGACACCCTCGAAGCGCCGGAACTCGAGTCCGGGTGTGTGCTCAAGCACGCCCGCCAGCTGCCCGTCGGTGAACGAGCCACCGAGCGCAGGATCGGCGCCGGCGACCCGAGTAGGGACAGCGAACGCAGGGGCGCAGGGCGGCTCATCGGGGTAGCCCGCGATCGCTGCCTCGATCGCAC
>JAPOPC010000076.1 GCA_026713105.1 Acidimicrobiaceae bacterium
GAGAGAGAGAGAGAGAGAGAGAGAGAGAGAGAGAGAGAGAGAGAGAGAGAGCGAGCGAGAGAACCAGGCCACGAGAGCACACATCCTGGTCAACGCACGGAGAGAACGCCACGCCACACACACCGCCGAGCGCGGCGCGCTGTCAGCCCGCGTGTCCTGAGCCTCGTTCCCCCCCCCACGCGCTCCCTCCCGCTCTCTCTCTCTCTCTCTCTCTCTCTCTCTCTCTCTCTCTCTCTCTCGGTGCTCGTCTCGGAACATGGCGCTGATCGACTTCACGGAGGAGAGGATGCGAGGGTCCTCATAGAGCCAGAGCTTGGTGAAGGGCCGGTACAACACCTCGCGGATTCGGTCTTCTTCGAACACGATTGGCTCTTGGCGACGCAATGTTTGCTTGAGAGTGCCAGTCCATTTGATCCGAGCGAGATCGTCGTTCGTCGTGCATTCGTCGACGCTGCATCCGGCCTCGACCAGCTCGAGCGCATCGCTGTAGGCATCGATCAGCAGGCGCATGCGTTGAGCGAGTTCTTCGCGTGAGAACGAATAGACGTAGGCATCGCAGTTCGTCGCTATTCCGAGCGCGTGATCGCCCACAACACAGGCGGTGTCGTCACCTCGTCGTCCGAGTTCGCACAAGGGCATCAGGTCGTTGAAGCTCCCGTCGGTCACATTCATCCAGTCATGTGACTCGCTCTCTGGAACCGTGACGAACCGTTCGTTGGTGATATCCCCGAGACTGGCAAGCCAGTCGAACTTCTGACGCAGGCTGGAGTTCTCGGGTGCCTCCGCGTACTTCAACAATGCTGGCTCGTCTCGCCTTCGGTCAGGATTTCGGATCAGCACCGTGACCTGAACGCCGACACGCGCTCCAGTTCCTTTGCGAACTTCGGAGTTTTCGCGAATTTCGATACCGAAGATGACGGAACCCTCGCGGGCGCGCTCGTCGCCAGACTTCATGTTGTCGCCCAAGAGGTTGACGACGTAGATCGCGGAGAACTCATCTCGAAGCGTCGCCCTCAGTCCGGTCAATGAGGGTGCATTCGACAACGAATTGGGGTGGACAAACGCGATCACACCGGGCCTGGATTGATCGTGCTCGGGCTGATCGAGCCGATCCGATGCCCACCGGATCGCTTCCACGTACAGGTTGCCCATGGCTTTGCCGGCGCCGCGGCCGGTGACTTCGCGGTGTCGAACGCCGTACGTGTCGCGGACGCGCTGTTCGATGTGGGGGTGCTCGACGTTGGGGTTGTCGTCGCCTGCTGACTTCTGGCCTGCTGACCACGGCGGGTTGCCGATGATGACTTGGATGGGCAGTTCGTTCTGCTGGCGGGCTCGGGCGCTGTTGTAGCCGAGCGTTCCGGTGCCGGGCAGCACCGTCGGGTCGTGGGCGAACGTGTCGGTCAGCACGATGCCGCTGAACGGCTCGTAGCTGCCGGTTCGCTCGCGGTAGCCCTCCTCGATCTTGATTGCAGCGAGGTAGTAGGCGAGCAGCACGATCTCGTTGGCGTGAATCTCCTGCACGCTGCCGCCGGGCACCAGCGGGTTGTGGGAGTTGACGAACTTGCGAGCAAGGTCGTCGTCGGCGATGAACGGCTCGCCGTCGCTGTTGCGCTGGGTCAGCAGCCGGTTGATGAAGGTGCCCGTCCCAGTGAACGGATCCAGGATGTGCACGCCTTCAGATGTCAGGCCCCGGCCGAACTCCTGGCGCAGTACGGCATCGACCGAACGCAGCATGAAGTCGACTAGCTCCACAGGGGTGTACACGATCCCCAAGCGGGTGATCTCCGCGGGCATCGCTTCCTTGAAGAACGACTCGTACACCTCCAGCATGATCTTCAGCCGGGCATCGGAGTCTGTTGCGCCCGATAGCCGGTTGCGGACACTGTCATAAAAGCGATCGAGGTCCGCGGCCTCGTCTCGGAGCCGGACATCGGCAGCCTTGAACTCGTCGAGCAGTTCGTTGAGTGCCTTCGAGATGGGATTGCGATCGGCGAAGCCGCTGCCGGCAAACAGCGCCTCGAACACCGGCATCGTCACCACATGCTGGGCGACCAGCGAGGCGAGTTCGCCTGTCCTCACCGCACCGCCCACGGTTGCCTGCATCTGTTCGGCGAACCGGTCGAAGGTGGCGGCCAGGTCGGCATCGGCAGCAACTGCAGTGCCGATGTGGCTGGTGATCGTGCCGGTGATGCGTGCGACCTCCCGGCCCCAGCGATCCCAGTACTGCCGGTCGCCGCACGACTTCACAAGCTGCGAGGCGATGGCGTGCTCGAAAGGGAGGCGCTGCTGGCTCGCCCGAATGCTTGCATCGGCATCGGCTCCGGCGGCGTTGCATTCGCAGTCGCCGTGCGCCTTGCCGCAGGTGCCGCACAGACCGCTCGGCAGCACGGTGATCGGCGGCTTGCCGGTCAGGTCTGCGGTATTGATCAGCACGTCGAGCCGCTCGTCATGCGAGCGCAGCGCCTTGAGCACCTTCCACACGGCCTTGAAATCGGAGCCGTTCAGCACTGCGTCATCCAGCAGGCTGGTGCCCGACGGCACCACGACCGGCAGGATCACGTAGCCCACGTCCTTGTGGGGGGCACGGCGCATCACCCGTCCCACGGCTTGGATCACGTCGACCTGCGACTGCTTCGGCTCGAGGAAGATCACCGCATCCAATGCGGGGACGTCGATGCCCTCGCTTAGGCAGCGGGCATTGGTCACAATCCGGCAGGCGCCGTCGGGGTCGCCTTGGCGCAGCCAGGCGATGGTGTCGGCCCGTTCGAGCGCATTCTTCGATCCGTCGACGTGGCGGATGTCGCAGGCCAGCAGTGCGGGTCCAGCGCCGTTGCCGGCTGTGGCGGCGCGGCCGTGGACGGCGCCGGCGATCGCTTCGATGACCGGGTTCCAGTAGCGCTCGACGAGTTGGGAGTTGCGGATCCGGTTGGTGAACGCGATCACCCGCTGTGCCGCGTGGTCACTGTTCACGGCCCCGGTGGCTCGGCCTTCGGGAGTGGTGGTAGTTGGATCGGCCAGACCGTCCCAGCATCCGGCGAACTTCACTGCGTCGTGGATGCTGAACTTGTGCGCTTCGTCGACAGCGATGTTGTCGTAGGCGTCGAGTACGGGGTTCTCCGCCACGGCGATGACCAGCACTTTGTAGTCGGTGAGATGTCCGCCCTCCACGGCGTCGCCGAACGACATGCGGAACAGCTCGGGGCCGTATACCGATGGATCGTCCATCGAATACACGTCGAAGCTGCCGGCAGCTTGTTGCACGCGGCTGCGCGCTGACTCGGTGTAGACCCGGGGCGTTGCAGTCATGTAGAGCCGCTTGGCCGCACGAACTCGGCTGGCGTCGTGAATCAGCGAGTACGGTGTGACCGTGCGCTGCGACGTCGATGACGGCTTGCGAGCCGCGACCTCCTCGATGCCGGTGGTGCGGTGAGCTTCATCGCAGATCGCCACGTCGAACCGAGGCGCTGGGCCGAACAGGCTCGTGTCTGACTGGGCGTCGGCGATGAGGCTCAGCGACTGGTAGGTGCAGAACACCACCGTCATCGCGGCGGCGTCGGACGCAGCAAGCTGTGCGGTGATGCGCTCAGGGTCCGTCGTGACCGCCATGGCCAACTCGACCAGTGGGGCGTCTTCTGCGGTGTGCCCGGCGCGGGTATCCGAGCAGACTCCGATGTACCGATGCGGGATGTCCGGGTCGCGCTGGCTCGCCCACTCACGCATCGTCTGGTTCATCAGTGCGATCGACGGCACCAAGTACAGGACACGACCGCCGATGCCGGCGAGGCGCTCTGCGATCCACAGAGACACCACCGACTTGCCGGTCCCGCAGGGCAGCACGAGCCGGCCCCTGTCGTGCGAAGCGAACCCGTCGAGGACCTTCGCTACCGCCTCGGCTTGGAAGGGTTTGGGTGCGTGGCGCTCGGGAACGACGAAACGCAGTCGTGACGGGTCGTCGAGACACTCAGCCCAGTTGACGGGCCAGGACTCCAGGTCGCTGCGGTGCAGCACTTCGCATCGGGGCGCCGCCTTCTCGATCATGAGGCGGGCCTGCGCGGTAGGCGGAGCGGTCAATACCAGCAGCCGAGCTGTGAAGTCGTCGGTCGCCGAGGCCGAGATGAACGAGTCGACGGCGCCCTTGTCGACGCGACCGACGGCGTAGGCCTTGGTCTGGATCGCGCACAGGCCCCCGCCTGATTCGGGAGTCTGCTCGGCAACGAGATCGATGCCGATGTCGGCTCCGTAGCCACGGGCGACGCGTTCGGGCCATTCGGTCCAGCGCCATACCTGCTTGAAACGCTGCGGCCCGTATACGTCGGGGTGGCACTGGAGGGCGCGTTGCATCAGTCGTTCGAACGCGGTGCCGCGAGCCTGCGGTGAGGTGTAGCGATCCGCGAGCAGCCGGAGCAGATCGACCGGGCGTTCCTCCGCTCCTTCCGATGTGCTCATCGGCAGTCCGATTGCAGCCAGCATGCGTCGTGCATACTCAGAACAGTACCGGCGCAGTGTGCAGCGGCAGGAGTGCAGCAGAGCAAGCTCTGCGCGTCGCGGGCAGGCCGCAGAGCGTGCCTCCGAGGCTGTCTGCGGGCGCCGTTCAAGCTTCATCTGCACTCGACGTCTCCGTTGAGTTGTCGCGCGGACGCTCAGGCTCGACGATCAGATCGGACGCAGCGATGGCCGATGCGATCTCGTCCGCGGCGATTTGGTCAAGCGCTGCTGCGAGTTCGGAGCCCTCGTCGGAGAGCATCGCTGTCCAGAGATCCTTCGTGAAGCCCACAGCGTCCAATCATCTTGGGCAGTTCTGTGAGATTCAAATGTTTTTTGTTGCATCTAGCGATCCATACTTGGACTTCTCGGGCTTCTCGCTCGGCCCAGTCTCAGGTCGGGGAGCGGGCCGTTCTACGCTCGCGGCATGTGCGGGCGGTTCGTCTCAGCGGCAGATCTTGAGGCCGTGTCCGCGGTTTTCGACACGCCGCCGCCGGATTTCGATGCGCCGCGCAGCTACAACGTGGCGCCCACCACTGACATTGTGGCGGTCGTGGGCGGCCCCGATTCTCGTCGTCTCGAGACGTTTCGGTGGGGCTTAGTGCCTCGCTGGTCAGCCGACCCTGCGAAGGGCCCGCCGCTGTTCAACGCTCGCTCGGAGACGGCGGACACGAAGAATTCGTTCCGCGGGCCGTTCAAGCGGCGCCGTTGCATCGTGCCCGCCGACGGCTTCTACGAGTGGCCCCCCGCACCTCCCGGGACGAGCCGCGACGAGCGCCCATTGCCGCACTACATCACCCGGTCCGACGGGGGCATGCTCGCCATGGCCGGCCTGTGGGAACGGTGGTCGCCGCCCCAAGGCGCCGGCGACGATTCCGCCGATGACAATGGCGGCGGCGCGGTGCGCAACGTGCTGCATTCCGCCACCGTGCTCACCACGGCAGCGAACGATTTCATGGCGCCGATCCACCACCGCATGCCGGTGCTGCTCGAGCGCGACGCATGGGATGCCTGGCTCGACCCGTCCAACGACGACGTCGACGAGCTCGCCGCGATGTGCGTTCCGGCAGCCGAACCCATCCTTCGCTCGCACCAGGTGGGGCGTGCGGTGGGCAACGTCGCCAACCGCGACGCCACCCTGATCGAACCGGTCGAATCCGATCAGCTCTTCTGAGCCTCGCCGCTCCGGTTGCGGTCGGCGTGCTGGGTTCAGCCCATACGGGCAAGCAGGTCGCTCGTGCGAGCCTCGAGCCGGTCAACCAGCAGGGCGACACGGGGAGAAGCAGCAAGTGCTGCGGGCAGGGCCGCGGCCTCGGCGGCAATGGCCTCGGGTACAGCGGCAGCTATATCGTGAATTCGCGCGAGCAGGACATCGGCAGGCACGCCGATGCTCGCGGCAAAGCGAGTCCACCGCGGCACCGCATCGCTGGGCGACACCATGTGGCTGCCGCCGATCGAAAAGGCGTGCATGAACGCTTCGCCGGGTTCCAGGTACGGCAGCACGCTGCACACGTCGTACAGGGGTGCCAAGCGCACCTCGCCGCTGTCGAGCAGCAAGCCGAAGTTCTTGGCGTGGCCATCTGGTGCAGCGATGATCCAGTTGTAGGCCAGCGCATCGAGCAGGTCGGCGACATCATCGGCTGGCGCGCTCGAGTGACTGCGAAGCAACGCCACGAGCCGGGGCGGTGACGGCCCGCCCTGCTGCTCATATCGCCGCGCGGGGATCTCGCCGAGGGCTTGGCACATGTCCTCTTGATGCACCCGCAGCAAACGTTCGCCGACGCGGCGACGGTCGAAGCGCTTCACGATGACGGTGTCGAAGCCCCCGTACACGGCGACCTCCGTTGGCGCCGCGGGCAAACCCAGTCGTCGTGCCGCGGCCATGCTCAGGTGCTCGATGACGGCTTGATGCTGGGTCATGAACACCGCCGGCTTCAGGATGTGCGTGGTCGCGGCGGTGCCGTGTGGTTGAAACCACCTGCCTTCGTGCCGGTGGAGGGCGATCTTTGCTTGGGCGCCCGCAAGGCTGAAGTAGCCCGGTGCCGCGATATCTCGGGCGAGGTGAGTTCGCTGGCGGATCGACGTCAATCGCCGTGCCACGTCCGACGCAGTGAGCGGCTGATAATGGCCGCCACGCGACAGCGCAGCGTCGACCTCGCCGACCGGGCAGACCTGCACCGCCCCGGCGCAGTCCAGGCCCATCGGGGTGGCGAGCAGGTCGAATGGATCAGACGATGCTGCGCCGGTGACCTGCTGCCAGTGCCGGAGCAACTCGGCATTGTCAGGCAGGAGACCCTCGAGCCACGTTCGGATCGCTGCGCCGGGGTGCCGCTGGCGGGTCAGCGGGATGCTGAGTGACAGCGGGACGTCAGCGGCCGTGTCGGTGAAGTAGTCGCTGTCGTAGTCGAAGTACGCACCGTCGGCGCCCGCGGTGCCGATTCTCCTGCCGCCCAGCAGGATTGCCAGCGTTGCTGTCATCGCGGCGGGATGCGGTCGTCTGCGTTCGCAATCGCGGCGGCGAGGTCGGCGTGGCTGTGGGCGAGGGGGCCGAGGCGCATGGCGTTCTTCAGCTCGTCCAGGGCCGAGGGCTTGGACTCGGCGTCCGCAAGCACGATGCGGTAGCCCAGCGCATGGATGCAAGCCAACACCGTGTCCAACTGGCCGCCTCGCAGGTTGCCGCGCTCAAGATTGGACACCCACGGGCGCGATGCGCCCACCATCTTGCCGAACTGCGACTGACTGAGCCCCGCGGCTCGACGCAGCTGCGCCACCGCAGCACCGATGCCGTCCGCGGTGTACACGTCGATCGAACGTCGATGTTCGGTGGCCGAGCTCTCCGGCGGCGCGTGCGACGGCTCGGCAATCGCATCGTCGGTCATTGCGGTTGGCTGCGGATTGCATCGGCGTGTCATTGTTGTCCTCGGCGGTGCGCCGCTCAGCCGGGCTGAACCTGCATTGTATTCGATGCAGCCTGCCTCGTGTGATCTTGTGCATCAAGACAGATGCACGCTGTCAGCATCAGTGAAGTGCATTGCATTCGATACACATGCGCCAATTTGGGGCTGTGCATCGCATCGAATGCCGTCGATTGGGCGCTGGTCTCAGCCAAGCGCCGCCAACTCGGCCCTGATGGCTTCGGCTGGTGCGGTCAGATCCTCCGCCGAGGCCATCGGCAGCGGCCGGGCGAAGTTCATGTCGGACATCGAGTTCACCCCGCACACATGGATATGGCAATGCGGCACTTCGAAGCCGGCGATCACCAGCCCGATTCGCTCAGGTTTCAACGCTCGCATCTGCGCCTCGCCGATGCGGCGGGACACATCGAACAGGTGAGCTTGCAGCTCCGCCGGGACGTCCAGCCAGTGGTCGATCTCCGCGATCGGCACGACGAGCGTGTGGCCCACCGCCAGAGGATTGATGGACAGGAACCCCACACACTGGTCGTCTCGCCACACGAACGCCCCGGGCAGCTCTCCTTCGATGATCCTCGTGAAGACGGTAGCCATGGCGCGCAGCCTAAGCCCAGAGCCACTTTCAGAGGTACGCAATTGGATCGACGAGGTCCAAGCCTTGACGGAAGTATTCGACCGACGGATTCGTGCGACCGAGGAAGGTGGCGATATATGACTGGATTCTGACTGGTCATTTCGCTACTGTCAGTAATCAACCGACATGGACCAGCGAAGGAGCATCGTTGTGGGACCACATCCGGCGCGTCGGACCTTTCAGGATTCCGAGCCCGGCGGCCCCCTGCGCACCGTTGCGGCCGCCGACTTCAAAGCGCGGTGCCTGAAGATCCTCGACGACGTGCGGGATTCTGGCGACTACGTCGTTATCACCAAGCACGGCCACCCGGTCGCGAAGCTCGTTCCGGTCGAGGCCACTGAGAATCGGCCGGCGTTCATCGGGGCGTGCAAAGGGCAGATCTCGTACGCCGAGGACGAGACGTTCGAGAATTCCACGGTCGCGGACATCGATGCCTGGGAATTGAACCTCGACGAGGCGCAGGACCAGTGATCTGAGCACTGATGCTGCTGCTGGACACAAACGCGCTGCTGTGGGCGCTCAGCGACGATGCTCGGCTCGGCGGCACCGCACGTGAACTCATCGAAGAGGCGTGGGCGACCGGGGCGGTTGCTGTCTCGGCGGTGACATTCTGGGAAATCGCCCTTCTCGTCGAGCGGCAACGTCTGACACTGTCGGAAACGCCGGAGGAGTGGCGCCGAGAACGCATCGCCGATGGACTCGTTGAACTGCCGCTGCACGGCGAGGAAGCATTGAGAGCAGTGCGGCTCGGGGAAGAAGGCTTCCATCGGGATCCCGCCGACCGGTTCATTGTCGCCACGGCACTCATCGGTGGTCACACGCTCGTTACATCCGATCAGCAGATCCTCGCGTGGTCGGGGCCGCTGCCCCGTGTCGATTCCCGCGGCGTGGGCCCAGCAGCAGCCCGGTGGCCCCGCACAGCCTCCGGCTGAGTGGGCATGGGCGGGCATGTCACATCTTGTACCCTCGCCCGGATGGATACGTACGCATCTGACCCCCCCCCCCCCCCCCCACAGCGCATGATGTGTGTGGCGCGGCGGTGCGGGCGCGAAGGCAGGTTCCGCCCGTCGGTGTGAGGTGAGCGTGGGGCGCTTGCGCGCCCGGCGTTTTGTGTTGTTGCCGGTGTTCGCGTTGTTGGCGGGGGTGGTGTCGCTGGTTCATGCTGTGCCTGCTCAGGCGAATCATGCTCCTGGCGCGGTGACGAATCTGGGTGTGGTCGCGGCGGGTTCGGGTGAGCTGTTCTTGCATTGGACGAAGCCTGCGGGCACGGTGACGGGTTACAACGTGCATTACACCTTGGCGCCTGCCACCGGCAGCGGCGCGCTCGCGGACGACGCGGCGGGCACGGGCTCGAACCCGTCGACGCAGTGGGTGCCCGGCAACTACACGAGCGCCACGCCGGAGCCGGCGCCGTTTCACACGGTCACCGGTCTGACGAACGGTGAAACGTATCGGGTGCGGGTGCGGCCGTTCAACGGCAGCCATTCCGCTCCGTGGGCGGTCGGGTCGGGCACGCCGGTGAATCCCGACGCGACCGTGTCGTTCCAACTCAACACGCTGCTGGTAGTGGAGACCGATGAGGAACCAGCAGAAAATGTGGTGTTGTTGAGCACTGCGCTGGCCCGCAGCGTCACGGTGGCAATCGGCGCCAGACCCCCAGACTCAGCGGGCGGTGCAGCCATCGAGGGCCGCGACTTCACGCTGACGCCGGCGAGTGTGACGTTCGCGCCGGGCGAGACGCAGAAGACTTTCGGGTTCACCGCGATTGCGGACATGGTGAGCGACGGGGGCAATGAGGTCACCGTGCTGACGTTGATTCCTCCGAGCGGCATCGGGGTGGGATCTGGGGCGGGCGTCCACCGCTTCAACGAAGTAGTCATCGTCGACGACTCGCTTGAGCCGTTCGGCTTGTACGTCAGCCAAGGCGCCCGACGACAACTGGCCCTCCACTGGCCTCCACCTACGGTGTCAGGCCATGTGCTGCAAGGCTATGACCTGCATTACACGTCATCGTCGGCGGCTGATGATGCGGCGGCTTCGGGCAGCGACCCGTCGGCGGGCTGGGTGGAGGTGTCGCTGGCTGAGGCCACGGCAACTTCCCATACGATCTCGGGTTTGACCGACGGGCGGACGTATCGTCTGCGGCTGCGGTATCGCACCCTCGACCGTGAGGACAATGAGGGGTTGGGTGATTGGGTGCGCGCCACGGGCACGCCGAGCTCGCCGACGTCGTGGCAGGGTTACGCCTTGACGTTGAGTGTGGATCGCCAGCCCTCAGAGCGGGGCGCCGACGTGGTGGTGACGTTGGATCTGGGCCGTGCGGCGCCGCCGGGTTTCTTCGCGAAGCTCGAGGGTTTGCCTGAGGGCACGGCGGGGTCCTCGTTGAGTTGGCGGACGCCGACCAGCAAGCGGTTGGATCTCAGCGATCCGCAGGTCAAGGCGGCCATCGAGAGCCAGGCCTCCGACTGGACGATGGTGGGGGTCAAGACCCAGTTTGTGGGCATCGAACTGGGACGCGACAACGAGGGCGGCGTGATCGCGAAGTCGAAGCGGAACGCGAAGCTGCAGACGTTCTTGCGAGACTGGAACGGGGCGCGTTCGAAGTCGGTGCGGCTGAGGGTGTTCGACGATGAAGCGTGGGATCCGGGCGAGACGATTGTGCTGCGCGCGACGGGCTATGTCGGGTCGCCGACGGTGGGGCATCCGTGGTCGGGGTTCGGGTTCAGCGATCTGCCGTCGAACACGCTGGTGTTGACGATCGTCGATGACGAGAGCGGCGGCGCTGAGGATGAGCCGTTGGCGGTGGGGGTTTCGGACGCGTTGGTGTATGAGACCGACGGGGCGACGAACAATGCGCCGGTGACGGTGTGGCTGAGCCGCACGGCGGCTCATGATGTGACGGTGGGTTACGCGACATCGCCGGGCTCGGCGAGGCCGAACGCCGATTACACCGCGGTTTCGGGCACGGTGACGATCCCGGCGGGCGGCACGACCGCGCAGGGGGGCGTGCCGATCCTCGATGACGGCGTGGAGGACAGCGGGGAGGCGTTCGGGCTGGTGCTTTCGGGCCCGTCGCCGTCGTCGGTGCGGTTGGCGCGTTCAGCGGCGACAGTGACGATCCGCAATGACGAGACCGAGCTCGCGGACTCGAAGCGCCAGGGCGACCGGGCGTCAAGGGGCCGTGGTGCGCCGTTGGACATCGGGGGCGTTCTCACGGATCACCGACTACGCGTGACGGTGCCGTCGAGACCGACTCATGTGCAGCTGCGGGCGACGCCGGCGGACGAGACGATGTCGCTGGCTGCCGGCTCGGACTCGGCACGCTCGGCGGTGCGTGCTGGCCGTTGGGGCCGCTCGGTGGCGCTGGAGGTCGGCGACAACACCATGGTGATGACGGCGTCGGGGCCTGCTGGCGACGTGAGCACCTACCGGGTGACGGTCACGCGCGAGCAGTGGGCGGAGTCGTCCAATACCGAGCTGCGGTGGCTGCTGGCAGGGGGCGCGTCGAATGGTGCGGGGCCGTGGACCAAGCTCGACATCGGCGCGTTGTCGCCGGGCCGCACCCATTACACGGTCACCGCGCCGCGAACCATGACAGTCGCGCGGCTGCTGGCGACCCCCGAGCACGACGCCGCGACGCTGCGTTCGGGCGTCGGCTCGCAGCTCAACCCGGCACGACCGGGCTATTGGAGCCGGGGCCTGCCGCTCACCGCCGGCGACAACACCTTCGAGGTGGAGGTCACCGCCGAGGACGGCACCGCCACCACCTACACCGTCACGGTGACCCTCGCGGCCAACACCGCGCCCACGGTGACCGCAGCCATCGCCGACGCGACCATCGCCGATGCCAACGGCACCCATCAGGTGCTGCTCGCAGGCGTATTCGGCGACGCCGACGCCGACACGCTGACCTTCGACGCGGTGTCGTCGGCCCGCGATGTCGCGACCGCCGCTGTGTCAGGCGGCACGCTGACGGTGACCGCGGTGTCGCAGGGTTCGGCAACGATCACCGTCACCGCCGACGACGCCAATGGCGGCAACGCCACAGCAACCTTTGAGGTGACCGTGCCCGCCGCCCCAGCCGAACAACAACAGGCACAACAAGCACAGCAGGCCGCGGCGGTTCCCGGCGAGGTGACCGGCTTCAGCGTCCGCCAGACCAAGCCGACCCGAGTCCGGGTCGACTGGGACGCGCCGAACGAGGGCAGCACCGTCACCGCATACGAGATCGTGGTGACACGCGACGGCGACCAACACTCCAAGCGCCGCCCCGGACCCAAGAAGCAGCACGTCATCATCCGCAAGCTCGAACCGGGCGCGACCTACACCATCACCATGCGCGCCAAGAACGCACACGGCTACGGCCCCCCGGCAACCGCCCAGATCACCCTCACCCCACAACCACCACCGTCATGACATCTCCACGCCCCATCAGCCACCAAAACCGCTGAACACCCAACGCTGACGGGCCGCTCGGGCACGGTGTCTCCCGCTCTTGTTCGCTGCGCTCACGGGCCGCTCGGGCCGGTGTCTCCCGCTCTTGTTCGCTGCGCTCACGGGCCGCTCGGGCCGGGGATTCGGCTACCGGTTCAGCCTCGCAGAGCATGAGCATGTCGGTACTGTGAGCCGGGTGAGCGAGGCTCCTGATGTGTCGTTGCCTCCCGAGGGCGGGTGGCGGCCGTTCACCGTGCCGAACCTGATCAGCCTGGCCCGGTTGGGCTGTCTGCCTTGGTTCGTCTGGCTGGTGTTCGGCGCCGAGGACCGCTGGGCGGCGGCGCTGCTGCTCGGTGCGCTGGGGGCCACCGACTGGGTCGACGGCTGGGTGGCGAGGCGCTTTGACCAGGTGTCGGAGCTGGGCAAGATCCTCGACCCCACCGCCGACCGGCTGCTGTTGCTGGTCGCGCTCGTAGTGATGATCGTCGACGGCTCGTTGCCGCTGTGGATTGCCGTGCTGGCGCTGTTCCGCGAGGGGGTCGTTGCCATCGCCGCATTGGTGCTCGGTGCCCTCGGCGCTCGCAAGATCGACGTGACCTGGTGGGGCAAGACCGGCACGTTGCTCATGATGTTCGCCGTGCCGTTCTTTCTTGCGGGGCACAGCGATATCGCCGTCGCGGATGCGTTCGGGATCGGGGCGTGGATCTTCGTGGCAGTGGGCCTGCCGATCCATTACTGGTCGGCGGTGGGCTACATCCCTCAAGCTTTCGCTGCGGTGCGGCAGGGGCGTGCCGGCCGGGCTAGCGGCTGAGCGGGGCGCCGGACCGGCTCGGGGCCACACGTGCCGGCTGGGCGACCGAGCTATTGGTGTGACAGCGCTATTGGTGTGACAGTCATCCGGTAGGTTCGCGGCCATGGAGATACCCGCCGACCTTCGCTACTCGAGCGATCACGAATGGGTGCGCCCCGCCGACGGCGGAGCGCAGGTGGGCATCACCGACTTCGCACAGGATGCGCTCGGTGATGTCGTGTTTGTGGAATTGCCAGAGATCGGTGCGCAGGTCACCGCCGACGAGCCGATGTGCGAGATCGAATCCACCAAGTCCGTCTCGGACATCTTCGCTCCCCTCTCAGGAGAGGTCGTCGAGGTGAACGTCACGCTCGAGGATGAACCGCAGCTCGTCAACGAGTCGCCTTACGGCGACGGGTGGATCTGCGTCATCGCCCCGACTGACGACGCGGTGCAGGCGGCGGCAGAGGTGGAGGCACTGCTCGATGCCGCCGGCTACGCCGCACTGATCGCCGAGGACGCCTGATCGTCATGGCCATCGCCTGCGGTACGTGCGGGAGGTCGAGCGCTGATGACGCCCGATTCTGTTCGAGCTGCGGGGCGCGCCTCGACGCGACCGTCGACGCGCCCACCGAAGTGCTGTCGGCGATCGGCGTCACCGAGGTTCCGCCCTACAGCGGCCAAGCCGAACTCGTCGTCACCTCCGGGCACCGCTCGGGCACTCGATTCGAACTGGCCGGCGATCGCGTCACCGTGGGCCGCCACCCCGACAGCGACGTATTCCTCGACGACATCACCGTGTCGCGCCGTCATGTGGTGCTCGAACTCGGCCCGGCGGGTCACGTCCTGTACGACGTGGGCTCGCTGAACGGCACCTATGTCAACGGCATCCGCACCGACGGCGAGGTGACCTTGCGAGGCGGCGACGAGTTGCAGGTCGGCAAGTTCAAGCTGCTGTACCTGGTTTCCTCGGTCGGGCTGTGAGCGCCCGGCCCGAGCCTTCCTCAACTGGAGCACGATTATCGATCGGCGAGGTCGTGTCGTTGCTGCGGTCCGAGTTCAGCGACCTGACCGATTCCAAGATCCGGTTCCTCGAAGATCGCAAGCTCATCTCGCCGGCCCGCACCTCGGGTGGATACCGCAGCTTCGGGCCGCACGACATCGAAGTGCTTCGCTGGATCCTCACTCGCCAGCGCGACCAGTACCTGCCGCTCAGCATCATCGGGGAGCGGATCGACCGGGGCGAGCACCTGGCGGACATCTGGGGCATCGGGATCCACGAGGCGCCTCGATCGCCGGTCGTGGCCGCGGCGCAAGCCGAACCTGTGGCCGCCGCCGAGCTTGGCGCGCAGCGTGACGTGCAGGCGCCTGACTCCGCAGGCGCAGCCGAAGGCCGACAAGAGCCTGTTCCCGCAGATGCAGCCGAAGGCACCGCGGAGCCGGGCTCGACGGCACCAGCCGCCGGCTCGCTGTCCCCATGGACGGCTCCGGACGACCAGGCAACGTACAGCGCGGCGGAGCTGAGCGCCGAGAGCGGACTCACTGTCGAAGAGCTCGCCGCGCTGACCGACTTCGGTCTGCTGGTGCCACTCGACGAAGACGACGAAGCTCGATCATCGCCGCCCCGAGCCGACCCAGTGCAGGCCAACCCAGCGCAATCCGACCCAGTGCAGGCCTCGTTGGGCCTCGAACCGCCTGAGCTGCGCTATGGAAGCGGTGCGTTGCTCGTCGCCCGCATCGCGCGCGAGTTCGCCACGTACGGCTTGCAGGCCCGTCACCTGCGTGTACTCCGCAATGCCGCAGCGCGTGACGCCTCGATGTTCGAGCAGGGCATTCAACCGATTCTTCACGCGGGAGGCGCTTCGGCCGACCTCGATGCGCAGCGCTCCCTAGGCCGCCTGGTCGCGCTTTGTGAGCGACTGCGCTCCCACGTGATGGGGGAGGCCTTGCGCCGCTATTGGCGCTGATGGTGCAGCTCTCACCGGCTCACCGGGAGCAGGGGCCGAAGTAATGTGCGGGCCATGGTCGAGATGGAGCTCCTTGGCGTGCAGGTGGAGATGCCCTCGCAGAGCCCCTTGCTGCTGTTGCGCGAGACCGGCGGTTCTCAGCGCGTGCTGCCGGTCGTGATCGACACCCCCGAGGCCCAGGCGATCTACCGCGGCATCGAGCAGATTCGAGTGCCGCGGCCGCTGACGCACGACCTGATGGCGGCCATGCTGGACGTGCTCGGAGCGACGCTCGTCAAGGTCACCGTCACCGATCTGCGCGACCGCACCTTCTTCGCCGAGATGGAGGTCACGGTCGGGGAGGCCACCCATACGATCTCCGCTCGGCCGAGCGACGCCGTGGCGCTGGCAGTGCGGGCCGACACCCCCATCTTCGCCAGCGAATCGGTGCTCGACGAAGCGGGGCAGATCATCGAGCTTCCTCCCGATCCCCCCGCCGATGTCGACCCCGACGAGCTCCTCGACGAGTTCAAGCAGTTCCTCGACGATGTGCGCCCAGACGACTTCGGGCCCGCAGCGGAGGCCAGCGACCCGGAGTGAGACGCGGACTGCGTTGGCCTCTTGCGCCGAGGTGAACTGCCCCCGTACGCTCTGTGAGAGCGAAGATCACAATCCGGTAGTTCGCACAGTGTCATTTGCGGCCAGTTGCGCAGCGTGATGTGCCGGATGTTCCCTCGACAGGGGAGGAGACCCCGATGGCTCAACAGCAGCGAGCCCCCGCAGCTCTGGAGATGACGTCTGAGAGCGACGCCACGCCCACGCCTCAGCCTGAGCCGCTCGCCGAATCCGATGCGACCGGCGCGATTGTCGAGGGGTTCACCAGCAAGCAGGCCGAGAAGATCGTGGGTATCAGCTACCGCCAGCTTGACCACTGGGCTCGCAAGGGACTGGTGCAGCCATCTGTCGCGCAGGCCGCGGGCAGCGGGTCGCGGCGGCGCTATTCCTACAATGACCTCGTCGAGTTCAAGATTGCCAAGAAGATGCGCGATCAGGGCATCGACCTGAAGTCGATCGCCCGTGCATTCGACTACCTGCGCAACCAACTCGGAGGTGAGGTTGCCTCGGCCAACATCGTCATCAGCGGCAGTGACGTGCTGTGGGCCGACGACGACCGGGTGCTCAGCCTGCTGCGCCAGGGTCAGGCGGCGATGCTGACGGTGCTGCCTGTCGCCGGTGTGCGACGCGAACTCGACGCCGATGTCGTGAAGCTGCTCCCCGACGAGCCGATCGCCGTGCAACTGAGCCTGGACATCGATGGCGAATCCGGCGACGGCGGCACCGGCTGAAGCGCTGCTCAGTCTGCGTCTTCGGCGGGCGAGAACTGCAGCGACGCCGAGTTCATGCAGAAGCGATCGCCCGTCGGCCGCGGACCGTCGGGAAAGACGTGGCCCAAGTGCGCGCCGCAGGCCTTGCACATCACCTCGGTGCGGACCATGCCATAGGAGCGATCGGCCTCGGTATCAACCGCAGCGTCGTCGACCGGCTTCCAAAAGCTCGGCCAGCCCGAGCCGCTCTCGAACTTTGTCTCCGAGCTGAACAGCTCGGCACCGCACACCACGCAGAGGTAGTCGCCCTCGGCATGGTTGTCCCAGGTCTCGCCGGTGAAGGGGCGTTCGGTGCCCGCCTCTTGGGTGACGTGGTACTGCATGGGGGTGAGCCGCTCCCGCAACTCCGACTCAGTGAATGCGACAGGTCGTTCCGTCATGGAACCCACGGTAGTGACGCCGAGGCGGCCTGAGGGGTCGCGGCGAGCCCGTGGGCCGGACTAGCCGGCGGCGGGGGCTTCGGCGTTGACGGCCCGCACGATGTCGACCATCTGTGCGAGCGTGTCCAGCCGGTCGGCGGCCGTGGCCCCCTCGGGCTGCAGGCGCAACACGTCCACTCCTGCGTCGCGATACGCCCGCACCTGGTCGGTGACCTGATCGTGGGTGCCCAAGAAGTTGGTTTCGGTGACCAGCCGGTCGGGCACGGCGGCTGCGGCGCCAGCGCGATCGCCGTCGAGCCACAGGCGCTGCACGTGGCGGCATTCGTCGTCGAAGCCGGCGCGGCGGTAGGCGTCGTTGTAGAAGTTCGCGGTCGCTGAGCCCATTGCGCCCAGCGTGAACGCGAGGCCGGGGCGCCGCGGCGCTATCAGCTCTTCGAGGTCGTCGCCGAACTCCACGGCGCCGCCCGCCTGGCACGCGACAGCGCTCGGTGGGCGTCCGGCGGCCGCGGCACCGGAAAGCACCTTGCCCCATGTCACCTCGGGGCGGCTCGGCACGAAGCACACGCCCACCCAGCCGTCAGCGGCTTCGCCGGTGTACCGCAATGACTTGGGGCCCAGGGTTGCGAGCCAGATCTCGATGTTGTCGTTTGCAGGCTGCGCCAGTCGCAGCGACTTGCCCTGCCCATCGGGCAGCGGAAGCACATGGTGGCGGCCGTCATAGGCAATTTTCTCGCCCGCAAACGCTTGGCGGCAGATATCGACGGTCTCGCGCAGCCGCCCCAGCGGGTCGGCAAAGCGAACCCCGTGGAGCCCTTCGACCACCTGGGGCCCGCTCACGCCGAGCCCCAGGATGAACCGGTCGCCGGTCATCGCGGCCAGCGACAACGCGGTCATGGCGGTCATGACCGGAGTACGGGCCGAGATCTGCAAGATGCCCGTGCCGAGCTGGCACCGTTCGGTCACCGCAGCGAGGTAGGCGAGCGTGCTGACGCCGTCCATGCCCCATGCCTCGGCGGACCACAAGATGTCCACGCCGAGGCGGTCGGCTTCTCGCAGAAACTCGACCTGCTCGTCCCAGTCGCGGCGCTTGCCCGACGCCGGACCTCCGAATCCGATCGCTGTTCGCACGCCCGGAACCCTAGAGGCTGAGCCGGCGGCGAAGCCGCGGCCCGAGCGGCCCGTGAGCGACAGCGAGCAAGAACGGAAAGCTAAAGGTGTGACATCTGCGAGGCTCACGGGACCTACACTTCGCACTCGCACGGCCGTCGGGTGATCGTGCGCGTGACCGCCCACACATGAGGGGATCAGCATGAGTGACACGTTGGATCGATTCCGTGACTGCGCCGTCGAGGTGCTGGCCGTGGATCCCGAGCAAGTCACGCCCGAGGCCAGCTTCGCCGACGACCTCGACGCCGACAGCTTGGACCTCGTCGAGTTGGTGATGGCCTTGGAAGAGGAGTTCGACATCAGCGTGGATGAGGAAGAACTCGAAGACGTCACCACCGTCGCCCACGCGATCGA
>JAPOPC010000016.1 GCA_026713105.1 Acidimicrobiaceae bacterium
GCACAGCCGATCCATCTACGTTCTTCATCAGGTGGTCCCTCTCTTGGAGTTGTTACGAAGCTCTCCAGACGATGCCCCAACGGCACCGCCCGGAGAGGGACCACCACCCCTCTACTTCAACAACTCCCGGGACAACCTCCCTTGGCAAGCGCATTGTCGATCATGACGCGCACCTCGTCGTCGTTCAGCACGATGATCTCGATGTCGTCGTACTCGGTGCCGCAGCAAGTCACGGTCAGCCGCCGTGGCGGAGGAGGTGGCCGCTGTAGGTCTCGGTCTGGGTGTCGTCTGAGATGGTCTCTTGGCCGTTCACGATGACGCTGCGATAGCCGCTGGCGCGCTGGATCCGGCGCCACTCGCCGCCCGGCAGATCGTGGACGACCTCGTTGGGGCCAATTTCCAGATTCTCCGGGTCGTACACCAGAACGTCGGCGGGTCCGCCGTGGCGGATCAGCCCGCGGTCACGGAAGCCGGCGAGCTGTGCGGGCAGCGCCGACAGGCGACGGTGGGCTTCCTCGTAGGTCACCCACTGGTTCTCGCGTACGTGTTCAGTCAGCGTCTCGGTGGGATAGCGCCCGGCCGTGAGGAACTTGGTGTGTGCACCGCCGTCGGACACGCCGAACAGCATGTGCGGGTACTGCACCACATCTCGCAGCAGGTCCGAATTGCCTTGCGGCGGCGCTACGAAGAACAGCGTGTCGAGGCCGTCGGCGACCGCGACGTCGAGCATCAGGTCCACTGGGTCCTTGCCGGCGATCTCGGCTGCCTGGCCGACGGACATCTCCCGGTACTGCTCGGTTGAGGGGCTGCGCGGCGACAGGATCGTCACCGTCTCGAGCGGCGCCGTCGCGGTACGAGGAAGGGTGTCCTTAAGGGCCTGCCGGCGGCTGGGATCGGACATCTTCGCCAGCCGTTCGGCCTTGTCACCCATGCAGGCTTCCATCCACGCTTCGGAGTCGTCGTAGAGGTTCCAGTCTTCGAGCGTGAAGGTGAACCCTGCATCGCTGGTGACGCCTTGGCCGTAGACCGGCACGCCCTGCTCGCGGCAGCGCTCCAGCCATTCGATCTGGCGCTGGTGGATGGTGGGCTTGTCCTCGAAGGCCTGCACCACGTTGTGCAGCAGCGGGCGGCCGCTGATCGACGCAATCTCCTCGAGGTGAGCGAGGTCGTGGGTCACGTTGCCGCTGGTCAGCGTCATCTGCACGACGCCTTCGTTACGCTCGGCCAGCACCCGGGCGAGAACGAGCGCCGTCTCGTCGTTCATCATGTCGGTGGGCATCGGCGTGCCGTCCCAGTCGCGCTGCACCGCAGCGGGGCCGGTGGGAGGCAGCCGCTGGGCCGACCAGCCGCAGCCGCCGGCATCCATCGCCTCGTGCACCAGCTTGGCCAGCATCTCGTGCTCACCCACGGTCGGCATGCGGCCGTCCTTGGCGTCGTCGAGGCCGAGCACCATCACCAGCATCGGGCCGATCGGCACGTAGGGGAGGATGTTCAGCGCCTTGGGCGTGCGCTCAAGGCTGTCGAGGTACTCGGGGAACGTCACCCAGTCCCACGGCATGCCCTGGCGCATGGACTCATAGGGGATGGCCTCTACCCGGGTCATCGAGCGCATGGCGTACTCACGCATGTCGGGGTCGACCGGGGCGAAACCGAACCCGCAGTTGCCGATGGCTACCGACGTGATGCCGTGCCAGCCCGACAGCGTGCAGTAGGGGTCCCAGAACACCTGGGCGTCGTAGTGGGTGTGCAGGTCGACGAAGCCTGGCGCAATGTGCATGCCCGAGGCGTCGATGACCTTGGCCCCCTCGCGGGCGTCCACACGTCCGACCGCAGCGATCCTGCCGCCGGCGATGCCGACGTCACCGCGCACCCGCGGTGCTCCGGTGCCGTCGAAGATCATTCCGTCTTTGATGACGATGTCGTATGTGCTCATAGCAGATTCTCCTGAAGCTCCCGCGTTCGGTAAGCCCGATTGCGCTGTATTGATTGTGCCCCGCGAGTCATCGGTCGTGCTCGCCGGCGATGAGGCGCCGTCACACGCCGAGGTCCCAGCCCATCCGCTGCGCCGCGTAGAGCGTGTCGGTGTACTCCTCCATGTGGGCGATCAAGCCGTCGCGGCAGTCGTACACCCAGCAGTACTGGTTGTCGTACTCGCGACTGGTGGCCTTGGCGGTGGCCGTCAGCCGCTGCTGAACCACGGCGGTACCGCCGTCGACGATCATGCGGCGGACCTCGAGGCTGATCGGCTGGGAGATGTCGAAGGTTTGCCGCACCACGCGGCCGCCCAAGGCCTCGACGACTTCCTTCGCCCCGGACATCGTGTCGACGGCATTGCCCTGCGCCGCCGTCTCGGGCAGTACCCAGGTGACCTCAGGGTCGAGGCACTCCAGCATCGTCTCCTGATCGGCCGTTGTCAGCGCCGCGTAGTAGCGCTCCATCAGTGCCCGCGTCTCTGCAGATTCCATGGTCGTCTCTCCTTTGGAGATTGTCGCTTTAGGGCGCTGTGGCGCGCAATGCGTCGTCGAGCCGGTCGAACATCAGCCCGATCTCGTCATCGGAGATGATGAGCGGCGGGCAGAACCCGAGCGCGTTGCCGATGGGCCGCGAGATCACGCCGCGCTTGAGGAACGCCTCGCGGGCCTCGGTGGCGTCCCGGCCGATGTCGCAAGCCCAGATGCCGCCAAGGCCCCGGTAGCTGTCGATCATGCCGTCGCCTTGCAACGCCAAGAAGCCTTCTTCCATCCGTTCGCCGATGTCGTTCGCTCGTTCCACCAGCCCTTCGGACTCGATGACGCCGATGTTGGCGACACCGGCAGCGCACGCCGTGGGGTGGCCCGAATAGGTGTAGCCGTGCATGAACTTGTTCTGGTCGGTTTCGAGCGTGTCTGCGATCTCGCGTGAGACCACCACGCCAGACAGCGGGATGTAGCCCGAGGTCACGCCCTTGGCGAAGGTGAACATGTCGGGGACGACGCCGAACGTCTGACCGCCGAACCAGCTCCCGGTGCGCCCGAAGCCGCAGATCACCTCGTCGAAGATGAGCAGCGCGCCGTGCTCATCACACAGTCGCCGCAAGCCCTCGAAGTAGCCGGGCGGGGGCGGAATGACGCCGCCGGCACCCTGGATCGGCTCGGAGATGACGGCCGCGATGCGCTCGCCCTGCTCGGCGAACAATTGCGCAGCCGGCTCGACGTCGTCGTTGGGAATCTCGACCACATGCGGCAGTAGGTCGCCCCAGCCGTCCCGGATCGGTTCGAGTCCCTGCACGCTCGTGCCGCCGACGTTCACGCCGTGGTAGCCGCCGGTGCGGCGCACGATGATCTGCCGGTCAGCTTCGCCGCGCAGCCGGTGGACCCGCCGGGCGAACTTCAAGACCGTGTCGATGGCTTCGGAACCCGAGCAGCCCAAGAACACCCGACCGTCGGGGTGCTGAGAGCGCGCACGAATCATCTCTGCAACTTCGACGGCGGGCCCGTTGGTGAACGGATCGAAGGTGTTGTAGGTCTGCAGCTTCTCGAGCTGCGCATTGATCGCATTGATGACGGTGCGATTGCCGTGACCGATCTGGCACAGCCAGAGGCTGGCGAGCGCATCGATGTACTCATTGCCGGCGGAGTCACGCAGCATGACGCCTTCGCCGGAAACAATCTCGATGAATTCGTTCTCATCGCGGCTAGCGACGGCGAACGGATGGATGAGTGCGTTGCTGCCCATCGTGGACACCCCCGTGAGTGCGCGCCCGAACCCATGGGCACCCCATGAGCACAGGCTTGAGCGCAGCCTACGCGTGCGCTGCGCTGCCATGGGAGGGAAGACCGGGGCTTGTGCGCGGCAACTCGAGGCTCTCAAACCATGCAGCCGTGCACGCGGGCTGTTCGTAAGCTGATGGCGTTTGGCGGTGCGCTGGCGGGCGTGATCGCCGGAGGGAGTTTCGATGTCATTGCGACACGGCCGGCCGTTGGTCATGATTCCTGGCCCCTCGGTCATTCCCGATCGCGTCCTGAACGCGATGCGTCGACCGATTCCCAACATCTACGAGGGCGAGGTGGTGGACCTCACCTACTCGCTGCTCGAACGGCTTCCCGCTGTTGCCCGCACCGAGCACCGGGCCTACATCGCCATCTCCAACGGCCACGGCGCTTGGGAGATGGCCATCACCAACACGCTCTCTCGCGGCGACAAGGTGCTCGTGCTCGAAGTCGGGCATTTCGCCACGAACTGGGCCGAGATGGCCGCGATGAGCGGCGTCAAGTTCGAAGTGCTGCACGCTGCGGATCGAGCGGCCATCGAGCCCGATGCGGTCACGGAACGTCTGCGGGCCGATGTCGGGCGGGAGTTCGCCGCAGTGCTCGTCGCGCAGACCGACACGGCCTCGTCAGTTCGCAACGACATCGCCGCAGTGCGTCGCGCCATGGACCAAGCCGATCATCCGGCACTGTTGATGGCGGACTGCGTGGCCTCGCTGGGGTGCGAGCCGTTCGAGATGGACGCGTGGAACGTTGACGTCACCGTGGCGGGCAGCCAGAAGGGCCTGATGGTGCCCCCCGGCCTCGGCATGGTGTGGGTCGGGCCGAGGGCGTGGGAGGCACACCAGCGTGCCGACCTGCGCACCGCATATTGGGACTGGACTCGCCGGACCGACCCTGACGCGCACTATTGGATCTTCTGCGGCACACCCCCGGTCCAGCACTTGTGGGGCCTCGCTGAGGCTCTCGACATGATCGACGAGGAAGGCCTGGAGAACGTCTGGGAGCGCCATCGTGTGATGGCGAGCGCCATTCACGCGGCCGTCGAGGCATGGTCCGCTCCAGGCGGTCTCGAGCTGAACGTGTTGAACCCAGCACATCGCTCGAACTCGGTCACGATGATCCGCACCGGCGAGGTGTCGGCGCAGCAGCTGCGCGCCACCTGCGAGAGCGAAGCGGGCCTCACCCTGGGGCTCAGCATCACCGGCAACGCCGACGCGGAATTCCGTATCGGCCACATGGGCCATCTCAACCCGCCGATGCTGCTCGGCACCCTCGGCACCATCGAGGCCACGCTGGCGGCTGTTGACGCGCCGATGGGCGCCTCCGGAGTGGCCGCTGCAGCGCAGGTCATCGCCGAGGCCACCACACCAGCGCCCAAGCCGGCGCCCGGCCCCGAGGGCACCTGCTGCTCGGCATCATCGATGCCACCCTCGCAGCAATCGACGCCCCCATGAGCGCATCGGGTGTCGCCGCTGCGGCGCAGGTCATCGCCGAGGCGACCACGCCAGCACCCAAGCTGGCGCCCGGCCCCGAGGACCCTTGGTCCTGACAACTCAGCCGATGATGCCGAAGGTGTCGAGCCAGATCGGTGTGGTTGCCGCAAGTATCATGCCCATCTGCCAGTAGTGGCGGTGCTGCGCTGCGCGACGGTCCTCGGCTCGTTGGTCTGCCAGTTCGCGACGGTCCTCGGCTCGCTGGCCTGTCAGTTCGCGACGGTCTTCTGCGCGTGCGCGACGGTCTTCTGCGCGTTGAACTTCGTGCTCCTTGCGCAAAGCGGCAAAGCCAGCGTGCATCTCCTCTTTGGTGGCGAAGCGCGACAGCTCGGCCGTCAAGAATTCTCTGGTGACGAGTTCAGACACCGGCGCTGGCGCCAAGCAGGACATCAGATACTCCGCCGTAGGTTCGTCGTGTAATTCGCGAATCCAAGCATAGATGCGGCTTCGATGTTGTTCGGACATTGGGGGGCTCCATGGAGTCGCGGGCTCAAGGAGCCCGAATAATAAAAGTCCCTTTCAATACAAGCCAATTATTTACAATCTCTCCCGCGCCCCGGACGAGGCGTGATGGCAGCGGCGCCGAAGCGCTTGATGAAGCTCGGTGAAGACTTCATCCCACGGTGTTGACGAGCGGTCCCCGGCTGCTTTCCGGCCCCGAGGACCTTTGGTTCTAACCTGTCGTCGTGACCTTCGAGGCTGGCCAACGCATTCGACTGCGAGGCGAGCCCGGATTCGTCACCCTGAGCGGGGCACTGCCGCTGCCAGACGATGCGAACGGCACGCGCCTGTTCGTGACCGATCCGGACGGTGGCCTGCGCCAGGTTGACTTGACTCTGGCCGAGGCTGAGCAGGTCGAGGTGCTCGTCCCCGACGCTGGCGCCGCCCCGGCTGCGGCGCTCGCCGGCATGTGGGCGGCATGGATGCGCCACACCTGCGGCTCGCCATATCCCTCTGCGCTGGCGAGCAGTCCGCTGCGGCCCTATGCCCACCAGAGCGAGGCGGTGTACGGCAACATGCTGCGCCAGCCCATGCTGCGGTTCTTGCTGGCCGACGAACCGGGCACTGGCAAGACGATCATGGGAGGCCTGTGGCTGCGGGAGGCACAGCGGCTGGGCCGCGTTCGGCGGGCGCTCGTCGTGTGTCCAGCGCACCTCGTCAGCAAGTGGCAACTTGACTTCGAGCGTTTTCTGGGCGGTGGCCTGCGCCGCATCACTGCTGCAACGGCGCGTGAGGGCGCGCTCTCCGGTCCGCACGAGCTGTGGGTGGTCTCGCTGGAGCTGGCAGCGGTCAACCCTGCGGTCTATGAAGCCATCCATCCCGATAACGCAGGCTGGGACGCCGTCGTCATCGACGAAGCGCATCGGCTGACGCCCACGGCGCAGACCCTTTGGCGCGTCGGGCAGATGCTGTGCCGCACGCCTCGCGCCGTGCTGATGACAGCGACACCACATCGCGGCAATGAGTGGCTATTTCGCTCGCTCATGCACCTCGTCGACTCTGAGGTCTTCCCGGCCGTGGACGACGTGAACGAAGAGCAGCCGGCGAGCAAGTTGACACCCGGCACCATGCACTTCCTGCGACGCATGAAGGAAGAACTGGTTGGCTTCGACGGCGAGCGGCTCTTTCTGGCCCGGCGCGCCGACAACGTGAGAGTCCCGCTGACTGCAGCCGAGAGGGCTTACTACGACGAAGCCCTGTCGCTAGTTGACCGCTACTTCCCGCCCGCCGCGCAGAGCTTGGCGCGCATGGTGTACGGCAAGCGCGCGGCATCGTCGCTGTATTCGCTGGCGGAAACGCTGCGCCGCCGCATGAATCGCATCGGCACACAGAGTCCCGCCGATGCTGCTCGCGAGGCAGACCCGAACGGTGAGGACGACGAAGCAGCGTCCGAAGCGCGGGTGGTCAACGAGGACTCGGTCAACACACGGGCAGAGCGTCGGGACATCGCCCAGGTGCTGCAGCGGCTTGACGCGGACCTCGCCCAGTTCGACGGAGTCAGGGCATCCAAGTGGCCGCGCATGATCGAGGAGTGCCTGGTGCCGAACGGCATCACCGCCGGCTCGGGTGAGCAGGCGGTGGTATTCACGGAGTACGCGGATACAGCGGATTGGCTCCGCGATCGGTTCGTGTCGGCAGGGTTCACAGCGCGGACGTATTCGGGCCGCGACTCCCACGCCATTCGTGACGAGACCCGAGCACAGTTCGCCGCCGGCAAGTTCGAGGTGCTGATCTCCACCGACGCCGGCAATGAGGGAATCGACCTGCAGAGCGCCCATGTGCTGGTGAACTGGGACATCCCGTGGTCGCTCGTGCGCCTGGAACAGCGCATGGGCCGGATCCACCGCATCGGCCAGGGCCGTGATGTTCGCCTCTACAACATCGTCGCCACCGATACGCGAGAAGGCGACGCCATGGCCCGGCTGCTCGACAACTTGGTTGCGGCGGCCAATGAGCTCGACGGCAAGATGTTCGACAGCCTCCGCCTGATCGCTGAGCAAGCGTTCGATGAAGCGAGCGTGCCCGATCTGGCACAGATGCTCGGTCGGTGCTTTGAGGGAGAGAGCGCCCAGTCGGCTGCGCTGGAGGCGGTCGGCCGGATTACTGCTGAGCGGCTTCGGCAAGCACACGAGCGCCAGAGCAACGCAGAGGCGCATCTGCACAGTCCTGTCGATTTGGGGGCGGCGCACCAAGTACTGCACGACGACCGGTTACAGCGCATCAACCCACATGTCGTTGAGCGCTTCGCGAGCGTCGCTGCCGCGGCCGACGCAATCACATTCGAGCGGTCTGCTGCCGCAGATACGGGCTTCTGGCTGCTCGGCGGCAAGAACATGGAAATGCCCATATCGCTCGCGCCGCCCCCTGGCGAGACGTTGCGACTGGTCGCGACGAGCAGTGTCGCAAGGCAGCAAGCGGAAGTAGCAGGGGTGGCTTCGGCTGGCGATGCGGTGATTCTCGGACCGGGTGAGGAAACCTTCGGGGAACTGGCCGAGGCCGTCGGGTCGCATGTGGCGGCGGAACTGCTGCAGGGCGGCGTGCTGTACGACCCGAATGAGGTCGACGATTACGAACTGCACGTGTACGAAGGCGATGTGGCAGAAGGAAGAGCGGCTGCGCGCCGACGCTGCTTCGCCGTCAAGAGTTCTCCGTCCGGGGCGCGCCCGGTTCCGTGGGCGGTGCTGGCCAATCTGACGGCCGAGGCACCACAGAATCGGGGGGGGGGGGGCGCAGCCGCCCGCCGACAGCGCGCGGCTGCTTGAACCTGAGGTTGAAGCCAGCGCGGCGCACGCCGCGAGTCTCGAGCGCAACCGGGAGCTGAGCCGGCGCCAGCAACTGCTCGACGAATGGCTCGCCGGCGCGGCACAGCAGCTACGCGACCTACCCAACCAACTCACTGACGAGATCGCCGACCGCGACGAACGGCTGGCGCTGCGACGCCGCCTCGAAGATGTCACTGCAACGCGAATTGCCGAGTTGCATCAGGCGAGCAGAGTCAGCGCGCCAGGCGAAATGCGACGGCTGGGCTGGGCTCGGGTCGTCGGTTGTGGGCCGGCGGCGGAGATCGATCACACCGACAGCGAGTCGGTTGCGGTCGCTTACGTCGTCAGCCGTCTCGGCAGTCAGGGCTTCGCTGTCACCGACGTTCAGACCGAGGGTCAGGGCTATGACCTGCATGCTCGGCGAGGCAGCGAGTTGCGGCTCGTCGAGGTCAAGGGCATCGCTGGCAGCGCCGCCAGCTCGGGCATCAGTCTGACCGGCGGCGAATGGGTACGAGCCGCACTGCAGGGTGATGCGTACTGGCTGTACGTCGTCGACGACTGCGACAACGGCGGGCGTCTCTTCGGCGAGTACCCCGACCCGACCGCGCTGTTCGCCGCCGCTGCGAACGAGGTCACGTCGGTCCGCATTCGCGGTTCCGACCTCGCGGCTGCCCGAACGGTGGCGGCAAGCGAGGGGTCCCCCGGCCACGGCAATGGCACCGGTGGCCACACCGAGGCCGCTGCAGGCCTGACGGCAGGAGGGGCGGCGTGACCCGCGTGATCGAGCGCTGGTTCCCGTGCGCGGAGGTCACCGCCAACTCCAGGAAGGGTTGGGGTTCGGGCAATACCGAGAAGGCGTTGTTCACGTGGTTCGCGGCTCGCCCGCTGGCACAGGCCAAGGCGGCGGTGATCTGCTCGCTGCTGCCGTGGCCCGATGACGAAGCCGAGCAGGATCGCTTGTGCCAGATGGTGCGCGACTCCATGACTGGCTACGACGCGATGCACGACGATCTCGTCGCCGAGTTGGCCAAGCACTATCCCGATGGCGCGTCGATTCTGGACCCGTTCTCTGGCCGGGCGATGATCCCGCTGGAGGCGGCTCGGCTCGGCGTCAAGGCCTATGGCATCGACTACTCGCCTGTGGCGACGCTGGCTGGAAAGCTGCTGGCCGACTATCCGCTTCGTGACTGGTCCAATGAGCCGCCGCTGCCGTTCGAGGGATACGAAGAGCACGCGATGCGGTATCCCGAGCCGCATCTGCGCTTGTTGTGTGATGTCGAGTTCTTGGTCAACTGGATCGGCGACCGCCACGAAGAGGAGATGGATGAGTTCTATCCCAAGGTGAACGGCAAGCGCCCCTGGGCCTACTTATGGGCAGTAACGATCCCCTGCAATGAGTGCGGTCGAGAGTTTCCGCTCACCGCCGACCTGCAGCTGCGCCGACCGAATCCGAAGAAGGGCGACCCCGGCCAGTCGTACGAACTCATCGCGGACTTGACGACCAACTCGATTGAGATTCTGGTGCACGATGGTGAGCCACGGGCCTCAGCAACTCTCGTCGAGTCCGCTGGTAGCGGCCGCGGACGGGCTGCTGTATGCCCGTTTTGCAAGTACATCCATTCGCACGCTGAGCACACTCGACTCCGCGAGCAGGACCAAGCCGGCGACGTGATGATCGTGGTGGCCGACATCGACTCTGATGTAGGCAAGCGTTTTCGAGAGCCGACCATGCTGGAGCGCGATGCCGCAATTGCAGCGGGAGCGGCACTCGCGGTCAGCGAGCCATTCGCCTCTGACCTGCCCGCAGTGCCTGATGAACGAGCACTGGGTTCAACGGGGCCGCGACGGTACGCACGTTACGGCTACCGAACGTTCGGCGACCTCTGCAATGCGCGCCAAACGCTCGCACTCGTGAGCCTCGCGAGCGCAATAGATGACCTCACTCGAATGCTGTCGGAAGGAAAGCGAGGCTTGGCAAGCGCCGCCAGCACGGAATTCAGACGCGCGCTTATTGGATATTGCACGTCGGTATTCGTCCGCGCGCTGAATTACAGATCGCGGGGTTGTTGGTTTCGATGTGCCAAGCAAGATGCCGCCCACGTTGTCGCCTCCGGAGCATTCGTCCCATTTGGAAACGACTACTTGGAGGCAGGGTGCTCGAAAGGGCCGGGGACGTGGAGGTCGGTGGGCAAGCTGACGCTTAGCGCGCTCCGCAAGCAGTGTGCACGAGCCAGCGGTCTAGCGGCACGTGTCGAGCGCGGGAGTGCCACTTCGTTGACCTTCGGGGCGGCCGCACTTACGGCTGTCGTGACCGATCCGCCCTATGAATCGATGGTCGAGTACACGGATTCGTCTGACTTCTTCTTTGTCTGGCTGAAGCGAGCTCTGGCGACTTCGCATCCTGAATTCCGGATTACGGCGAATCCCGCAGGTGTTCAGGAGAAGTTCGAAGAAGCCGTCGTCAAGATGACCCACGCGCGCAGCGGGGACCATCGGACGCCGGAGCACTACGACCGGTGCATCACTGCGGCGTTCACCGAAGCAGGCCGAGTTGTCGAGCATTCCGGTGTGGTGACGATCATGTTCGGCCACGACGACCCTGAGGTCTGGCAGGGTCTGCTCGTGGCAATTCACGCAGCGGGCCTGATCCTGACCGGGTCGTGGCCGGCGCGCACCGAGCATGGCAGCCAGATGGGCAAGGCGAATATCGAAACGACGCTTACTTTGGCGTGTCGACCCGCAGAGCCTGACCGGGCTGACGGCCGGCTTGCCGATGTTGAAGCAGAGATCGGCCGGAAGATCGCCGAGCGGATGCCGCTGTGGTCCGATGCCGGGCTTGCAGCGCTGCGCGACCAGCGCATGGCTGCCTATGGACCGGCAATGGAGGCGGCAGGTCGCTACAGCGCAGTGCTGGATCACCGCGGGCGGCCAGTCGAGGCCGATCATTTCCTCACGCTTGCGCGGCGCCTCGTCGGTGAGATTGCCGACTTGCGGATCGGCTCGTTTCCGCTGGAGGCGTTCGACAAACGCACGCAATTCGCACTTTCTTGGACGCGCCAATTCCAGCGCAACCCCGCGGCCGGATCAGAGCCGAGGTGGGAACGGCTTACCCACGACATGGAAGAAAGCGACACGCGCGGGCTGCTCCACAAGGTCAAGTCGACGTACAAGTTCGCGACTGCGGCTCAGAGCGGCATCGGCAAGGTCGAGCTCGCGCCTGGGCTGGCGGTCATCGACGTTGCCTTTGCCGTAGCACTGGCAGGCAAGTCGGTCAGCGCAGTTGCGGACGTGCTCGCATCAACCGACAGCGCCGGCGACGAGCTGCTGTGGGCAGTCATGGCGCAGCTCGCTGCTGACCTCGGTGATACCGACGCAGACGGTGATGTGTGGACCTGGGTGACCCGCAACCGCACACCAATCCTCACCGGCACCGCGGTGATTGCCGAAGACGAGCGCAAGGCGCGACGACAACAACAAGACGAGGGCGAGCAGCTCACCTTGCACACGAGAGGGGAACCATTGTGAATACGTCCGTGCCAATCTCAGAGGCAAGCCCATCGGCATTTGCGCTGTCAGGTGCCGGAGGGCAGCGGTCGTGACCAGTCCTGCTGCGACCGCCGCAGAACCGACACCCTGGTGGCACACCGTCAAGCTACGCTCCGAAGTTGAGACCGCGCACGGCAACATTGACGATGTCCAAGCGTCGCTGCACGATGCCGTCTTCGGTGGATCAGCGGGCAGATCGCTGTACGCCGACCCCGCCTACTACGGGCAGATCACCTACCCCACGGGCAGCCTGGTCGGTCTCATGGCCAAGATCGCTGTCCGGCTCGGCGCCCAAGGAGAGCCGGCGAAACGCGCCAAGGCGTTGTGGCGGCTCGACCAGGCGATGGGCGGCGGCAAGTCGCACGGCCTCATTGGTCTGTGGCACCTGGCGAGCAATCCCGCCGACTTCGCAACGACGGATCTCGGCGCGGCGGTCCTGGTGCAAGCCAAGGAGATCGCTGGCAGCGAGGCCCTGATATCGGACCTCAGCAGTCCTAGATGCGTCGTGCTCGACTGCGACAACCCGGCACCGCGCGAGGCTCACGATGGTCCGGCCCGGACGCTGGGCGAGCGCTTCATGTGGCGCCTGTTCGAAGGCGCCTACAAGAAGTACGAGCACTACAAGGCGCAACTGCCCAACAAGGAGGCCATCGAAGCTGCGCTCGCGGATGTTGGGCGTCCCGTGCTGATCCTGATCGACGAGATCATGGATTACATCCGCTGGGTGTCAATCCAATCCGAACAGCGGGCGCTCGACGACATGGCGTTTCTGCGAGCGCTGCTCGATGCGGTCAACGATGTCGATAACTGCGCCGCAGTAGTGGTGATGATCGCCTCGGAGAAAGATCGCATCGCGCTGAACGAGACCGGTCGCAAGTGCCGCGCCGAGTTGGAAGACCTGCTGATCCGCAACGGCGAGGCAACCACGGTGACCAGCGGGGGTGACTTTGCTGACATCATTCGCCGGCGGCTGTTCGACGGTCCACCGCCGAGCGAAGTCACTGATCGCTGCGCCGAGTGGATTGCGTCGGAGATGCAGGGCCGATGGACTGAGCACGCCTTCGGCAAGCTGCCCCATGCTGATGGCGGCTTCGCGGAAGCCGTAGCGCGCTGCTATCCGTTTCATCCCGCGCTGATCGATCTCGCCGAGAACGAATGGTCTCAACAGGCAGGTTTCCAGCGGGTGCGCTCGACACTGCAAGTCTTTGCGGCCACTGCCTACGAGCAGCTCCAACGTGGCCAGGCGGGGGAATGGGCGCCGTCGCTGATCGGGCCCGGGGACCTGCCGATGTCATCTCGCGCAGTGCGCGATGCGCTGCTGGATTCGGGGCTGGTCAGTGATCAGCGCACCCAGTCGAGCCTGCGCGAGATCTGTGCCGGAGACATCGTCGACCCCGATCACGTTGACCGCGGCGCTGCACGGCTAGCCGATCTTCGACGCTCGGGCACCGGCTGGGAGCAGCTCAACCCACGTGCCGCCGAGCGGATGGCCACTGCGTTGTTTGTTTACTCGTTGAGCCCGCGCCCGCAAGGGCGCCGTGGTGCCACCGAGGCGGAACTACTAGCGGCATCATTCGTGCCGTCGAACGCTTTCGGTCACGGCGATGCCGAGGTCGTTTGGCAGGAACTGTGCCATCCCACTGACGGCCTCGCCGCAATCGACTCGACAGCCGGGTCGGGCAGGCAGCCGAAGCGGTGGCACATCGAGACCCGTCAAACGTTGAACATGCTCGTGCGGAGGGAACGCGAGGCAGTCACGGACGCCGAGCGGGATGAACGCGTCAGCCGCGCGGCATTTGAGGGGGCGAACAGCGGACCGTTCGACGCCGTGTTGCCCGTAGAAGGCGACTTCGATGCTGCCCCCGAGCTAGCCGAGCTGTGTGAACTGCTGGGCAGTGCAGGCGTCGATCAAGCGCGTAAGTGCCGGCTCGTGGTGCTGGATTCGCGCTGGTTCAGTTTGCTCAACGGAGCCGATGCGTCGACGCGTCTGGCCGCGGAAGCGGCGATGGGCCTCGGAACAGAGGCGCTGCCCATGACGTGGGCGTCTTCTGCCGTCTTCGCGGTCATCAACACTCAGAGTCGGCGTCAGGCTCGCAACCTCGCCGCCGATGTGATCGCATGGGAGCGCGCCTCGGCGTTGGCGGCGGTCCAACAAGACGCGGAAATGTCCAAGAGCGCCGTCGGACAGTCGCGCGAGACACAGCGACGCTTTGAGAGCCTTGTCAAGAAGGCTTATTCGCATGTGCTGTATCTGGCTGAGGGGCCCGACGGGCGTGTCATGCGCGATATCCGATTCCAGTCTGAGAACCAGTCGGCGCTCGACGGTTCGGTGGTGTGGTCGGCACTGCAGGAGGCCGGCAAGGCGTTCACAGCCGGTGACCTCGATCGGCAGGCGTTGATGCACAACCTGCGGACCAACGATTGGAACCGCCCGCTGTGCGAGATTCGGGACGACTTCTGGAAGGCGCCTCGGCTGCCGTTGCTGCCGGGGGGCGAGGGCGACCTGCGCCGCGCCCTGTTCGAGGCAGTATCGAGTGGCGACATCGAAATTGTTGACTCCGATGACGAGGTGCGGCAGGTGGCCAACGAGGGTCACCTCAACCTGGGGTCGACCGATCTGCGGATTCGTCAGCCGGCGCAGGACCCGCCCGATGACCCCGCCCCCCCGACAGTTATTGATCCCCCGATAGACCCGGATCCTCCGGTTGTTCCGCCTCCCGCAGAGCGCACCGAGTTTCGGGTGAGCGCCTCGGTCACGCAATCGCTGCGCGACGACGGCAGTCCCCGTGATGCCGTCCGGCAGTTCTTTCTGGCGGTGGCCAACGCAGTGGATGACGATGCCGCTCACATTCAAGTGAGCCTCAGCATCACAGCGGGCAACGCCAGCAAGGACAAGCTAATCGCCGCCGCGCAAGCCGCCGGCATCCACTTCGATGCCGCTGGAGTCTGATGGCGGAGTTCTGGCCGAACCGACAGCCGCGGCGTATCGGACCTGCGGCGGTTACGAAGTCGGGCTGATGCTCGAACTCAGCCGAGTTCTCGCAGAGCTTGCAGCTTGGCGATGCGGTGATCGTCGGGGCCGAGCAGGCGTTCGATCTCAGTTGTCGCCGCTTCGATGTCGAAACTGTTGATGGAGGCCATCGCTTCGATGTCGAGCCAATCCTTGCCGCGGTCGAAAAATGCCTTGAACACAGCGAGGTCTCCGCACGCCAAGCATGGCAGCATGACGCCTTCGAACTCTCGGTATTGAATGCGAGCGGCAGCATCGCTATGAAAGTCGGTCGTGTTCAAAAAAATGTCCACGGGCACGGTTTCCCACCAGAATCTCGCTTGACCGTCGCGCGCGAGGCGCTCGCGAGCCTCATCGGTGATCTCGACTCCGTCCGGCAGCCCGACGAGCGCCGACTCGCCTAGTTCAGGGTCCACGAAGATATTGATGTCGATGTCGTTGGTGGTGCGGGCTTGGGGCGTACACCAGCCCAGTGCGATGGCACCGCCGAATGCATGCGGGATGTCTGCTGTGGCGAGCGATTCATGTATGCGGTGGATGCGCTCGATGAAGCGCAGGGACGAGTTCATCGGTGGGGGAACAGCGGGTAGAGCAGCTCCGTCCTCTGACGGGGCGGGAACGCGTCCGCGAGAGCAAGGATCGACGCTACCTCTGGCCCACGGCGAGCCTGCCAGTCGGTGCCACGCAGCGATTCGATCAGCCGCCTGTCGTCTTCTGCGCAGGCGGCAACCATGCGCCGTATCCAACGCTTTCGTTCTGCAGCACCCGATCCATCCTCGGCCATATCGCCAGTCTGCCATTCGCTGCGAACCGCTTCACCACTCATCAGCACGCATCGCTGGCACCGGTGGCGCGCCGTCGCCACGCACTCGCCCGCTTCTCATCGAGCTGCAGTCTCCGTCGTGGCCGCCCGCGTGACCGCCACGACGCCAGCATCCGGCGCGGCAGGGCTCGATGGCGTCATGGCCAGCGGCTCAGCCGCTGGCGAGTTGGCGGATCAGCACCACGGTCGCACTGGTGGCCGCGACGCCGAGCACGATCATCCGAAAGCGCGGTCCCGCGAGGCGCGGTCGCAGCCACCGGCCGATCGGCAGGCCGAGCACTACTGCGGGCAGCAGGCCCAGCCCGAGCCACAGTTGGCGCAGTCCGAACTCGCCGAGGATGGCGAGGGCCACGATGATCGCGGTGCCGACGACCAGCATGTAGGTCGCCATGGTGGCTCGCAGCGCCGCGGGTGGCCAGTGGCTGGCGAATACGGCGTACACCGGACCGGGCACGGCCGCCACGGACGATGAGAAGGCCGTTCCGGCGCCGGCGGCGTAGTCGGCCAAGCGACCCTCGGGTGGCCGCGTGCCGACCGCTTGCACCGCGACAGCCAGCAGCACGAACAGGCTCACGGCAATGGTCAGGGAGCGATCGCTCAAGGCGGTGAGCAGTGCCACGCCCCCTACCAGACCCAGCGGTGCAGCCATCAGTTGTCGCCGCATGGCTGGTGCGTTCAGCGACGCCCGGTCGGCGATCGCGTTGCGCACATTGATGCCTCCCGCCACCATCAGCATCGGGCCCGGCACGAACGTGGGCTCCATGACGACCAGGATCGGCCCGGCGATGAGGCCCATGCCGATGCCGATACAGGCCTGAGTGCCGGCGCCCACAGCGATGAAGAGGGCCGCGATCACGTACTCGGCGATGCTCACAGAGCGCTCCTCGCGCGGCTCACCAAGCGCTCCCCGCGCCGCTCACTGTGCGTAGCTCGTTCGACTCACCTGCTGCCGATCGCCGGAGTCATGTTCAGATAGGCAGGTTGCCGGTCGCCGCGCCAGTGTCGCCAGTGTCGGTGTAGGCGGCGATGGTGCGCTGCGCTATCCGCATCTGGTGCACCTCATCCGCGCCGTCGGCGAAACGGGCCCAGCGGGCGTGCTGGTACATGTGCGCCAACGGCGTATCGGTGGAGTAGCCGAGCGCTCCGTGCACCTGGATGGACCGATCGATGATCCGGCCGAGCATGTTCGCCACGAAGTGCTTGGCCATCGACACCTCGGCCTTGAAGTCCTCACCGGTGCCGGCTTGGGCCCGGTCGACCTTGTAGGCCGCATGCAGCACCATCAGCTTCGCCTGGTACAGCTCCATCGTGCTGTCGGCGATCATCCACTGGATGCCCTGCTTCTCGGCGAGCAGCGAGCCGTGGGCGTACCGGTTCAGCGACCGATCCACCATCATGTCGAGCGCCGTTTGGGCTTGGGCGATCCAGCGCATGCAGTGCGCGAGCCGGGCGGGGCCCAGCCGGTACTGGCCCAGCAAGTGGCCTTGGCCGCGCCCGCCCAGCATCTGGCCCGCGCCGACCCGCAGGTCCTCGATGAGGATCTCGCTGTGGCCGGTCGAGCCGTGCATGGTCTCGATCTGGCGGACCTCGGTCCAGCCGTCGGCCGGCAAGTCCACGATGAACGCAGAGTTACCGGCTTGAGGGATGTCGGGATTGTCCTCGGTGCGAGCGATGAGGATGGCGAACTTGGACCGGTGCGCGTTCGAGATGAACCACTTGTGGCCGTTCAGCACCCACTCGTCGCCGTCGGGGTATCCGCGGGTCTGGATGAGCGTGGGATCCGAACCGGCCACTTCCGGCTCGGTCATCGCGAAGCACGACTCGGCACGGCCCTCGCACAGCGGCGCCAGGTAGCGCTGCTTCTGGGAGTCGGTACCCCAGTGCAACAGCGTGTGCATGTTGCCCTCGTTGGGTGCCTGGCAGTTGAGCACCCATGGTCCGAACCTAGTTTTCGCAGCTTCGGCCTGCACCATGGCCATCTCGACGTGGCCGAGTCCCATGCCACCCCACTCGGCGGGCATGTGTGGCAGCCACAATTGCTCTTCACGTGCTCGCTTGCGCATGCCCAGCAGCGCAGTCACGTACGCGTCGCGATCGGTCTCCTCGAGCTGCTCCGCATCGATGCGGCCCTCGACTGGTCGCACCTCAGCGTCGATGAACGCTGCAATCCGCTTGCGAAACTCTTCGAGTTCCGGGGTCAAGCTGAAGTCGATGGCCATCGCTGCCTCCTCCCGAGAAGATGTGCCGTGGGATCTAGATCGTGAAGGGTTCCCCGTCGCCCCGCTCGCGAACCGCTATTTCCTCCACTGGCTTGCGGTTCAGCTTGGTGAGCTGCTTGGTCGGCTTGCCAATCGGCAGCAGGGCGCAGACTGCCTCCCAGTCCTCAAGCCCGAGGAATTCCTTGGCTGCGGACTCGTTTGCTGAGAGCAGCGTGGTCATCGCTCCGCCCAGGCCCTCGTTGCGGGCGCCCAGCAGGATGTTCCAAGCGAACGGGTACACCGAGGCGCCGCTGACCACGCCGACACGGTCTTGCTCCTTGTCGATCGAGGCCACCACGCGCAGATCGACGGTGACCACGAGCACGACTGGGACCTCGTCCATGCGCGAGAACATCGGCAGCGGGAACTTCAATGACTCGTCGGCCATGGCCTCTTCGATGTTCACCGAGGAGGGGTTGTAGCTCTGCCAGTAGACCTCGCCGGCGGCGACCTGCGCCGCGGCGACGCGCATGGCCGGGAAGCACAGTTCGCCGAGACGCTTCTTGCGGGCGGGATCGCGCACCACGATGACCTTGTGGCCTTGGCGATTGCCGCCACTGGCGGCGAACCGGGCATTGTCGAAGATGCGGTACAGCACCTCGTCGGTGACTTCGTCGTCGGTGAAGTCCCGAGCGGCGAACGTGGTGCGCATGACGTCGTAAATCTCCATCTCGCCAGTCTCGCATTGGTCGGTCAACTCCGCGCTGCCGACTGTTTTCGCGCCAGAATCGCCGGTACCCGGCCGTGACTCGGCCATACCGAAGGGGAATCGTGAGCTTCACCCGTGTCTTGATCGCCAATCGCGGTGAGATCGCCATCCGGATTGCCAAGGCTGCAGATGCGCTGGGCATCGAAACGGTCGCAGTGCATGCGCCGGTCGACGAACGCTCCCTGCACCTCGTGGCCGCCGACAGGGCTGCAACGCTGCCAGGCGGCGATCCGCTGGCCGCGTATCTGGACATCGACGCACTGTTGCGAATCGCGGATGAGCACGGCTGCGATTGCGTCCATCCTGGCTATGGCTTCCTTGCAGAGAACGCAACGTTTGCTCGAGCGTGCGCTGAAGCGGGGCTCGCCTTCATCGGACCCGCGGCGGACACGCTGGAACTGTTCGGCGACAAGGTCCGTGCCCGAGCCTTGGCCGCCTCGCTTGATGTTCCCGTGGCTGGGGGATCGCCTGGGGCAGTTGCCGACGCCGCCGCAGCAGCCGATGCAGCTGCAGCGGTTGGCTTGCCGGTGATGCTGAAAGCGGCGGCCGGCGGCGGCGGCCGGGGCATGCGCGCCGTGGAGCGAATCGAGGACATCGCTGGGGCGTTCGAACGATGCTCGAGCGAGGCGGCGGCGGCCTTCGGCGACGGCACCGTCTTCGTGGAACGCCTCGTGGACCGGCCGCGCCACATCGAAGTGCAGGTACTGGCCGATCAGCACGGGAGCGTCGCCCATCTGTGGGAGCGGGACTGCTCGGTCCAGCAGCGCAATCAGAAAGTCATCGAGATCGCGCCTGCGCCGGGCCTGCACGGCGGGCTGCGCGATCGGCTCCACGCCGACGCTGTGCGGCTCGCGGCACAGGCTGACCTGGCGAATGCAGCCACGGTCGAGTTCTTGGTGTCCCCCGAGACCGGGGACCACTTCTTCATCGAATGCAACCCGCGCATCCAGGTGGAGCACACGGTCACCGAGCAGGTCACCGGTGTGGATCTGGTCGAAGCACAATTCAGGATCGCTGCGGGCGCACGCCTCGAGGACATCGGCATCGCCCCGTCCGTCGACGAGGCCGGCGACTCCCCCACGGCGTCGGCGGAGCTCGGCCGACTCTCGGTCTTGCCTCGCGGCTTCGCAGTCCAAGCCCGCGTGGTGGCGACCGGCTCGGGTGCGATCTCGGCATACCAGGAACCCTCCGGTGCGGGCGTGCGTGTCGACGCCGCCGGGTACTCCGGTTATGCACCGCCGCCGCACTACGACCCGCTGCTGGCAAAGGTCATCGGCACCGCGGGCACTCTGGAAGCAGCGGCGGCTCGCACCTCGTCGGCCCTCGCCGACTTCCACATCGGCCAGCTGCCCACGAACCTCCGCCAGCTCCGCGAGATCCTGGATCATCCAGCAGTGAGAGGCGGTGATGCTCGCACCACGCTGCTGGCTGAAATGGCCACCACGCCCGCTGGAGCGCCAGGCAGCGCCAATGGTGCGCGGGGAAGCGACACGTCACGCCGCGCCGCTCTGCTGGAACCGGCAGCGCCGAGCTCCGCTGCCGCGCCTGCCGCCGCGCCGGTTCTGCCGGTCTCGACATGGCCCGACCGCGAACTCGACGACGCAGAGATAGCCATTGTCAGCCCGCTGCCTGCGAGCGTCGTCGAGGTGCGGGCAAGCGCAGGCGACTCGATCGTTGCAGGCCAAGCGCTGGTCGTGCTGTCTGCGATGAAGATGGAGACCGAGGTCACCGCACCGTGCGACGGCACTGTCTCGGTGCTGCGAGACCTGCATCCCGGCGACCAACTGGCTGCCGGCGACGTGTTGGCGGTCGTGATGACCGGCACCGCCGCCAGCGACGCCGCTACGGCAGGCTCAACTCTCAGCGGCTGGGAGCCGCTGCTCGACGAAGTGCAGACGTTGCAGCGCTTGGCTGAAGAACGCTTGGGTCCAGAGTCCGTCGAGCCCGGCGTCGTGCGCCAGCGCAACCGGGGGAAGCTGCATTGCCGGGATCGCATCCGCCTGCTGCTCGACGAGGACAGCTTCCGCGAAGTCGGCAGCCTCGCTGGCTTCGCCTCCTACGACGACGAGGGTGAGATCGCCGCGTTCACACCCGCCAACCACGTCGGGGGAACCGGCAAGATCAACAGCCGTGACGTCGTGGTCTGTGCCGATGACTTCACCTCACGGGGCGGCCACGCTGACGGGGCGATCGGCGCGAAGAGCTTCCACTTGGATCTGCTCTCGACCGAGCTGGGCGTGCCGTCGATCCGCCTGCTGGACGGTTCGTCGGGCGGCGGCAGCGTCGCTTCGATGGTGCCCGAGCAGCGCAAGGAAGGCGAGAGCACCGCGAAGGAGAGCTCCGGTGCGATCAAGGCTGGGCGCCCGCGGGTGAGCGGCGGCGGCGGTTCGTTCCTGCCGTCACACCTGGGCAGCACCGAGTACGCCGCACAGCTTGCGACGGTGCCGGTGATCAACATGCTGCTCGGCAGCGTGGTGGGCATCGGAGCGGCGAAGGCGGTGCTGGGCCACTTTGCGGTGATGGTGCGCGATATCTCGCAGCTGTTCGTGGCCGGTCCGCCCGTTGTCAGCCACGCGATGGGGTACGACATCACCAAGGAAGATCTCGGCGACTGGCGGATCCACTGCACCAACGGTTCAGTCGACAACCTGGCCGAAACCGAGGAGGAGGCAGCCGAGCAGGTTCGGCAGTTCCTGTCGTACCTGCCGCCGTCGGTGTTCGAGACGCCGCCCGTGCTGCCGCCGGATCCTGCCGATCCGCCTGACCGGCGCGACGGCGAATTGCTCACGCTGATCCCCCGCAAGCGCACAACAACGTTTGACATTCGCCGCGGCATCGAGCTGATCTGCGACCGGGGTTCGTTCTTCGAGATCGGTCCTCTGTGGGGCACCGACCAGGTCGTCGGGTTCGCACGCATGAACGGCCACCCGGTCGGCGTGCTCGCGTCGGACAGCCGTCATCCCAACGGCGGGGCGCTCACCGCGGACGGCTGCGACAAGCTGACCCGCCACATCGACCTGTGCGACCTCTTCCATATGCCGATCCTGAACCTGTGCGACAACCCCGGTTTCGCTGTCGGTGTCGAGCACGAGATCGCCGGCACGATTCGCAAGGGTGCAACGTGGATGACGGCATTCGCTCAAGCCGCGGTGCCGATCTTCACGGTGCTCATGCGGCGCAGCTTCGGTGTGGCCGGCAACAACTACGCCACACCGCGGCGGCAGAATAACGCCCGGGTGGTCTGGCCGGCCGCCGACGTGGGAGGCATCCCGCCTGAGGGAGGCATCGAGGCCGCCTACAAGCGACAGCTCGCCGAAGCCGACGACCCGGTGGCGCTGCGTGCAGAGCTCGAAGCACGCATCGAGGCAGCCCGCGGACCGATCGGGCCGCTCAACCGTTTCCAGATCGAGGAGATGATCGACCCTCGTGACACCCGCCGGCTGATCTGCGAGTGGATCGAGGGCGCCTACCGAGTCGCCAGCCGGCCCGCTCAGCTTGTGTCGCGCCCGATTGCGTTCCGTCCTTGATCTGATTGGCCCTGATCTGGCCACGTTGCACGCGCCTCGGCAGCGGAGGCCAAGCGCACAATCATCTCGCGGAAGATCATCGTGTGGACCGGGACGAGCGACCACCAATACAGGCGGCCCAGCACGCCCCTGGGGTGAAAGCGCGCCCGCTGGCGCAGCAAGACGCCTTCGGTCGACTCGCTGAGCTGCCATTCCAGCCAGGCATCGCCTGGCAGGCGCATCTCGGCTCGCAACCGCAGCAGGCTGAGTGGTTCGCAGACTTCGACCCGGAAGAAGTCGACCGCATCGCCGACCTGTAGCTGGTCGGGATGTCGTCGGCCCCGTCGCATGCCAACGCCGCCGACCAGCTTGTCGAGCGCGCCACGCGCCTGCCAGAGCCACTGGCCTGCGTACCAGCCGCGTTCACCGCCGATGCCCGACACCGTTGCAAACACGTCGGCGACGGGCGCGTTCACGGTCACCTCGCGCTCGTCGGACAGCACCGTTCCGCCGGCCCACGTTGGGTCTTGGGGCATCGGCGACGCAGCCGTGCGCCCGGCAGCGCTGTCGATCCAGCTCGTGGTGATGTCCAGGTCTTGAACATGCTGCAACGCCCGCCCGAGTGCTTCGTCCAAGCTCAGCGGTCGATGGTCCAATCGGCGATCGATGCTGCGGGCCTCGCTGACGACGACGTCATTGACGAGGCTGTCCACGAGCGGCCGCGCAAGCTCGTAGGGAAGCGGGGTGACCAGTTTCACCCAGTGCGACGAGAGGCGCGCGGTTAGCACGGGCACCGGCATGACGAGCCGTCGTCGCAGGCCGGCGCAGCGGGCGTAGGCGTTCATCATGTCCCGGTACGACACGACATCGGGGCCGCCGATCTCCCAGATTTCGTGAGCCGCCGCCGGAATGCCGACGACTTCGGCGAGGTAGTGCAGGACATCGTCGATGGCGATCGGCTGGCAGCGAGTAGCCGTCACCCAGCGCGGGCAGACCATGGCTGGCAGCACCTCGACGAGGTGTCGCAGCATCTCGAACGACGCACTCCCCGAGCCGATGAGGACCGCTGCCCGCAACTCCGTGACCGGCACTGATCCGCTGGCGAGCAGGCGCCCGACCTCGTGCCGACTCTCCAGGTGTGGCGACAGCTCGGCAAATGTGTCGCTGCCCAGCCCGCCGAGGTACACGATGCGGCGCAGCCCGGCCGCTTCCGCAGCGTGCGCCATGTTCTGGGCACCGACCCGGTCGGAGTGGGCAAAGTCGCCGGCCTTGCCCATGGCATGCACGAGGTAGAACGCGGCGTCGCATCCGCCCAGCGCAGCTTCGAGCGAGGCAGCGTCTGCGACATCGCCGGCACGAACGTCGACATCTTGGCGCCAAGACCGATTCGCCAGCCGTTGGCGGTTGCGTGAGATGCACACCACCTCGTGCCCGGCCTCCAGCAGGCAGGGCACAAGGCGGCCGCCGACATACCCCGTCGCACCGAGCACGCCTATCCGCATGCCACCAGCATTGTCTTCATGGGAGCATCCCGAGGGTCGCGGCGCGCCCCGATTCAGACGGGCTCGACCGACCAGACCTCGGGCGCCTGGCGCGGCCGGACTTGAAGCGCTCTGGGGGGTGCACCGTTCGCATTTGCCTCAGCGATCATCGCAGGGCGGTCGGAGGGAACACCGTTGCGCGTGGTCGCCAACGCTGCTTGGGGAGCGGCGGGGTGCGGGCGGGCTACGACCCGCGTCGGCTCAACACGTTGGACTGGTTGCGGCGCCGGCGCACTCAGGAATTCACGCATCGGATTGCCGGCGAAGCTGTAGACGGCCAGACCCGCTACAGCGACGACTGCCAGGGTGAAGAACGCGGACCTGTAGCTGTACAGATCGTGCAGGACCCCGGTGACGAACGGTCCCCCGGCCAGGCCCGACACCATGAGCAGCGAACCAAAGCCGTAGATGCGCGGGTAGTCCCGTACGCCGAAGGCGTCGGCCAAGATCAGCGGGTGCAGCATCAACAGGTTGCCCATGGCGCTGCCCAGCACCAGTATTCCGAACAAGATGGCGAGGCCGCTGCCAGCAACAGCCAGCAGGCAGAGCCCCACGACCTGCACCACCATCAGCACCATCGTGAGCCAGCGCAGCGACACCTTCAACGCTGCGATCCCGCCGCAGATTCTGGCCACCACGCTGGTTCCGGCCAGCACCGCAACCGCAGTCGAAGCAGCAACGTCTGAACCGAGCCGGTCCCCGGTGAGCTTGTACATGTGCTGGATGGCGCCGACCTGGCTGCTCATCACCAGCACGAATCCGATGGCGGTGAATATGAAGAACCGTGTGCGGATGGCCTGCTGGTAGGACATCCCCGGCGGCGGAGAATTGGGGGCTCCGACCGAATCGCTGGCCTGCCGCGCTCCGTCGGGCTGCAGTCCCACGTCTTTGGGCCATGATCGAATAAAGAACCACGTCGAGATCAGCATCAGGACGCAGTACACAGCGGCGAATCGGGGCGCCCAGTAGATCAGCGATTCGGTTTCGATGCGTTTGCTCAACTGCGGCAGCAGGATGATGCCGCCGAGCGACAATCCCGTGGACGCGATCGCCATCGCCACCGAGCGGCGACGCTCGAACCAGCGCGTCACCAATGTGGTGGTCGGCACCAGACCGCAGAGTCCGAAGCCGATGCCGAAGATGGTCATCACGACGAACATCTGCCAGCCGGACCGCACCTGTGCGAGCAGCGCCATGCCGACGGTGCTGACCGCCGTGCCCGCCGTGATCACCCAGCGGGCATCGAACCGATTGACCAGCTTGCCCGTGTAGTACCCGCACAGACCTGATGCCAGCAAGAAGGCGCCCACACCTGCGCCCGCGAGACCGGTGCTGAAGCCCTGCTCGTCGACGAAGGCATCCAGGAAGGCGCCGAGGGCATAGAAGACCATGCCCGAGGTGATCATCATCACCCCGAAGACGCCGCTGAGCACCACCCAGCCCCGAAGGGACCGCTGGCTGCGCTCAGCAGTAGCCAGCGGCACATTCATCGCGGAACAGCCTGCCAGCTAACTTGCCCGGATGCGCCTGCTGCAGCCGGCATGCCTGCCGGCGCCCCCGACGGCTGGGCGTTCATGAGCAAGTATTCGCTGGACCAGTAGAGAAGTTCCGCCCCTGGGCGGCAGGCGAGGAGCGAGCAAGCCGATGGAAATGATGAAGGCCGGCCGGATGCTCGACGTCGGGCGCATGGAGTGCGAAGAGATTCCCGTGCCCCCCTTGGACGAGGCATCCTCAGACGCCGCTCCTTCGTCCAGGCCAGACGCCGCCTTGGGCATGACTGCCGTCACCTACGACGTCCTCATCCGCTCCGAGATGGCCTCGATCTGCGGCAGCGACCTGCACATGGTGATGATGGGTGCCGGCCTGTCGCACCGCCCGCCGTGCCCGCATGGATTCCCGGGCCACGAAGGCATCGGCACGGTGGTCGAGAGCCGAACGCCGGACATCGCCGAGGGCACTCATGTGCTGACGTTCCCGAATCCGCCGGTCGGCGAGTGCTTCAACGCCTTCCAGCGGATCAACTCCAGCTACTGCGTGCCGCTGCCGGCCACCGATGTGCCTCGTTCTCACTTGCTGATGGGTCAGCAACTCGGCACCGTCATCTACGCCATGCGCCAGCATCCCCGCGACGTGTCCGGCGAGACCGTCGTCGTGATGGGCCAAGGTTCCGCAGGGCTGTTCTTCACGTACCTGTTGAAGCGCGCCGGTGCTGAGCGGGTCATTGTCTCGGACCTCTCGCCGACGCGCCTGGCCGTGGCGGAGGCCTATGGCGCGGACGAGTGCCTCAATGCCGCCGAGCTCGGCAACGCCGGCGTGATCGAGGCCATCAAGGACATGACGGACGGCCGCGGTGCCGACTACGTGGTGGAGGCGGTCGGTCGCTCCGACACGTTCTTGGACTCGGTCGAGCTGGTGCGCATGGACGGTCAGCTCTTGTGGTTCGGGCTGCCATCGACCGACGACAACATTCACGTGCGCTTCCAGAAGTTCTTCCGCAAACGGCTCTCTGCCGCCAGCACCTACGGGGCCCAGGATGAGCCCGGCTCCATGTCTTTCCGCCAGGCGCTGCAATTGATCGCCTCGGGTGACATCGATGTGTCGCCCCTGCTCAGCCACGTGTTCGACGTGAGCGACATCGGCGACGCCTTCCGGCTCGCCCACGAGCCACACGATGCGGGCGCGCTGAAAGTCTCGGTCAGCTTCGACTGACTCGCCGCTGGCTCAGTCGAGCGCTTCGATGGCGGCGACGAGGATGTCGAGGCCCTCGTCCAACTCGGCTTCGGTCACGTTCATCATCGGTGTGATGCGGATGACGTTGCCGTAGAGGCCGCCCTTGCCCACGAGCAGGCCGCGGTCCTTGGTGGACTCCAGTACTGCGGCCGTGGTCGCGGCGTCGGGTTCGATGCTGCCGGGGTGGCAGAACTCGAGGCCCTGCATGAGACCCTTGCCGCGCAACTCGGCGACATGAGGCGAGGCATCGCACACGGGCGCCAGTCGTTCGTGCATCTGGGTTCCTCGGGCGGCAGCGTTGCCCTGCAGGTCATTCTGGAGCAGGTAGCGCAGGGTGGCCCGGCCCGCGGCTGTGGAGAGTGGGTTCCCGCCGAAGGTGGTGATCGAATTGCGGGTCAGGCAGTTCATGAGATCTGCCCGAGCAACGATCCCCGCCAGGGTGATGCCGTTGCCGACGCCCTTGGCGAACGTGATTGCGTCGGGTGTTATGCCGTGCGCCTCGTAGCCCCAGAAGTGCTCGCCGGTTCGTCCCCAGCCCGATTGCACCTCGTCGGAAATGAACAGGATCCCCTCCGAGGCCAGCACCTTGCCCATCGCCCCGAAGAACCCGTCGGGCGGGGTTGCAAATCCGCCGACGCCCTGAATGGGCTCGGCAATGAGTGCCGAGAACCCGCCTGAATCGGTCATGTCGATGAGCTGGACGAGGTCCTCCACGCAGGCGTTGGTGAAGGCGTCGTCGTCGAGATGGCGGAATGGGCTGCGCAGCCGGTAGCCGCCCTGCACGAACTGCACGTCGAGCCCGCTGAAGCTGCTCGTCGACCAGGCGCGGTGGCTGGTGATCGCCTGGGCCGTGAGCGAGCGACCGTGATAACTGTTGCGCATCGCCAGCACCTGGTTGCTGTTGCGGTAGTTGGTGGCCAACAGGATCGCGGTGTCGTTGGCCTCGCTGCCCGAGGTGGTGAACAGCACTCGCGGGTCGGGAATCCCCGAGACAGCAGCGACCTCCTCGGCGAACGAGATCATCTCCTCGTTCAGGTACAGCGTGGAGGTGTGCATCACCTTGGCTGCTTGGGCCTGCACGGCCTCGACCACGACGGGGTTGGCGTGCCCGATCATGGTGGTGAGAATTCCGCCGAAGAAGTCCAGGTAGCGGTTGCCCTCATTGTCGAAGACGTAACTGCCCTCGCCGCGGTCGATCGAGATCGGCCGGTCGTACAGCGGGCTGATGAAGCTGGGCAGGATCGCGCGGTAACGCTCCGCGAGATCGGCGGTAGCAGCCATGTCGGCTCACTTTCGCATTGCTTGAAGAAATCGGATGCCCGAACCGCAGTCTCCGATTCATGCGGAACGGGCATGGGGAAGTTCGGGCACATCGTAGAGTTCGCGTTCATGGCGGGGTTGACGAAATGGGTATCGCAGGCCTACGGAACGGCCCGCAGCGTCATGCAATTCGGCGAGTTCGAGCACGATGCCGACAAGCGGCACTTGATCCGCGCAGCCGACGTATCCGACTTGCGCCGCATGGCGAAGCGTCGAATGCCCCGCGGTTGTTTCGACTACATCGACGGGGCGGCTGAGGACGAGGTCAGCGCCGGGCGCAGCGTGTCCGCATATCACCGCTGGCAATTCCGGCCGCGCGTGCTGCGCGACGTGAGCGAGGTGGACATCTCGGGCAAAATCCTGGGCGAGTCTGTGCCGATCCCGCTGGTGATCGCTCCGACGGGCTTCGACCGCATTGCCCATTCCCAGGGCGAGCTGGCCGTGGCCCGAGCGGCCGAGCGTGCCGGCATCCCCTACTCGCTGTCGACGATGGGCACACGCTCTGTCGAGGAGGTTGCCGACGTCTGCGACGGCAGGAAGTTCTTCCAGGTGTATGTCTGGCGTGACCGCGAGCTGATGGCCGACCTGCTGAAGCGTTCGGCGGCGGCGGGCTACGAAGCGATCATGATCACGGTCGACACAGCAGTGCTGGGTCGCCGCGAGCGCGACGTGCGCCACGGTTTCAGCCTGCCTCCCAAGCTGGGGCCCGACACGATCATCGACGGCCTGCTGCACCCGCGTTGGCTGCTGGACTTCCTCAGCAACGAGCCGATCAAGTTCTCGAACTGCGAGGGGGCCACCGGTGGCGACGGTGGCGATGCCGTTGCATTGGCCGAGTACATCAACAGCCAGTTCGACCCGTCGCTGTCGTGGGACGACATCGAGTGGTTCCGAGATCGCTGGGACGGACCGGTGATGCTCAAGGGCGTGCTCTCACCCGAGGACGCAAAGATCGCGGCCGACATGGAGCTCGACGCCGTGATCGTGTCGAACCACGGCGGACGCCAACTCGACGGGGCACCAGCCCCCGTGGAGTGCGTGCCCGCGATCCGGGAGGCAGTCGGCGACCGCTGCGAGGTGATCTGCGACGGCGGCATCCGGCGCGGCAGCGACATCGTGAAAGCGCTGGCGCTGGGTGCCGACTCGGCGATGATCGGTCGGGCGTACCTATACGCACTCGGCGCCGCGGGCGAGACAGGGGTGGACTGGGTGCTCAACTATTTCGTCGAGGGCATGACCCGCACGATGCGTCTGAACGGCGTCCGATCGATCGCGGACCTGACCCCCGAACTGCTTGAGAGAGTCTGAGGCACACCTCGTGGCGGATCAGACCCTGTCGCAGCGCGCAACGCCGAATCGCACGATCCCCGACCGAGCCGAAGTGGTGGTTGTCGGCGGAGGCATCGTCGGCTGTGCCATCGCCTACCACCTCGTGCGTCGCGGCATCCGCGACGTGCTGCTGCTCGAGCAGAACCAGCTCACCGCCGGCACCACCTGGCATGCAGCCGGGCTGGCGGCGCAGCTCAAGGCGACGTACAGCCTCACCAAGCTCGCCACGTACTCGGTGCGCCTGTTCGAAGCGCTGGAGGACGAGACGGGCCAAGCCACCGGCTTCCGGGCGCCGGGCTCGATCTCCGTCGCTTCCGATGCCGAGCGTTGGGAGGAGATCCTGCGCGGCGCGTCGATGGGGGCCACTGTCGGCGTCGAATCCCGCCAGATCGACATGGACGAGCTCTCCGAGATGTGGCCGCTGATCCGCACCGACGATCTCGTGGGCGCGCTGTACCTGCCAGACGACGGTTTGGTCTCGCCGGTGGACGCCACGATGGCTTTGGCCAAGGGGGCACGAGCCCGCGGGTGCCGCATCATCGAACGGGTGGCGGTCACCGGCCTCGAAACCCGCAACGGTGCCATTTGCGGTGTGCGGACGGAAACCGCTGGCGGCACCGACGATGACGGGGGTCATCTGATCGAAACCGAGACCGTTGTGCTCGCGACCGGCATGTGGACCCGCCACCTGGCTGCGCAGATTGGGGTGAACGTCCCGCTGCAGGCCTGCGAGCACTTCTACGTGGTCACCGAACCGCTCGAGGGGCTCGACACCTCCACGCCCATCTTGCGCGACCCCACCAACTACACGTACTTCAAGGAGGAGACCGGCAAGCTCATGGTCGGCTTCTTCGAGCCCGAGGCCAAGGTGTGGCGCCTCGACGGCATCCCGCGGGACTTCAGCTTTGGCACGCTCGACGAAGACTGGGACCACGTCGGTCCGGTGTTCGAGAGGTCGTGTCACCGGGTGCCTGCGCTGGCCGATTGCGGCGTGCAGTTGTTCTTCAACGGTCCCGAGTCGTTCACACCAGATGGCACCTATTACCTCGGCGAGGCACCTGAGGTCGACGGCTGCTTCGTCGCTGCGGGCTTCAACTCCGTCGGCATCCAGTCCGCCGGCGGGGCTGGCTGGGTGCTGGCCGACTGGATCGCCGATCGGCACCCGCCAATGGACCTCTCTGCGGTCGACATCCGGCGTGCCATGCCGTTCCAGGCCGATAACGGCTACCTGGCCGAGCGCATCAGCGAGAGCCTGGGGCTGCTGTACGCGATGCACTGGCCGTTCTTCCAGTACACGAGCGCCCGCGACCAGCGTCGCTCGGCTCTGCATGACGCGATGGATGCGGCGGGTGCGGTCTTCGGCGAGACAGCCGGCTGGGAGCGGGCCAACTGGTTCGCCGAGCCCGGCCAGGAGCGCGAGTACCGCTACAGCTACGGCAAGCAGAACTGGTTCGAGAATTCCGGCCGGGAATGCGACGCAGTGCGCAACGGCGTCGCGCTCTTCGACCAGTCGTCGTTCGCCAAGTTCACGGTGCGCGGCCCAGATGCGCTCGATGTGCTCGACACCCTCAGCGTGGCCTCGGTGGACGTTCCTGCCGGGCGCGCCGTGTACACCCAGTGGTGCAACGAGCGAGGCGGCATTGAGGCCGACCTGACGGTGACCCGGCTCGGCGATGACGAATTCTGGGTCGTCACATCGGCGGCTTCTCAAACACGGGACTGGGCATGGCTGAGACGGGCCTGTCGGGGAAGAGATGTCGAGATCGTGGATGTGACCGACGACTGGGTGGTGCTCGGCCTCATGGGGCCCCAATCGAGAGATCTGCTCAGCAGAGTCACTGAGGCTGCCTTGGACAACGAGTCGTTCGCATTTGGAGCTTCGCAGCACATCGACGTTGCGACCTCAGCTGGCTCGACAGCGGTATTGGCAGTTCGCATGAGCTACGTGGGCGAACTCGGCTGGGAGCTGTACGTCCCCAACGCCCACGCAGTCACGGTCTACGAAGCACTGAGAGACGCCGCGGCGGACGCCGACGGCTTGGACCTGGCACACGCCGGCTACCACGCCATGAACACACTGCGCCTGGAGTGCGGTTACCGCCACTGGGGCCACGACATCAGCGACGAGGACTCGCCGCTGGAGGCCGGTCTCGGCTTCGCGATCGCCTGGGACAAGGAGCGCGACTTCATCGGCCGCGCAGCTCTAGAGGCACAGCGTCACGAGCCACGCACTCGCCGACTCATTCAGTTCCGCCTCGAGGATCCCGATCTGCTCGCCTATCACGATGAGCCGATCCGCCGTGACGGCGAGCTCGTGGGCCGGGTCACCTCGGCCATGTGGAGCTACACCGAGGACCGCTGCTTGGCGATGGGCTACGTGACCCACCCGGCAGCCGCCGACCCGGAACCGCAGGCCGTCACCAAGTCTTGGCTCGAAGCCGGATCGTTCGACATCGAGATCGTCGGCCGCCGCATCGCTGCCACCCCCTCGATCCGCAGCTTCTACGACCCCACCAACCAACGCGTCCGCATGTAGGCGTGCAATTGGCCCTGCAATCTGAAAGTTCAAGTTTCAGATTGCAGAGTCTTGCCGTTAGATGCGCGCAGTGGTGCGCGGTGGGGTGGTAATTTACGCGCACCACATCGGCATGCCACGGGGTCCGAACCGGGGGGTTCGGCTCACGTCTGGCCTGGACAAATGGGGACCTGTCAATGGCTGAACAGGCCCGGCATCGCTGAGCATGCCTGAACAAGCGCAATGCGTGATCATCGGCGGTGGGGCGATGGGCGCCGGCCTGCTGTACGCCCTCGCGCACGAGGGCTGGACCGACACGATTCTCGTCGAGAAGGGGGAGCTGACCTCGGGCTCCACATGGCACGCGGCGGGCCTCATCCCGAATTTCATCGGCGACCTCAACATGGCCAAGGTCCACCAGGAGGCCATTGCGCTCTACCCCCGCATCGAGGCCGAGACCGGGCTGTCGGCCGGATGGCATGGCTGCGGTGCGATCCGGCTCGCCCGGACGCCCGAGGAGGTCAACTGGCACCGCTATGTCCACGCCATGCTCACTCAGATCGGTGTGGAGTCGTACCTCATCGGACCTGACGAAATCGCCGAGAGGCACCCCCTGCTGACCGATCTCGACGATGTCCGGCTCGGCTTCTACACGCCACACGACGGCTGGACCGATCCGTCGAGCTGCACCAACACCATGGCGAAGGGCGCGCGCGATCTCGGATGCCGCATCATGCGTCACACGCTGGTGACGGGCATGTCCCAGCGCCCCGACGGCAGCTGGGACGTGACCATCGTGCGGGGCGGAGCCGAACCGGGGCGGCGCCGCAACGGATCGAACGGCGACGACGAGCAGGACACCATCCACTGCGAGCACGTCGTGAACGCCGCAGGGCACTACGCCCCTCAGCTCGGCGCCATGATCGGGCTCGACGTGCCGATCGTGTCGGTCATCCACCAGTACCTGGTGACCGAGACGGTGCCCGCTGTCGAGGCGCTCGATTTCGAATTGCCGGTGGTGCGCGACCCGCGGGCCTCCTGCTACTACCGCCAGGAGATCGACGGGCTGCTCATCGGGCCCTATGAGATGTCCGGGGCCCGGTCGTACGGCATCGACGGCATCGACTGGGACCTGCACTTCCACCTGCCCGGGCAGGATCTCGATGTCCTCGAGGAGTGTCTCGACTTCGCGCAGCAGCGCATCGGCGCGCTGTCCGAGGCCGGCATCAAACAGGTGGTGTCGGGGCCGATCACCCACACCCCCGATTCGGGCTATCTCATGGGGCCCGCCCCGGGGGTGCGCAACTACTGGCACTGCAACGGGGCGTCCATCGGCATCACCCAAGGTCCCGGCGCAGGGAAGTACCTGGCGCAGTGGATGGTCCACGGCCAGACCGAGATCAACGTGCGCGGCATGGATCCCCGCCGGTTCGGCGACCACACCGGCCCCAAGTCGCCGTTCGCCTTCGAGAAGGCCATCGACGAGTACCACGAGATGTACCAAGTGCGGCTGCCGGGGGAGCAGCGCGCGGCGGGCAGACCGGTCAAGACCACGCCGCTGTGGGGCCGCTTCGACGCGATGGGCGCGCAATGGCAGGAGATCTACGGGTGGGAACGCCCGCAGTACTTCTCGCCCGACGGCAGCCCCGAGGCCCACTCGTTCCGCCGCTCCAATGCGCACGACGTGGTGGGCGCCGAGGTGCGGGGCGTGCGCGAGCGGGTCGGCGTGGCCGATCTCAGCGCATTCGCCAAATTTGAGGTCACCGGCGCTGACGCCGGCGCCCTGCTGGACCGGCTGTCTGCCAACCGGCTGCCCGGCCGCGACGGCGGCATCCGCCTGACGCACATGCTGACCACCCTCGGCGGCATCGAGTGCGAAATGACCATTGCGCGCTTCGCACAGGACCGGTTCTGGCTGGCCTCTGCGGTCATGGGCCAGAGCCACGACTTGGACTGGCTTTGTGACCACATCGCGCCCGGTGAGCAGGTCGAGGTGCGCGACGCCACCGACGACACGGCCATCTTGGGCGTGACCGGGCCGCGTGCACGCGACGTGCTGTCGCCGCTGACAGACGCCGATCTGGGCAATGACGCGTTCAGCTGGCTGACTGCACAGGAGATCACGGTGGCGGGTGTGCCCGTGATCGCGCTGCGGGTCTCCTACGTGGGCGAGCTGGGCTGGGAGCTGCACTGCCCGATGTCTGAGTTGGCCCGGGTGTATGACGGGGTCGCAGAAGCCGGCGAGCCGCACGGCTTGGTGCACTTCGGCAGCTACGCCATGAACGTCATGCGCATCGAGAAGGCGTACAAGGCCTGGGGCAGCGAGCTCACGACGGAAATCACGCCGGTCGAAGCCCGCTTAGGGCGCTTCGTGGACTACAACCGCCCCTTCATCGGCCGCGACGCCGCGCTGGCCCGCCGAGAGTCTGAGGAGCGCGGCGAACCGCTCTCGATGGTGCTCGTGTACTGCGAGGTGGACGCCACCGACAACGACGTGCGCGGCAACGAACCGGCCTTCGCCGCCGGCAGCGACGAGCCCATGGGCATCGGCACGAGCGGCGCTTGGGGACACTCGGTGGGCCGCAGCCTGGCGTTCGTGTATGTCGATCCCAGATTCGAAGCCCCCGGCAGCACCTTCGAGCTGGACCTCCTCGGCGAGCGCCGTACAGCCACGGTGCTCGCCGAAGCCGTCTACGACCCACGCAATGTAGCGCTGCGCGCCTGAACGAATCGGCGCTGCGCACCCGCATCTCAGCCCCTGAACCTCAAGTCCCCAGCGCACACCGCTACCCACAACAGAGATTGCTGAAGGAGGTGCTCATGTCTGACACCGCTGCACCGTCACCGGAGACTGCTGAGGCGCCCAGGCGACGCCGCGGCGGCGGCCGAGCCGGCCGTATTGCCGTCCGCGAAGCGGTCCCCGAACGCGACCGGCGACCAGTCCGGCCCGGCCTGCCTGCGGGCCGCTTCAAACCGCTCACCGAGGGCGACATGCAGCAGGTGTACGACACGGCCCTGGGACTGCTCTCCGACGTCGGCATGGGCGATCCGCTCGACGAATTCGTCGAGGCTGCTACGCCCCACGGCGGGTGGGTCGACGACAACGGCCGCCTCCGCCTGCCCCGCGGCGTCGTCGAGCGCTCTATTGAGACCGCAGCCAAGGAATGGATCTGGCACGGCTTCGACGATGACCAGTCGGTGCGCGTGGGCGGCGAGCACGTCTACTTCGGCACCTCAGGCGCCGCAGTGATGATGTATGACCACGTGACCGGCACGTTCCGCGACTCGCTGGCACAAGACGTGTACGACTGCGGCCGCCTTGTCGACACGCTCGACAACCTTCACTTTTACGTGCGCACGGTGGTGGCCCGCGACATGGTCGAGACCCGCGATCTCGACATGACCACGGCATACGCCGTGATGTGCAGCACCACCAAGCCGGGCGGATCCTCGTGGTTCGAGCCAGAGTGGGTGTACGAGTCGGTCGAGATGTTCGACCTGGTGCTCGGCGGCGAGGGCGAGTTCGCGAAGCGCCCGTTCATCGCAGCCAACAACACCTTCGTCGTCCCACCGCTGCGTTTCGCTTACGACTCGGCGAGGTGCTTGGTTGCACAGGTGCGCACGGGCATGCCGATCAATCTGCTGTCGGCCCTGCAAGCTGGCGCCACCGCACCCGCGGCGCTCGCAGGCGCACTGGCGCAGGCGGTGGCGGAGTGCCTCGGCGGATTGACCGTGGTGAACCTGCTGTCGCCCGGGCACCCGTGCCTGCTGGGCCTGTGGCCGTTCGTGTCCGACCTGCGCACCGGCGCCATGAGCGGAGGGTCCGGCGAGGAAGGCATCCTCAACGCCGCTGCAGCCGAAGTCGGCCACTGGCTCGGGCTCCCCACAGGCGTCGCAGCAGGCATGACCGACTCCAAGGTGAACGACGCCCAGGCCGGCTACGAGAAGGGCTTGAACGTAGGTCTGGCCGGGCACGCGGGAGCGAACATCGTCTATGAGTCGGCCGGAATGCTGGCGAGCTTGCTGGCCTGCTCGCATGAAGCACTGGTGATCGACAACGACATGTTGGGTGCCATCAACCGCACCGTGCGAGGCATCGAGGTGAACGCTGACACCCTGTCGGCCGAGCTCATCGCCGAGGTCATTGCAGGTCCGGGCCACTTCTTGGGTTCGCCGCAGACGCTCGAGCTCATGGAAACCGAGTACCTGTACCCGCTGGTGTCCAACCGGGATACTCCCGAGGACTGGACTGAGGCGGGCAGCCGGCCCGCACATGATGTGGCCCACGACCACGTGACGGCCACATTGGCGAACCACTGGCCGTCTCACATCAGCCCCGCGGTCGACGCCGCTATCCGCGACGCCTTCCCCATCGGACTGCCGCCCCAAGGCCCCGCCGCCGAAGCTCTTCATGGAGCGGAGCGAGGTTGCATTTCGAAAGCTCAAACATGACGTCGCCGTTGAATTCGCCAAGCGAGCGCAACACGTCATCGCAACTGGGGGCCGAATGCTGCTCGATCCAAGTAAAGCCCGGGCCTTGCAGGCGACTGGCCAGACATTCTGCCTCACCGTATCGGCGGAGGAAATCGTCGGCAGACTTCGAACTGATCTGCGGGACCACCTGCGACCTCTCCTCGCTGGAGATGACCTCTCTGTACAAGTAGAGCAATTGCTGAGCAAGCGAGCGGCCGGCTACGGGCAGTTCGAGCAAGTGCCGACAGACGGTCGCGAGCCGGACGACATCGCGGCGGACGTCATCCGGCGTCTTGGCAGGTGGTCGATGTCGTAACGCTGCTCAACGCGGGTCAGTCTCTTGGGAGGGCCCTGTGCGGTTGGCGTGACGGCGGTCACGCCAACCGCACCCGGATCGAAGCGAGGGTTGCACTGGTGCCGCAACGCAGCGTGGCCACAGTCACCACATTGGCATTGCGAGTGCGAGCAGCGCTGCTCCTGCCACGCTCATGCACACAATCTTGAACTTGGTCGTCGTCGTCTTGTCGGTCTTGGTTTGAACCCTGAGCCTGCGGACCAGCACCGCGTATGTTGCGACTAGGGCCACCAAGATTGCCGCGACGAACATAATGTTGCTCAGGATTGGCTCGCTCGGCGCCGGAATGATCGGAGACACGTCAGAAACCCGCTCGCCTCAACCGCTGGTGTATCCCCACCATTTCTTGCTCGGAGCATCGGCTTGGATTTCCACTCCAAGCTGGTACTGCGGCGCAAAACAGCTGTTTCCGAGTGCGAATTTGGCCCAACCTCCGGCACCATAGACTCTGTCTTGTGTGATCCAGCCGTCGTGTGTGGCGAACCATCCACATACGGCCCATCCCCAAGAGCCGTTCGCGTACCTCGTCTGGGTCGGGCTCGACGTTATTTCATCGCCTGAGCGGCAAACATTGTAGAGCTTCTGGGTTGCTTCTATGAGCGTCCAGCCGAGAACGTTTTTGATCTTCCTGGTAACGCTCCAGCGATCACAACCCGAACTCATGGTTTTGGAAGTCCTAATCAAAGAGGTGTAGGCGAACGCTGGTGTCACGATGGCTCGACGGGCATCAAGTGAAACACTGTCCAGTTGGGATTCGGAAGTCACTGAGTGGATCTCGGCCAAGAGCGATGGCGTTAGCACCGGCGGCGGTTGCGGAAGCGGCCGGAGAGCTTCCCCTTCTTCAAAGACCAGCGATGGTGCGAGCACCTCGTTACCGCCGGCCGATACGGGATGTGTCGCAGAGAGCGTGGCGGTGACAAGTAATGCAAGCACCGCGAGCGCTCTGCTGATGATGGGCCTGGTTCCATTCCTCTCGGGTTTGCTGACGTTCACATTTACTGAACGTTCATTAAGTAGGCACAAACATAGCACAGCCTGATGGCGGCATTGACCATCGACGCTGTGCTGCCGGTTGCTTTGCTGAAGTGGCGCCGACGGCCGCTCAGTCCGACGCGACGACCCCGCGTTCGGTCAGGTCGGCGATCTCGCCCGCGTCGAGACCGAGCAGGTCCGACAACACTGCGGTGGTTCGAGCCGCAGTGGGTGTACGAGTCGGTCGAGATGTTCGACTTGGTGCTCGGCGGCGAGGGCGAGTTCGCGACGCGCCCGTTCATGGCAGCCAACAACACCTTCGTCGTCCCACCGCTGCGTTTCGCCTACGACTCGGCGAGGTGCTTGGTCGCACAGGTGCGCACGGGCATGCGGGAGCGAACGTCGTCGACGAGTCGGCCGGGATGCTGGCGAGTCTGCTGGCGTGCTCGCATGAAGCACTGGTGATCGACAACGACATGCTGGGTGCCATCAACCGCACCGTGCGAGGCATCGAAGTGAATGCCGACACCCTGTCGGCCGAGCTCATCGCTGAGGTCATTGCAGGTCCGGGTCACTTCTTGGGCTCGCCGCAGACGCTCGAGCTCATGGAAACCGAATACCTGTACCCGCTGGTGTCCAACCGGGATACTCCCGAGGACTGGACCGAGGCGGGCAGCCGGCCCGCACATGACGTGGCCCACGACCACGTGACGGCCACCTTGGCCAACCACTGGCCGTCACACATCAGCCCTGCCGTGGACGCCGCGATCCGCGATGCCTTCCCCATCGGACTGCCGCCCCAAGGCCCCGGCGCCGAAGCCGTCGCGTCCTAGAGGCGGTGACGGCGCTGCTGCGATTCTCGTTTACGCCGCGGCCGGAATCTTCAGCGTCGCGAGCAGCCCGCCGACGCGTCGGCCGATGTCGTCGCGTATTGCACGCACGACCTCGATCGGCTGGCCCGCCGGATCGGTGAGCTCCCAGTCTTCGTAACGCTTGCCCGGGAAGATGGGGCAAGCGTCGCCGCATCCCATCGTGACGATGACATCGGCGGCGCGGGCAATCTCGTCAGTCCACGGCTTGGGGTACTCGCCAGCGATGTCGATGCCGAACTCTCCCATGGCCTCAATCGCCGTGGCGTTAGTTTCGAGCCCCGGATCCGAACCACCGGAAAACACGTCCACGCGGCTGCCGGCGAGATGGCGCAGCCATCCTGCCGCCATCTGGGAGCGGCCCGCGTTGTGCGTGCACAAGAACAGCACCGCAGGCACATCCGGCGGGCCGATCTCGTGATCTTCCGCCGTGAAGTCGTGTGGCGCTGCTTCGTCCGGTGTCGAGTTGGTGGACAAGGGTGCTCCTGGGTGTGCGACCGCGCATCAGCACCGGCGCGGAATCCGGTTCAAAGTCGTAGGAAAGCGGTGGCCGTGCGAACCGTCAAGCGATGTCGCCGCATTGTTGGCCGATGTTTCCGCGTTATTCGCGTTGGCCATCCGGGCGTCGCCGCCTCGGGGCCGACCGTCCCTAGCGTGAACCCGTGACGCGAGCCTCTGTCCGCAATGTCGTGCTCACGGGCTTCATGGGAACAGGAAAGACGACCGTGGGGAAGCTCGTCGCTCGCGAGCTCGGTTGGACCTTCGTGGACACCGACGACGTGATCGTGTCACGACACGGGCCGATCGAGGCGATCTTTGCTGAACACGGCGAGGAGGCGTTCCGGGCACTTGAGCGCGAAGTGGCAGTCGAAGCAGCCGCAGGTCAGCACCAGGTCGTCGCCACGGGTGGCCGGATGCTTCTAGATCCGGCGAACGCCGAGGCGATGTCTGCCACAGGCCGGGTCTTCTGCCTGGACGCCGACGTCGATGAGATTGTCCGTCGCCTCGAATCCGACGTCGATGGCCCCGTACGGCCGCTGCTTGCGGGCAGCAACCCGGCGGCTGCCGTGGCCCGTCTCCTGAACGAGCGGGCAGACGGCTACGGGCGGTTCGAACAGGTGCACACCGCGGGCCGGTCACCGCAGGTCATAGCAGCGGACATCATCAGCCGCCTCCACCATTCCCCGGCATCTCGGGGCGACAGATCGAGGCCGTCTTAACCTCCCGAGCAGCTACGACGTCGGAAGTGTTGCATCTGCGTCGACGGTGAGGCTCGTTGCATTGGCACTGCCATGCAGATCTGCCGTTCGCTCGAGAAGAGTTACTGCAAGAAACTCGACGGCCACGAAACGTCGTCGACATCGCGTAGGCCCCAACACTCGACGGCAGCGTTGGTGTCGATCGCACATGAGAACGAACCGGCGGCGACAACGTCCAGGTAGGTGCCTTGCGGTGGCGATGCCTGTCCGTGGGAGTCGTCACCCCAGCACGCGAGTCCGCCGTCGGTACGGATCGCGCAGGAGTGAGACCGCGAAGTGCTGACCGCAACGTAGGTACCGGCTGGCGGGGACGATTCGTGACCGGTGGAATTCCAACACGCAAGTTCGCCGTTCGTGCGGATCGCGCACCAGTGATGGTCGAACGCGTCGATGGCTGTGAACGTCCCTGCGGGTGGCGATGCCTCGGCGGACCAATCGGAGCCCCAGCATGCGAGTTCTCCGTCGGTGCGGATCGCGCACGCGTCGACGATGGCAGTCGCGACGGAGGTATAGGTTCCCTCGGGCGGCGACGGCAGTCCGGAGACCCCGCGTTCCCAGCATGTGAGCTCGCCATCGGTGTGGATCGCGCACCACAGATGGTCACCGAGGTCGATGCTCTTGTAGTTGCCTTCGAGTTCGGAAGCTTGACCGGGCCAGTGGTAACCCCAGCACGCGAGTTCGCCGTTGGTGCGAATCGCGCACGCGGTCCCGTTTCCGGCGGAAATCGCGACGTATTTCCCAATGGGAGGTGATGCCTGCCCAGAGTCGCGTCCTGCGACTAGGTCACCGTCGAGGAGCGAGCACGCGAGTTCGCCGTTGGTGCGGATCGCGCACGCATAGTCCCATCGAGCGGTGATCGCTCGGTAGCCATTGACGTCATCTGCGGCGTCGGCATCGATGGTTGTGAATTCCGGGGAGCGTTCGGCGGCGATGTCCAACGCGAGTGCGCCTACCAGCCGAGCGGTCTCGAATCGGTCGGCCCCGCCTACTCGATGAACTCGGTGGCCGTGGAGTTTCGCGTCGGGCACGGCGGCGGCTCCCCCCACCACGTACACGTCTGGTTTCGCAGCTGCAAGCAGCGCCTTCGATACTGCGGGCATCGGGGCTCCGCGCGCTCCGGCATCTACCAGGCAGTGCGAGCCAACCACACCCGCCAGAGTCACGGCGCTGTAGATGTCGCTCTGCGCTGCGGTGTCTGACGCTGCAATCACCGCGGTCGCTCCCGCGCAGACGTCCATGCCTGATGGCCAGCGCACGTCCCCGGTGCTTGCGTGCGCTGCGCCGGCACTCACCATCATCGGCAGCAATGCAGCCGCTGCAACCACGGCTGACAGCCTGCGGAAGGTCCGAGATTTCCTCTGCCCAGATCCGCCGACGAGGCGGGTTGTGGCGGGTTCGGCAGCAGTCTCAGCAGGGCTAGAACTGTGATCCACACCAAACGGCACCGCGGCTCAGACTAATAGCGGGCTTGTGTCGAGGGCGGCGGATCCGTTCAATTCACCCCCGCGTCGGTTCGTCCGTGCCGACGACGCCGCGTTGGGTGAGGTCGGCGACCTCGTCGGCATCGAGGCCGAGTAGCTCCGACAACACCCGCTCGGTGTGCTCGCCGGCGCGCGGTGCAGGGCCGCGCACGCCCACGTCGGGGGAGTTGTGCATGCGGAACGGGGCCGCGATGGTCTCGAACTGCCCTGCTTCGGGATGATCGATGGTCTCGAAGGCGCCGGTTGCACGCACCTGCGGGTCTTGCACTGCCGACGCGGTGTCGTTGATCGGCGCCCAGATGCACCGGTGCTCATCCAGCCGGGGCATCCAGTAACCAGACGGCTTCGACTTCAGGGTGTCCTCGATGTCGGCCACGAGGGCGCCCATCGCCCGGAATCGCTGTCGGCCGGTCTCGTAGTCGGGATTTTCGAGCAGGTCCTGGCGTTCGATGGCCTTGCAGAATCGCTCCCACGCGTTGCCCGTATCGGGCATGGTGAAATGGATCCACCGGCCGTCAGCGCATTCGAACGCCTCGAGCATCGGGGAGAGCCCCCGGTCGCGGGGGCGTTCGGTGTTGGGGCGTCCGTCGACCAGCGAGGTCGACAGGTCGATGGCAATCGTCCATGCTGCCGTGCGCAACAGTGACGACTCCACGACTTGGCCTTCGCCCGTGACGTCTCGTGCCCGCAGCCCCGCCATGATCGCGCCGAAGAAGGCCAGGCTCGTGGTGTGATCGCCTTGGCCTGGTCGGGCATGAGGAGGCAGCCCGCCGGGCGGGGTGGATGCCCCGTACAGCCCAGAGCGGGAGAAGAACGCGGTGACGTCGTAACCGGGCCGGTCGATCTCGTCGCCCACTTCGCCGTAGCCCGACAGCACGCCGATCACCAGGTCAGGCTTCAGCGCCAGCAGCTCGTCGGTGCTCAGACCGAAGCGTTCACGACGCTCGGGGAGCAGATTCATCACCACAACATCGGAAGCTGCGACCAGCCGCTGGGCGATGGCCGAGCCGTCGGGGTCCTCCAGGTTGAGCTGGATCGACTGCTTGCCCCGGTTGATGAACTGGAATGCCACGTCGGGGTTGTGCGCACCTTCTGGCAGCTTCGCCTGCTTCATCAGCCCGCGAATCGGATCGCCTCCGATGGCCTCGACCTTGATGACTTCGGCCCCGAGGTCGGCCATGATCGCAGCAGCAGACGGCGCCGCAGCGAAATTTGCGAACTCAACGACGCGGATGCCGTCCAGCGGTGATGTCATATCTATGTCTCCCGGATATCGGTGACTGTGAATTCTGTCGCGGGCTTCGCCGGCAGGCCGCCGAGAGCACGGCAGCTGATCGTCGGCACGGTTCGTCCTTCCGCCACCGACACCGTCCATGCCCGGCCCGCCTCGGTTGCCACAACCTCGACATCCCAGCCCACTGCAGACGGCCGGAAGCTCACCTTGCGTGCGAGGTCTTCGAGCGGCCAGCCGACCTGTGCGAACACCGCGCGTTCGGCGACTTGTGCCGGTCCGGTCGGCGCCCCCCACCATCCCCGGCAGCGCGGTGCCATTGCGGCCGCATTGGCAGTCTGATCCAAGATCGTGGCGATTTCGCCGGCTTCGATGCTGGCCCACATACGGCCGTCGGGCAGCGTCATGGCAGTCGGAGCGAAGCGGTGGCCTCCGGTGTGGCTGACGCGATACACGGTGACTCGACCGCTCGCTGTCGGCGCACCGGCATATGGCTCGTTGACGTCTGCAGCCCGGTACGCGCGCATCACCGCCTCGAAGTCGGCCGCGAGGCGCGTGCCTTCGCTGCCACAGCACACGTCGTGGCTGCCTTGGGTGCAGATGAGCACGGCCCGCTCGTTTTCTGCGGATCCGAAGGAAGCAAACCCTGAACCCGCCGGTACCGGATCTGCGGGCGACTGACGCTCGAGGTGGGCGAACAGCCGGTGCAATCCGTCCGCTCCGTCAGCCTCGAAGTACGCCGATTGCGTGCCGGCACCGACGCGCCAGTGCAGCACCACCGGGATCCTGCCGGTTCGACCACGCTCATCTGGTGGCACCACGGCGAGCACCCGTGCGAATCCCACCTTCAGCTCCGTCATCGGCCTGAAGCCTTCGAGAATTCCGCTAGCAAAGACGGGCTTCGACCACGGCAGCGGAACTTCCACTAGCGCGACGGCGTCAGCGGCGATAGCGGTGCCACCGGGATCTGTGCCGATAGCTGTGGCATAGGCCGAGCAGCGGGGTGCTTCCTGGGCGGCTGGCATGAGCGTGAGCACCTCGGGCGCAAGCGCCGGAGTTCCTGCCGGCGGGGCCTTTGGGGGCGTATCGCCGTCGGGCACCGATGCCATCGGGCCAGCATAGGAAGCCCGTCGCGGCCGGGTCGGATGAGCGATCGCTGCCCCGGAGATGCGCGGCGCAGTCGAGGAACCTGTCGGAGGTCGCGGCTATGGCCTGTCGCGCGCCCGCGGTAGTTTCGGGAACGTGCCGTGGTGGTTGTGGGGGTTGATCATCGTCGGGGCATTTCTGGTGTTCGTGTTCATTCACGACAGCGTCCAAAAGCGCCACTCGATTCTGCGCACCTATCCGGTCATCGGCCATCTGCGGTTCTTGTTGGAGAAGATCGGCCCTGAGCTGCGGCAGTACATCGTCGCTCACAACGAGGAGGAGCGGCCCTTCAACCGGGATGAGCGTCGCTGGGTGTATTCGACCGCCAAGCAGCAGAACACGTACTTCGGATTCGGCACCGACGACGAGATTGACAAGCCGGGTCACATCACGTTTCGCCACAGCCCGTTCCCGCTGGGGCGCGATGTGCCGCCCGAAGCGCCGATCCCGTGCGGCAAGATCATGGGTGCCTGGCGGGACCGGGCCAATGCGTTCCGGCCGGCTTCCATTGTCAACATCTCGGCTATGAGCTACGGATCGCTGTCGGGCCCCGCCATCGCGGCGCTGAACCGCGGGGCGAAGATGGCTGGCTGCATGCACAACACCGGCGAAGGCGGAGTGTCGGAATATCACCGCAACGGCGGTGACTTGGTGTTCCAGATGGGCACCGGCTACTTCGGCTGCCGCAATCTTGACGGCACGTTCTCGATGGACCGCTTGCTGGAGACGATCGATTCGGCGCCGGTCCGCTCCATCGAGGTGAAGCTGTCCCAGGGCGCAAAGCCGGGCGTCGGCGGTTTGTTGCCTGCGGCGAAGGTGAGCCCCGAGATCGCGGCAGCACGCGGCGTCCCGGTCGGCGAGGCCGTGGTGAGCCCCAGCCGCCACTCGGCATTCGGCTCGGTGCATGAGCTCGTGGACTTCGTGGAGGAAGTGGCAGGAGCGACCGGCCTCCCGGTTGGGATCAAGTCGGCAGTAGGCCAAGAGGTGTTCTGGACCGAGCTCGCGGAGCACATGGCCGAGACCCGCCGCGGTCCGGACTTTGTGACCGTCGACGGCGCAGAGGGGGGCACCGGGGCGGGGCCGCTCGTCTTCACCGATCATGTGGCGCTGCCGTTCTGGCGGGCATTCGGCGTCGTGCATCGGGCGTTCGGCGAGGCCGGCCTCACCGATGACATCGTGATGATCGGCTCGGCCAAGCTCGGCTTTCCGGCCCCTGCCGCGCTGGCCTTCAACATCGGCGTCGACATGATCGGCGTAGCACGCGAGCCCATGATGGCCATCGGCTGCATCCAGGCTCAGCGCTGCCATACCGACCACTGCCCGACCGGTGTGGCCACCCAGAACAAATGGCTCTCGCGAGGGCTCGATCCGACGAACAAGAGCGTCCGGTTGGCCAACTACATCATCGGTCTGCGCAAGGAGCTCTTCCGCCTCGCCGATGCATGCGGGGTGGAGCATCCCGGACTGATCGGGGCCGACAACGTGAACGTGATCAGCCCGTTCGGCGATCTTGTGCCGGCTCATCACGCGTTCGGAGTGCACCGGGAGCGGACCCACAGCCCGGCTCGCATTTCGGGACTTCGGCAAGCCGTGGGTGCCGATGGGGAGGCCGACGCGCCGCAACACTCCGAGCCACTGGCAGAATCGTCCACGACGGAGTCCCTCACATCGTCGTCGTAGCCGTGGCACCAAGGGCGTAGCGGCAGACAGGGAACGACCCAATGAGCGAAGCACAGGCCCACATCGCCTCCGATCGCATCACAGCTGAGCACAAGGCTGCCTTCGCTGCCGATGGCGTCGTGAAGGTCGCCGGGGCAGTGTCCGGCGATTGGATCGACCGGGTGCTCGAGGTCGCCGACCAGCAACTGCGCGATCCCGGCAAGTGGGTGTCGGACACCAACCCGGGCGCGCCCGAGAACCGGCTGTTCACGAGCCGCTACCGGTGGGAAGAGGATCCGGTCATCGGAGACTTCGTGCGCAACTCGGGCATGGCGCAGATGGCCGCGGCGCTGATGGATTCACATACGGCCCGCTTCTACTTCGACCACCTGCTCATCAAGGAACCGTTCACAGCCAACCCGACACCGTGGCATCAGGACATCCCCTACTGGCCCTTCCTGGGCAAGCAGATCTGCTCGGCTTGGGTGGCGATGACCCCGGTGACGGTGGCAGAGAGCTCGCTCGAGTTCGTGCGCGGCTCGCACAGCTGGGACGCCTACTACGCGCCCGAATCCTTCGACGGAAAGAAGGGCTTCATGGCCGAGTTCGACGGCGAGAAGATGCCCGACGTCGAGGCCAACCGGGCCGACTACGACATCGTGGGCTTCGACGTCGAACCCGGCGACGCGCTGTTCTTCTCCTCGTGGATCATCCACGGCTCGCCAGGCAATGCCGGCGACCATCGGCGTGTGGCGCTGTCCACCCGATGGCTGGGCGACGACGCTGTCTGGTACCCCCATGCCGGCTGCGATCCCATCGTCTCCGACGACGACACCGTTGCTGTTGCCGGTGAGTACCCAGCCGACGACCACAGGTTCCCGCTCGTCGCCGCATGAGAGCTATGGCCCATGGCCGTCCCCGGCAGGAGTAGCTTCGGGACCATGGCCTACCCAGCATCCCTCGTCGTGGACACCCCCGAGCGCGTCGCCAACTGGCGTCCATTGCTCCAGTGGCTGCTGGCGTTGCCGCATTGGATCATTGTCAACGTTCTCGGGTATGTGTCCACCGCCATCAGCTTCATCTCGTGGTTCGCGATCCTGTTCACGGGTCGCCTGCCTGCCGGGCTGGCGAACTTTCAGATCATGTACTTGCGCTACAGCGCCCGTCTCATGGCTTACGCAGGCTTCCTGCACAGCAGTTACCCGCCCTTTGCTTTCGACATGACCGCTGATGATCCCGGCGGCACGCCGGTGTCGATGAACGTTCAGCCTCAACTGGACGGCCGCAACCGCTTGACCACGTTGATCCGGCTGATCATGGCGATACCGGCGATCGTGTTCGCCGTGATCGTCGGCATCATCTCGTTCGTAGTGCACCTGCTGGGTTTCTTCGCGGTGCTGTTCACTGGCCGCTGGCCCGCGGGCTTACGAGGCTTCATTGTGTCGGTCATGGGCGTGGATCTGCGGCTCAATGCGTACATGGGCCTGCTGACCGACGAGTACCCACCGTTCAGCCTCGACGCCTGAACTGTTAGCCATACGGCTGAAAGCGACTGCGCTGAGCGCGCCGCAGCGCGTCTCGCCGGGCGGTTGCCGGGTGCGCGCCCGCTTCGCCTGAGCGGGTCCTGCTGGGCCGTTGCCGCTGCCGCAGGGCTACCGTGCGGGCGATGAGCGACGCTAAGGGTGTGTGACAGCGATGAGTGAGATGACCGGCGGCGAGGCCGTTGCAGCGACGTTGGCGCGCCTGGGTGTGCGACATGTGTTCGGGATCGTCAGCGTGCACAACCTGCCGATCTACGAGGCGCTGTCGGTGCGCGACGACATCGAGGTAGTGAAGGTCCGCCACGAGCAAGCCGCCGCGCATGCCGCCGACGCCTACTACCGGGCCACAGGGGAGATGGGGGTGCTGCTCACGTCCACCGGCCCTGGTGCAGCCAACGCGGTGGCGGGCCTGTACGAGGCGTCGTTCACGAGCTCGGCTGTGCTGATGGTGACCGGGCAGACCGAGTCGCGCTTCTACGGCAAGGGCAAGGGTTTCCTGCACGAGAACGACCAGCAGGTCGACATGCTGCGAACGGTGTGCCGCAGCGTGGCATCGGTGCGGCATCCCAGCGAGATCTCGGCCGAGATCGCCCGGGTCGCCGACGATGTGCGCACCGGCCGGCCACAGCCCGGCGCCGTGGAGATTCCGATTGACTTCCAGTACGCCAAGGTCGGCAGCGAGCCGAGCGCGGGTTCGCCCGATGCCGCCCGCGTCGGCGAGGCACCCATTGCGGGCTCGCCCGACGTGCCCCGGCTGCGCCCCGATGCTGCGCTGCTTGACGACGCGGCCGAGCGTTTGGCGAGCGCGCAGCGACCCCTCATCTGGGCGGGCGGCGGTGTCGTGAGCGCCGATGCCTCGGCCGAGCTCACGGCCCTGGCCGAGCGACTGGGTGCTCCCGTGGTGACCACTATCGAGGGTCGCAGTGCTTTGAGCGAGCTGCACCCGCTGTCGCTGGGGTTCCGCTCAGACCGGCCGCAAATGGCGGAAGTGTTCGCCGAAGCCGACCTGCTGCTGGCGGTAGGCACACGATTCCAGAATTACGCCACTCGGGTCTGGGCGCTGCGCTTGCCTGAGGAGCTGATCCACCTCGATGTCGATCCCGGTGTGATCGGCCTGAACTACCCAGCGTCGGTCGCCGTCGTCGGGGATGCGAAGCTCAGTCTCGCCGGACTGCTGGAGCGGCTGGGCGACAGCAGTCCCACGATCGACGACGGCTACGTGGAGCGGGCCCGCAAGCATCGTGCGGCCGACATCGAGGCGATGCGCGAAGAGATCGGCCCCGATCACGCAGCCATCTGCGATGCGATTCGCCGCATCCTGCCCGACGAGGCGCGCATCGTGCGCGACACCACGGTGCCCGGCTACATGTGGGGCAACCGGCTGCTGCCGATCGTGGCACCGCGTACGTCGATCCGGGCCGCGAATGCTGCCATCGGTCCCGGCGTCCCGATGGCGGTCGGTGCGTCGTTAGCCAGCGGCCAGCCGACGGTGGTGATCCAGGGCGACGGCGGCCTGATGCTGTCGATCGGCGAGATCTCGACGCTCGCCGAGCATGGCCTGCCGGTGATCGTGTGCGTCTTCAACGACGGCGGCTATGGGGTGCTGCGCATCATTCAGGACGCGCTCTGGGACGAACACCACGGCACCGAGATCGGCGGCATCGACTTCGTCGGCGTCGCAGAGGCAATGGGCGTGCCCGCCCAGCATGTGGCGAGCGCCGCTGAGTTCGAAGAAGCGTTCAGCCAGGCGGTTGCCCGCGCCAGCGGGGAGACCGGCCCCGTGGGACCGACGCTCATCGACATCGATCTCACCGCGCTCATCCCGATCACCTTCCCGCTGCCTGCGCACCAGCGCCGCCGCGAGAACTGAGCTACCTCCAGCGACTCAGAGCCCAGATGTGTCGCCGCCGGGGTCGAAGAAGGTTCGGCCGGCCAATTCCATGACGGGCATGGCAACCATGAAGTGGGCCGACGCCGTCTGGGCATCACGCAGGTGGCGCTGAAGCGGCGACGCCTCGAACACGGCCGTGCCGCCAACGGCGGAATTCATGGATTGCGCGACTCGCAAGCTCGTCTGCATGGCGTGGGTGGTGGCAGTGCGCAGATTCCGCCTGATCTCCAGGTCTGCCAGCCCGTGCTGCGCTCGTTCCCACGCGGCACCGATCTCCGCGTACAGCAGCGTGCGGGCGGCCCGCACTTCGGTGTCGGCAACTGCCACAGCCGAGTGGAGCGACGGCCGCTGGCCGAGCGTGCGACGGGAGCCTTGGGGCACCTTCGACCTGGCGACCTCGATGACCTCGTCGACACAGGCACGGGCCATGCCCAAAGCGATCGCACCGATCGGCAGCGCCAGCAGGCCGAACAGCGGCATGCGATACAGCGGAGCGGCTGCGTACGGAGACTTCAGGATGGCGCGCTCATACGCAATGCGGTCAGCAGGAAGCCAGATGTTGTCGGCTTCGAAGGTGCTCGAACCCGAGCCTCGCAGCCCGCTGGTGTACCAGTCGTCGTGGAGCACGATGTCTTCGGGACGGAAGAAGGCCCGTCCCAGCGCCGGCTGCCCAGAATCGGTCGACTGGCCGCCGTCGATCTGCACGCCACCGGAAATCCACTCGGCGTTGTGAGAGCCCGACGCCCATGCCCAGCGGCCCTTCACGATGTACCCCTCCGCGCCGTCAGGCCCCGCGGCAGCGGTGGCTGTCCCCGAGGGCGCGAACACCCCGGCGGTGATGACATCGGGGTCCGCCAGCACCTGCGCAAGCTGGGCGGGCTCCAGCGCGGCGAACATGATCTGCGATGTGGAACCGATGAAGGTGCACCACGCCGCCGACGCGTTGCCCATCGCCAGTATTTCGCTGATCTCGGCCACGACAGCCGGCGACAGTCCCATCCCGCCGAGCGCCGGCGGCACCAGGGTCCGGTAGAAGCCGTCAGCCGCAAGAGCTTCAGCCAAGTCTTGAGGGAGTTGCCGGAGCCGGTCGATCTCGACGCTTCGCTCTTTCAGCGTGGGGATCCACTCCGCCGCGAGCGCCAGCATCTTGTCGCTCGCAGCACCGTCGGTCGCCTCAGTCCCCGCCATTACGAGCCTCCTGCGGGCCGGCCCGGCCGCGGGAAGGGCAGTGCCAGCACTGCCGCCGCTTCAGTCCCTGCCATTACGAGCCTCCTGCGGGACTGGCATCGGTTACGGCCGCTAGGTCGAACGGCACGCCGAGTTCATCGCCGACACGGCTCAGCGAGCGCACCACCGATGCGGGATAGCTCACCGTGCCGGCGGCGGTGCGCCGGTCCATCTCGAGTTGTTCGAGTTCGCCCGGCAGGTAGACGGTCTGGCCTGGCAGCACGTCCTCTTCACCGGCGGCGCGGATCTGGGCGACCATGTCCTCGATGTCGTCGTAGTACTCCTCACGGTCCCGGAACACGCCAGGGTCCATCAGCAGGAAGAACTGACCGCGCCGTCCCACAGCCACATCACCGGTGTGGGCAGATCCAGCCAAGATGCCTGCGGCGATGTTGGAAGCCGTGATCATGCCGATGCCCTTGTAGCCGCCGATAGCAGGCACGATGCCGCGCATCGCCACGTCGGGATCGACGGTGGGATTGCCGTCGCGGTCCAGGAAACCCCACTCGACGGGAATGTCCCGTCCCTCCGAGCGAGCCCGCAGCACTTTGCCGAGCGCGACGGGGGTGATCGCCATGTCGAGCACGATCGGCGGCTCGTCGCGGCGGGGGAACGTCCACACGATGGGGTTGTTGCCGAACAGCTTGCGGCGGCTGCCGAACGGTGCCAGGTTCGGCACCGAGGTGGTCGTTCCGTAGCAGACGAAGCCGGCTTCGGCGGCGTGATAGGGGTAGTTCGCACCGCAGCCCCAGTCGTTGGAGTTGCGGATCACGCCCACCACCAAGCCGCTCTCGGTGGCGGCCTCGATGAGCTGCTCCATGAATCGGGTAATCACGAGCTGGCCGAGCCCGTGATGCCCGTCGGCCACGAGGACCGATGGCGTCCGGGTCACGATCTCGCACTGGGCCGTCGGGTCGGTGGTGCCGTCTCGGAACCAATTCACGTACCAGCTCACCCGCTGAAAGCCGTGCGTGTCGACGCCCCGCCGGTCCGACCAGAGCTGATTGTCGACGACGGTTTCCGCGTCATCGGCAGCCATGCCAGCCGCCACATACGCAGCAATGCCCCACGGCCGCAGCTCGTCGAGCCGAAATGACACAGATGCGCTGTCGTCGCCGTCTGCGGGCCGATCGTCAGGTATCCCCCGCGGCAAATCGTCGGTGTTCGTGGATGTCTCGCTCATGTCCCCTTGACTGCCCTTCGGCCCGGTTGCTTGGGTCGTTCTATCGCTCTCGCCGTCGGTTGCCCGCTACAGGGCTTTGATGACGGCGGTGGCGAAGTCCTCGGTACCTGCGGTGCCGCCCTGATCCGGCGTCAGGCGGTCGCCGTTCTCGTACACCGCTGCCAAGGCGCGATCGAGGCGATCAGCCGGTGGCTCAAGCCCGAGGTGGCGCAGCATCATCTCGGCTGACTCGAGCGTGGCAGTGGGGTTGATGATGCCCATTCCGGCGATGTCGGGTGCGGTGCCGTGGGCCGACTCGAAGTACGCCCAGTCGTCGCCGTAACAACCAGACGGCGCCAGGCCCATGCCGCCGATGGTGCCGGCGCCTTGGTCGGACAGGATGTCGCCGTAGAGGTTCGGCAGCAGCAGCACGTCCAGCTCGTGCGGTCGCACGACCAGCCGGTGGGCCATGTCGTCGATGATGAACTGCTCGTACTCCAGGCCCGGGTACTCAGAGGCCACCTCGCGGGCGATGTCGCAGAACCAGCGATCGGTCGCGGGGAGCATGTTCGTCTTGGCCGAGACGGTCAGCTTGGCACCGCGGCTCAGGGCCAGCTCGGCGGCGAAACGGGTGACCTGCTCGGTGCCGGGCCGGGTGATGATCTTCGCCGCGAAGCGGCCGCTGGCAGCATCGGGCGGCACGCGGGAGCGGCCTTCGGTCAACCCCGCATCCAGCAGCGCCTTGGCGGGACCCATGACGCCGACGTACATGTCTTCCAGGTTCTCCCGGACGATCACGTAGTCGATGCCTTCGGGCCGAGCCAACGGGGAGGCATAGCCAGGGCGCCAGCGCACCGGTCGCACATTTGCGTAGGTGCGCTTGCCCCAGCGCATGAAGCCCGCCCCTGGCGTCGTGCCATTCGACGAGCCGAACAGCACCGTGTCGGCAGCGTCGATGTGCTCGTCGACCAGTGCTTCTCGTTCGTCGGGTGTCAGCGCTGACAGCTCATCGCCGATCGGCACATGGTCCCAGTCGATGGGCAGGTCCAACGCGTCCAGCACTCGCAGCGACGCCGCCATCGCTTCGGGCGCGGCGTCATCACCCGGGATCACGCACACCCTGTGCCGCCGCTGGTCGGTCATGCCCGCTGACGCTACGCGGCAGGGCCGGCAGCCGCGCTGCCGGGGCGACTACCAGCTGGGCTTGACGACCATCACCACGATCGCGGCAACGATGACCAGGTTGCTCACCGCACTCCATAGCTCAGCCCGCCGCCGCAGCCGCTCAGCGTCGCCTGCTCGTTGGGGACCGTCGTCCAATGCTGCGGCGAGCTTGGCGGCCGTTGGACGCAGCGCACCGTGCGCGATGGCCAGCCAAGCGAAGTACGGGACGAACGCAATCGTCACCCAGTCCTGCTGGAAGTTCCAAGGCCCGATGATCACGGCGACGACGCCGGCGATGCCGGCTAGGTATGCCGCTATGTCGATGAGACGGTTGGAGGCGAATTCAAACGAACGCCGGACGGCCGCTGCCGCGTCTGGTCCTTCGGTCCAGGCGCGCCGCAGCATGACGGTACCCACGGCGCTGCCGCCGAAGCCCACTACTGCACTGGCCAGATGGACCACGAGGACTGCCTGATACCAGCCTGAGTCCACTCCCGCGCCGAGTAGCGATCCGCTGATGCCAAGTGTCATGACCACGAGTATCGCCGCCTCTCGCACAAACCCGAACGCGGGCGTCTCCAGCGATGGCTCGATTGGGTCCGTTATGAGCGTCCCGGCGAGCAGTGGTAAGTTCGCAGTGCCGCAGACACGGCCGGATCTCCGGGGGAAGGGGTATCCATGCCGATCGAGTCATCAGGCCACAGCGCTGGCAACCCAAGGCTGTATGAGGTCATCGAGGGTGCGCCCAAGGAAGGCGCGAGCCCGACGATCTGGGCGTGGCCGCAGATCATCGACTATCTCAAAGTCGCAGGTCAGCCGGTCCAAGGACCGTGGCCGCCACACCAGGAGCGACGGCCGGATCCCGACGACGAGTCGATGCCGCGAGCTGTGCCGGACCCACAGGGACCTGGCGCACAGCCGACAGGAGGCTGAGGCATGTACCCATCCCGCTTCCGCTATGAAGCCCCCTCGACAGTCGCTGAGGCCATCGGATTGCTCGCCGCGGCAGACGGCGAGGCAAAGATCCTGGCCGGAGGCCAGAGCCTCATCCCGATGATGAAGCTGCGATTTGCCGCTCCGGCGATGATCGTGGACATCAACGGCATCGGCGGTCTCAACTACCACCGGGCCGATGGCGACGGCACCTACCGCATCGGCGCACTGTGCCGTCACGCCGATCTCGAGAAATCGGCCTCGCTCGGCGACCATCAGCCCACGATCGCTGCGGCAGCGCCTGTCGTAGCCGACCCGCTCGTACGCACACGAGGAACTCTCGTCGGCTCGGTGTGCCACGCCGACCCGCAAGGCGACTGGGCTTCGGTGATGGTGTCGCTGGAAGGGGCCATCGTGGCCCAAGGCCCGAACGGGCAACGGTCCATTCCGGTCGACGACCTCATCGACGGCCCGTTCCAGACGGTGCTCGCTGCCGACGAGATCGCAGTCGAAGCGGTGGTTCCCGCAGCACGCGGAACCCGGGCCGGCGGCTACCTCAAGCTCGAGCGCCGTGTCGGCGACTTCGCCACCGTCGGCGTCGCGGTCTCGGTGGAGATGTCGGGCGACAGCGTCGCCAAGGCAGGCATCGGGCTGACTGGCGTCGGGCCCGCCACTATCAACGCCTCGGGCGCGGCGGCGGCTCTGGTCGGCACGTCACTTGAGGCCGACGCCGTGGACGCAGCGGCCCAGCTCGCCGCCGAAGCGGCCCAGCCCCGCTCCGACCATCGAGGAAGCGCCGACTACAAGCGCCACGTCGTCGCAACGTTCGTGCGACGCATCGGCGCGCAAATCCAGCGGTCTGAACAGAAGGCGGCCTGACATGAGCACGTTGTTCGAAGAGGTCCCGCCGAGCTTCGGTGACGATGTGCCGGTTCGCCGGCTGGAATTGACCGTGAACGGCGAACGCCGCGCCGCCGATGTCGAACCGCGGCTGCTGCTGGCACACCTGCTGCGCAACGGCTTCCGCCTGACGGGCACCCACACCGGCTGCGACACGACCAACTGCGGCGCCTGCACGGTGCTCTACGACGGCGTGCCCGTCAAGAGCTGCACGATGTTCGCTGTTCAAGCCGACGGCCACGAGATCCTCACCGTTGAAGGTCTTGCGACCGCCAGCGAGCTGCACCCGATCCAGGAGGGCTTCAAGGACGAACACGGCCTGCAGTGCGGCTTCTGCACTCCGGGAATGATGCTCAGCGCCAAGGCCCTGCTCGAAGAGAACCCGAACCCAACCGAGGATGAGATCCGCTGGGCACTGTCGGGGAACTTGTGCCGCTGTACCGGCTACCAGAACATCGTCAAAGCGGTGATGTGGGCCGCCGAGAAGCTGGGTGGCGGCACAGCCGGCAGCGATGAGGCCGGAGAGGAAGGCTGAGATGGCGCTCGACGAGATCAAGATCGGCGGCCTCGGCGCCAGTCGGCGCCGGGTCGAAGACAATCGCTTCATCCGCGGCAAGGGCAACTACATCGACGACATTGCCCTGCCCGGGATGCTGCACATGGAGATCCTGCGCAGCCCGCTCGCCCACGCCCGCATCCGCTCCATCGACGTCAGTGCCGCCTGGGCCATCCCGGGCGTTCGCATGGTGCTCACCGGAGAGATGCTGGCCGCCCGGAATCTGGCATGGATGCCGACGCTCTCCTATGACACCCAGGCCGTTCTCGCCACCGACAAGGTCAGATTCCAAGGCCAAGAAGTGGCCTGCGTCGTTGCTGACGACCCCTACATCGCGAAGGACGGCTGCGAGGCCATCGTCGTCGACTACGAGCCGCTGCCGCCGATCGTCAACCCGAGCCAAGCAAAGGCCCCTGACGCCCCGCTGATCCGCGACGACAAGACCGGTCAGGACTCCAACGTGGTGTTCGACTGGGAGGTCGGCGACCGCGAGGGCACCGACCGTGCCTTCGCCGGGGCTGACGTGGTCTCGGCCATCGAAATGCACTACCCGCGCTCGCACCCGTCGCCCATTGAGGCGTGCGGCTCGATCGCGGACTTCAACCGGGCGACCTCGAAGCTCACCGTGTACATGACCACCCAGGCGCCGCACATCATCCGGGCTGCGGTGGCGCTGGTGGCCGAGTTGCCCGAGCACATGATCCGCATCGTCTCGCCCGATCTCGGCGGCGGCTTCGGCAACAAGGTGCCGGTGTATCCCGGCTACGTCGTGTCGATCCTGGCGTCGATCCTGCTCGAATGCCCGGTCAAGTGGATCGAGGACAAGAGCGGGAACCTCATCTCGACGGGATTCGGCCGCGACATCTACCTCAAAGGCGAGATGGCGCTGCGAAGCGACGGTCGGATGCTCGGCGTGCGCATGCACACCGACTCCGATCACGGTGCGTTCTTCTCCGATGCTCAGCCGAGCAAGTTCAAGATCGGCCTGATGCACTCGGCTTTCAGCTGTTACGACATTCCGACCGCCCATCTCACCGCCCAAGGCGTCTACACCAATAAGGCGCCGGGAGGGGTCGCGTATCGGTGCTCGTTCCGTGTCACCGAGGCGATGTACTTCCAAGAACGCATGGTGCAGGCCGCCGCCGCCGACCTCGGCATGGATCAGGCCGAGTTCCGTCGCATCAACCTGGTGCGAGACGACGACTTCCCCCATCGCACGCCCTGGGGCTTCCTTACCGACTCCGGCCAGTACCAAAAGTGCCTCGACCTCGGCCTCGAAGCGATCGGTTACGAGGACTTCCTGGCCCAGAAGGAGGAAGCGCGCCAGCGGGGCCGACTGCTGGGCATCGGCATCTCGACCATGACTGAGCCGCTGGGGGCCGGCAACAGCCGCGAATACGACATCTTGGGCATCAAGATGTTCGACTCCGCCGAGCTCAAGGTCCACATGACCGGCAAGGCCTTGCTGCGCACCGGCGCCAAGACTCAAGGTCAAGGCCACGAGACCACCTGGGCGCAGATCGTCGCTCACGAGTTGGGCATTCCCGCTGAGGACGTGCTCGTCGAGGAGGGCGACACCGACACCGCCCCATTTGGCATGGGCACCTACGCATCGCGCAGCACGCCGGTGGCCGGTGCAGCCGTAGCCATGGTGTCTCGCAAGATCCGCGCCAAGGCCCGCAAGATCGCCGCCCACCTGCTCGAGGTGTCCGAAGAGGACATCGAGTGGGAGCTCGGGCGGTTCTCGGTCCGCGGCGCCCCTGATCGAGGCGTGACGATCCAGGAATGCGCCATCGCCGCCTACAGCAACATGCCCGACGGCATGGAGCCGGGCCTCGAGAACAACGCCTACTACGACCCGCCCAACCTGACGTGGCCGTTCGCCTGTTACATAGCGACCGTCGAGGTCGATCCCGAGACCGGGGTGTGGGACGTCCTGCGGGTGGTGGCGGTGGACGACTGCGGCGTGCGCATCAACCCGATGATCGTCGAGGGCCAGATCATGGGCGGGCTCACCGAGGCCTATGCCATGGCCAACATGCAGTTCATTACCTTCGACGAGGACGGCAACTGCATCGGCTCGAACTACATGGACTACCTGCTGCCGACTGCGTGGGAGACACCGGGTTTCGAGCTCCACGAGGTGGTGACCCCGTGCCCGCACCATCCCATCGGTGCCAAGGGCATCGGGGAATGCGCCACCGTCGGCGGTCCCGCAGCATTCGTCAACGCCGTCATCGACGCCATCGGCGACGCCGGCGTGCGCAACATCGATATGCCGCTGTTGCCCGATCGGGTCTATGAGGCCATCACGCAGGGCCACGACATCTCCGGCGCTCCGCCGGTGAAGACGGAGCCATGAGCGGTCCCAGTCACTTCGGGCCCAGTGCCGTTGAGTCCAGGTCCGTCGAGGGCTGGGGCGTGCTCGAACGCGCCACAGAACTGGCTCGCAGCGGCGAGGCCTTCGTGCTGGCCACGGTTGTCTGGCGGGAAGGTCCGACGTCGGGCCAGCACGGGTCTCGTGCCATCTACACGGCTTCGGGCGAGATCTACGGGTGGATCGGCGGCGCCTGCGCCGAGCCGGTGTTCATCCGTGAGGCCGTGGCAACGCTCGAAGCAGGGATGCCGCGTTTGCTGGCGCTCGGAGCGAGCGACCGATTCGGCGATCTCCCCCAGGGCACGACTGCGGTGCCCATGTCGTGCCAGAGCGAAGGCGCCCTGCAGATCTACTTGGAGCCCGTCGTGGCCACACCCCACATCGTGATCGTCGGAAGCTCGCCCATGGCGACAACCCTGTCGGTCCTCGCAGCCCAACTCGACTGGCGCGTCGAACTCGTTGATCGTGCCGAGTTCAGCGAAGGGCTGCTCTCGCCGCAGTCGATCGTCGTCGTTGCCACCCAAGGGCACGGCGACGAAGACGTGCTGACTGCTGCGTTCAAGGCTGGTCCCGCCTATGTGGGTCTGGTCTCGTCCGCTCGGCGATCCGAAAGCGTCCGGGCCCTGCTGGCCGACCAAGGCGTGGAGGAAGCCAAGCTCGGCGCACTGCGCGCCCCCGCTGGCCTCGATCTCGGCAGCACCTCGCACAAAGAGGTTGCCGTGTCGATCCTGGCCGAGTTGGTGCAGCTGCGTGCCCGAGGCGCATTCACAACGACGGTCGCGGCTCAAGCGCCTGCTGCCCCAACGGCAATCGACCCCATCTGCGGCATGACAGTCCAGATCGAATCCGCAGCTGTCTCACTCGAGGTGGGCGACGAGGTCTTCTATTTCTGCTGCGCCGGGTGCCGCACGGCCTATGCGCGCGAACAGGGAGTCGCCTGATGCAGATCACGAATCAGTTCGAAGTCGCGCAGCCGATGGAGGCTGTGTGGGACTTCTTCGGCAACGTGCCCCAGGTCGCCGCGTGCCTGCCCGGTACCGAGCTGACCGACGAGCTTGGGGACGACCGCTACGGCGGCACGGTGTCGATCGGCCTCGGCCCGATCAAGCTGGACTTCGACGGCGGTGCCGAGATCACCCACCGCGACGAAGATGCCCGCACGATCTCGGTCGCCGCCAGCGGTGCCGATCGCAAGGGCCGGGGCCAAGCCACGCTTGAGCTCAACGCAAGCCTTGCCGAAGCCGCGGGCGGCACCGCTGTCGAGGTTGCCATGGACCTGCAGCTCTCCGGTCCGGCAGCGCAATATGGACGCGGCTTGGTGAGCGACATCACCGCAGTGCTGCTGGGTGACTTTGCCGCCAACGCGCAGAACCGGCTCGCTGCGATCGCAGCGGGCCGCGATCCCGACGAGGTCGGTCAAGCCCAAAGCGCCGGCGGTGCCGCCATCGGTGTGCGTGCCGCGCAAAAGGGGCTTGCGCGCGTGGTGCGTCGATTCGTCATGCCGTATCGCCCCGAGGCCGTCTGAGGAGGCTGCTGTGCTCTGGTGGATAGGAAACCTGATACTGCTGGCAGTGGTCGTGCCGGTTGCGGTTGCACTGCTGAACCGGGTCCTGGCTGCCATCGAGCGGATCCGCAAAGCCAGCGACGACATCCTGGCTGGGGGCGTGGGGGTCATCGGCGAGCTCGACACCACGCGTGACCTGCTCGCGACCACTGACGAGACGATCGAAGAGGTAGCGGACGGTGCCGTGCGCTACGCCGGTTCGGTCGGGAAGCTCTTGGGCTGAAGGGAGATCTGATGCCTGCTGTTGCCTGGGTCACCGTCATCATCGGCGCCTTGATCATCGTGGCTGCCGCCGTCGGGCTGTTGCGAGTCGTGCTCCACTTGCGAGCCGTTCACGCGACGCTCGTGCAGGTCGCCGGCGGAGTCGGCGTCATAGCGGAGCAGACCTCGACTGTCCCGACGGTGCTGCCGTCAGTCAATTCGACGCTCAAACCCGTCAGCGACTTCTGCGAATCGATCTGAGGGGGGCATTGCCGTGATGCAGCTACTCGCTCAAGAGTCCACAACCGGATGGACCATCGGCTACGTGATGGGCATCGTCGTGGTGATCGCCGTGGTCGCGCTCGTCGTGCCAATCCTGATGCTTGCCCGTTCGATCGGCAATCGGGCATCGGAGATCAACGACGCACTGGAAGACGCAGTCACCAACACTGCGGCGCTGGGGGAATTGAACACCACGATCGAGGCGGCATCGACCATCGTCGCCGGTCTCAAACGTGGTCGAGCCCGGTTAGGAGGCTGAGATGGAACTACTGGGGTTGACCGACACCCAAGAGAGCTTGTGGTGGGGCGTCATCATCGGCGGCTTCGTGGTGATCGTCGCGGTCGTCGCCCTGCTCACGATGCTGGTGCTGCTCGTGCGCACGATCGAGCGCCGGGTGGAGGTCATCAAGGACACACTCGAGCGAGCTGCCGCCAACACCGGTGACACCGCTCTCATCGCAGAGACTGCCGAGCAAGTCGATGCGGTGTTGACCGAAGGCCTCGAACACCACCTGTTCCTGGGCCGTGTGCTCGACAAGGTGCGCTCATGACGACACTCGTGGTTCTCTCCGTCATCCTGATCGGCCTGCTGATTGCGGGGCTGGCCTTCTACTTGTTCATCGTCGGAAGCCAGCTGACCCGCATCGCGGGGCTGCTCGAAGAGTGCTCGCAGATCGTCTGGAAGATCAAGGCCGACGCTGAGGCTGTCGAGCCAGGCGTCGAGCGCATCAACAGCACCAGCGGCGTCATTGCGGGTGCGCTGCCGCTGCTGTACGGCATGGCCGAAGGCATCGTGGCCGGTGCCACCTATGAGCCCGAACCCGAGCCTCGCGAGCCAGTGCCAGCTCGGCCCGCCATGGGCTCGCGGCGCAGCCGGCTCCACGACGCCGTCGGCTACCACCCCGAATAGCCCTCAGCGATCAGCTCTCGTCGGGCTCCGGTCTTCGCTCCGTCGAGCCGCTGGGATCGCGTGTGGTGGTGAGCGGGCCGGCGGTGGGGGCTCGGTAACTGCCGATCCACTCGTCCTCCCACACCTGGTCGAATTGTTCGGGCGCGCAGCCGGGCCGGTAGACCGAAATCAGCTCTCGGACGATCTGTTCGCGGTGCGAGCGCAGCCCGCCAGGCACCTCGTAGGTGCAGATGTGGAGATTCCACTTGTTACCGGCGCGCCGCTCCCAGCACCTGGCGCGGGCGTGACCGAACGGCAGCCGGGCCTCAGCCAGGTTGTCCGCGTGGTCGACGTCGAGCACGGCGTAGTCGTATGGCTTGCCGTCAGGGTCCGCTCGGTACAGGATCGCGAACACGGCAGCGATCGCCGGCGGCGTCCAGCCGCCCAGCACTCTGGGTCCCTCGAAGGGATAGCCGGCAAGCGAGCCAAGCCGAATCATCGGGACTGGGTCATCGGGGGCGGGTCATCTGTTCCGGATCAATCTTCGGTCCCAACTTCGCCTACCTCAAACTCGTCCTCCCCGATCACTTCCGCACGGGTCATCGGCCAGGCCGGGAGATTCGCGGTCTCGACAGCCGCGGCGAAGGCCTCCATCGCCGCCTCGACAGCGCTGTCGGCCGTGTCGGCCTCAATCACGATCTGAGCGCCGTACGCCATCGCTCCGACGCCCGATGCGATGCCGTCGAGCGGCGCCACCGCGTCGGCCAGCGCCACCACCTCGTCGAGTTGGACGGGCCGGTCGCCCTCTGCCTGGATGGAGACGCTCCACCTCTTCATCGGGCTCGGCTTCATCAGGCTCAGCCGATCTGGGGCAGCTTGCGGGCGAACGACTCGAGGCTGTCGAGGTCGTGGCCGGACTGGAGCGAGTCGATGAACGGGCCCGCCACCGACATGGCGAGCGTGTTCGGCAGGGTCTCGACATCATCACGGGCGAGCGGGTTCATCCAGACGATCCGGTGGCAGAGCCGGCTGAGACGCTCCATCGCGTCCGCCAGCACAGCAGGGTCTCCGCGGTCGAGCCCATCGGAGCAGACCACAACGGTGGCGCCCCGGCTGAGGCCCTTGCGACCCCAGCGGCGGACGAAGGTGTCAAGCGATGCGCCGATCTGCGTGCCGCCGTCCCAATCGAGCACACGAGCTGCGGCAAGTTTCATGGCATCGTCGGGGTTGCGGCGGTCCAACGCAGGCGTGATGCGCGTCAGCCGGGTGCCGAAGCAGAAGACCTCGATTTTGCGGGCTGCTCGACGCATCGAATAGGCGAACTGCAGCAGGTTGCGCGAGTAGTCGGCCATCGACCCTGAGACGTCACAGATGAGCACGAGGGGCCGGGGTCGCTGTGTTCGTGACAATCGGCGCAGCTCAGGTGCTGCGTGGCTGAGGCGCATGGCCTCGCGGGCCATCCGCCGAATGTCGAGCCGCGCACCTGAGGGATCCGGTTGCCGCCGTCGTGTTCGGCGTCGCGGCGGTTCGAGTCCGATGCGCGCCATGATCCGCCGCAGCGCAGCCAACTCTTCGGGAGTGCACTCGGCGAATCGCTTGTCGCGCTGGATCTCGACACCTGAGGCCTGCAGGCCGAGCACCATCGGCCGGTCGTCTCCGGTCTGTTCGCCCGGCTCGCTGTCGGGCACGTTCAGGGTGCCGCTCAATCCCTGGGCAACCGGTTCGGTCGCATCGGGCTCGCGGCCTGCCGGGGCCGGATGGCCCAGGAAGTACTGGCGGAACACCTCATCGAACACCGCCAGGTGGTCGCGGCGATGCACGAGCGTGGCACGGCCGCACCAGTAGACGTCGGCGATGTCGCTGGGTGTGAGCTCGGCGACGGCTGTGCAGAACGTGACCACGTCGTCGGAGCCGACCGGCAGGCCCTCGTGCCGCAGGGCGTGGCCGAAGCCGACAAGGCGCGCCACGATCTCGGCTGGACCCGAGCCCGCGTCGTCTGCGGACGCAGGCGGCCCCTCAGGCACCGACGGCGACACCGGCTGCGGCACCGAACTCATGCATCGGCGACAACCCTGTCGAGTTCGGCGCCGACCAGTTCGAGGTCGTCTCGGTCCTTGATGACCGTACCGAGCGTGTCGGCTGCCGAGGCCGCGTCGAGCTCGGTGGTGCCCAGCACGCCCAGCGCATCCACCCAGTCGAGCGTTTCTGCGACGCCGGGGGGTTTGACCAGATCCATGTCCCGCAGACGCTGCACCGCCGCGACGACCTTGTGCACAAGGGTCTCGACGGCGGCGGGCACCCGTAGCCGCACGATCTCGATTTCTTCTTCGACGCTGGGGAAGCCGATCCAGTGGTAGAGGCACCGCCGCTTCAACGCGTCGTGCAGTTCGCGTGTGCGATTCGATGTCAACACCACGGTCGGCCGGTCGCTGGCTGCCACGGTGCCGACTTCGGGAATCGTGATCTGGAAGTCCGACAGCAGCTCCAGCAGAAATGCCTCGAATTCATCGTCGGCACGGTCGATTTCGTCGATCAACAGCACGGCGTCGCTTCCGGCTCGGATCGCGGAGAGGAGCGGGCGCTCGATCAGGAATTCGGGGCTGTAGAGGCCGCTGACCGCCGAGGCATCGGAAAGTTCGCTCTCCGACAGCGCCCGGACGTGCAGCATCTGCCGTGCGTAGTCCCACTCGTACAGCGCCTGATGGGTGTCGATGCCCTCGTAGCACTGGAGCCGGATGAGCTGGCGTCCCCCGATCTGGGCAAGGCACTTGGCCATCTCGGTCTTGCCGACACCGACCTCGCCCTCGAGCAGGATGGGTCGACCCAAGCGCAGCCCGATGAGCGTCGCCGTGGCCAGGCCGCGGCTCGCCAGATATCCAGACGAAAGAAACTGTGCTTGAAGGTCGGCAACGCTTGCCGGCGTTTCGTTGCGGGGCTGTTCGCTCACCGGGTGGAAGCCGGGAGATCGCCGGCCTCAGTCTCCCGAATTCGGACCGAGGACGAGGTCGCGCACCGAGGTGCCGTCGGGGGATGACTTGCCCTCGCGCTCGAGCAGCTTCCGCCAGGACGTGGCGATGTCGTCTTCGTCATCGGCGAAGCCATCGAAGGTGAAATGGCGCGCGTTTCGGCAGACCTTGGCATTGCTTCGCTCAGCGTCGAATCCAACGTCGTCGCCGCCTTGCCAGACATCCGTCAGAACGGACCGCCGGTCGGCGGCCGCCTCGGCTCCCGCAGGCATCGGATCGGTCGGTGTCACCGCCCCGATAGTAGCCGCAGGCGCGAAATCCCCGTCAGCGCTTCAGTCCAAGGCCGTCGCTGGACGGCTGTGCTGCACGCTGAGCAGAGCGTGCCAGTGTGAGCTCGACCGGGTCGAGTTCACACGACGATGGTGAGCGGGAAGCCGGCTTCGTCGAGCGGGATGTGACCATCGACGGCACCGAGGTGCTCTGCGTCGTCCGCGGCGATCCGGCGGGCGGTCCAAGCTGCTGCTGCGGCGTCGAGCAGGTCATCGAGCGCGGGATGCGGCGGGCCAGCCAATGGGCTCAGGACCGCCGACTCAGTGATGCCGGTGAAGCAGGAGCCGAGCAGCGCCAAACGCTCGGCAATGCCGGCTTGGATTCGCTTCGGATGCGTCATCGGCCGGGATGGGGTCGGTTCCCCGTCGGAGGAAGTCGGTTCGCCGATCCGATCGGGCCCCACATTCGCGTGAAGCACCGCAGCCATCACGGCGAAGCTCAACTCCGGGTGCACCTCTGCGGCCCGTGGCGCTGCGCTGGCTTCGAATTCGGTAGGAGCAAGGACGGAGCGGACCTCGCGAATCTTCGGCAGCAAGTTGAACGCCTGCTTCGACACGCCTTTGCCGAGATGGTCGCGAGAGGCTTGGTTGGCGGCTTCGAAGCCGCTCGCAGACAAAGCAGCCTGCGGCGGGGACCAGAACAGCGATGATCGGCGCGGTCCCAGCATCTCGCGCGCTTGCTCATCGGCAAGGCGCTGTGAAGAACTGGGCAACCCGATCGGCATGTCAATGCCCACGGCCGCAAGCGACTGCCGACGAGCTTCTGCCCACAGCTCGGCGAACGACACCCACACGGAGAACTCAACCGGAGAGCCGTTCCGCGCACCGGTGATCGCCATGACCCACCCGCCGGCCGCGCCATCTACACCTCCGACACGACCTGTTGTGCCTTGGGCACCGCAATCGGTCATGTCGTTCAGATGCCTCCCATCGACTCAAGGACCGTCTCGCAACCAAGGCAGGTGGGCACGCATGGGGCACCGTAATCTCGGGCATCCCGGCCACGGTCCAGAAAGGGCTCGCATGACCGATCGCCAGATTCACATCCGGAGTTGCTCATTGTGCGAAGCGATGTGCGGGCTCGAAGTGCACCACGCCGACGGCGAGGTGAAGCTGATCAGGCCGAACCACAACGACGTCTGGTCCAAGGGCTACATCTGCCCCAAGGGCACCGTGCTCGGGCGTATGTACGCAGACCCCGATCGCGTTCGGGTTCCGCTGATCCGTGATGCGTCGGGCAGCCTTGTCGAAGCGAGCTGGGAGGCTGCCTTCGAACGGTGCGCCGAGCTGCTTGGCGGCGTGCGGGACCGCTACGGCGTCGAAGCGATCACCGCCTACCTCGGCAATGCCACCGGCTTCAACTACTCGATCAGCCGGTATGCCGGCATGTTCTTGCAGCTTGCTGGGATACCGACGGTCTATTCGTCTGGCACCGTCGACACGTGGTCCAAGAACGTCGCCTGCCAGTTGATGTACGGGCATTCATGGCGCATCCCAGTACCCGATATCGATCGCACCAAATTCATGGTGGTGCAGGGCGCCAACCCGTCCGCCAGCCAGGGCAGCTTCATGGGCTGTCCCGACGTTCCGGGCGCTCTGGACCGGGTGCGCGAACGAGGCAAGGTGGTGGTGATCGACCCTCGCCGTACCGAGACGTGCGCTCACGCCGATCAGTGGCTGCCGGTGCGGCCCGGCACCGATGCGCTGCTGCAGCTCGCCGTGGTGAACGTGCTCTTCGACGAAGGGCTCGTGCGATTCGGCCATCTGGCGGATCGGCTCAAGGGCGCGGACGAGGTCCGTGCCATTGCTGCGGGGTACCCGCCCGAGCGGGTCGCAGAGACGTGCGGGGCCGACGCAGAGGCGATCCGCACCCTGGCCCGCGAGTTCGCTGCGGCTGAGCGGGCGGCGTGGTACGCACGCATCGGCACCTGCAACCAGGAATTCGGCACGCTGGCGTCGTGGCTGCCCGACGTGATCTGCGCGCTCACCGGCAACCTGGATGCGGTCGGCGGAATGATGTGGGCGAAGCCTGTGGCGTGGTCGATGCTGCAGCAGGACTGGGGCTTCGAGGGCGGTTTTGACCGTTGGCGGAGCAGAGTGCGCGACATTCCCGAGGTGCTCGGGCAGTTTCCCATGGGATGTCTCGCCGAGGAGATCGACACACCCGGCCCCGGACAGCTCAAGGGGCTGGTGGTGGTGGGTGGAAACCCGGTGCTGTCTGCCCCGAATTCCGAACGCCTCGACAATGCCCTGCCCCAGCTGGAAGCCATGATTTCGGTGGACAATGCGCTGAACGAGACATCTCGCCATGCCCATGTGGTACTGCCGGGGCTGGCAGCGCTGGAGCAGCACTTCTACTCCGAGATGCTGTGGGGCTGGGCCAAGCGCTCGGCCGCAAAGTACGCGCCGCCGCTGTTCCCGCCCGCCGACGATCGGCCCGACGAATGGGAGATTCTGACCCGGCTCGGAGCGATGTGCGCCGGAATGGGAGACGTGAACGCGGCCGAGTTCGACGATCTGTACTTCTCGGCCCTCGCTGAGCTTGCCGGTGTGGATCCTGCGATGGCGCTGGAGACATCGCCCGAACCCGGCCCCGAGCGATTGAATGATCTCGCCATCCGCACCGGTCCGTGGGGAGACCGTTACGGCGACAATCCCGATGGGCTGAACCTCGACAAGCTCGCCGATCTGCCCAATGGGCTGGACATGGGTCCGATGGTCCCGCAAGTCGATGACATCGTGACTCATCCCGACGGAAAGATCGACTTGGCCCCCGAGCGCATCACCGCCGACATCGAGCGCTTGGCGAGGAGCATCGACCGACCAGCCGGTTCCCTGGTGCTCACAAGTCGTCGCCACGTTCGCTCCAACAACTCCTGGATGCACAACGTGGAGGTGCTGGTGCGGGGCAAGGATCGCTGCACGCTGTTGATGCATCCCCAAGATGCCGCCAGCGCCGGCATCTGCGATGGCGAGTTGGCACGAGTTGCTTCGACCAACGGCGCCGTAGAGGTTCCGGTGGAAGTCAGCGACGAGATGTACCCAGGCGTGTTGTCGCTGCCCCACGGCTGGGGTCACGACAAGCCGGGAACCCGGCAGTCAGTGGCCAGCCGGTACGCAGGTGTCAACTACAACGTGCTGGTCCCGCCCGATTTCGTGGACGTCCCGTCTGGCAACGCCGCTGTCAATGGCGTCCCGGTGACGGTCGCCCCGGCATCGGGCGTGCCGGCCTGATCCAGCAGCAACGACAGGCACTCTGCGGCGCTCGCTCGTAGGATGCCGCGCTGATGCGCAGGGGGGCGGCCGCCGCTGAAGCGCCGCGCCTCGAGTCCGAGTTCAGCGGCGGTGGAGCGTTCGCAGCACGCGGGTTCGCGCCGCTGTGGTTCAGCGGCCTGTGCTGGCACTGGGGACGCTGGGCGATCGCATTCCTCGCGAGCTACCACGTCAACCAGATCACGGACTCGCCTCGGATGGTGCAGCTCACCGGCGCGGTCATGTGGGCGCCGCTGCTGCTCGGCGGCGCCATCGGCGGTGTCATCTCGGATCGCTTCGACCGCCGCCGCACGGTGCGGCTCCAGACGGCCATGCTCGTGCCGTTTGTCGCCATCATCGGCTTCGCCGAGAGGTCCGACCAACTGGGCATCTTGCTGCTGTTCCCGTTCCTGCTCTTCGCTGGCATCGGCTGGGTCGTCGACATGACCAGTCGTCGCGCACTGCTGCTGGACATCGTTGGCCCATACCGGCTGCACAAGGCGATGGCGTGGGAGACGATGGCGCTGGCGTCCGGCGTCGCTGCGGGGCAGTTGCTGGGTGGTGCCGTTGCTGACCGCGCCGGCGTCGGGACGGCTTTCCTTGGTGTCGCCGGCATGCTCGGCGTCGGCCTGTTCCTGCTGATGTGGGTGCCCCGGGTGCCGCCAGCTCGCCCCGTCGCCGAATCGATTGACCGATGGTCCGACGCCCTGCGGGACCGGATCTTCGAGGTTGTGCCCGTCGGCCGAGCCGGCGAGGCGCAACAGCACGGCCGAGCCGGCGAGGCGCTTCCATCCGGCAGGACGTCCGGCCGCCCTGCCGCCGCCCGCACCTCGACGATCACGGAACTTCGTGAGGGGTTGCGGCTGGCCCGCACCAACCGCAGCCTGCTCAGCATCCTGGGCGTCACCGTGATGGCGAACTTCTTCATGTTCGCCTACTTCCCGGCTGTCCAGCTCATCGGCGACCAGGTCGATGCCACGGCATCTCAGATCGGGATCATCGGTTCGATGACCGGCTTCGGGATGATCACCGGATCGCTCGTCACTGCCCGGTGGGGTGCCGGCCGCTGGGGGATTGCGTACACGCTCGGCGTCTTCGTGGCCATGGCGACGCTCATCGTGTGGGCGATGTCGCCGAATGTTCTCGTTGCCGTGATCACGCTGTACGTCGCCAGCTGCGGCAGCGGGCTCTTTGCCGCGACGCAGTCGACCTTGGTGCTCACCGCTGTGTCCGAGGAAATGCGGGGTCGCGCGATGGGCTTGTTGAGCATGGCGATCGGCGCGCTGCCGGTGGGCACCTACGTGCTCGGTGAGGTTGCCCAGCAACTCGGCGCTCGCGCCGCTGTCGTCCTGATGGCCTCCCTCGGGCTTGCAGGCATGACGCTGTGGCTGATGATTCGTCCCGAGGTCATTCGCCGTACCGGTCCCACACCCTGAGCTTCAGCGCCAAAACGCTGCGTCTCGCCTTCCGTGGCCCAGCCCTTGCTTTCCGCTCTTGTTCGCTGCGCTCACGGGCCGCTCGGGCCACGACTTCGCCATTCGGCTCAGTCTCTGCGTCTGCCTGCGGGTGACTACGCTGCGGCGTGGCCAAGTTGCGCCGCCGACGTGCGCGACGGGAGGGGAGCCGACCATGAAAGCTGCAGTGCTCAACGAGATCCCGGGTGAACTCGAGATCGAGGACATCTCGGTCGACGCGCCCGGTCCCAACGAAGTCCTGTTGCGGGTGGTGCACGCGGGCCTGTGTCACAGCGATCTGCACTTCATGGATGCGCACTGGCCGTACCAGCTGCCCGCTGTCATGGGTCATGAGAGCGCCGGCGTCGTTCAAGCGGTTGGCGACAATGTCTCCTATGTAAAGCCTGGCGATCACGTCATCAGCTGCCTGTCGGTGTTCTGCGGCCACTGCGAACGCTGCCTGACCGGTCGCCCCAACATCTGCCAGAACCACGCCGCGGTAGCTCGCCCCGACGGAGCGGCGCCCCGGCTGTCCAAGCACGACGGCACCGAAGTCGGGCAGTTCGCCCGGCTTGGCGGATTCGCCGAGGAAATGCTGGTGCATCAGAACGCTGTGGTGAAGATCCGCGACGACATGCCGCTCGACCGTGCGTCGCTCATCGGCTGCGGCGTCACCACCGGTCTGGGCGCGGTGTTCAAGACTGCTCGCATCGAGCCCGGGGCCACCGTTGCGGTCTACGGCGCAGGAGGCATCGGCCTGTCCGCAGTGCAGGGCGCCCGAATTGCGGGGGCCGGTCGGGTGATCTCGGTCGACGTGGAGGACTCCAAGCTCGAAACGGCCCGCCAGGTGGGTGCGACCGACACCGTCAATGGAAGCGAGGTCGATGCCGTCGAGGCCATCAAGGAGCTGACGGGCGGCGGCGTGGACTACGCGTTCGAGTGCATTGGCCTCAAGAAGACCTGCGAGCAGGCGTGGTCGTCGTCTCGCCCCGGCGGCACGACCGTCATTGTCGGGATGATGCCGTTCGGCGAGAAGATCGAGATCCCCGGCTACGAGGTGTTCATGCTCGAGAAGCGGCTGCAGGGCTCGATGATGGGCTCGAACGCCTTCCGGGTGGACATGCCGCGCTACGTCGACATGTACCTCGACGGCCGGCTGATGCTTGACGAGATGATCTCGGCGCACATGCCGCTGGAGGACATCAACGCCGGTTATGAGCAGATGCGCCAGCGTGTCGGCACCCGCACCGTCATCGACTTCGACTAGCGCGGGACACAGCCGGGCAGGATCACGGCAACGCACACAACGCACAACACACATTGCACACAACACACATCACAGAGAATCGAGCGAGGAGCTATGGACGTCGAAGGCAAGGTCGCCGTCGTGACCGGGGCGGCAAGCGGGATGGGCCGAGCCATGGCGGACACGTTCGCCGCGGCGGGCATGAAGGTTGTTCTGGCTGATATCGAAGAGGCGCCCCTCCACGACGCAGTCGCCGAGGTGTGCGGAACCGGTGCTGAAGCCATCGGAGTTCGCACCGATGTGTCCAAGCTGGCTGAGATCGAGGCGCTCGCGGAGGCGACTGTGTCCGAGTTCGGCACGGCTCACGTCCTGTGCAACAACGCAGGCGTGGGCATTGCGGGCCCAGTGGGAGACATGTCACTCGAGGACTGGCGCTGGACCCTCGACATCGACCTGTGGGGCCCGATCTACGGATGCCATGTGTTCCTGCCGATCATCGAGGCGGCCGGGGAGGGCCACATCAATTCGACCGCATCGGTCGCTGGCCTGTATGCGGGTGCCTCAGTGGGCGCCTACAACGTGGCGAAGCACGGCGTTGTCGCGCTCATGGCCACGCTCGAGCGTGATCTGCGGCGGCGCAACTCGCCCGTCCGTGCGTCGGTGCTGTGCCCGGGACCGATCAACACCAACATCGTCTACAGCCAGCGCAACCGCGATCCCGAAGATGCCTCCCATCATGTGCGCACGGATCAGGGCGAGAAATTCTGGGACATGCTGAAGGGCTTTCTGGCCCAGGGCATGGACCCCGCTGAGGTCGGCCCGATGGTGCTCGACGCCGTCCGCACCGATCGCTTCTGGGTGCTGACACACCCTGAGATGGGCAAGATTGCCCGCTACCAGGTCGACGCCATGCTCGACGACGGGCATCTCACGCGCTGAGACGCTTCGTTGCGTGCTGCCGCCGCGTACGGCGACGCTGAGGCAAACGGGGCGGGACGGCATTTACTGAACCTGTGACGCCGACCGAGCCTTCACGAGCGGAACGTTCGCCCGAAGCGCAGCTCGCTCAGTCCTGATCACGTGAAGCCCGCAGGACGGAGCGTGCGCGCTCAGGCTCGGCTGGCGGCAAGGCAGCCGTCGGTTTTCGCCGTGGTCCCGCAGATTCTCGATGCCGCCGGCCGTCCCCTTGCCGTATCGGTGGCGCCTCCCTCCCCGCGCCCGGCGCCGTCGGTGGCCTCGGCCGCCGACCTACCAGCCTCGGCCGTCGACGCGCCCCCGCCAGACCGCTACCGGTGGCGGCTGCTCGGTGTGATCGGGCTGGCGGTGCTCGGTTTCGGCTCGTTGATGACCTTGGTGGGCGTCTCGCTGACGCCGATCTCCGAAGATCTCGATACCACGCTGCCCACAGCGGGCTGGATCATCACCGGCCTCATGCTGGCCATGGCAGTATCGACACCTGCAGGCGGCAAGCTGGCTGACCGGTTCGGGCACCGCCGCATCTTCCTCATCGGCATCGCCGGGATGACCGCGACGATGATCGCCAACTACTGGGTGCCCGACATCGGCACCTTCATCGCCGTGAGGGTGGTGTTCGGGCTGTGCGGCGGCCTGCTGATGCCCTCGGGCATGGCGCTGCTCATGCACGCATTCGGTCCGGCCGAGCGAGCACGCGCCGTCGGCTGGTTCCAGTTCGCCATGACAGGTGCGCCGACGATCGGCGTTGTCGTCGGCGGGCCGCTGCTGAACGTGTTCGGCTGGCGAGGCATCTTCTTGCTGTTCGGCGTGATCAGCTTCGCCGCCCTGGTTCTGGCAGCTGTCGTTGTGAAGCCGATCCCCCGCGGCGAACGCGTGCCGATCGACATCGGGGGAGCGCTGCTGCTCGCCGGCGGAACACTGCTGGTGCTGTGGGCGATCACTCGGCTGCCGATGCTCCTGCGATCGGGCGACGCATTGCTGTCAGATCAGACGCTCATGGCGATGCTCGGCGGGGCGGTGGCCTGCTTCGTGCTGTTTGTGCTGTGGGAGCGCCGCGCCCCGGCCCCTTTCTTGGATCTGCGCCTGTTCCGGCGTGCCAGCTTCACCTTGCCGCTGCTGTCGGCGCCTGCGAACCAGTTCGCGTACATGGGCGGCTTCATGGTGGTGCCTTGGATTCTGCAGGAGCGGTACGGCTACTCGGTGGGCGTCGCTGCGATGCTCATGGTGCCCCGGCCCGGCGCGTTCGCCATGGCGTCGCCGCTGGGCGGCACGCTGGTGACCAAGGTCGGTGCTCGGATCCCGATGTTCTTCGGCACCTCCGCGATGATCGGCTCGATGATCGCTTTTGCCCTGGGTGCCAAGCCCGTGGGCTGGGGCCTCGCGGCGATCATGGTGGGGCTGGTGCTGTCGGGTGTCTCGGCGGGGGTCGGCTCGCCCGCCTACCAGGTGCTTGTCGCCAATTCGGTGGAAGACAAAGACCTCGGCATGGCCAACGGCATGAACCAGACGGTCATGTGGATGGGCATCATCCTGGGGATCCAGTCGATGCTGGCGTTCGCCGGCGAGGATCCCTCGCTGAGTCGGCTGCGAGCAACGTTCCTGTTCGGCGCCGCCGTCGCCGCGATCGGCTACGTGGCGCCGCTGTTCGCCACACGCCGCGTCACCCGTGCCGGCTAGCTGAAGACGGCTTGGCCCGAGGGCACCGCAGGCGGGACGCACGGGCTCTCGGGGTGGCCGCTGCATGGTCAGGCGGGCTGCTTGGGTTGCCTACTGTGTGTCATATGGCATTTGCCTGCTGACAGACAGGAGTCCCGGTGTTCTCGCTCGGTGTATCTCGGTCTCGTAAAGGCGGTCATCGGCTGCGGATGGCCGCCGCCGTGCTGGCGCTGCTGGCAGCGGTGCTGGTGCCCGCCGGCACGGCGTCGGCTCAGTTTCCGCAGTTTGCAGATCCTCCTGGTGCGGAAGGCCGCACCGACGGCCGGGAGCTGCTGACGCCGACGTGTGTGCCCAAGGCGGACCGGGCGGCCACTGCCGAGAAGGGCAAGATCAAGGTGGTCATGTGCGACGACAATATGACCGTCGAGAGCATCGCGACGACATCGGACATCATCTTCTACCCGAAGTTCAGCCCCGACCGGCAAAACTACGTGGTGTACATGCCCGACGATCTCACCGAGGTGAGGTTCGTGGCGATATTCAAGAACCTGTTCCCGGCCAGCGGTTTACGTGAATCGGGCCTTCCCGGGTGGGCGTTCGCGGGAGTCGAGGGCGACACCGTGATTCATCCCGACTGTCGCGAGTGCCGGTGGCGTGGAATAGGCAACAATCAGCCGTCTAGCAATGGCGCACGCGTCACGATGACGCCGGGGGTCAACACGGTGAAGCTCGTGACGTACCACTGGTTCCAGCGTTGGGGACCGTCGCCGTCGGAGTCTCACGACTATGCGTGGGTGATGGCCAGCGACAAGATCGCGCACAAGGTGTACACGCTGGATCTGGTGTGGAAGTCGCCGGACACGCCGCTGGAGGCGCCCGACGAGCCGGCGGGGCCGACGCGGACGGTGGACTATGACACCGACGACGACGGGCTGATCGAGGTGTCGAGCCTGGCGCAGCTCGACGCGGTGCGCTGGGACGC
>JAPOPC010000101.1 GCA_026713105.1 Acidimicrobiaceae bacterium
ACACTGGTAGCTTTCACCTCGGAGATGCCCCCCTGAACTCGCTGATGCGTACTTCGAACGCATGCATCGTCGCAGGTCAGAGGGGCTTTTCCGCGGATCCACACCGCACCACCCCACAGACTCATGAATAATCAGGGCTAGAGCATCTGTGTTCTCACCGTCGATGTCGAACGCGACAACTTGACAATCGGCCCCACGTGGTTGGACATATAGAGTCTCGCTGTCGCTGGTCCATCCCACTACCTTTGAACTGAGCGCTTCGGGTACGCCAACTCGAGAAGGGCCACGCGGAATAAGCACACGGACCTTCCCGGTACCCAAGTCATGAATCTGCAACGAACCGTCGCTGTAGTAAACGATACGTTCGCTGCTTGGCGACCAAGATACCGGAAACGTTACGAATGGCTCAAAGATTCCTTCCAGCTGCGATATCCGGTCAGCAAAACAGCTCGGGCAGTTTGACGGCGTCAACTGCAGCAGATTTGAACCGTCATAGTCCGCGATGAACAACTCCGACTGAAACCAGGCTGCGGGTCGATTCCTTGTCGCTCCGCCGAACGCAATTCGTGTGCCATCGCTCGACCAGTGAGCATGGAGGCCGTCCAATGTGCCGAAATTGGATGCGATCTTATACGAGGCGCCGGAGGCCACGTCATAGGTGTAGAGGGAAACGAGCCGCGAGTAAGGAAGCCCGGCACCGCCCGGAGCAAGAGTTGAGTAGTAAGCGAATCGGCTTCCATCTGGCGACCAATGCAGCGAGAACTCGGAGAAGTCATTGTGTGTCAGCCGCGAGAGGCTCCCGGTCGACTCACGGTACAGAAACAACTCCGGGCTGTATTCGCGCCTCCCGACAGTCTCGGTCCAATCCTCGGATACTGTCGATTCATCATCGATAGTCGCTGAGAGAAGCAGTTGAGTACTGTCATGTGACCAGTCGATTCCACGGAAACTCGCGGGACGGGGAATAGCGTCGACGTAGCGAAGTCGAGTCTCTTCGCCGGTCGTCACGTCGAGTACTCGAAGATCTTCGACGGTGGCATGGACGTAGGCGATCCGGCGACCGTCAGGAGCCCACGTCAACCGCTCACCCCAGTCGATCCAGTAGAAACCTTCCGGAAAACGCGGATCGAACATTGCGGTGTGATGATCCCGAATGGCCATTCTGGTGCTCGGCAGACTGACTTTGTTGCCTTGTTCGTCGAACACGACGAGTACGACTTCGATCTCGCCCGACAGACGCTCGTTGACAAGCTGCCAAGCCGCGATACGCACCGGGGGGACTGAGGGTCTCAGCAGGCTGTCGGGAATCGTCCGATCGTCCGCGAATGCGACGATCTGCGCGCTCGCTGGGCCGTGCTGGGCGAGGTAGAGGGAGTTCTGGAGGTCGGCGGGAAGCCGGTCGGATTCGGTGTAGCGCAGAGGTGCGCAGCGTTGGGCGAGCAGGGGCCCAGCTGTGAGGGCTCGCTCGGGTCGCTCAGCTGGGGCGAAGCCGATGCGGGTCGGGCCGTCGGCGCATTCGGGGTTGTCGCCGGTGTGCTGATCGAACAGGTCTGCGGCGAGCCGTGCGGTGTCGCTGCGGTCACGGCCCGCAAGCCGGGTGACGGTGATGTCCGCGGTCTCGATCGCGTCCTGCACGGCTGCGCTGACGGCGACAGCACCGCCGACGAGCACCACATGGGCGATCTCGTGGTCGGCGAGGTATGCAGCGATGCGCGGCTCGAGTGAATCTTGCGCCGTGAGCAGCAGCGGGAAAGGCCCCGCAGCCGCCAAGGGCCCGACCGCCACTGCGTCAGCGACGCTGCGGTCGCTGGCAATGATCACGGTGCGGCCCCGCTCACTGAATTCTGCAGGGGCGCCGATCCGTTCGGCCACGGCGATGGCCGCTTCGATCGGGTCAGTGCCGTGGACCCGTTCTATGTTTCTTGGCAGCATCCCCAGCCCGAACAGCACCGACGGCTCGTGGTTCGGCAACGTCTCGGCATCGCCCACGATCACCACACGGCGCACCCCCGCAGACCGCAGGAACTCCACCAGGTCAGGCCGCGCCGCAGTCGATTGCAGACCCGCCTGGTGGCACAAGGACCACTGGGGCACCCAGCGACGCTGCCAGCGGACCCGCCACTGCAGCGTCGGCCCACGACTCGCCCGATGCCAGCACCACCCATTCCGAACTGCTGCCCGTCGATTCCACCAGCGCCCGCGCCAGCTCGATCGACATCTCATAGGGGTTCGAGCCGGCGTACCGAACGACGTCCACGCCACCCGCAGCGTCGTCGGGCGTTGTTTCGGTCTGCGCGGTGGCATCAGAAGCAGTTTCGTCCGAGCCCGCAGGCTCGTTAGCGGCGCCCACGTCCGACATCGGCAGCAGCAACGCCGCTTGGCATGTCACCGCGGCCAGCCACCACCGAGATCGCCTGCGCCCAGAGTGACAATCACCCACGCGCATGAGTGCTCTTGATCGTTTCAATGAACCCAACCCCGCGGCCGACGCTACCGCCCTGTTGACGAAGGTCGGTCACACGGGTTCGAAGCACCCAGCCGCTCGCGCCGTAGTGTCCGGCACATGGATACCGTCCGCTCGAAGTCTCGCGTTCTGGTGACGGTCGTGGTGGTGGCGGGATCGATAGCCGCCTTGGCATTTGGTGCTGTCCGGGGCGCTTTGGCGGTCGACGATTCCGAGCAGTGCCGTGACACGCTACGGGTCTTCGAAGGATCGATTTGGACTACTCGGTCGCGGGTCAACCAGCATGAAGCGATGATCGCCGAGCCGCCCGCGGACGCAGGGACCTACTTGGGATGGGATTCAACTCGAACCGACGATCCGACCGAATACATCGATTGGATGCTGGGGGCTGATCGCAGGGTCAGTGATTGCGAGTCGACTCTCGTCCGATGGCACGACACGAGCACGTCTGAGTTGGCTCAGATGCGGGAAAAGGTCAGAGTGCTCACGGAGTGCATCGAGGCGTGGAGCGCGGTTCAGCCTGGCGCGTGGCCGCATCCATCGACGCAGTGTCGGCCGTGTGCGGAGGGATCCGTCGTGGTGCTGAGGGACGTGATGCGGGAAGAGCCGGACCCACCGGTTACGGCTAGTTGGTGTGTGACCGGACTGGATGGGTGACGGCTCGGGGCCGGCTACCAGTGATTGCTTCGGCCGGAACGCAGGGCGTCTGATCGTGCTAATGCAGCCCTAGTCGTGCCCGTCGATGTGCTGTTGAGCAGGCGGAGCGTCGATCGTCTCGCGAGCAGGAATGACGACCGTTCCGGCCAGGAGATCTGCCCACCCTCGCTGTTGCGGGTGTGCCAGAGCGGTGCCATGAACTACGAGCCACACCGAGACTCCGACCAGGACGATGGTCTCGACTGCAGACCAAGGGCCAACGAGAAGCGCAATGACATAGGCGAGGGAAGAGATCCCGATCGGCAACAGGGCTCGTGCCGCTGACTCAAGAAAGGTCGGCGGCTCGCCGTCGGCAACTCGGATCAGTCTGATACGGCCTCGGCCTCGGCGGTCCTCCCGGCATTCGCAGCTGTTCCGCCACGTCTCGAAGATGACCGGCAAGAGCAAGATGAGAGCCAGGAACAAGGCTGCCACGGCAACCGCGCCCCGCCGATCTGCGGCTCGGCTGGCTTGGCCAAGGCTCCAGCTGCCCCAGTACCCGCTCATGAAGAACCAGACGGCCATGGCGATGAGCCCCGCTCCGACGAGACAAACAGCCACGACCAACTCGATCACGCGCACAGCGACGCGCTCACCCATAGTGGCCAAGCTGACCACTTCGCCGCTGTGCAGCGTGGCCGTGCGACGAACCACGGAGCCACTCGCACCAACTGCGGCAGCGCCTGGCCTCGGAGCAGCTGGGCGTGGTCTCGTCACGCCAAGATCGCCCATGATGAGAGCACACCCAGACACTACGTCTCTACCGCCTTTGAGTTGCGAGTTCAGCGGTGGATGGTGAAGGCGTTTCGGCGGTCGCGTCCGTAGCGGTAGACGGCAAAATCGGTGTCGAACGAGATGGCCTCGTCGATGCCGTGGCGCTCCATCACGACCCAGCTCGTGCGGTCAACGAGCGAGAAGTCTTGGTCGGCAAACACCTCGGAGATGCGCAGCGCCGCGGTCAAGTCCCGCTTCGACGTGGCCAGGACTTCTGCGAGTCCGTCGTTGACGATGCCGTCGACAAGCCGATCAGCGATTCCACGGTGCGTGCGGTTCCGAGTGAGCAACCACGACTCGATCAACACATCGTCGGTGGTGGCGAGTCTGCCCGCGTGAGCACGCAGCAGTTCCGTTGCGCGTTCGTGTCGTGTGTCGCCGACCGAAATGGCCGCAAACCAGACGCCTGAGTCAACGAAGACGGAGGCCATCAGCCGGACGAGGTGTCGGCGTCGCGAGCCTCAATCCGCTCGTCGTGAAGAGCGGAGACGGCCTCGCCAATCAGGCGGTGCTTGTCGCGCGCCATGTCGGTCGGCCCGCCGCCGTCGCCCGCGATGCCGAAAATGGTGCTGACGTCTGCTGCTGGTGAACTTGAGCGCGCATCGTCTTCACGTATCAGATCGCGTATGTAGGCGGACACGCTGAGACCCCGCTCGCTGGCGCGGCGCTTGGCCGTTGCGCGAAGACCCGGGTCCAGCACGATATTCGTCGGTTGCGTCACGAGCGCAGCCTAGCGCGCTATTGCGTAGGATGCGCAACGCATTATGCGTAGACATTTGCCTTCCGTAGAATGGGAGCGTCCGAGTGTCACTGTTGAAGTCGCCGGGGCTCCCAGATGCCGGTCGAGAGCGTAGGCATCTGCGCGGCTTGGATGGCCTACCAGCCCCTGGCGTGCCACTGCGACGATGCCGTACTCGGTCCACGACAGTTGCGGCCAGTCGAACCAGATGGTGGGTACGACGCAGTCGTTGTGCTCGTCGGGATAATCCGCGAGAAGGTCGAGCAATGCTGTGGCGTCGAGCGCGGTCTCTGCATCGCCGGTCGGCGAGTATCTGTCGTCGCTCGGGGGAGGCAACGTCATTGTCGATTCAGAATTGCCCTGTCGAGTAGCGGCATCCGATCTGGACGCCGCTATGCGTCCACTCGACGCTGCATGGGTTATGGATACGGTATGAGACTTCTATGGCCCGGGGCGTCGGCGTCACCAATCGATCGAAATCGGCGCCTTCCAAGCCGACAGCGTGCAATCCGAGACTCTGGTCGACCAAGATGATGCTCTGTCCACCTGGCGCCAATCCATACGTCGGATAACAGCTTGCGGGGCTGTCGCCCAGCAACGGCATGAGATCGAGAAGTTCAGACGACCCGCTGCCGTCGGCTGCGACCTGCACCACGCTCAGCTCCACCCCTTCGTTCTCAGTGCCGCGTTGACAGTTGGACTTGAGGTACATCAGGTTTCTGCCGTCAGGCCTCCACCCGATGAATCGCAAACGTTCTGACCGGCCTGATGCGAACAGTTCGTCCTCGCTCTCATGGAAGACCTCGGAGGTCTCGTCGCTCGCGACCTGTCGAGTCAACCCCTTGCGGTCGGCCCAGAACAGAGCCGAGTACGCAATCTGGTCACCTGTCGGCGACCAGCCATCCAAGTGGATGGACGGCAGCGGGAACTTGGTGGCGTATCGGCGGCAACCATCACAGCTGGGTCCGGGAACCTGCTGCACTTGGCTTCCATCCGGTGTTGCCAAGTACAGCGATTTGGCAACTGTATTGAACGAGCCGTTGGGGACTGCAGAGAATGCAATCGTTTCGCCATCTGGCGACCACAAGGTGTCCAGCACGTACGGGTGCAATTCGTGGGATTCCTTGGTCGTCAAGTCCAACACGATGAGGCGCCGGTACGCGACCAAACCTGCTGGGCTCATCCATGTCGAGGAAGCTGGGGATCGAATGAACGAGAGACGCGTTCCGTCGGGCGACCACGGGCCGACGCTGTCGACGAAGTTGTTGTGAGTGAGCCGCGTTGTCTCGCCGGACTCGACATCGTGCACGAACAGCTCGCTCGTGAACTCGCTGACTCCGTTCACTGTCAGGCGTGGATCGGAAAGCGTCGACTCTTCCTCGACGATCGCGTCGAATGCCAATCTGCTCCCGTCAGGCGACCAATTCAGCGTCGAGCCGAACCCGTCCATCTGAGAATCGACCTGAGCGATCCGACGCAACTCGCCATCCCTGAGGTCCAGCACGTACAGCGCACCGGCGTCGACGCTCCAGTACGCGAGCCGATGACCGTCCGACGACCAAGAAATCTTCGGCCGATAGCTGATGAAGTTGTGAGGCCGCTGCCACCAATCGGAAGGAATCCCCCACTCCCTTCCGAGCGTGACCTCGGTTACCGGGAAGCTCCGACGCACCCCGGCCTCGTCGATGACCTCCAACACGCCGACGAGCGCGTCTGCGTCCGCATTCGGACGGAAGTTGAACGCCGCGAACCTCACCGGCGGGGTGTTGACGTCGAGGGTGCTGTCGGGGACGGAGACCCCGCTGCCGAACACCGTTAGGTGCGCCCCAGGAGACACGTCTCGCGACAGGTAGAGGGTGTTGCGCAGGTCTGCTGGGAGCCGGTCAGACTCGGTGAAGCGGAGAGGTGCGCAGGCTTGGGCGAGCAAGGGGCCGGCGGTGAGTGCTTGTTCGGGTTGCTGCGCTGGAGCGAGGCCGACGCGGGTTCGGCCGTCGGTGCATGTCGGGTCGTCGGCGGTGTGCTGTTCGAAGAGGTCCGCTGCTAGCTGGGCGGTGTCGATGCGGTCATGGCCCGCGAGGCGGGTCACGGTGATGCTGGCGGTCTCGATTGCTTCTTGCACGGCGGGCGCGATAGCAGTGGTGCCGCCGACCATCACGATGTGAGCGACTTCCTGGTCGGTCAGATATGCCGTGATGCGCGGATCGAGCGCATCGGGTGCGGTGAGCAGCAGCGGGAACGGGCCCGCTGCCGCCAAGGGCCCGACCGCCACCGCGTCCGCCACGCTCTGGTCGCTGGCGATGATCACCGTGCGGCCCAAGTCACCGAACTCCGCAGCGGCGCCGATCCTCTCTGCCATGGCGATGGCTGCCCCGACCGGGTCAGAGCCGTGGACGCGTTCGATGTTGCGGGGCAGCATCCCCAGCCCGTACAGCACCGACGGCTCATGATTCGGCAACGTCTCGGGGTCGCCCACGATCACCGCACGGCGCACCCCCGCAGACCGCAGGAACTCAACGAAGTCAGGCCGCGCCGCAGTCGATTGCAGACCGCCCAGGGGTACGAGGACAACCGGGGCACCTAGCGACGCAGCCAGCGGACCAGCCGCCACAGCATCAGCCCACGACTCGCCCGATGCCAGCACGACCCACTCCGAGCTGCCATCCCCAGCAACCACCAGCGCCCGCGCCAACTCGATCGACATCTCATAGGGATCCGAGCCGGCGTACCGAACGACCTCCACGCCACCCGCCAGGTCTTCGGGGTCGGGGTCAGCTGGCGTCCCAGCAGCGCCAGACGAAGATTCGTCCGAGCCGGCAGGTTCCTCTGTGGCGCCCGCGCCCGTCATTGGCAACAGAGACACCACCAAACCGGCCACCGCGACCAGCCACCACCGCGACCGTCCGCGCCCCGACGGACCACCATCGGAGCGCATGAGTGCTCTTGATCGTCTCAATGAACCAAGCCCCGCCCCCGAAGCTACCCCCCTGCCGCGGCCCCGGTTCCCGCGCGTTGCCGATGCCGTGTTATCCCAGCGGCGCGATTCCTGCCGGCGCCCGACCGCTGCGGAAGTCGTCGAACGACTGGCCGGTCAGGTCCAGGTACAGGCTGAGCGGGCAGACATCGACGCCGTCGTCGTTACCCCAGGCCACCGCGCCGCTGTCAGGAACTATGTAAGCGCTGCGCCAGTAGCTCGCATCGGACCACGCAGAGAAGATCCCGCCCGTCTCGGCACTGTCCGATAGGTCAACCTCGCCCGCGGTTCCGTCGTCGAACCGCACCCAGATGGCGTACGGCTGGCGGACCTCGAGTTCGACGACATACGGCGAGAGCACGAGCCCAAGCGTAATGATGACAGGCGCCTTGAAGAAGCTGTTTTTCGTCGTCCTCGGGTTGAGCGCCCGACGCCAGCGCCTGCACTCGGACCCCGGCTGGGGCGGCGTTAGGCTGAACCTATGACCGACACCGCTCAGCCCGCCGTTGGAATCGACCTCGGCAAGTACAAGCTGGGGTGGAGCGACGAGGAAGACTACGTCTTCAAGCCGCGCAAGGGCTTGAACGAAGAGATCATCCGCGAGATGTCCGCGCTCAAGAAGGAGCCGCAGTGGATGCTCGACTTCCGCCTGCGGGCCTACAAGATCTTCCAGCGCAAGCCCATGCCCAACTGGGGCGGGGACATGTCGCAGATCTATTTCGACGAAATCTACTACTACATCAAGCCCACCGAGGGCCAGGTCGACGCTTGGGAAGAGCTGCCCGACTCGGTGAAGGACACCTACGAGAAGCTGGGCATCCCCGAGGCCGAGCGCAAGTACCTCGCCGGGGTCACCGCCCAGTACGAGTCTGAGGTGGTGTACCACCGCAACCGGGAAGACCTCGAAGCCCAGGGCGTGCTGTTCAGCGACATGGACTCCGCCATCAAGGAATACCCCGAGATGGTGCAGCGCTATTTCGGCAAGCTGATCCCGCCGGGCGACAACAAGTTCTCAGCGTTGAACTCGGCCGTATGGTCGGGCGGGTCGTTCATCTATGTGCCGCCCGGCGTCGAAGTGGAGATGCCGCTGCAGGCATATTTCCGTATCAACGCCGAGAACATGGGCCAGTTCGAGCGGACGCTGATCATCGCCGACGAGGGTGCCACTGTGCACTACATCGAGGGCTGCTCGGCGCCGGTGTACACGACCGACTCGCTGCACTCAGCCGTCGTCGAGCTGGTGGCGCTGCCGGGCGCACGCATCACCTACACCACCATCCAGAACTGGTCGAACAACGTGTTCAACCTGGTCACCAAGCGCGCTGCCGCCTACGACGAAGCCCACGTGGAATGGATCGACGGCAACATCGGCAGCCGCCTCACGATGAAGTACCCGGCGGTGTACCTGATGGGTCCCAAGGCCTCGGGCGAGGTGCTGTCGGTGGCCTATGCCGGCAACGGCCAGCACCAGGACGCCGGGGCCAAGATGGTTCACGCCGCCCCCGAGACCACCTCCAAGATCGTGTCGAAGTCGATCTCCAAGGACGGCGGGCGCACCACCTACCGCGGCCTCGTGCGCGTGGAAGAAGGCATGACCGGCTGCCGCAGCCACGTCCAGTGCGATGCGCTGCTGCTCGACCAGGACAGCCGCTCGGACACCTACCCGTACCAGGAGATCGGCTCACGTGACGCCGAGATCGGCCACGAGGCCACGGTGTCGAAGGTTGCCGATGAGCAGCTCTTCTACCTGATGAGCCGTGGGCTGTCGGCCGAGCAGGCCATGGGCATGGTGGTGAACGGCTTCATCGAGCCCGTGACCCGCACGCTGCCGATGGAGTACGCCGTCGAGTGGAGCCGGCTGATCGAGCTTCAGATGGAGGGATCGATCGGCTGATGCGCAGTCCAAGAGACTTCTTTGCCCCGCTCGCGCTCGGGGCGCCACAACCGCTGCACGAGATCCCATTCCGGCCCTCGCGCATGATCCACTTCTTCGACCCGTCGAATGAGCGGATGCGGGCCAAGGTGCCCGACATCGCCCCCACCGTCGACGTGCTGCTGGGCAACCTAGAAGACGCTGTCTCTGCCGACAGCAAGGACGCCGCCCGGGCCGGGCTGATCGAGGTTGGCAAGGCCTGGGAGCGGGGCCACACCCAGCTGTGGACCCGGGTGAACAGCCTCGACTCGCCGTGGTTTCTCGACGACGTGTGGGCGCTGTGCCACGAGATCGGCGACAAGCTCGACGTGATCATGGTGCCGAAGGTGGAAGGTCCCGAGGACATTCACTACGTGGATCGGCTGCTGGCCCAGCTCGAAGCTCGGGTGGGCATCGAACAGCCGCTGCTGGTGCACGCCATCTTGGAAACCGCCCGAGGCGTGGCCAACGTGGAATCGATCTGTCTGGCGAGTCCCCGCATGCAGGGGCTCTCGCTGGGGCCTGCAGACCTCGCCGCAGATCGCCGCATGAAGACCACTAGGGTCGGCGGCGGGCATCCGGGGTACCTGGTGCGCACCGACCCGGTGCCCGGCACCGACGACGATGCCCGCACCGCCTTCCAGCAGGACCTGTGGCACTACACCCTGGCCCGCATGGTCGATGCCTGTGGCACCGCCGGGATCCTGCCCTACTACGGGCCGTTCGGCGACATCGCCGACCCCGTCGGCTGCGAGGACCAATTCCGCAACGCCTACCTGCTGGGTTGTGTCGGGGCGTGGAGCCTGCACCCCAGCCAGATCGCCATCGCCAAGCGCGTGTTCAGCCCCGAGCCCGCCGAGGTGGCGTGGGCGCAGCGAGTGGTGACCGAGATGGGCGACGGCACCGGCGCCGTGATGATCGACGGCAAGATGCAAGACGACGCCACCGTCAAGCAGTGTCGGGTGGTGCTGCAGCTCGCCCGTGACCTGTCTGCGGCCGATCCTGAGCTAGCAGCCGCCTACGGGCTCGAGACCGCCTGAGTAGACCTGGACTTCTCATGAGCGCTGCCGATGCTTACCCCCGCCCGCGCCGGTCGGTGCTGTACATGCCGGCGGCCAATGCCCGGGCGCTGGAGAAGGCCAAGACCATCGACGCGGATGCGCTGATCTTCGATCTCGAAGATGCCGTGGCACCCGATGCCAAGGAAGCTGCCCGCGAGGGTGCGTGCGCAGCGGTGGACTCCGGCGAGTACGGGCACCGCGAGCTCACGATTCGCTGCAACGGGCTCGACACGCCGTGGGGACGTGACGACGTTGCGGCTGCGGGTGCTGTGGCTCCCTCGGCAGTGGTCATACCCAAGGTTTCGAGTGTCACGGAATTGGCAACCGTGTCGGCCCTGCTCGACGGAGCGGGTGCGCCCGACACCACGCGCATCTGGGCGATGATCGAGACCCCGGGAGGCATTGCCAAGGCCCGTGCGATCGCTGGCTTCGAACGCGTCGACGCCGTGGTCATGGGCACAAACGACATGGCCAAAGAGCTGCGGGCCACGATCACGCCGGACCGGGCGGCGCTCGTGCCGCATCTGGCGACCTGCCTGGTGGCCGCACGTGAGGCCGGCGTCACCGCACTTGACGGCGTGTACAACGACATCAGCGACGCGGAAGGGTTCGCAGCAGTGTGCGAGCAAGGGGCCACTCTCGGCTTCGACGGCAAGACACTCATCCATCCGAGCCAGGTCGAACCGTGCAACGACGCCTTCTCGCCCAGCCTGGACGAGCTCGACTTTCACCGCCAGGTCATCGAAGCGTTCGAGGCAGCGGTTGCAGATGGCCGCGGGGTGGTGACCGTAGACGGCAAGATGGTCGAGAATCTTCATGTAGACGAAGCTCGGCGGGCCATCGCGCTCGCCGACGCGATTGCGCAGCGCTGAGGGGAGCAGCTGCTATGCCGATGCGAACGAACTGCCGCCACTACGAGAGCCGGACCTACCCGAACGGCGACACGGTGCGCAAGTGCAATCTCGACCTCGCTCCTGAAGCTCCCTGGCGCTGCCCGGAGGACTGCCCGTCCTATTCGCCCCGGCGCCTCGATGCCGGCTGGCAGCACGGGTCGCTGGGCGTTCAGAACTTCGCCAAGGAACCTGCCAGCATCGGCGAGGACGACTCCATCGCGGCCCTGCTCGACGAAGCCGAGGACATCGTGAACACCGCAGGGCCGCGCATCCTCGAAGAGGTTGCTGCGGAGCGGTCGAAGCGCAAGGGGATTCGCGGCAAGATGCGCGGGCGCAGCAACAAGAAGCAGCGCAAGCAGCGCCGTCGGCGCGACCGCGACGACCGTAAAGACGGCGAAGTCTGATAGCGGCCCGGTACGGGCCGTCGCGGCCCACTAGGCCCTGACGGGCGCGCCGGTAGCCTCCGCAGCGTGTTCACCCCTGATCTCGTCGACGCGCTCGACGGCTCCGACGCGTTGACCAAACGGCGCCACGCTGCAGCGGATCGGGCGGTTGCCACCGGCATGCCGTCGTTCACCGAAGAGGTGTGGCGCTACACCCCCATCGACGACCTCGACGCCGGGCTCTATGCGTTCGGGGCACCCGGCGGTGCCGCCGGGCCACCGGGCTTGATGGCAGGCGTCGATGGCGATGCCGCAGCGGTCGTACACATCACCAACGGTGCTGTCGTAGACGTCTCGGTGCAGGCCGATGGCGTCCGCGTGAGCACGCTCGGCGCTGGCGCTGACGACCTCATCGGCACGGTGGCGCCCGAGGGTCCCGATGTTTTCGGCGATTGGAACTTGGCACTGACCTCAGCGCCGGTGGTTGTCAGCATCGATCCGAAGGCGGTCCTCGCTGCGCCGATCGTCGTGCACGTCCACACCGATGTCGAGGGGCTGACTTGGTTCCCACGGCTCGTCGTGATGGCCGGGCGCACCAGCCAAGCCACGGTGATCGAGCACCACACCGGTGGGGAGTCCCCGGCGCTCATCTGCCCGCTGACCGAGCTGAGCGTGGCCGATGGTGCCCATCTCGGTCACGTCACCGTGCAGGAACTGGGCGGCGCCGCTTGGCAGATCGCCAACCTCTGCTCAGATGTCGGCCGCGACGCCAACCTGCGGATTGGCCACGTGGCGATGGGCGGCGCATACGCCCGGGCCCGAATCGGCACCGACATGACCGGCCGGGGCGGCCACAGCGAGATCGATGCCGTGTACTTCGGCCGTGACAACTCCACGCTTGACTTCCGCACGTTCCAGACCCATGTGGCGCCCCACACCACCTCAGACCTGCTGTTCAAGGGGGCGGTCGACGACCATGCCCGGGCCGTTTACACCGGTCTGATCCGTATCGAAGCAGACGCCTCCCAAGTTGTTGCCAACCAGACGAATCGGAACCTGAAATTGTCCCCCAATGCGTGGGCCGAGTCGGTGCCGAACCTCGAGATAGAGAACAACGACGTGCAATGCAGCCACGCCTCCTCCATCGGTCCGGTCGACGCCGACCAGCGCTTCTACCTCGAAAGCCGGGGCGTGCCGACCGACGTGGCCGAGGCGCTGGTGGTGCGTGGCTTCTTCGACGAAGTCCTCGACGCGCTGCCGTCTGAGCAGATCTCGGCATCGGTGCGCCAGCGCATCGACGAATTGGTGTCCGACGCCTACTTCGCAGTGGCGGTGCGATGAGCACGACCGACGAGACCCGCAGCGTCGTGCTGTGCCAGCAAGACGACGTACCCGACGGCGAAGCCCGACGTTTCGACGTCGACGGCCATCGCATCGCGCTCGCACGCATCGGCGACGACTTCTATGCCATCGGCGACCGGTGCAGCCATCAGAACTACTCGCTGGCCGACGGCTGGGTGTGGCCTGACGAGTGCGCCTTGGAATGCCCCCAGCATTCCTCCAGCTTCGACCTGCGCACGGGGCGGCCGAACTGCTTCCCCGCCACCCAGCCCGTCCCTGTCTACGAAGTACGCACCCAAGGCGAGGGCGTGGCGGTGGTGCTGCCATGAACGGCAACTCCACCCACACATTGCGCATCGAAGGGCTCTGCGCCTCTGCGGGCGGCCAGGACATCCTCCAAGGCGTGAACCTCGAGGTGTCCTCGGGGCGGGTGCATGCGGTCATGGGGCCCAACGGCTCGGGCAAGAGCACGCTGGCGCACGTGGTGATGGGCCGGCCCGGCTACGAGGTCACCGGCGGCTCGGTCACCCTCGACGGCGTCGATGTCTTGAGCCTGGCTCCCTGGGAGCGTGCGCAGGCCGGTCTGTTCTTGGCGATGCAGCATCCGACGGAGGTGCCCGGCGTCTCAGCCGCGCAGGCACTGGCCGAAGCACTTGCGCTTCGGGCCGGCGACGACATCCCGAGCGTCGAGCAGCTCGAGCGCACCCGCGGGCTCCTCGAAGCCGAGGCGGCCGCCGTGGGGCTCACGGCCGAACTGGTGGCGCGGCCGCTCAACGTCGACATGTCGGGCGGCGAGAAGAAACGGAACGAGACGGTGCAGCTGGCGGTGTTGCAACCTCGCATCGCCATCCTCGACGAGATCGACAGCGGTCTCGACATCGATGCATTGCGCGCCTGCGCCAACCGCATCGAGGCGCTCACCGAGGCGGGCCTAGGCGTTCTGGCCATCACGCACTTCACCCGGGTGCTGGAGTACCTCCGACCCGACGAGGTTCACGTGATCGTGGACGGCCGCATCGTCGACTCCGGCGGTCCCGAGCTCGCCGACGCGCTCGAGGAAGACGGTTACGCGCCCTACCTTCCCGAAGAACCCGATGTCGGGGTGGCGGTGTCGATCGGCGGGATCGGCAGCTCGCTCGCGGCAGAGGCGGGGCCGTCTCCCGCTGAGGACCCGTTCGCTGACCCCTGGGCCGACCCGCTCGACGAGCTGGGCTGAGCATCGCTGTACTTCTGCTGACGTGAGTGGCAGTGTGCGCGTTCGATGGGCCTGCTGAGTCGTGTTGACTGGGCACTCAGCAAAGGGGAGGGGGATCGATGGCACGTGAGCTGTTGTCCCAGGACGAACTTGCAGCGCTGGCTGCCGAGCTCGCGGCGTGGGAGGTGTCGGGCAGCGAATTGCGCCGCACATTCCGCTTCGGGAACTTCGTGGAAGCGTTCGGGTTCATGGCTGCTGCGGCTTTGGTGGCCGAGAAGATGGACCACCATCCCAACTGGTCGAACGTGTACAGCACGGTGGAGGTTGCGCTGAACACGCACGACCGTGGCGGCGTGACCGAGCTGGATGCTGCATTGGCGCGGGCGATGAACGGCCTGGCAGGCGACGCAGGCTGATAGCTCGTTGATGGCTTGGCTTCGCCTGAGGCGCCGCACGAGCGGGGATCGCCCGGAGCGATCCGCGTCTCCGTCCATGGTGGAGGGAACCGTCGAGTCGAAGCCCGGCGCCCGCCGGCTGCTGCATCAGCTCTTCGAGGTATGGGTGCGCTTGCGTCCCGCACGCGTCACGCTCGGCGTGCGTGGCCTGGCGGTCGACCCGAAGGGCCGCGTCTGCTTGGTGCGCCACACCTACCGCGACGGCTGGTTCCTGCCCGGCGGTGGTGTCAAGCCCCGGGAGACGCTGTCGGAGGCGGCGGCGAGGGAGCTGCGCGAGGAGACCGGGATCGTCGTCACCGAGGCCCCCCGCAGCGTGCTCGGCGTGTACTCGTCACGCCACGGGCACCGCAGCGACCACATCGTCGTGTTCGTGGTCACCGACTGGCGAGTGGAAGAGACGGTCTCACCGGAAATCGCCGAGGTGGCGTTCTTCCCGCCCGACGAACTGCCCCCCGGCACCACGCCGGGAACCTCACGCCGCATCTCCGAATGGATGACCGGCGTCCCCCCCGGCCACCGCTGGTAGTTCCAGTCGCCCGCCAGCGATCTGTCAGAGGCGGGGGGTGCGGGGTGGGTGGCCCATGAGGATGCGGCCGTAGGCCTCGAGCGCTGGGTCGAGCGCTGTGATCGCGTGCATGTTGATGGCCTGCAGGTCGGCTTGGAGGCGGCCGATCCGGTTGGTGTCTCGCACGCCTCGGCCGCCGGTCGCCAGGTAGAGCATCTCGACGGCTTCCAGACAGCGGCGGACGGCGAAGGCACAGTCGAGCCGCACTCGAGCGCGCAGCTGGAGTTCCAGCGAATCGCCGGCACGTGCGGTCTCGATGAGGAGCTCGGCGGTGCGCCGCATCAGCAGCTCGCCCTGGTCGACCAGTGCATGGGCTTCGGCGAATTGGCGGTGCGTCAGCGGCCAATCGGTCTGCAGTACGTCGACATGGCTGATGACTTTGCCGTCGACTTCCTCGGCGAACGCGGCCAGCGACGCACGGGCGGCCCCGAGTGCTGGCGGGACCAGCGCGTAGGCCAGCGTCGGCATGAGCGAGCTGCGCTGGATCCAGCCGGCGTTGCGGGCCATGCCCGGCGTGTCGCCCGACGCCAGCACCTCACCGGGCACGAAGCGGTGCTCGGGCACGAAGGCGTCCTTCACCACGATGCTGCTGCTGCCGGTGGCGCGCAGCCCGTTGGCATGCCAGTCATCGAGCGCGGAGACATCTGCGGCGGGCAAGACGAACATGCCCGAGATCAGCCCGTCGCCCTCCGGGAACGGGAAGTGCCCTCCCAGGACCACCCAGTCGGCGTGATCGATGCCCGAGCCGAACGGCCAGAAGCCGTTGAGCGTCCAGCCGCCGTCGACGGGAGTTGCGTCGCCACGGTCGACGAGCACCCCGGCGACGAACTGGTCGGCGCCGGGGCCGTAGATATCTTCCTGGCAGGCATCGGGCCAGTGGCCCACCAGCCAAGCGTGCGCATTGAAGACGCAGGAATGCCACGCAGTCGAGGGGCAGCCTTCAGCCAGCGCCGCGTTCACCTCGAGGTAGGTGATCCAGTCGAGCTCCTGGCCGCCGTTGGCGCTCGGTTGACCGATAGTGAGCAGCTCTGCGCCTCGCAGCTCGTCGATGGCGTCGGCCTCGACCCGGCGAGCCCACGGATCAGCCGCGGCCCGGGCGGCCAGCTTGGGAGCGAGGTGCCGCGCCCGTTCGATGAGTTCGGCGCGACGGTCAGCTTCCTGCGACATGGTCCCCATCCAAGCAGGCCCCTCAGACTCGGTGCACGCCTAGCAGAACGAGCAGGCGAGACGATGCGCTCGCGGATTCAACTCGCATCGACCGTCTCGTCCAAGCCGGTTGCGAGCGCATTCCAGCCGAGGGTGGCGCACTTGATGCGGACCGGGAACTTCACCACGCCTCGCAGCGCTTCGAGGTCGCCGAGTCGCAGGGAGCCGCCGTCGCCGCCCCCGGGCTCGCTGGACCCAGCACCGTCATGGGCCTCGCTGCCGTCGCCGCCGATGGTTTCTTCGTGAATCGACATCATGGCCTTGAAGGCCCGGGTGAGCTCGCGGATTTCCTCTGCAGACCTGCCGATGACCGCAGCGGACATCATCGACGCCGATGCCTGGCTGATCGAGCAGCCCTGCCCGCCGACTCGCAGGTCGGTCACGGTGTCGCCGTCCATCTCGAAGGTCAGCACCACCTCGTCGCCGCACAGCGGGTTGAATCCCTCGCTGCGGTGCGCAGGCGGACTCTCCAGCTCGCCGCGATGGCGCGGGTTGCGGTAGTGGTCGAGGATGATCTCGCGGTACAGGTCTTCGAGCCCAGCCATCGGATCTTGTCTCGTCTCGGTCCTGTTGCCTCTAGCGGCCGAACAGTGCGCCGACTTCGTCGAGCGCCTCAGCCAGCGAATCTACGTCTGAAGTGTCGTTGTACACGTACAGCGAGGCCCGTGTCGTGGCGGAGACGCCGAGGCATCGCATGAGCGGCTTGGCGCAGTGGTGACCTGCACGCACGCACACCCCGCTCTGGTCGAGCACCTGGGAGATGTCGTGGGGGTGCACGTCGCGGTAGACGAACGACAGCACGCCGCCGCGCTGGGCCGGCTCTGAAGGGCCGTGCACGGTGATGTCGTCGCCGTGACGGTCGGTCAGCGTGCGTAAGGCATAGCCGGTGAGGCTGACTTCGTGTGCCCGCACGGCGTCCATGCCGAGCCCTTCCAAGTACCGCACCGCGGCGCCGAGGCCCACAATTTCCGCGATGGGCGGGGTGCCCGCCTCGAACTTGTGCGGCACCGTGTTGGGCCGGAAGCCCTCCTTGGTGACGTCGAGGATCATCTCGCCGCCCCCGAGGAACGGCGGCATGGCGTCGAGCAGCTCCGAGCGGGCCCACAGCACGCCCACCCCGGTCGGGCCGCACATCTTGTGCCCGGTGAACACCATGAAGTCGGCGCCCAGCGCACCCACATCGGTGGGCAAGTGCGGCACGTACTGGCTGGCGTCCACGCTGATCAGCGCACCCGCGTCGTGGGCGGCCGCGGCGAGCCGGGGGATTGGGTTGAGCGTGCCCAACACGTTGCTCATGGCGGTGACCGACAGCAGCTTCGCCCCGTCCAGCAGGCGATCCAGATCGGTGAGGTCCAAGCAGCCGTCAGCGGTGATGGGGATCCAGCGAATCTCGAAGCCCCGCTCGGCGGCCATGATGTGCCACGGCACGATGTTGGCGTGGTGCTCCATCTCGGTGAGCACGATTGCGTCCGCGGGGCCCAGATTGGCGCCGCCCCACGAGCGGGCAACCAGATTCATCGCCTCGGTGGCGTTCTTGGTGAAGATGATCTCATCGACGCTGGGGGCGGAGATGAAGCGAGCCACATCGGCCCGGGCGCGTTCCATCAGCTCGGTCGCCGCTGCGGCGATCTCGTACGCGCCGCGATGGACGTTGGCGTTGACGGTCCGGTAGTAGTCGTCCATCGCATCGAGAACGGCGGCCGGCTTCTGCGAAGAAGCTGCCGAGTCGAGGTAGACGATCGGGTTGCCGTGGACGCTGCGCTCAAGCAGCGGGAACTGCGCCTTGACGGCCCCGTCGATGTCCCCGCCGGCGCCGGCAATCACGCTGCGGCCTTGCGTTCGAACGGCTCGTAGCCGTCGCTCTCTAACTCGGCGGCCAGCTCGGGACCGCCCGAAGCCACGATCCGCCCGTCGACCAGCACGTGGACGTGGTCGGGCTCGATCTCGCTGAGCAGGCGTTCGTAGTGGGTGATGAGCACGACGCCCATATGCGGCCGCTCGGCGCGGACCTGCTGCAACCCGGTCGCCACCACCCGCAGCGCATCGATGTCGAGGCCTGAATCGGTCTCGTCCAGAACGGCCACGTCGGGCTCGAGCAGTGCGAGCTGCAGGATCTCGTTCCGCTTGCGCTCGCCGCCGCTGAAGCCCTCGTTGAGGTAGCGGTCCATGAATGATTCGTCCATGCCGAGCCGTGACATCCACTCGCCCATGGCGACGTAGATCTCGATGGCGGACACGTCCTCGCCGCGCCGCGCCGAGACTGCCTGGCGCAGGAAATTGCGCACCGACACACCGGGGATGTGCTGTGGGTACTGGAACGCGAGGAACAGGCCGGCTTTCGATCGGGCGTCGGGGTCCCACTCGGAGATGTCGTCGCCCCGGTAGCGGATCTCCCCGCCGGTTACCTCATACTCGGGAGACCCGAGGATCGTGGTGGCCAGCGTCGACTTGCCCGAGCCGTTGGGGCCCATGATGGCGTGGCACTCGCCTGCGTTGACCACCAGATCCACGCCGCGCAGGATCTGCGGGCCCTCGACCGCCCGGACGCCCAAGTCGTCGATCTCGAACAGGGGTGCGGCCCCCGCAGCGTCCGACGCTGAATTGCCTGTCGCGCCTTGCGGCGCTGTGTCGCCCACTGCCATCAACCGCAGTGTATGGCTGACCCCAAATGCCCCAACGAGCGCTCGCCAAGGAACAGCCGGTGTCGCCGCCCAGGGGAAGGTCAGCGGCGCTCGTCGCTTCGTGCTTGTTCGACACGTTTGGCGATCTGCTCCGAACCGGCTCGGATGGTGCGCATGGCTGTGGCGGCGAGTTGCCTGGCAGCTTCGCCAAGGGTTGGTTCCTGCGGTTCAGGGACTGCCACCGTTTCTGTCTCTGGCTCCGGCTCGACGAGCTCTCGCGGTGCTTCGGGTTGAATATTGGCTACCCGCATGAGCCTTGCCGTCAGCACTCCGTACCGGCGCTCGGTGTTTGCGTGATCGAAGTAGATGCCCTGCTCGGCACTCTGGTAAGCACCGTTGCCGAGTTTCTCGAGGCAGCTGAACGACTGAATCTCGAATTCAGGGGCGAAAAGCTCGATCACATCCCAGTCGAAGCAGATCGGCTCCTGCGGAGTCGGTCGATCGTGCACATCGGTGATCACGAGCAGGAGGCCGCCTAGCGCCGTGAGGCGTTTCATTTCGGCGATCGCTGCGTCGAGATCGTCAACGTGGTCGAGCGAATTGAATGAGCAGACGATGTCGAAGCTGGCATCGGGGTACGGAATGGTCTCGGCGCCGGATGCGACATAAGTCATTGTGTGCTCAGCAGCTCCCATCTGCAAGTAATCATTGGCCAATGGGTCCACACCCACTCGCTCGCGGGCCATGGTCGCCCACTCGAGCGATCCCCTCGGGCCGCAGCCGATGTCGAGCACGCGCTTGTCGCGGTAGTCGTCGTGGGTCAGGCCGAAGTGGTCGGTGTAGAACCGTTCGAACCAGTAGTTCTCGAGCTTCCCTTCGGCGTCTTTGCGTTTCGACCAGTAGGCGAGTTCGCCGATGCCCTTGCTGACAGCTTCGCCCTCAGACACCTGAGCCTGCTTCCATTGCCCACAGGACGCTAGTCCCAGAGGTTGTCGACTACGTCGAGCCACAGCTGGGTGGTGAGCGCAAGCGATTCGATGTCGATCCGCTCGTCGTTGCCGTGGAACCGTGCGCCGTAGTCGCCGCCGTCGAGCTCGGGGCTGAACAAGCCAGCGCCGTACGCGATTGCACCCATGTCCCGGTACACCCGAGAGTCGGTGAACCCGATGATGAGCTGCGGGGTCAACCGGGCCGCGGGGAAGCGCCTCCCGACGGCGACTTGCAGCGCGTCCCACAGTGGCGTCTCGACTCGGCTCACCGACGCTGGGTCGTTCATGATGATCTCGACCTCGACATCGTCGGCGAGGTCGCCGAGCGCTTCGTCGAGATGGGCTTGCACCTCAGCGGCGCCCTCACCTGGAAGTGTCCGCACGTCCACCTCGATGTCGACGTGGTCGGGGATGACGTTCGTCTTCATCGTCGTGGGCGCGCCGATGACGTTCGGCGAGAACGAGGTGTGAGTGCACGAGTAGAGGTGCGCGGCCACCGATGCACTGGGGTGCGCGTCCAGCCAATCCTCGACGAGGTTCTCGTCGAGCATGATCGCCCGGGTCTCGTCGTCGACGCCGAGTGTGTCGACCTGCTCGCGCCACAGCTCGTGGAACCTCGGCGGCGGCCGGTAGTTCGAGATCCGGTGCACCACCGCTGCTGCCTTGACCAGAGCGTTCTCCTGCCGGAATGGGCGTGACCCATGTCCGGGCACGCCGCGCACCCGCAGGCGCCGCCACGCCACGCCCTTCTCGCCCACATTCATGCCGATGAACGGGGCGTCCGACGAGCCTGAATGCAGGCCGCCGTTCTCGGTCAGCACGTAGTCGGCGCCGATCGCGTCCCAGTGATTCTCAGCCATCCAGCGAGCGCCATAGGCCGAGCCTGCCTCTTCGTCGGCGCAGGCGAAGTAGATGAGATCGCCCTTGGGCCGGTAGCCGGTCTCGGCCATGTGCCGGAAGGCGACAGCCATCGAGGACGTCAGGTTCAGCATGTCCACCGCGCCACGGCCCCACACCTCGCCGTCGATGAGTTCCCCGCCGAAGGGATCGCGGCTCCAGCCGTCGGCGTTGACCGGCACCACGTCGGTGTGGCCCATCAGGCACAGGGTGGGCGCATTCGGATCGCTGCCCTCGATGCGGGTGACGAGCGACCGCCGGCCCGGTGCCGCATCGAACACCTCAAGATCCAGGCCAGCTCCTTCGAGATAGGCCTGGATGGTGTCGGAGTTGCGCACTTCGCCGCCCGACTCCGCTGTGCCGTAGTTGACGCATTCATTGCGGATAAGGGTCTGCAGCAGCTCGACGGTCTGGCCCGTGCGACGGTTCTCGTCGCTGGTCCCCGCAGCAAATGACTGGCTCATGGGCTGCAACCTAGAGGCTGAGCCGTAGGCGAAGCCGTGGCCCGAGCGGCCCGTGAGCGCAGCGAACAAGAGCGGAACACGACACTTGGCCGGAGGCAAGTTTCACGAATCCCTGTTTCGGTATGGGTGGCTGTGGTCGAATGGCTCGATGGACTCAGGGTCGAACAATGGGCTTGGCATCTGCGGGCTGACGGCGATCGAGATGGCCGCCATGCTCGCAACGGGCGAGATCTCCGCACGGGAGCTGCTGGCGGCACACCTCGAACGGATCGAACAGGTCAATCCCGCCCTCAACGCCATCGTCACGTTCACGCCGGAGCTTGCAGCCGAGCGTGCGGCCGCGGCCGATGAGGCACACGCCCGTGGCGAGTCGTTGGGACTGCTGCACGGGCTGCCGGTGGCGCACAAGGACTTGGCGCTCACCGCAGGTGTCCGCACCACGATGGGATCGCCGCTGTTCGCCGACTTCGTTCCCGACATCGACGCCTTAGTGGTGGAGCGTCAGCGCGAAGCCGGCGCGGTGATGGTCGGCAAGACCAACACGCCCGAGTTCGGTGCGGGCTCGCACACGTTCAATCCGGTGTTCGGCATCACCCGCAACCCGTACAACGTCGACAAGACCTGCGGTGGCTCCAGCGGGGGAGCGGCAGTGGCGCTGGCCGCCCGGATGCTGCCGCTGTGCGACGGCTCAGATCTGGGCGGATCCCTGCGCAACCCGGCGGCGTTCTGCAACATCGTGGGCTTCCGCCCGTCGCCCGGACGGGTGCCGTCGACCACGTCGATGGACGCCTGGTTTCCGCTGGCGGTCGAAGGCCCGATGGCGCGCACCGTCGCCGACGTGGCGTTCTTCCTGCAGGCACTCGCCGGCCCGGATGACCGTTCGCCGGTGTCGAATCAGGAGTCGCCGAAGGTGTTCGCCGGTTCGCTGGAGCGGGACTTGCGGGGCGTACGGGTTGCGTGGTCGCCCGATGCGGGCGGGCTGCCCGTCGACCCTGCCGTACGAGCCGCCACCGCGAAAGTGCCTGACGTCCTCTCCGGTCTCGGCTGCGAGGTAGTCGAAGGGTGGCCCGATCTGTCCGATGCCCCGCAGGTATTCCAAGCACGCCGGGCCTGGGTGTTCGCTGTCGGATTCGGGTCGCTGCTGTCCGAACACGGTGACCAGATGAAGGAGACGCTGGTCTGGAATATTGAAAAGGGCCTGTCGATGTCGATTGCCGACTACGCCGACGCTTGCCGCCGCCACACCCAGCTGTTCGCAGCCGTCGACGATTTCATGTCGCCCGACGGCGGGATCGACTACCTGGCGTGCCCGACGACGCAAGTGCCGCCGTTCGACGTCGAGGTCGAGTACCCCACCGAGATCGAGGGTGTCGAATTCGAGACCTACATCGACTGGATGCGCTCATGCAGCGACATCACGGTCACCACCCACCCTGCGATCTCGGTACCGGCCGGCTTCACCCCCGACGGCCTGCCGGTCGGCCTGCAGCTCATTGGCCGTCACCGCGCCGACCGCTCAGTGCTCGAGCTGGCCCACGCCTGGGAGACAGCAACCCGCCACGTCGACGTGCTCCCATCGCTGTCCGGACTGTCCTAAACGCCGAAATCAGCCCCTTGGGCGGGCAAGAGACTAGGTAGCCTGCCGCCCGTGTCCGAGGCGGCGTCAAGCGGGTCTGTGACGGCCATCGAGGCCCATGGACTCGTGCGCGACTTCGGTGCCAAGCGTGCGGTCGACGGTGTGGACTTGCTGGTCCGCGAAGGCGAGATCTTCGGGTTCCTCGGGCCGAATGGCGCTGGCAAGAGCACAACGGTGCGGATGCTGTGCACGCTGCTGAGCCCGACCGCCGGCGAGGCAAGGGTCGCCGGTTACGACGTCGCGAAGAATCCCGGTGAGGTGCGCATCCGCATCGGCGTGGCCATGCAGGAGGCAGCGCTCGACGAGAAGCAGACCGGCCGCGAAATCCTCGACTTGCAGGCCCGGCTGTACGGCCTTCGCCCCGCAGACCGGGCTGCCTCTATCGAGCGGGCCATCGACCTGGCCGATATCGGCGATGCCATCGATGCCCGCATCTCCACCTACAGCGGCGGGATGAAGCGGCGGCTCGACCTCGCTGCGTCGCTGATCCACGCTCCTGAAGTGATCTTCCTGGACGAGCCCACCACCGGGCTTGACCCGGTGAGCCGAACCCAGGTCTGGGACGAGGTGCGTCGCCTCAACAGCGAGCTGGGCGTCACCGTGTTTCTGACCACGCAGTACTTGGAAGAAGCCGATGCGCTCGCCGATCGCGTCGCGATCCTGGCCGATGGCCGCATCGTGCAGCAGGGCACGCCCACCGAGCTGAAGCGCGCCGTCGGGGCCGATGTGATCGTGGTGGATCTTGAGCCAGGCGACATTGCGCGGGCAGCCGAGGTGGCAGAGTCCGTGCCGGGCGCAGACGATGTGACCACCGGCCGGCTTGGCATCACCATCGCGGCAGCCGATGGAGCAGGACTGGTCGGCGCCGTCGCCGTAGCTCTGGCCGGCGCGAATGTGCATCCGACTGCGCTCACCGTCCGCACGCCGTCGCTGGACGACGTATTCCTCCAGGCGACGGGATATCGCATGGCCGCGGCCGAAGAGGCTGCGGCGGAGGGCACAGTCGCGGCCGAAGAGGCTGCGGCGGAGGGCACAGTCGCGGCCGAAGAGGGCGCGGTCGATGGCGCTGCTGGCGCGATCGGGACGGACGCACAAGACAGCCACCAGGTTGCAGCTGGAGGCGGATCATGACCGACGCTGCGGTAAGCCCGGGCGGCGGCCTCACCCACGGCGTCGGATTCCTCACCGACATAGCGACGATCTCCCGGCGGGCCGTCCGCAGCGTGGTGCGCGAACCCGAGTACATGATCCCGGCGCTGATCATTCCGGTCTTCTTTTTCGTGGTGAATACGGGTGCCCTCGAGTCGTTCGTGGAAGGTCAGGCGCCCTCGGGAAGCAATGTCGGTCTCGACTACCGAGCGTTCCAGCTTCCGGTTGCGATCATCTTCGCTGTCACCGGCATCTCGAGGGCGAGCGTGCTCGTGATCGACATCCAGTCCGGCTACCTCGACCGGATGCTCGTCACGCCGATCCGACGGTCCACCCTGCTCTTCGGCCTCATGGTGGCCGACATCGTGATGGCGCTGGGGCTGGCTCTGTTCGTGGTGGTGATGGGCCTCGCCTTCGGCGTGTGGTTCGAGACCGGCGTTCTCGGTCTGTTGGTGTTCCTGCTGCTTGCGATCGCCTGGAGCGTGGCGTACAGCGGCATTCCCTACACGGTCGCGCTGCGCACCGGCAATCCGGCTGCGGTCAACTCGTCGTTCCTGATCTTCTTCCCGTTCGCGTTCCTGACGCCGTCGTTCCTGCCCCGCGAGCTGATGTCGGGCTGGCTCCGCGCAGCAGCGGGGTGGAATCCGGTCACCTACCTCATGGAGGCGATGCGGTCGATTCTGTTCGACGGCTGGGACGGCGTCATGATCCTGAAGGGCGCCGCCGCCATCGTGGGGCTCGCCGTCGTCACCTTCTACATCGCGTTCAGATCTCTGGGCCACCGGGTGGCCACCGGCTGATTCCTCTGCCCAACACCGGGCGAAGGAGCCGGGATTTGCTCCGAGTCAGGGCCGGGCTTACCAGCCTCGGTCGATCCACTCCTGCAGTTGAGGCGACTCAGCACCGATCGTGGTGTCGAGGCCGTGGCCGGGAAGCACCATCGTGTCCCCGGGGAACGCTGAGAACATTCGGTCCTCGATGCTGCGGATGATCTGGTCGAAGTCGCCGCCGAAACCGGTGGCACCAGGCCCGCCCGGGAACAGCGTGTCGCCAGTGAACAGCAGCGGCGTGCCTTCGACGTGGAAGCTCATCGAGCCCGCGGTGTGGCCGGGGTTATGGATGGTGCGGATGCGCAGCCGTCCCACTTCGATGACCGAGTCGTCTTCCAGGATGATGTCGTAGCTGGGCATCATCGACGAGTCCTCCGAGGTGATGCCCACCTCGATGCCTGCATCGCGAATCGCCGGCACGGCCTGGATGTGGTCCCAATGGCCGTGTGTCTCGACGACCTTGGTCACGCCGAGCGTCCGGCACACCTCCAGCAGCCGCTCGTGCTCGTTCGCAGCGTCGATGAGCATCGCTTCGCCAGTCTCGGTGCAGCGGATGGTGAAGACGTTGTTGTCGAAGTCGTCAGGAAAGCCGCTGGGCAGATCGCCCTCGAGTGGGCGCACGACGTGCTTGTGGACCTCGATGCCGGTGGCGGACCAGTGCAGAGCCATGGCTGCATCCTAAGGAGCCATGCGGGCAAGTTGTGTGCCCGCAGCAGAGGCGGCAGGGCCCTCTGCTCCAGCAATCCAGCAGGTTGCAACGTCGCAGAGTTCCCTGCCGCCTCCGCTGCTCGTACCGCTGTGCGTTTCCTCTCAGGCGGCGTCCACCCGCACGGCGACCCGGTGCCAGCCTTCGGCACCGTCGGGGCGGACGTCCTTGGGGCCCTCGGGCTGCGTCATGCCGGTGCCGTCGATCGCCCGCACCTGCAGCGAATGGGTGCCCGCAGTGGGCGTCCAAGCCCGGTGCCACTGCACCCAGCTCTCGTCACCGAGTGCCTCGCCCAGATCGCACTGCTGCCACGGTCCGTCGTCGACGCGCACTTCGACGGCGCTGATGCCACGCGTCGGCGCCCAGGCGATGCCGGCAATGGCCGTTTGCGTGCCTTCAACGGGGCGTTCGCCGCTGCCGGGCACATCGATGCGACTCTGCGTCTTCATCGGGCCGCGCTTGGACCATCCCCTCGGCACCCAGTAGCCGTCGAAGGCATCCCATGTGGTGAGGTTGATCTCCTCGATCCACTTCACTGCCGAGACGTAGCCATACAGTCCGGCCACGATCAGGCGTGCGGGAAAGCCGTGCCGAGTGGGCAACGGCTCGCCGTTCATGCCGACGGCCAGCAGCGCATTGCGGCCGTCGTACAGCAGCGGGGTGGGGAAGCCGGCAGTCCAGTCGTCGACGGAGCGGCCCACGACCTGGTCGGCGCCTTCCTGCACACCGGCCCGTTCCAGCAGGTCCACCAGCGGCACGCCGGTCCAGACGGCATTGCCGACGAGGTTGCCGCCGACCCGATTGGACACGCACGACAGCGTGACGACGTGCTCTTGGAGGTCCATCGCCAGGATCTCGTCGAAGGTCAGCTCGTAGGGATTGTCGACCATGCCGGTGAAGCTGAGCTTCCAATTTGCCGGGTCGACCTGTGGCACCGTCAGCGCCGTGTCGATCCGATAGAAGTCGTTGTTGGGTGTCACGTAGCTCGAGATGCCGCTGACCTCGTCGAGTGTGTCCAGCGCAGCAACCCGGGTGGCCACCGAGGGTCCGGCCGCGGTGGTTGCTGCCGGTTCGGCCGCAGTCGCAGCACCTGTGGCGGCGGTGGTGGCGGGAGGTCTGGCCGAACTCAGGTCGATTCCGGCTCGGGCCGTCTCTGCCGCCGAGGGGCCGCGCACCCCTCGACCCAGCGCAACGAGCCCCACGGCCGCCACGCCGGCACCGCCCACGCCGAGCAGGAAGGCCCGGCGGCTGGCATCAGCAGCGCGGTCAGGAACCCCCACGGTCGCAGGCTCGGGTGGCTCGAGATCGCCATCGTCGGGTCGTGCCCGACGGTGAGCGGGGGCGAGCCGCAGCAACACTCGCAGCGTGATGTAGCCGAGCGCTGCGGCGGCCACGGCCACAACCCACGAGCCCACGAACGGGCTCATCGGGTTGCGGGCAGCAGTCCAGCCGCCGATCACGCCAAATGCAGCGAATCCCGCAACCGGCACCCACCGGCGCCGCGGTGCCATCGCGCACGCACCCAGCAGGCCGCCGATGATCAGCGACACGCCGACGATGCCGATGGCGAGCACTGCTTTGTCCTTCTCGCCGAACAGCTCGATGCTGAGCTTCACCGCCCAGTCGGGTGAGTAATCGACCAGCGCCTCGCCGACGGCGACCACCAGCGACGGGATCGCGTCGACGAGCCCGTCGATGAACTCGCCGAAGGCCAGCGCCACCGCTGCGCCCGCGAAGCCGGCCAACAGGCCTGCCCCTGCGCCGGGCCGGCTGATCAGCCGGCGCACAGCGCCACGGCCGCTCGTAGCGGTCGCAGAAGTGTCCGTGTCTGGGGTGGGGGGATCTGGGGCCTGGCTGGACCCGTCGCTCATGGATGTACCGCCTTGCCGGCCGCCGTGCTGATGCGCGTCGAACTGTTCACGAAAGCTAACGCCCGACTTGCGCCCGGGGTTCCACCCCTGTTCGTGATCGGCAGTGACCCGCAGCTGAGCCGATTGAGCCGTTGGGTGATAGAACTTCGCCTGTCCATTGCGCCGGCCGTGCCGGTGCTCAGGCTGCACTGGCTGCACCAGCCCCGGAGGCGCGTCCGTGAACTTCGCATTCACCGAGGAGCAGGAAGAGCTCCGCAATTTCGTCCGCTCGTTCCTGGAGGAGAAGTCTCCGGAGACCACCGTGCGGGAGCTGATGGAGACCGATGACGGCTACGACCCCGCTGTGTGGTCGCAGATGGCTGAGCAGCTCGGCCTGCAGGCGCTGATCATTCCCGAGGAGTACGGCGGGCAGGGCGCCAGTTACGTGGAGCTCGGCATTGTGCTCGAGGAGATGGGCCGCAGCCTGCTGTGCTCGCCCTACTTCTCCACGGTCGTGCTGGCCGGCAACGCCATCTTGCACTCGGGCAATGAGAAGGCCAAGGAGGAACTGCTCGAGGGCATCGCCTCCGGCGAGATCATCGCCACCTTGGCGCTGGCCGAGGCCGGCGGCACTTGGGATGCCGATGGCGTCGAGGTGGAAGCCACCGACACTGGCGATTCGGCGACCATTTCCGGCGAGAAGATGTTCGTGACCGACGGCGGCACAGCGAACCTGTTCGTGGTGGCGGCCCGGTGCAATGGCGGTATTCACCTGTTCACGGTCGAGGGTGACGCGGCCGGGCTCAGCCGGGAGAACCTCGCCACGATGGATCAGACCCGCAAACAGGCTCGCATCACGTTCGACAACACGCCTGCGAAGCACCTGTGCGACACCGATAACTTCGCCTACATCGACCGGGTGCTCGACCTCGCTGCGGTGGCTCTGGCCAGCGAGCAGGTCGGCGGAGCGCAGTTCGTGCTCGACATGGCCGTGCAGTACGCGAAGGACCGTGTGCAGTTCGGCCGCCCGATCGGCTCGTTCCAGGCCATCAAGCACAAGTGCGCCGACATGCTGCTCGAGGTCGAGTCGGCGAAGTCGGCCGCCTACTACGCGGCCTGGTGCGCAGCAGAGATGAACGACGAGCTGCCGTCGGTGGCGTCGCTGGCCAAGGCCTACTGCTCTGAGGCGTACTTCCACTGCGCTGCGGAGAACATCCAGATCCACGGCGGCATCGGCTTCACCTGGGAGCACCCCGCGCACCTGTACTTCAAGCGCGCGAAGAGCTCCGAGCTGATCTTCGGCGATCCTGCGTACCACCGGGAGCAGCTGGCGCAGCGCATCGGCCTGTAAAACCGGACAACCCACAACTCAACGCGGCAGGTGAGCCGCATGACACGTGTACAGCCGAGGAGGCAACGGTGATCATCGCGGTCATCGTCATCTCGCTCGTGATCGGTTTCGTCGTTGCCGCCGGCGTGGTGGGCGTGCAGGCCCAGCGGCTGGGCCGCCAGCGACGAGAGCCGGTGTGGCGCCTTGCCGAAGCGGCGGAATTCGTCGCTCAGCTGGTGCCGTTCGATATCGCCGCGGGGCTGAGAGCTGACGAGCTCGAGGCGCTGCTGCGGGCGCATCTCAATCAGCTGCAGTTCGGGTCTGATGCAGCGCCCGACGACACGGAGGAGGCCGGCGACGACTCGGGCCCAACGGTCACCGAGGACCGCTCCTCTGGCGCTGATCTGTACCGCGATGTCCGTCGAGCGGGAGTCGAAGTGACGCTCGAGCAGGTCCAAGCCGTCGTGGACGCGCATTTGGAATACCTGCGTCGGATCGGCGCGCTCGCTGCGGTGGATCCCGGCGGCAGAATGTGACCATGGACATCCCCAGGGAGCTAGCCGGCTGCCGGTTCGTCGGCGACAAGCGCAACCAGATCGTCTACGACATGGAGCTGGAGTCCGACGATCCCGCTGTTAGCGAGCAGCTCGCCGCGGCTGTAGCTGACATCGTGACGGCGCAGTCGTATGCCACCTTCGGCCCCGACGAGCTTCCCGAAGCGCGCAACCGCGGCTATCGCCTGTCGCGGCTCTGCCGTTAGAGACTGCTGATGCTGTCGGCAGCCTGGGAGCGCGGCACGGGCAGCCTGCCCGCTGCCACCCCGGTTGCTTCCCGCTCTTGTTCGCTGCGCTCACGGGCCGCTCGGGCCACGGCTTCGCCTGACGGCTCAGCCTCTCGGGCGCTGCGCCAGCACTGCCGGCGACTCCGAGCCGAGCTGTGAGCACCACCGTCACCGAGATCACCATCGAGGGCAGCCCGAATCTTGCAGCCCTGATGGTCCGGCCGTCTCGTTCGACGGGAAGCGGGCCGGCGGTGGTCCTGTGCCACGGGTTTCCCTCCAAGCAGCGACCTGGCATTCCGAATCGCACGTACCAGCAGTTCGCAGAGCGCATTGCCGAAGCGCAAGGCTGGACCGTGCTCGCCGTCAGCATGCGGGGCTGCGGGGAATCCGACGGCGATTTCTCCCTGCTCGGATGGATCGACGACGTGGGGCGCTCCATCGAGCATGTCCTGGACGACGGCTGCCGGGGCGTATGGCTGGTGGGTTCCACGACGGGCGGCTCGGTGGCCATCCTGGCTGCCGCCCGCGATGCCCGGGTGCGCGGCGTCGCCGCGATGGCACCCCGGGCCGACTTCGACGACTGGGCCAGCGACCCCAAGGCGTTCGTGCAGCACTGTCGAAATGTGGGTGTCATCAGATCCGAGGACTTTCCGCGCTCGGCGAGCGCGTGGAACCGCGAGCTGAAGCAGAACCGGGCGGTCGACGCCGTGAAACGACTCACCGACCGGCCGCTGCTGATCCTGCACGGCATCAACGACCGCCAGGTGCCCTATGAGGAGGCCCGCCACCTGGCGGAACGGCATCCCAGTGCGGAGCTTCGCCTCATTGCGGGAGCCGATCATCGCATCCGTCACGACCCCCGCGCCGTCGCCATCCTGCTGGGCTGGCTTGAGCACCAGGCCGCTGCCCAGTACGCCTAAAGCGTCGCGCCCCGCTGGGAGGGTTTCACGCGCGGCGGGCGATCATCATGTTGGCGACCGAACGCACCACCGTGGTTCCGTGCTGGTTGACCAATTCGTGGGCCATCTTGATGATGCCCCGGTCGGGCTTGGATCGGCTCGGGCGAACCTCCAGCACTTCGACGACCAGCGTCAGGCGATCGCCTGGGTGCACCGGCGCCAGCCAGCGCAGCTCGTCGAGACCTGGTGACCCCATGCTCGAGGGCCCCAGCAGGTACTCGCCCAGCATTCGCATCATGATCGAGCCGGTGTGCCATCCCGAGGCGATCAGCCGGCCATAGACGGTGTTGCGAGCGGCCTCAGGATCGATATGGAACGGCTGCGGATCGAACTTGCGCCCGAAGTCGATGATCTCGGCCTCGTCGATCGTCGTCGACCCGAACGTGAACCGCTCTCCGGTCTTGTAGTCGTCGAACCATCGCTGTGGGCAGGGGATCTCGCTGGGCATCGTGACAGTGTGCTCTCTGCGGCCCGCGGTAACGCCTCAGCCTCCGAATTCGTCCGCTTGTGTCCCGGCCTGCCGGGGACAGATCGGACAGCCCGATCAGTGTGTCGCCGACGACCACGGGTCGGCGCTGTCGGTGGCCAAGCCGTAGCGCTTGATGGCCTCTGCGGCGACCTTGGAATCGATCTCGCCGAGTTCTGCGAGTCGCCACAGCACCGCCACGGTGATGTGCTCAGCGGTCACCTCGAAGTGCTCGCGCAGGCGGCTGCGGGTGTCGCTGCGGCCGAATCCGTCAGTGCCCAGCGAGGTGTAGTCGCGGCCGATCCAGCGCGACACCTGGTCGGGCACTGCCCGCATGAAGTCGGTCACCGCAATCACGGGACCCCAGCCGTCGGCCAGTTGCCGGGTCACGAAGGGCACGCGCCGCGCCTCGTCGGGATGCAGCGTGTTCCAGCGCTCGCACGACAGCGCTTCCTCGCGCAGCGCCTTGAATGACGTGGCGCTCCACAGGTCGACTGCCACGTCGTGCTCGCTGGCCAGCAGCTCGGCAGCCTCACGCGCGGCGCCCTGAGCCGCGCCCGAGAACATGATCGTGCCCCAGTGCGCGCGTCCGGGCGGCGCCGGGGCGAATTGGTACATGCCGGCCAGAAGGTGCTCGACGTTCAGATCGTCCGGCTCCGGCGGCTGGACGTAGTTCTCGTTGTAGATGGTCAGGTAGTAGAAGATGTCCTCGCCCACGCCGTACATGCGCCGGATGCCGTCGCGCACGATGGCCGCCAGCTCATAGGCGAACGCCGGGTCGTAGGCCTTGCAGGGCGGCACGACCGAGGCGAGCAGCGGTGAGTGGCCGTCCTGGTGCTGGAGGCCTTCGCCCATCAGGGTGGTGCGGCCTGCTGTCGCCCCCATCAGAAAGCCGCGGCCTCGCATGTCGGCCAGCGCCCAGATCATGTCGCCCACCCGCTGGAAGCCGAACATCGAATAGAAGGTGTAAAAGGGCACCATCGCGACGCCGCGGGTGGCATACGAGGTGGCGGCGGCGGTGAAGCTGGCCAACGCTCCCGCCTCGGTGATGCCCTCTTCGAGAATCTGGCCGTCGATGTGCTCGGTGTAGGACAGCAGCAGGTCGTGGTCGACGGGTTCGTACAGCTGCCCCTGGCTGGCGTAAATGCCGAGTTCGCGAAACAGCGAGTCCATGCCGAACGTGCGGGCCTCGTCGGGGATGATGGGCACGACCCGGTCGCCGAAGCCCGGCTCACGGGTCATGGCGCGCAGCATCCGGGTGAATGCCATCGTGGTCGACACCGCCATCTCGCCCGAACCCGAAGCGAACTCTGAGAACGGCTTCGAGCTCGGCATCGGAAGGGCCTTGCGGCTCCAGTTGCTGATGCGCCTGGGCAATGGGCCGTTGAGCGCCTTGCGGCGGGCCATCAGGTACTCGTGCTCCGCGCTGCCGGGCGCAGGTCGGCAGTAGGGCGGATCGTCAGGATCGAATTCGGCGTCGATCTCGTTGTGGAGCCGCAGCCGCTCCCGGATCGTCATGAGCTGGGTGCGGGTCAGCTTCTTGATCTGGTGGGTGGCGTTGCGCGCTTCGAGGTCGGGCCCGAGCGACCAGCCCTTGACCGTCTTGGTCAAGATGACGGTCGGGCTGCCCTCGTGCTCGACGGCCGCCTGGTAGGCCGCATACAGCTTCTTGTAGTCGTGGCCGCCGCGGGGCAGGGTCTGGAGTTCTTCATCGGAAAGGTGCTGCACCATCTCGCGCAGCCGGGGGTCGGGCCCGAAGAAGCGCTCGCGGATGTAGGCCCCGCTCTCGACCGAGTAGCGCTGGTACTCGCCGTCGATGGTCTCGTTCATCTTGTTGAGCAGTACGCCGTCGCGGTCTCGGGCCAGCAGCTCGTCCCAGCGGCCGCCCCAGATCACCTTGATGACGTTCCAGCCCGAGCCCCGGAAGTTGGCCTCGAGCTCCTGGATGATCTTCCCGTTGCCGCGTACCGGGCCGTCGAGCCGCTGCAGGTTGCAGTTCACGACGAAAATGAGGTTGTCGAGGCGCTCCCGGGCGGCGAGGTGCAGCGCGCCGAGCGTCTCGGGCTCGTCGGTCTCGCCGTCGCCCACGAAGCACCACACCTTCGACTCAGCGGTGTTGTCGATGCGGCGGTTGTGAAGGTAGCGGTTGAAGCGGGCGTGATAGATGGCGGTGATCGGCCCGAGGCCCATTGAGACCGTCGGGTATTCCCAGAAGTCGGGCATAAGACGGGGATGGGGATACGACGACAGCCCGGTGCGGCCGATCTCGCGCCGGAAGTGTTCGAGGTCGGTGTCGTCAAGACGGCCCTCGAGATAGGCGCGGGCGTAGATGCCGGGCGCGGCGTGGCCCTGGATGTAGATGTGGTCGCCGGGCTCGCCGTCGTCCTTGCCGTGCCAGAAGTGGTTGAAACCCACGTCGTAGAGCGCGGCCGAGCTGGCGAACGTAGAGAGGTGGCCGCCGATGCCGTCCGCCCAGGAGTTGGCGTGGGTCACCATCGCGACGGCGTTCCAGCGGATGAACGCTCGCAGTCGCTTCTCGATGTCGTCGTCGCCGGGGAACCACGGCTCGTCCTCGGGGGCGATCGTGTTGATGTACGGCGTTGACACCGTGGCGGGGAAGTCGACCTGCATCTCGCGGGCCTTCGACATCAGCCGCCGGATCAGGAAACGGGCGCGGTTCTTGCCCCTTTCTTCGACGACGGCGGCGAAGGATTGCAGCCAGTCGTCGGTTTCGTCGGGATCGATATCGGGGATTTGCTCATGCAACCCGTCAAAGAGCATGGGTTCTAGTGTCGCACTTGGATGAGCCAGAATTTGAACGCGGCAGCGCGAGACGTATTCACCGACGGGTCGTGCCTCGGCAATCCGGGCCCGGGCGGCTGGGCTTACGTGGTGGATGGCGGGCCTTGGGCATGCGGCTTCGAGCCCAAGACCACCAACCAGCGCATGGAGGTCGCAGCTGCGGCACAAGCCGTCGAGGACCTCGACGGGCCGTTGCGGATCGTCAGCGACTCCACCTATGTGGTGAAGTGCTTCAACGACGAATGGTGGAAGGGCTGGCACCGGCGCAACTGGCTGAACACCGCGAAGAAGCCGGTGGCCAACCGGGACCTGTGGGAGCCGTTCATCGAGGCCGTGCTGGCGCGAGGTGACGTGACGTTCGAGTGGGTGAAGGGCCATGCAGGCCAGCGGCTGAATACCGCCGCGGACGCTTTGGCGGTGCATGCAGCGGGCAGCGGTGCCGGTCAGAGCGGCCGGCGATTCGACGACGACGTGCTCGAGCGGCTTGCTGGCCCGCGGTCGGAGCTGCACCGTGCGCCCAAGGGCACCGTCAGTACCGACGAGCCGACATCGGGAAACCGGGAGATTGCGGGTTACGCAGTGGCCGTGCTCGGTCACCGGCCGCCCGAGCTCGGCGGGTACAGCGAGAACCCCGTCTCACGCAAGGTGCTCCGGAAGCTGAGCGATGTTCTTGCCGCCAAGCGCGAGATACATCCCGATCTCGTCGTGGCAACGGGCCTCGGGCTCGGCGCGGAAACCTTGGGTGCCGAGGCTGCACTCGCAGCGGGGGCGCCCATTGCAGTCGTGCTCGCTTTCGAGGGAGTCGAACGTCGGTGGCCGGGGCCGTCGCGCCAGCGGTTCGCCGAGCTGCGCCAGCAGGCCGTTCAGGAATTCGTGCTCGGAAACCGGGTGCCGGTCGATTCCGAGGCGTTCGGCAAGGCAATGCGTCGCCGGGATACGTGGTTCATGCACAACTGCGATGAAGCGGTGCTGGTGCGCCGAAGCGACGACCGCACCCTGGGCGAACTGCAGCGGCGCTTGGAAGAAGCGCTCGACGACGTGTGGGTGATCGAACCCGACTGAGGAGACGCAGTCAGCCGGTTCAATCGCTCGACTCGGCTTTGGAGTCGAGCCGGCCGCCGAGCCGGTCAGGATTGATCGTCGGCCGGGGCCTCGACGAGTGCAGCCAGTCGTTCGAGCGTTTTTTCCATTGACGGCACGTTCTTGCGGTGGGCTCCGATGAGCTCAATGCTCCGCGGCAGCTTCGCAGTGGACCAATCGAAGGTTTCACGCACGAGCGTGCCGCCGTCGGGTTGGGGCTCGAGCTGGTAGCTCCAGCGTTGGCCTTGCCAGTGCGCCCAGGTGATGAGGCGGTTCTCCTCGAACTCCAGCACCCGGTTCTTCACGGTGTAGGAAACGCCGACGTTGATGCGCATGGAGAATGTGCTGCCGAGCGTCAGCGGGGCATTGCTCGTGGTCAGGCGGGACAGCGTTCCCGAGCCGTCGATCTCGCAATGGCGGCTGGGATCTGCCAGCACCGTAAAGATGCGCTCAGCGGGCGCCCCGATCAGGCGTTCAACGCTGACGCTGCGCTGTTTCGACATGGCCACGATTGCCCTCAGGCGGGCGACAGAGCGTCCTGAACGATGTCAGGCGGTGGGGCACCGCCGCCGCGTTCGAGGGTTCCGTCGGTGCGCACGAGGACCCACCGCGGCTGTGAACTCACCCCGAACTTGCCCCACAGATCGCCGTCTTCATTGGTGACTTGCGGGATATCGCCAAGCTGGTGCTTGGACACGAAGTTCCGGTAGGAATCCTGGGAGTCTCCGCCTGGGACGCCCACCATGACGAGGCTGTCCCCGTGCTCTGCCTTCAGCGCTGCGACCGCAGGCGCTTCACGGTTGCACGCCGGTCACCATGGCGCCCAGAACCACAGCAGCACGTCGTTGCCGGCCGTTGCGGCGAGGTCGAACTGCTGCCCGTCGAGCAGAGCGCCCTCCAGCTGCAGGATCTCGGCTCGGGTCTCGGCGGCAGCGGCGGCAGTCGTCGCGTCCGGCTCGACAGCCGGATCGGAGTCTGTGCCGCCGGGTGAAGTCGTCGCAGGCGTTGATGCAGCCTGAGTCGTCGGCGGGACCTCCGCAGCGGATGTCGTCGCCGCAGGCTCCCGCTGCACGCTGACGTCAACGCTCCCGCAGCCGGTCAGAACGCCGACGGCGATCAGCCCGGCGACCAAGACGGCGCCGACTCGGGATAGCGGACGCATCATCTCGCTGAGCCTAACGCTGGCCCGGCAGGCGGTGGTGCGAGTTAGGGCAAGTTACATTCGACCCGGTGAGCACCCGGACGCTGATTGCTTTGGCTCTCGCCACCGGAATGGTGATCTTGCTGGCGTTCGCTGTCCGGGTGCTGCTCTGGCTCTAATGCGCTGACCTGCAGCAGTCGGGCTCGGGAGACCTCGCCTGCGGCCGCCGCGGTGCAAATGGGCAGCCGGGGCGGCGTACCCTCGTCGCGCGATGGCAGATGATGCGAATACCGGCCAGGCAAGCGGTCCGCAGCGTTACGACCTCGTCGTGATTGGCGGCGGTCCGGCGGGCTATGGCGCTGCGCTGTACGCGGGCGCCGCAGGAATGAAGGTCGCGCTGGTCGAGCGGGACAAGGTGGGCGGCACGTGCCTGCACCGAGGCTGCATTCCGGCCAAGGAACTGCTCGAGACTGCGTCGGTGTGGCGCACCGTCGGCGAGGCAGCCGAATTCGGCGTCAACGTCGAGCCCCCCGAGCTCGACTTCGGCGTCTCCCAAGGCCGCAAGCAGCGCATCGTGGACGGCCTCGAAGCAGGTGTGAAAGGACTGCTGCGGCGGCGAAAGGTCACGGTGTACGAGGGGACGGGCAGGCTCAACGCGGACCGATCGGTGACGGTCGATGCAGCCGAGTCCGAGGCCCAGACGGTTCATGGCGACAACGTCTTGCTCGCCGCAGGTTCCGTGCCGATCACGCTGCCGGGTTTCGATCGCGACGGCACGCTCGTCATGACCTCGGACGAGGTGTTGGCGCTCGAGGAGGTGCCCCCTCGTGTGGCCGTGATCGGGGGCGGGGCCATCGGCTGCGAATTTGCCTCGATGCTCTCCGACCTCGGTGCCGCGGTGAACGTGCTCGAGTACGCGCCGCAGATCATTCCCGGCGTCGACATCGATGTTTCCAAGGCGTTGACGCGCTCCTTCTCCAAGCGGGGAATCAACGTGCTCACCGGCTGTCAGGTCACGGGTCACACCCCTGCCAGCAGCGGCGGGACGACAGTGCAGTACACGATCGCTCCGAGGTCCGGCGGCGACAGCGAGGAAGGCTCGCTGGAGGTGGACGCCGTGGTGGTGTCGGTCGGACGCCGGCCGTACCCGGACCACCTCGGCCTCGATGAGACCGAGGTGAAAGCCGACGAAAGGGGCTTCGTCATCGCCGATGAGCAGTGCCGCACGACGATGGCAGGGGTGTACGCAGTGGGTGACCTCATCAACACCCCGCAGCTCGCCCACGTCGGGTTCGCCGAGGCCATCGTGGCGGTGAAGGACATGCTCGGCGAAGACCCTGTGCCAGTGGACTATGCGAACGTGCCCTGGGCGATCTACTGCCATCCCGAGGTGGCGTTCGCGGGGCTCACCGAGGCGGCGGCTCGTGAGGCCGGGTTCGACGTGGCAACCTCCAAGCATCGCTTCACCGGCAACTCGCGGGCCATGATCGTCAACGACACCGAGGGTCTCGTCAAGATCGTGGCCGAGCGAGACCCCGACGGCTCCGCTGGGCGCGTGCTCGGCGTCCACATGATGGGTCCATGGGTCACCGAGCAACTCGGCCAGGGCTACCTGGCGGTCAACTGGGAGGCCACGGTCTCGGAGGTGGCAGCGTTGGTGCAACCGCATCCCACGCTGTCGGAGTTGTTCGGCGAGACGATGCTGTCGCTCACTGGACGAGGCCTGCACGGATGATCCCGGCACCGGCCGCCAAATACCGGAATGAGAGGCTGAGCCGACATGGCTGATCTGGTGTTGCCGCAGCTCGGCGAGACGGTCACCGAGGGAACCATCACCCGCTGGTTCAAGAACCCGGGCGACGCGATCTCGGTGGGCGAGATGCTCTACGAGGTGTCCACCGACAAGGTGGACAGCGAGGTTCCCTCGCCGATGGAGGGCGTCATCAGCGAGATTCGCGTGCCCGTAGGCGAAACCGTGAACGTCGGAACGGTGCTCGCGATCGTCGAGCTGGCCGAAGGTGCCGTCGCACCGCCGCCTGACGCTGCCGTCCCGGTGCCCAGCGCTGCGCCCGCGGAACCTGCCGCCGCGCCGGCGCCGACCGATGCGCCCGCGGCGCCCGCCAGTGCGCCTGCCGCTGCTGCACCGGCCAATGGCTCGGCGAACGACCACGGCAGTCATTTGCTCTCGCCCGTCGTCCGGCGCCTGGTTCGGGAGCAGGGTCTAGACCCCGCCGCGCTCGTGGGAACCGGGGTCGGCGGCCGCATCACGCGATCCGACGTGCTCAACGCGATCGACGAGCGGCAACGCGCTGCCGCTGTGAGTGCGGCTCCGGCAACGTCGCCGCCGAGTCCGGCGGCAGGCGAACGCCCGTCAGCACCGAGCGCGCCGCCGGTGCCGGCACCGGTCGCCGCCGCGGCCGCTGCTGAGTGGACCGACGGCGACTCGCGCTTCGAATCGTTCAACAACGTCCGCCGCCGCACGGGCGAGCACATGGTGAACTCCCTGGCCACCTCGCCGCACGCGCTCACCGTCGTCGAGGTCGACTACGAGAATGTGGAGCAAGTGCGCAGAGCGCACCGCGAGGCGTGGCGGGCATCGGAAGGCTTCAGCCTCACCTATCTGCCGTTCATCGTGGTCGCTGTCGCAGACGCTTTGGCGAATTGGCCGCGGCTGAACGCATCGGTGGAAGAAGGCGGCCTGCGCCTCTGGCGCAACCGCAACGTCGGCGTCGCCGTCGACCTCGACTACGACGGGCTGATCGTCCCGGTGCTGCGCGATGCCGACTCGTTCAGCTTGCGCGGGGTCGCCCGCACGATGAACGAGCTCGCTGCACGTGCCCGGGAGCGACGCCTGACGCCCGACGACATCACCGGCGGCACCTTCACTATCTCCAACAACGGCTCGTTTGGCACCTACACGACGGCAGCCATCATCAACCAGCCCCAGGTGGCAGTGCTCTCGACCGACGGCGTCGCCCGCCGCCCGGTTGTCGTCTCGGACCGCTTCGGCAACGAGAGCATCGTGGTGCACTCGGTCGGTCATCTGGCGATGGGCTGGGATCATCGTGCGTTCGACGGCAGCTACGCCGCAGGCTTCTTGGGCCACATCCGCCAGATGCTCGAGCAGCACGACTGGGGAGCGGAGTTCTAGCTCCATGTTGCAGGTGCGCTGGCTGGGGAGGGTTCGCTTCCGCGAGGCCCTCGACCTCCAGCGACGTCTGTGGAAGCACAGCTGCGACGACTACCTGCTGTTGCTCGAACACGATCACGTCTTCACTGCCGGTCCGAGTGCCGACGAGGCGAACCTGCTGGTCGATCCGGCTGCAGTCGGCGCCGACTGCGTACGCATCGACCGCGGCGGCGACTTCACCTATCACGGTCCCGGTCAGCTCGTCGGCTACCCGATCCTGACGCTGCCGGGCCGGCGGGGCGGTGGCCTGGCCGAGACCGCCGACTACGTCTGCGATCTGGAACAGGTGCTCATCGACGCGCTGGCCGACGTTGGGCTGCCAGGCTGCGGCCGGCTGCGGGGCTATCCGGGCGTCTGGCTCGACCTCGAGGGCACGCCTCGCAAGCTCGCCGCGATCGGCGTTCGCCTCAGCCGCGGACGAACCATGCACGGCTTTGCGCTGAACGTCGACACCGATCTGGCGTGGTTCGACCGGATCATCCCGTGCGGCATCCGCGAGTACCGACCCACGTCGCTGCGAGCCGAGGGCTGTGAAGCGACGATGCGTGAGGTGGTCGACGCGGTGGTTGGACGAGCCGCCGAGCGCTGGTCGGGAATGGCACCCCAACGTGCCGATGTGGCGTGGCGGCACCGGCCATCCGATCTGAGCGCCTTCAGCCGCGGTCTCGGCCCGGGTCGGGTCGAAGTCGCCCCACCGCGCAGCCGCGCCCGGCTTGCCGAGGCCGGCGTGGGGAACGGTCTGCAGATCGCCGAGCGGAAGCCGCCGTGGCTGCGTGCCCCGATGGACCTCAACGAGGGCTACCTCCGGCTGCGCCGAGTGATGCGCCAGCACGACTTGGTGACCGTCTGCGAAGAGGCCGGCTGCCCGAACATCTTCGAGTGCTGGGGGGCGGGCACGGCGACGTTCATGATCAACGGCGAGCGGTGCACGCGGGCATGCGGATTCTGTCTCGTCGACACGCGCCAGCCCGCGCCGATCGACCCCGGCGAGCCCCGCCGGGTCGCCAGCGCGGTCGCCGAGATGAAGCTCGACCATGCAGTCGTCACCGCCGTGGCCCGCGATGATCTCCCCGACGGCGGGGCCGCCGCGTTCGCCGAGACCATCGCTGCAATCCGGGCTGAGTCGCCCGGCACGACGGTCGAGGTGCTGGTGCCCGACTTCGGCGGCGAGGCCGAGTCGTTGCAGACGGTCCTCGACGCTGATCCGGACATCTTGAACCACAACATCGAGACCGTCGCCCGGATGCAGCGTGCGGTACGCCCGTCTGCTGGTTACGCCCGCAGTCTCACGCTGCTGGCGCGCAGCGCTACCGCAGGGCACGTCACCAAGTCGGGCATCATCGTCGGCATGGGCGAGGAAGACGCCGAAGTAGATCTCGTCATGTCCGATCTGGCGGCGGTCGGTGTCAGCATCGTGACGATCGGCCAGTACTTGAGGCCCACCAGCCATCACATTCCCGTTGCCCGCTGGGTGCCCCCAGAGTCTTTCGAGCACTGGCGCGAAGCAGGGTCAGTGCTCGGTTTCGCACACGTCGAGTCGAGTCCGCTGACGCGCTCCAGCTACCACGCCGCCTCGGGCGCCGCGGCAGTGGAGCTCAGCGCCCGCACCCGGCCCGTCCCGGCGTAGCGCGTCGACCAGGCAGCGAGAGGCAGCGCGGAGATGGCGGAGGGCGCACCCGTGGACGTGGCCACGGTGATGTGCCAGTGGGCCACCGGGGGACTGGCGTACCTGTGGGTGACCACCCGGCGACGCGAGGTGGGCCTCGGCTATGGCTGGCTGCTGCGCTCGCTGTACTTGGCGATCGCCGGCATCGGCGCAGTTACCGGATTCGTGTTCCAGCCGAATGCCGTGCGCGACGTCGCCTGCGTGGCGATGGCGCTGTGCGCAGGTGTCACGCTCGTGCGCTCGACGCTTCCGGACCGGATGCCCGACGCGACGCTGAGCGGCCTGGCTGAACGCACCGAGCCCGTTTCGTCTCGGACGATCGCGGGCTTCGACCCGCGCTGGGACATCGCCGCTCCGCTGGCCGGACTGGTGGGCGTGGCGGCTGCAGGGCTCGGCGCGAGCGGCGGCATCTCCCCAGCGCTGCACCTCGCTCGTGTCGTCGTCGGCGCTGCGTTCCTCGGCGCCGTCAGCAACTCGATGCTGTTGGGCCACTGGTACCTCGTGCAGCCCGGTCTGCGCCGGGAGCCGCTGCGGGAGTTGGTGCGCCATCTCGGCGCGATCTGGCCTATCGAGGTGGGACTGCTGCTGGTGCCCACCGGCATGATCAGCGTGCTTTCCGGCAGCATCGACGACGGCTATGGGGGATTGCTGGGCTGGTTCTGGATCGCATGCGCGGTCACCACAGTGGCACTCGCCGCAGTGGCCATGGCAGCGCTACGCGAGCGCCAGTACGCGGCCGTCATGGCAGCCACCGGCCTGCTCTACCTGGCGATCATGACGGGATTCGGTACCGACCTCGTCGCCCGCCTCACCCTCGCCGGCTGACGCGTCGACTGAGTTCGTCAGGTGCCGGTCCATTCGGGCGGGCGCTTCTCGGCGAAGGCCCGGCCGCCCTCTTTGGCGTCGTCGCTGTCGCCCACGATCCGGCGGATCGACTCGCCCATGCGCAGGGCTTCGGTCCAGCCCATGCGCTGGCTGCGCCAGGCCACTTCCTTGACCGCCCGCACGGCCAGGGGCGCGCCCTGGCACAACCGCTCGGCCAGCGTTCGGGCTTCATCCATGAGCGAGTCGTGCTCCACGACCTTCCATGCGAGCCCCAGCTCGCGGGCCTGTTCGGCGTCGAAGTTCTCGCCGGTCAGCAAGATCTCCATGGCGTTCGCCCAGCCGATCTTGTGCGGCATCCGCATTGAGCCCACGATCGTGGGCACGCCGATCCTCACTTCGGGCATGCCGAAGATTGCCCGGTCCGACGCAATCAGGAAGTCGGCAACCAATGCCCCGGTGAGCCCGTAGCCGATGCATGCGCCGTTGATGGCCGCAATGATCGGCTTGTACAGCTCGAGACCGCTCTCGAGGCTGTTGATGGTGGGAATCTCGAAGTACGACCCCGACCACGTTCCCGCCGAGCCCTTGGTCGGGTCGCGCAAGTCGGCGCCGGCGCAGAACGCCCGGCCCTCCCCGGTCATGATCGCCACCCACGCGTCGGGGTCGTTGTAGAACTCCATCCACGCGGCATTCAGACACTGGCGCATTTCGCCGTTGATGGCGTTCATCGCCTCGGGCCGGTTGTAGGTAATCGTGGCGATGTGCCCGTCGAGCCGGTACGTCGCAGCGGCGTCAGGGCTCGAGATGTCGGGCACAGGGCCCTTGTAGGAGGGATCCGTCATGGGTGCCGTTCTAGCGCACACGCCCGCACCGGCACCTGCGACTCGGGCCAGGGGAGCAGCGCGCCACTAGCGTCACTGCCGCTTGCACCGCACTCGCGACTAATGGGGGAGCCCACAATGCGCACCGGCCAGCAGTACAAGGAATCGCTCGCAGACGGACGCCTGACGTACTTCGAGGGCAAACAGATCGACGACCTCGAGACGCACCCGATCCTGGGCCAGACCGTGGATGCCACTGCGGCTGGCTACGACCGCTTCTATGACCCGGCGCCCGATGCGTCCTCGCCGCTGATGACGGTGCCACGCAGCGCGGAGGATCTGCGCGAGATGATCCCGCTGCTGCATTCGGCGGGGATGATGGCCCATGTCACCTATACCTCCATCCAGACGCTCAAGACTGCGGCTGGGCGGATGGTCGACACCAAGCCCGAGAACATCGAGCGGATCGATGCCTTCATCGACGAAGCGCAGCGTGACGACGTGCGCATCACCCAGTGCATCACCGACGCCAAGGGCGACCGCAGCCGTCCGCCTGCCCGCCAGGACGATCTCGACGCCTACGTGCGGGTGGTGGACCGCCAGCGAGACGGCGTCGTGATCCGGGGAGCGAAGCTGCACATCACCGGCGCTTCGTTCGGTCACGAGCTGCTGACCATTCCCACCAAGGCCATGAAGCCCGGCGAGGAAGACTGGTCGATCGGCTGCTCAGTGCCGGTGAACGCTCCAGGCGTCAAGATCATCAACACCACCTACGCGCCCCGCCATGAGGACCCTCGGGCGTTTCCCGTGTCGGGCGAGCACCACTATCCCGAGGGCTTCGTGATCTTCGACGACGTGTTCGTGCCACACGAGCGCGTCTTCCTCGACGGCGAGACGCACTACGCCGCAGTGTTCGCCCATGCGCTGGGCCTGTGGGAGCGTCTCGGCGGACTGTCGGCTTTCGTGGAGGAAGCAGACGAGCTGGTCGGACTGGCGCAACTGGTCGCCGAGGCCAACGGCACTGCGGGCATCGGCCACGTCAAGGAGAAGATCTCCGAGATGATCATCCACGCCACGCTGATCCGGGCCACGCTGGAAGCTGCCATCGAGCATTGCTCCATCGGGCCCGAAGGCGCGGCGTTCCCCAACGAGCTCTACACCAATGCGGGCAAGTTCCACGCAGCAGCGAACTACAGCGCCATGGTGCGCCACCTCCACGACATCGCCGGGGGCGCCGTGCTGACCTCCCCGGTGCCGGCCGACTTCGAGAACCCCGATGTCGGACCGCTGGCCCGCAAGTACATGGCCACACGCGCCGATGTCGAGGGCGAGTACCGCGCACGCCTGATGCACACCATCCGCGACCTCACCGCCGATTCCTATGGCGGCTGGAAGTTCGTGACCAACCTGCAGGCCGGAGGCGGCTTGTACGCGCAGCGAATCGTCACTCGCCGGCACTACGACCTCGACGGCGCCAAGCAGAAGGCGCTGGCGGTCGCCGGGCTGGCCGAAGCCGACCACTAGAAACGGGTGTCTGGCGGCCACCACGCGCCGCTATGAAAAGACTCTGATAGTCACCGCACAGGTGTCTGTCTGCGCACGCTGCGCCTAGGTTGAGCGCGTGAGTGTCGCCGCTGCGCAGGAATCGGTGATCGTCTCGACGGCAGCGCTCACGCAGCGGTTCGGGTCGACGGTGGCGATCGACGCCTTGGACGTGCGCATTCGCCCCGGCATCACCGGGCTCGTCGGTGCGAACGGTGCGGGAAAGACCACGCTGCTCAGTGCGCTGCTCGGCTTGCGCCCGCCGACCTCGGGCTCGGCGACAGTGCTCGGACTCGATCCGCGCAGCCAAGGCGCCGCTCTGCGCGCCAAGGTGGGCTTCGCCCCTGAACGTGACCTGCTGCCCGACGAGATGCGTGCCGTGGACTTCGTGCGCCACCTGTCGCAGGTGCGCGGTCTGCCCCGCAGTGAGGCCCGTACCCGCGCATCGGACAGCTTGTGGCTGGTCGGGCTCGGCGAGGAGCGCACACGCACGCTGGGCACGATGTCCACCGGTCAGCGCCAGCGGGTCAAGCTCGCGCAAGCCATCGCGTCCGACCCCGAACTGGTGCTGCTCGACGAGCCGACGTCGGGGCTCGACCCCACCCAGCGCAGCGAGATGCTCACGCTGATCGGCGAGATCAGCAATGAGTACTCCGTCAGCGTTGTGCTGTCGTCGCACCTGCTCGAAGAGGTCGAGCGGGTGTGCGATTACATCGTCGCGCTCGACGCGGGACGCCTGATCGCTGACGGACCGATCGAAGAGCTCGTCGGCGACGGCGACGGCATCACGCTGGAACTTGTCGACATCGCCGAGCCGGCGGGAACGGTCGACGTCGTCGAGAGCACGCTGCGCCGTGGCGGCATCGAGGTGGAGCGTGTGGGCACCACGCTCCGGCTCGGAGGCGTCGGTCCCGATGAGCTGAGCGACCGGGCACGCGACGCAGTTGCGGATGCAGGAGCGCGCATCCGGCGCCTCGAAGCCCGCAGGCGCACGCTGGCCGACTTGTTCGAGGCATCAGCGGTATGAGCGACACAACGGGAACTACCGACCTTCGTGAGCAGGTGGACGAAGCCGACGACGGCGCTGCACAGATTCTCGACCATCGCTACCGGCCCTACAGCGGCGCCCGCCACGGTCTTGGCGGCGCCATGCGGGCCGTGATCGGCTCGTCATTCAGATTCACGCTCGGCTTCGGGCGTCCCGCACGCCACAAGTTCTTGCCCTGGCTGGCCGTTGTCGTCGCCTTGGTTCCGGCAATTGTGTTCGTGGGCATCGCGACGGTGCTCGACATCGATCTGATCTCTGAGAACATCCTGCCCGAGTACCACCAGTACTACGGCTTCATCGAGGCGGCGCTGTTCTTTTTCTGCGGAATCGTTGTTCCGGAAATCTTGGTCGCTGATCGCCGTAACGGGATGCTGCCGATGTACCTGGCCACCCCGCTGCGATTGTGGAGCTATCTGGCCTCGAAGGCCGCCGCTGTCGCAGCGACGCTGGCAGTGATCACTGTCGGGCCGCTGCTGTTCCTGCTCGTCGCCTACACCATCGAGGGATCCGGCCCTGCTGGGCCGGGCAACTGGCTGATCGTGCTCGTACGCATCTTGGGCTCCGGCATCGCCATCGCCGCCACCATCGCTGCTGCCAGCCTTGCCATCTCGAGCCTGACCGATCGGCGGGCGTTCGCCGTGATCGGTGTCATTCTGCTCCTCTTGGGCTCGCAGCTCGTCACCAGCGTGCTCGTCGAGGTGGCCGAGATGGACCCCCGCATCTACGCGTTCAACCTGGCCGAGATGGGCGAGGCACTCAAGGATCGGATCTTCGGCGTCGGACCGCCGATGCTGGGCGAAGACGAATCGTCGCCGGGGCAGCGCATCAGCGAACTGTCGACGCTGTTCGTCGTGGCCGTGAATGTCGCGTGGGTAGCGGCGGGCGGCGCCGTGCTGTGGTGGCGCTACCGCCGGATCGAGGCGAGCCAATGAGCGCCCGCCCCCGCCCGGCGCCCGCACCGAGCTTCGACGAGCGCGGTGAGGCTGCAGCCGAGCCGCCTGCTGAGGCCACCGAGGCCGCTGCGCAACCGTCCGGCATGGTCGAGGTGCGCGGTGTCTCAAAGTTCTTCGGCGACGTCGTGGCGGTGTCGGACGTGACGTTCACTGTTCGCGCCGGCGTCACTGCACTGCTCGGCCCCAACGGCGCCGGCAAGTCGACGCTGTTTCGCATGATGTGCGGCCTCACCCCGCCGTCGAGGGGCACCGTGCGTGTCCTGGGTGCCGATGCCCGCACTGACCGCGACGTTCGGGGCCGGATCGGATTGTCGCCCCAGCAGGACGCCCTGTTCGACCGGCTCGACGCGCTCGATTTCGTGAAGATCGCAGCCGCTACTCATGGCGTCGTGGATCCGGGCGCGGCTGCGCGAGCGGCGCTCGGCATCGTCCAACTCGACCCGGACGACGATCGACCGGTATCGGGCTACTCCAAGGGCATGCGCCAGCGCACCAAATTGGCCGCGGCACTCGTCCACGATCCCGAGGTGCTGATTCTGGACGAGCCGCTCAACGGGCTCGATCCCGTTCAGCGGAGGCGCATGATCGACCTGCTCGAAGATCTCGGCGCGCAGGGGCGCTGCGTGCTCGTGTCGTCCCATGTGCTCGAAGAGGTCGCCCGGCTCGGATCGCGAATTCTGGTCATTGCGCAGGGCCGCCTTGCCGCCAGCGGCGACTACCGCGAACTGCGAGAACTGATGGACGATCGCCCGCACCGCATCAGCATCGATGCCGACAGGCCACGCGATCTGGCTGCGGCGCTGGTCAGATCGGGCACTGTCGTCGGGGTGCGCATAGATGGGGATGTGGTGGTAGCCGACACGCTGGAAGTGGACCGGCTGGGGCGCGAGATCGCGCCCCTGGCGAAGGGCCTCGGCGCTCGACTCCGACAGGTCATTCCGCTGGACGAAGACCTTGAATCGGTCTTCCGCTATCTGGTGGAACGACGATGAGCGAAACGCTCGACACCGCGTCGCCCCCGCCCCAGCGGCATCGTGTCGGCGTCGTGGCGGCGACGGCGTTGTGCTACCGGGTCCTCATCCGCCAGATCGTTTCGGCTGGTCGCCTGGCGGCGCTCGGCGCGCTCGGCGCGATCATGATCGTGGTCGGCTGGGTAGTGGGCAATTCGACGAACGGCGGGGAGTCCGCCAGCACCGGCGCACTGTTCAACGGTGCTAACTATGCCGACGGCTTCGGACTCATCGTCATCGTGCCGATCGTGTCGCTGGTCTTCGCCGCGGCGGCGCTGGGCGATGTTCGCGACGACGGCACGCTGGTGTACTTGTGGCTGCGCCCCATCGGCCGCGCCCCGCTGGTGATCGCCGCGGCGGCTGCGGCGGTCACGGTCTCGCTGCCGCTGAGCGTCGTGCCGACTGCGTTGGGCGGCTGGTTCGCGGCTGACTTTGTGGCCGATTCAGGGGGTGTCGCGCTGGGCGCGCTGGCCGCGGCGGCGCTGGGGGCAGTCGCCTATTCGTGCCTGTTCGTGCTGCTGGGGCTGCTGTTCCGCAAAGCCGTCCTGTGGGGGATCGCGTATGTGCTGCTGTGGGAGGGCTTGGCGGTGGGCCTCGGCGACTTCGCCGAACGCCTATCGCTGCGCGGGTACGCCCGCTCGGTGCTCGCACAGATCTCCGATGTCGATCTCGGCTTCACGACCTACGGGCTCATCACGGCGATCGCTGTGCTCGCTGGCGTCTCCGTGGTCAGCCTGGCGTTCGCCACGGTGCGACTCGGCCGCCTCAACGTGGACTGACCTCACTCGCCGGGTAAACCCGACGCTGAGTTCCCGTGTGCCGGGTACACCCGACAC
>JAPOPC010000102.1 GCA_026713105.1 Acidimicrobiaceae bacterium
ATCGGCATGAAGCTCTTCGAGACCGTCGAGGACATGGAAGCGGTGCCACGTGTGCGCCGCCCCAACGCCATCCATACCACCGACCAGATCGTGGGCATGGCCTGCCGCCTCAACTGGACGGTCGGCTTCACGATGGACGACCTCGTCGGCGCCCAATGCGGCGCGGTCATCGGGCTGCATCCCCAGGACGACAAGTGGCTGTCTGGCGACCGCATGGCGGGGGTGTGGTACGAGACGCTGGAAGACGCCTCCGCGCACCAGCACGCCATGGACTTCGTGCCCTACGGCACCTACGAGGCGATGGTCGTCTCGCCGCTGTCGTCGAAGCGACTCGACCCGCCCGATGTCTGCATGATCTACGCCACGCCGGCTCAGATGATCATCTTCATCAACGGCCTGCAGTGGCGGGAGTACAAGAAGCTGGAATGGGGCTGCGTGGGCGAGTCGGCCTGCGCCGACTCGTGGGGCCGTGCGCTGCGAACCGGTGAGCCGAGCGTGTCGATCCCGTGCTTCGCAGAACGGCGCTACGGCGGCGTGATGGAAGACGAGATGCTGGTTGCGCTCACGCCTGAGGATCTGGTTGTCGCCGTGGAGGGCATGGAGGCGCTGGCACGCAACGGCCTGCGCTACCCGATCCCGACATACGGCATCCAGACCGACGCCCGAGCCGGCCTGGGCGTCAGCTACGACTGAACACACGGATCAACCGGCCAGATCACGCGCGAAATAAGCACAGACAGGGGACAACGTGGCACTGCAACCGACCAAAGAGGGCTTTGACCTCGGCATCGTCACCAGCAACGGCGATGAGATGCTCGCGTTCTACCGTGACGTACTCGGGCTCGAATTCGAGGCGACGCTGAACATGGAGCAGGTGGGCATCGCCCAGATGCATCGGCTGTGGGCGAACAAGAGCCTGCTCAAGCTGGTGGTGCCCGTCGCGGACGTGCCCGCTGGCGTTGCCGGCGGCATCACCGGCGGCACCGGGTTGCGCTACTTCACGTTCACCGTCGGCAACTTTGAAGAAGTGATGACCGCGTGCGAGGACGCCGGGGCCAACATCATCTGGCGCCGGCCCGAAGCACGGCCCGGCGTGGTGGTCGGGATGGTCGAGGATCCCGACGGCAACTGGGTTGAATTCATCGACAACCTCTGAGCGTGAGAAGCTCGCGCGTGTCGACGGCGCTAGGAGCATTGATACGTGCCTGAACGGCAGCGCAAGACGATTCACCACCTGCTGGCGGAGGCACGCTCGGAACTGGAGCGAGTCGCCCCTGCCGAGCTGGCCGACTTGATGGAGTCTGCGGATTCCACGAAAGGCGGGCGACTGCGCGTCATCGACGTGCGGCCACACGAAGATCGAGAACGGACCGGCATCATCGAGGGCTCCGAACACATCGGGCTCCTAGTACTGCAATGGCGCCTCGACCCCGACTCGGGCGCATCGCAGGGCACTGCCGCAGGCTTGGACGACCATGTGGTCGTCGTGTGCAACCAGGGCTACAGCTCAAGCCTTGCTGCAGGCCAGTTGCAGCAGATGGGCTTTGCCCGCGCTACCGACCTCGACGGCGGCGTCGAGGGCTGGATCGAGGCCGGGTTTCCCGTGGTGCCGCCGCCCCGCGCCTAGCCCGTGGCAGGCGCGGGCCGCTCGCGCAACCGCCTGATGACATCGGCCATGAAGTCGTCGTCCTGCGCTCCGGGGATGACGAGCCGCCCGTCGAGCAGCCAGCTGGGCGTCGCGCTGATGCCCCACTCATTGGCCCGGGCCATCGACGCCCGCAGCGCAGGCAGCAGCTCGTCGTTGGCGACCACCCGGCGCAGCACGTCAGGGTCGATCGCCACGTCGGCCGCCAAGCCGACCAGCACCTCGGGATCAGCTACGTCCAGCTCCTCTTCCCAGTAGGCCGCATAGAGCCGGTCGTGATAGCGCTCGGCGGCCTCGGGGTCGGCATGCTCTACCGCCAGTGCCGCCTGGTGCGCCCTGGCGCTGTTGCGCAGGCGCTTGGGCGTGACAAACCGGATGCCCTCGGCTTCAGCAAGCGCCTCCACACGCTCGAAGCTCATGCGGACTTCGACGCCTTCGACCGGCACTTCGGGATGGATTTCGTAGGCCAGCCACGTGATGTCGAGATTGTGACGCTCTGCGAGAGGGGCCGCCCGGGCCCGTGCCAAGTGACACCACGGTCACAGGTAATCCGACCACACCAGCACGGACATCGCAGTCGGCGTCGACATAGCGCTCACCCCGTCGGACATCCTCGCACACTGGCCCCGCGGCCCGGCGGGGCCGCAGGCGGCCCGCTGAATCTCGTAACCGGCCTTTGGCCCACACGAGCAGCTCGGCCTAACTGGACTTGCGAAACGACACTCGGCGTTCAATCCAAGAAACAATTCCTATCGCCGAAGCACCCGACATCAGTATCCCGGGCAGAGTCAGAAGCACTTCCCAGACACTGTCATTGGCGACTGCGCGAATCGAGACAGTGCAAACTCCTGCCGCTATGACAGCCAGTCCGGCTCCCCGTCCAATTGGCGTGGCGCAATTCCAGCGGTACGACACGGCACCCCAAATATTCGCGCCCAGAACGGCGAGCACCGCCGCAGCGAGCACGGCGAGAACAACAACGACAACGGTGACCGCGACGATCACGGGCACTGCCCCGTCAGACACGCGAGGCTCAAGTCGTGCGCTTGGAGCCAAGAATCAACATGTTCTGCACCGCCGCAGGCTCCTCGTTGAGCAACGCAAGCAAGACTCGCGCGGGCCCTTGGGGGCGGCGGCGACCCTGCTCCCAGTTGCGAACGGTTCCCGGAGCTACGCCGATGCTGCGGGCGAAGGCCACCTGAGAGAGTCCTGTGCGCTCCCGAATCCTTCGGACGTCCGGTTCGGGTACTTCGATCCGGTGAGTCTCGGAGCCCTGGCGGTCACCGTCCAGATACGCCTCAGCATCTCGGAGGCCGCTCATGATCTCGTCAAAGGCTGTCTTCATCGGGAGTCCCCGTAGTCGGATCGAATTTCGTCCGCAACTCTGACCAGCTCCTGACGCTCCTTCGGCGAGAGGTCGACGCGTTCGTTCTTCGCGAATGCAGCTAACAAGAAGATCGGCATGTGATCGCCTCCGAACACGAAAACGACGCGCGCCCCGCTTCGTTTGCCACGACCGGGCATTCCGACGCGCATCTTGCGGATGCCTCCGCCGAGCGAGACACCCTCGGTTGGGTTGGCTGCAACACGGTTGACGATCTCCTCGCGTTCCCTCTCGGACAAGAGAGCCGTAGCGGTCGCGAGGTAGGTAGGTGTCTCCACGACCGTATGAAGGCGTTGGTCCACGGCCGATGGTATACGCCAATGGCGCACTACCACGCACATCATTTTCGGGCGCTGTCGCTGCAACCCGCCAGCGATCCGTCTTCGGCGCCGTCGGCCCAATGCCCGCAGGTCGAGACCTCCGCGGCCCGGCGGGGGCCGCAGGCGGGCCAGTAGTTTGCCGCGCATGGACTTCACCATTCCGGCCGACATCGCACAGCTGCTCGGCGACCTCGACACGTTCATCGACGATGTCATCAAGCCCATCGAGAACGAAGACGACAACATTCGCTTCTTCGACCACCGACGGGAGGACTCGCGCACCGACTGGGAGCGCGACGGGCTGCCCAACGCAGAGTGGGAAGCGCTGCTGGTTCGCATGCGCAAGGAGGCTGACAAGGCCGGATTCCTGCGCTGGCACCTGCCCGAACGCTTCGGCGGCAGCGACGGCACCAACCTGGGGATGGCGATCATCCGTGAGCACCTGGCGCGCCGCGGGCTCGGCCTGCACAACGACCTGCAGAACGAGAGCTCGATCATCGGCAACTTCCCGACCGTGCTGATGATGGAGCGCTACGGCTCACCTGCCCAGCAGGAGTACTGGATCCCCAAAATGCTGGAAGGCCAGGCCCGCATCGGCTTCGGCCTGACCGAGCCGCTGCATGGCTCCGACGCCACCTGGATGGAGACCACTGCGGTGCGCGACGGCGACGAGTGGGTCATCAACGGCGAGAAGTACTGGAACACGGGCCTGCACCACGCCACACACGACTACATCTTCGCCCGCACCTCGGGGAATCCCGGCGAGGGGCACGGCATCACGTGCTTCATCGTCCCGGTGGACTCGCCGGGCTTCAGGGTCGAAGAGTTCATGTGGACGTTCAACATGCCCACCGACCACGCCCATGTGCGTCTCACCGACGTGCGGGTCCACAACGACGACATCTTGGGCACCGAGGGCCGGGGGCTGCAGACGGCGCAGCTCTTCGTGCATGAGAACCGGATCCGTCAGGCCGCCTCATCGGTGGGCGCAGGGCTGCACTGCATCGATGTGGCCGTCGGCTACGTGAAGAACCGCACCACCTTCGGCAAGCCGCTGGCGCAGAACCAGGCCATCCAATTCCCGCTGGCCGAGCTCTACACCGAGGCAGAGATGATCCGGGCCCTCATCTGGAAGACCGCGTGGGAGATGGACGAGGGTGTCGACCACATGGAGATCACCGACAAGGTGGCCATGTGCAACTACCGCGGCAACCGGTTCTGCTGCGATGCGGCGGATCGGGCCATGCAGAGCTGCGGCGGCAACGGCTACGGACGCCGCATGCCCTTCGAGCACATCTACCGGCACCACCGCCGGTACCGGATCACCGAAGGCTCAGAAGAGATCCAGATCCGCAAGGTGGCCGGCAAGCTGTTCGGCTTCGCCCAGCGGGCGAAGAGCTAACACAGCGCCGG
>JAPOPC010000017.1 GCA_026713105.1 Acidimicrobiaceae bacterium
GATGAGGGCTTGCGACCGCCGCGTTGGTGTTGGTCCCGCGTCCGACGGTGGAAGGACAGCCAGGTGAGCTTCTTTACGGAAGAGAATCGCGCGCTGGCGAGCGAGATTATTGGCCGGTACCCGAAGCGTCGCTCGGCGATGATCCCGCTGCTGCACGTCGCGCAGGCACAAGCCGGCTGGGTTTCCGAAGAGGCGATGGTGGAGATCGCCGAGCTCGTCGACACGACATCGGCCGAGGTGCTCGGCACCTGCTCGTTCTACGAGATGTTCAAGCGGGAGCCCGTCGGCAAGTACCTCGTGAACATCTGCGCCACGATGTCGTGTGCGCTCGCCGGAGCGGTCGAGCTCATGTCCCACGCGCAAGAGCGCCTGGGCGTGCGCGCCGGCGGCACCACTTCCGACGGCATGTTCACGCTGGCGTCCGCGGAATGCCAGGCCGCCTGCACCGAAGCGCCGTGCTTGCAGGTGAACTACCGCTACCGCTACCGGGTCGACGCTGACGGGTTCGACCAGCTCGTCGACGATCTCGCTGCGGGCGTTCTGGACGACGAGATCCCGCCGCATGGCACCACGGCGCGTGTACGGCAACACATTCCGGCCGAAAGGGCGGTCGGCGCCATTCCACCCGAAGAAGTGAACGAAGAACCCGTGTGGCTGACAGCTCCGGCGAGCAATGGCACAGCCGGGGGTGGGAGGCACAGCTCATGACGCCGTACACCATTGCTCACGCGCCCGGGTTTGTCGTCAACGACGCGCCGCGCATCGTCACCGAGCGATTCGATCACCCCGACAGCTACACACTTGAGCGGTATCTCGCGACAGACGGCTATGAGGGTTTGCGCGCTGCACTCGGGCGCACGCCAGCCGAAGTTCACGGCGAAGTGCGCGACGCAACCTTGCTTGGCCGTGGCGGTGCCGGTTTCCCGGCAGGGGTGAAGTGGGGCTTCTGCCCGCCGGGTGTGTGGCCTCGCTACCTCGTGGTGAACGGCGACGAGTCTGAGCCGGGCACCTACAAGGACCGCCTGCTCATGGAGCTCGACCCGCATCAGCTCATCGAAGGGTGTCTCATTGCCTGCTATGCCGTGGGATTGTCGCAGTGCTTCCTCTACATCCGCGGCGAGATGGCGCTCGCGCAAGAACGTGTGGCGCAAGCCCTGAATGAGGCATACGAGGCCGGCTGGGTGGGCCGCAACATCTGCGGGACTGATTTCTCGGTCGACATCGTCCTGCACTCGGGCGCGGGCGCGTATGTGGTGGGCGAGGAAACGGCCCTCATCGAAAGCCTCGAAGGCAACCGCGGCATGCCGCGGCTGAAGCCCCCCTACTTCCCGGCGGCCATCGGGCTGTACGGCCAGCCCACCATCGTGAACAACGTCGAGACCCTGGCGAACTTGCCATGGATCCTGCGTCACGGCGCGGAGGCGTTCACGGCCATCGGCACGCCGACATCGCCTGGCACGCGCATGGTGGCGGTCAGCGGGCACGTCCAGCGTCCAGGAGTGTTCGAGATCACCAACGGCACCACCACATTCCGTGACCTCATCTACCGCCCCGACTATTGCGGCGGCATGCGACCGGGACGTGAGCTGAAGGCGTTTGTTCCCGGCGGTGGCTCAGCGCCCTGGTTCACGCCCGCACAGTTGGACCTGCCCTTTGAGGCCTCCGAGATCGGCCCCCAGGGGTCGATGCTGGGCTCCGGCGCAGTGATGGTGATGGACGACACCACCGACATCCCCGCGGCGGCACTGACGCTGACCAAGTTCTATGCCCACGAGTCGTGCGGCAAGTGCGTGCCGTGCCGGGAAGGGGCAACCTGGCTGGAGCGCGTGCTGCGCCGGGTATGCGACGGGACGGGCACACCGCGCGACCTCGACCTGCTGTTCGAGGTGGGCGCCTCGATCTGCCCAGGCGACTTCCCCCATGCCGCGGTCCCCGAACGAGGCCTCGAGCCGAAGCCGTTCCCGTACCAGATGACAACGATCTGCTTCGTGGGACCCTCCGCGTTCGCCCCGGTGCACTCAGCCATGACGTTATTCCCCGAGGAGTTCGAGGCCCGGGTGGCACCGAACGCGCACCTCGACGCTGAGTTGACCGGTGCTGGGTCTGGGGGTACCGGGCTGCGGGCGAGCCCGGCATCGGGCTCTGTCTCGGAGGTGGCGATCCGTGTCTGACACTGCGGCTGCCGAAGCAGCACCGAGCACCGTGGAAGTGACGATCAACGGTGTCGCTGTTGATGCGCGGCCGGGCGAGCTGGTCATCGCCGCCGCGGATCGCGCCGGCGTGCATATCCCGCGGTTCTGCTACCACGAGCGGATGAGCCCGGTGGGCATGTGCCGGATGTGCCTCGTCGAGATCGACACCGGCCGCGGACCGCAGCTGCAGCCCTCCTGCATGGTCCCCGTCTCGCCGCAGATGGTGGTCGACACCACCAGCGAACGCACGCAGCGAGCACAGGAAGGCGTGCTCGAGCTGCTGCTCATCAACCACCCGCTCGACTGCCCGGTCTGCGACAAGGGCGGCGAATGCCCGCTGCAGGACCAGACCATGGCCTACGGCCCCGGCGAGTCCAGGTTCGTCGAGGAGAAGCGCCACTTCGAAAAGCCGATCCCCATCTCCGACCTGGTGCACCTCGACCGGGAGCGCTGCATCCTGTGCGACCGCTGCACCCGATTCGCGGACGAGGTCGCAGGCGAACCGCTCATCGACTTCACCGAGCGCGGCAACGAGACCCAGGTGCTCACCTTTCCCGGCGAGCCCTTCTCGTCGTACTTCTCGGGCAATACGGTGCAGATCTGCCCCGTCGGTGCGCTCACTGCGGCGCCGTACCGGTTCAAGGCGAGGCCGTGGGATCTCCTCGAGACCGAGTCCACCTGCACGACCTGCGCGGTGGGCTGCCGCATCGCGGTGCAGTCGTCTCGCAACGAGCTGGTGCGCTACCTCGGAGTTGACATCGACCCGGTCAACCACGGTTGGCTGTGCGACAAGGGCAGGTTTGCCTTCGGTTCTGTCTCGAACCCCGAACGGGTGACGTCACCGCTGCAGGCGCGCACGCCAACGAGCACCACCTCGGACCTGGCTGACACCGAGCCGCTGCGCCGCTTCCAGCCGACCGACTGGGCAAGCGCCCTGGGCGCCGCGGCCGCCGCGGTGAAGGCGGCCCGGCCTGGCGCGATTGCCGTGCTTGGCGGCGCTCGCGGCACCAACGAAGATGCCTACGCATGGTCGAAGCTGGCCCGCACGGTGTTGCGGACCGACCATGTGGACGCGCAGCTCGGCGACGGGCTGCCCGCTGAGCTGGTCGTCGGCTTGCCCGCGGCGACGATTGACGAGGCGTGCAACGCCGACACGACACTGCTGGTGTGCGGAGACCTGCGCGAAGAGCTGCCGGTGCTGCACCTGCGTCTGCGCGGCGCGGCGCGAGCGGGCACGACTCGCCTGGTCGAGATTGCGCCGGTCAGGACGGGCCTGACTCGCAACGCAGCGCGAAGCGAGCAGTGCCGGGGTGGCGAGGCTGCATCGGTGCTGCGTGACTTGCTCGATGGCGACGATCCCCTGGCAGACGAGCTGGCGTCGGGATCCGTGGTCGTGGTGCTGGGTCGCTCGTCGGTCGCTGAGTCTGCTGAGGCGGCGGCCGAGGTGGCGTCGGTCATCTGTGCCCGGGTCCCTCACGCCCGCTTCCTCGTCGCCGCACGGCGGGGCAACGTCCGCGGTGCGCTCGACATGGGCTTGGCCCCAGGGCTGATCCCGGGCCGGGCGCTCAGCGCCAGCCCGCCGCCGAGCTTGGCGCAGGCATGGGGCGAACTGCCCAGCGAACGGGGGCACGACGCCACGGGAATCCTCGCGGCGGCCGCGTCCGGAGAGATCGATGTGCTCTTCCTGCTCGGTGCGGATCCCCTCACCGACTTCCCCGACAGCATGCTGGCGCGCCTCGGCGTGTCGGGCGCGGGCACGGTGGTGGCGGTGGATTCCTTCGTGAACCAATCGACCGCGGAAGCAGACATCGTGCTGCCTGCGGCAGTGTTCGGGGAGAAGTCGGGAACGACGACCAATCTTGAGGGACGCATCTCCGCCGTCGGAGAGTTGGTCACTGCGCCCGGCTCGGCCCGTCCCGACTGGATGATTGCGGCCGAGCTGGCCGTGCTCTGCGGCGGCGACCTCGGTGTCCTTTCGGTCGATGAGATCACCGCCGAGATTGCCGCCGTGTGCGCTACCCATGCTGAAGCGATCGGGCCTGAACTTGGCACCGACGGTGTGGTGGCATCGGGAGCAGCCTTCGAGCCCGAGTTCCCGGCCGAACATGTCGCACCCGCGCGAGACGCCTACGGCCTCCGCTTGGTCTGCAACCGCAAGCTCTACGACGGCGGGGTGACGGTTGAGCGGACTCCGGCGCTGGCGTCGCTGGCAGCCGACACGGTCCTGAGTGTGCATCCGGTCGACCTCGAACGCGTCGGCGTCGAGTCAGGCACCGAGGTCGAGGTCCACTCCGAGCGCGGTGCCCTGAGGCTGCCGATCGTGGCTGACGCCGGAATCGCCCGGGGGAACGTCGTGGTGCAGTTCCCGTCGCCTCACATCGATGTGGGCGCCTTGATCGACGTGACTGCGCCTGTCACCGACGTGCGGATTGAGACCCGCAGCGCCGGAGTGGCGTCGCGATGACTGGCGACCCACTGTTCGCCGACGGTGTCGACTGGGGCGACATCGGCATTATGGGCATCAAGATCGGGGTGGCATTCGCCGCCTTGCTGGTCGCCACCATGTTCATGATCTGGTTCGAGCGCAAGCTGATCTCGGACATGCAGCACCGCATCGGCCCCAACGTTGCCGGTCCGTGGGGCCTGCTGCAGGCTTTGGCAGACGGCATCAAGTTCTTCTTCAAGGAAGACCTCCGCCCCGCCAACGCCGATCCGCTCGTGTTCCGGCTGGCGCCCTACATCTCGGCGGTCACGGCGTTCGTTGCCTTCGCAATCGTGCCCATCGGCGGCGTCTTCACTGATACCGAAGGTCGCAGCGGCACGGTCACGCTCTTCGGCAAGGAGACCATCTTGCAGGTGGCCGATCCGCCTGTCGGCATTCTGCTGTTGCTTGCGATGTCCTCGGTCGCCGTCTACGGCGTGATGCTGGCGGGATGGTCCTCAGGATCGAAGTATCCGCTCATCGGGTCGGTGCGAGCCTCGGCACAGGCCATCTCGTACGAAGCCGCGTTGGGCATGTCCGTCGTTGCGGTGGTGATCGTGGCGGGATCGCTGTCCACCCAGCGCATCGTGTCGCTTCAGGCCGGCGGTGCGAACACCTGGTTCGTCGTCACCACCGGGATCGTGCCGTTCATCGTCTTCTTGATTGCCGCCACGGCCGAGCTGAACCGCCCGCCGTTCGACTTAGTGGAAGCCGAGCAGGAGTTGGTGGGCGGATTTCACACCGAGTACTCATCGATCCGCTTCGCCCTGTTCTTCCTGGCCGAGTTCATGAACGTCATCACGATGTCGGCGATCATGGTGACGCTGTTCTTCGGCGGTCCGGCCGGGCCCATCTTCTTCGGCCTGACGTGGCTGTGGCCGACCGTGTGGTTCCTGGCCAAGGTGCTCGCCTTCCTGTTCGTGTTCGTGTGGTTCCGCGCCACGCTGCCGCGCCTGCGTTACGACCAGCTCATGTCGCTGGGATGGAAGGTTCTCATCCCGGTGATGCTCCTCTGGCTGATGTTCTTGGGTCTGCGGCAAGTGGTGTTCGATCAGGAGAGCTGGAATCTGGCGCAACGGCTGGTGGTGACGCTGGGTGTGACCGCCGTCGGCGGCGCGCTCGGATGGCTGCTCCTGTCGGCGGCGATGCGCGCAGCCAGACGCAACACGGCCCAAGAGCCTCTCGACGCAGAGGATCTGGCCGGCACGCCCACCGGTGCAGCGCCGGGAGATGTCGGACCGGGAAGGGGAGGCTGATGGGCTACCTCGACGGCTTCAAGGTCACGTTCGGCAAGCTCTTCGGCGAGCGGGTCACCACGGAGTACCCGCACGAGAAGCGTCCGAAGCCGCCCCGGTTCCACGGGCGGCACGTGCTCAATCGCTATCCCGACGGCATGGAGAAGTGCATCGGCTGCGAGCTGTGCGCCGGCGTGTGCCCGGCCCGCTGCATCTACGTGCGCGGCGCCGACAACTCGCCCGATGACCCGGTGTCTCCGGGCGAGCGGTACGGCTACGTCTACGAGATCAACTACCTGCGCTGCATCCACTGCGACCTGTGCGTGGAGGCGTGCCCGACCGAAGCCATCACTGAGACGAAGGTCTTCGAGTTCAGCTTCCCGACCCGCCGCGATGCCATCTACACCAAGGATGAACTGCTCACCGACGACGACGGACGGCCTCGGCGCCAGCCCTGGGAGCTGTGGCACGAAGGCGACGACGAGCACACCTCTGGCTGGATGCGGGCAACCTCTCCCTCAGGCCAGCCCGACTACGAGGGCCGCGTCGGGTGGAGCGGCGAGCTGGGCTATGGCGTGCGTGCTCCCGAGCAGGGACAGCACGCTGACCTCGATGGCGAGGAGGACGACTCGGACACCGCCGTCGACGAACCCGCCGAGCTCGACGAGCACAGCCCCACGCCTGCGGCAGGAGATCATCACTGATGGTCGAGGTGTTGGTGTTTGCGGTGGCTGGTGCCGCGTGCCTCGTCGGCGCGATCGGTGTGGTGCTGTCGCGCAATCCGGTGCATGCGGCGCTCATGCTGGTGATGACGCTGTTCGGCGTCGCGGTGCTGTTCGTGGCACAGGAGGCGCACTTCATCGCTGCCGTGCAGGTCATCGTCTATGCCGGCGCCATCGTGGTGCTGTTCTTGTTCGTGATCATGCTGCTCGGCGTAGACCGGGCCGCCGAGCTGTCGCTGGGCGCACTGCCGGCCCAGCGGTGGACTGCAGCCGCATTCGGCCTCGGCGGTGCCGCCGTGCTGGTCTGGATGGTTGCGGCGGTCGACCGGCTGTACAAGGGTGCGCATTCCTACGAACTCGAGGCAGCGGGAGCGGCCGCCGGTGACGCTGACGCAGCCGCCACGAGCTATCTCACCGATGTCAGCGCAATCGCCCGGTCGCTGTTCTCCGACTACGTGTACGCGTTCGAGCTGACCTCCCTGCTGCTGATCGTGGCGGTCATCGGAACGGTGATCCTGGCCCGGCGCAGCTCCGGCGACGATGGACCGCTTGACGGTACGCACGGGGGCGATCTGCAGCAGGCCGAGGGCGCTCCGGGGACCCAGGAGGCACGCCGATGAGCGGCCTCGAGGTGACGACCGGCTGGTACTTGACGCTGGGAGCGATGCTGTTCCTCATCGGCGGCACCGGGCTGCTGCTGCGGCGCAACCCGCTGATCATGCTGATGTGCGTCGAGCTGATGCTCAATGGCGTCAACCTCAGCTTCATTGCGTTCGCTGACCGCTTCGGCGATGTGCACGGGCACACGGTGGTGCTCTTCGTGCTGGTCGTTGCGGCAGCCGAGGTGGTGGTCGGTCTCGGTCTGGTGGTGGCGGTGCTGCGCGCCTCGCCTCGTGCGACGGCGGACGATCTGTCGGCCTTGAAGGGCTGAGTCGATGGTCGAGTTGGTCTGGCTCATCCCCGCGCTGCCCCTCGCCGGGTTTGCGGTGCTCCTGCTGGCGGGTCCGCGCCTGGGCGAGCCCCGTGCGGGCTGGCTCGCCACTGCCGCCAGCGCTGGATCATTCCTGTTCACGCTCATCACCTTCGGCGGGCTGCTCGGGCTCGATTCGGCCGATACCGGCGGTGCAGGCGGGCATGGCGGGCGCTGGTTCGTCTCGACGCTGTTCGAGTGGATGCCGATCGGCGGCCTCGAGGTCGACGCGGCGCTGCTGGTGGACCCGCTGTCGATGACGATGGCGCTGTTCGTGACGGGCGTCGGGACGCTCATCCACCTGTACTCGGTCGGCTACATGCACGGCGACCCGAAGTACTCGAAGTTCTTCCTGTATCTCAACCTGTTTCTGTTCTCGATGCTCATGCTGGTGCTGGGCGAGAACCTTGTGGTCACTTTCCTGGGCTGGGAGGGCGTCGGCACGTGTTCGTACTTGCTGATCTCGTTCTGGCACGAGCGGCCTACCGCCGCCACCGCCGGGAAAAAGGCCTTCGTCACCAACCGCATCGGCGACTTCGGCTTCATGGTCGCCACGTTCCTGCTGTGGACGACACTCGGCACGGTCTCCTACGCCGGGCTGGCGGCGGGTGCTCCGGCGCTGGCCACCGGAACCGCCACAGCGGTGTCGCTGCTGCTGCTGCTCGCCGCTGCAGGCAAGTCAGCCCAGCTCCCGCTGTACGTCTGGCTGCCCGACGCAATGGAAGGCCCCACCCCGGTCTCGGCCATGGTGCACGCCGCCACGATGGTGACCGCCGGCGTCTACCTGCTGGTGCGGCTCAACCCGGTGCTGACCGACACGGCGCTGCTCATCATCGCCATCGTCGGCGCAGCCACCGCGCTGTTCGCGGCGCTGGCCGCGGTGGCGCAGCACGACATCAAGAAGGTGCTGGCGTACTCCACGGTCAGCCAGCTCGGCTACATGTTCCTGGCGATCGGCTCGGGCGCGTACGTGGCGGCGATCTTCCATGTCGTCACCCACGCATTCTTCAAGGGCCTGCTCTTCCTGGGCTCCGGCTCAGTCATCCACGGACTCGGCGACGAGCAGGACATGCGGCGCATGGGTGCGCTGCGCGCTGCCATGCCCATCACCGCGGTCACGTTCATCGTGGGCTGGCTGGCAATTGCCGGCGTGCCGCCGCTGTCGGGCTTCTGGTCGAAAGACGAGATCTTGCTGGCCGCGTGGGAGCAGCCCGACATCGGCCCGCTGCTGTGGGCCGTGGGCCTGATCACCGCTCTGCTGACCGCCTACTACATGAGCCGCCAGACGTTCCTGGTGTTCTTCGGCGGCCAGCGCTGGGAAGACGACGTCCACCCACACGAGTCGCCTGCCACCATGACGCTGCCGCTCGTGCTGCTGGCGGGTGCGGCGGCTATCGGCGGCATCATCAACCTGCCGCTGGTGGGCGATTGGCTGGTGCTCGAGCACTTCTTGGAGCCGGTGCTGGCACACCCGCACGACTTCACTTCCACCACCAGCACCAAGCTGGGCCTGGCGTTCGTGGCCGTCATAGCGGGGCTCGGCGGCATCGCGTTCGCGATCCGTGCATGGCTGCAGTCGCGCATATCGACTGATCGGCTCGAACCCGCGTTGCTCGAGAACGCCTTCCACGTCGACTCATCCATCTCCAAGTTTGTGGGCGGGCCCGGCACCAAGGCGTTCGAGGCCGCAGCCACTGCCGACCGGCGCGTCGTGGACGGTGCGGTCAACGGTGTCGCGCGGCTGGTGCGCATGATCGGCGAAGCCATCCGGCCGCTGCAGTCGGGCTACTTGCGGCATTACGCGTCGGGCGTTGCCGTCGGCGCGATCATCCTCGTCGTCTGGCTCGCGCTGCGGGGAGTCTCATAGCCATGGGATCCCTGCTTGCCGCCGCGGGCGCCGGCAGCGACTTCCCGCTGCTGAACGCACTGATCTTCGTGCCCGTAGTGGGCGCGCTGGTCGTTGCCCTGCTGCCGGCCAGCCGCCCGGATCTGGCCCGACCGCTCGGCACGCTGTTCGCCGCCGTCGGCGGCGCGCTGGCTTTGGCGCTGGCATGGCAATTCGACGCTGCAGATCCTGGATTCCAGTTTGAGAGCACCGTGTCGTGGATTCCTGCGCTCGGCATCTCCTGGAACGTGGGCGTCGACGGCATCTCGCTGTGGATGGTGGTGTTGACCAGCCTGGTCGTGCCGATCGTGCTGGCCGGCGTCGACCCGCACCACAACCCCAAGCCCTATACGGCGTGGATGCTGCTGCTGCAGGCGGGCTCCGTCGGGGCGTTCGTGGCGCTCGACCTGTTCCTGTTCTTTGTGATGTTCGAAGTGGTGCTGGTTCCCATGTACCTGCTGATCGCGGGCTGGGGCTACGAGGGGCGCCGCTACGCCGCCACCAAGTTCTTCATCTACACGATGGCGGGCTCGGCGCTGCTGCTCGTGGCGATCATCGCGACCGCGGTGCTCGGCTCACCCGACAGCGGCATCACGTTCGACCTGCAGACGCTTGCCGAAGGGCAGTTCCTGGGTCAAAACACCGCACGCCTGTGCTTCGTGGCCTTCGCGATCGCGTTCTTGGTGAAGGTGCCGGTGGTGCCGCTGCACACCTGGCTGCCCGACGCGCACACCGAAGCGCCCACGGCCGGCTCGGTGGTGCTGGCAGCCGTGCTGCTGAAGCTGGGCACCTATGGCCTGCTGCGCTTCGGTCTGTACCTGTTCCCCGAAGCATCCGACTGGGCAGCCCCGGTGCTGGTCACCGTCGGCGTCGTGGGTGTCATCTGGGGCGCGATCACCGCGGCCATGCAGCGTGACCTCAAGCGCCTCGTGGCGTATTCCTCGGTGGCCCACATGGGCTTCATCGTGCTGGGCATCTTCGCCTTCACCGCCCAGGCCATCGGCGGCGGCGTGATCCAGATGGTCAACCACGGCATCAGCACCGGCGCCTTGTTCCTGCTGGTGGGGATGCTGTACGAGCGTCGCCAAACCCGTCAGATCGACGAGCTGGCCGGCATCCAGTCGGCGGCACCGGTCTACGCCGGGGTGTTCACGCTGATCATGCTGTCGTCGGTGGGCGTGCCGGGCCTGAACGGGTTCGTCGGCGAATTCCTGATCCTGATCGGGTCGTTCGAGACGCGGCGCTGGTGGACGGTCGTCGCTGCCACTGGGGTGATCCTCGCCGCGTTGTACCTGCTGTGGGCCTACCAGCGGGTTTTCCATGGGCCGCCCGCCGCGGCCGACCGCCAGACGGCCGACCTGCGCCGTGGCGAGCTGGCGACGCTGGCCCCCTTTGTGATCGCTGCAGTGGCGCTCGGCGTGTACCCCAAGCCGCTGCTGAACGCGGTGGAGCCGGCTGCCGACAAGCTGCTGGAGCACCTCGAGATCCACAGCGACTTCGAAGTGCCCGATCCGGGTGATCCCGTCGTCGTGGACCACGGCAATGGCGCTGGCGAGCACGACGAGGACGGCCACTGATGGCTCAAGCCCAGAGCGTGTTCGTTTCTCCCGCCGTCGACTGGTGGGTGCTCGTCCCGCAGATCATCCTGGTCGGTGCCGCGCTCGGGCTGCTGCTGGTGGCCTCGCTGGCGCCCCGCGCCCTGCCCGGATGGGTGTCCACCGTCGTCGCAATCGCCACCGGCGCCGCGGCAGCCATCGTGGCTGCGGTCCAATGGACCATCTGGGACGCCGCGCCGCGCCCCACTCTGGCAGGCGCCTTCGTGAGCGACGGCTTCAGCCTGCTGCTCACCGTGCTGGTCGGCGTCGGCGTCGTCATGACCGCGTTGGTCGCGCATTCCGCCCTGGACCGCTACGACATGGCGCCGCCCGAGTTCGCGGCACTGCTGCTCGCCTCGGCAGCCGGCGCTGTCGTCATGGCCGGCGCGAACGACCTCATCGTGCTGTTCTTGGGCCTCGAATCGCTGTCGATCGCGCTGTACGTGCTGATCGCGTTGGCAGGCCGGCGCGCGAGCACCCGCGAGTCGGCCATGAAGTACTTCGTGCTGGGCGCGTTCAGTTCGGCGTTCTTCCTCTACGGCATCGCGCTGATCTACGGCTCGACGGGCAGCACGAACCTCAGCGGGATCGGTGACTTTCTCTTCGGATCCATCAGGGAGACCGATTACCTCCTGCTTGCCGGCACCGCGTTGCTGCTGGTCGGCCTGGGGTTCAAGGTGGCCGCCGTCCCGTTCCACTTCTGGGCGCCTGACGTCTATGAAGGTGCGCCCAGCCCGGTCACCGGCTACCTGGCGTCGATTGCCAAGGCCGCTGGTTTCGCCGCGTTGGCGCGCGTGCTGTACGTGGCGCTTGCGGAGCAGGGCACGGCTTGGGCGCCGATCCTCGTCGGGCTGGCGTTCGCCACGCTCGCTGTCGGCGCCGTCATGGCCATCTGCCAATCCGACGTCAAGCGCATGCTGGCCTACAGCTCGATCAGCCACGCAGGCTTCGTGCTGGTCGGCCTCTCTGCGGTCCCGGCCGCCAGCGGGCTGGCGCAGTGGACCGCGGGCGGCGGCGATGCAGTCTCGTCGGCTGTCTTCTACCTGATCGCCTACTCGTTCATGGCGCTGGGAAGCTTCGCCGTGCTGTCGGTTGTCGGCCCCGAGCTTCAATCGCCGGATCCCGACGCGAGCGCGCATTCCTTCAGCCGCTACGGCGGGTTGGCACGCCGCCGCCCTGTCTTGGCGCTCGCCTTCACCGTGCTGCTGCTGGCGCAGGCAGGCGTGCCGCTCACGGCCGGCTTCGTGGCGAAGTTCGAGGTCATCCGGGCTGCAATCGGTGCCGGCGGCTACGTCTTGGCCGCTGTCGCGATGATCACAGCGGTCGTGAGCGCCTTCGCCTACCTGCGCGTCGTTCTGGCCATGTACGCCCCCGAAGGAGCAGCCGACGACGGCGTCAGCGCCCCGGCCGCCCGAGCGAGCCGGCCGCGCTGGGGCGGCCTGCCCCTGACATCGGTCTTCGCCATCAGCCTCGCGGTAGCCGTGACCGTTGTCGTCGGCGTATTCCCGCAGCGGCTCCTCGAATGGAGCGCCGACGCCGTCCTGTCGATCATCTTGTAGGAATGGCGGCCGACTCAAGACGACTCGCCAATTTCCGTTGGCTGGTGCTTGACGCAATGGGAGTCATCTATCGCGCAGGCGACGATGTCGCTGAGCTGCTCGTTCCGTATCTCCGCGACCAGGGCTGTCGACTCTCGGCAGCGGAGATCGAGGCCGGCTATCACGCAGCCAGCCTCGGCCGGATGTCCAGTTCGGAGTTCTGGCAGCGCTGCGGTGTCGACGGCAACGACGCCGACTACATCGCGGGCCACTCGCTGTCGCCTGGTCTGCGGGAACTGCTCGAACACGTGACAGCTCGCGGCATACGCGTTGCGTGCCTCTCAAACGACGTGAGCGAGTGGGCCGCCCTTCAACGCGATCACTTCGGATTGGCGGAGTTCATCGATCCATGGTGCATCTCCGGCGACATCGGTATCTGCAAGCCCGATGCCGAGGCTTTCTGGACGCTCCTCAGAGCAATCGAAGCTGAGCCTGGCGAATGCCTCTTCGTCGATGATCGTCAGAAGAACGTCGATGGCGCGCGTGCAGTTGGTATCGAGGCCGTGCTGTTTGGGACCGAATGCTCCGCATCGCTCGACCAGCTTCTGGACCGGTTCGTACCGTAAGCCAGGTCGAAGGGCGCCAGGGGCGGCGATCCACGACCGCGTCAACTTGACGCGAAGAACCCTCGGAGCGCCGACGCCGTCCTGTCGATCATCTCATAGAGCAGACCCGTCGCCGACCCCGTTTGCATAGTTTTGAACAAGAATTCAAACTCACAGCAAGTTCCAATATTTTGACCTCGGTATCAATGGCATCGTGCGAGGCACCCTGTCCCGCAACGGCCGGGTTTGCAATACTTTGAACCAAAAGTCAAAGTATTTGTAAATCTTAAACGTTTGAACTATTGTGCTGGCGTGGACACTGTGGAACTGCACACGGCAATTGCCGGCGGCGAAACGCTGACAGTGGAGATCAAGTCCAACATTGACGCCACCGAACTCGTTGAGGCTGTTGTCTGTCTTGCGAACACGGACGGTGGCCACGTGTTGGTTGGCGTCGACGAGAAGACCAGCGAGATAGTCGGTGCAGAGCCGTGGCCGAGAATGGATCTCGATCCGGCGCGTATTGAGGCGCACATCGCGGCGAACACCGAGCCTGCGGTTCGAGCGTCTGTCGAGGTTGTCGACGACGGCACATCGGCGGTCGTTGTGGTCGCCGTGCCCGCAGCGAACACGGTCGTCGCGACCAGCAAAGGCAAGTTCGTCCGGAGGGCGCTTGATGTGCGCGGGAAGCCACAATGCCTGCCGATGCGGCCGAGCGAGGTCTTGTCGCGAGCGGGCAGCACCGGCGAACGCGATTTCACACGAACACCGGTGCCCATCCTGAGCATCGACGACCTGGACCCTCTCGAGATCGACCGCTTCCGCACCTTGGCGACGAGCGAGCACGGCGACGCAGTGCTGGCGTCCCTCAACGATGACGCGTTGCTGCGTGCCTTGGAACTCGTCGATGTAGGAGGACAACTCAATCTCGCCAGCGTCTTGCTGTTCGGCCGAGAAGCCGCGTTGCGAACCCACGTACATGGCGCAGAAGTGGCGTTCCAGCATCTCGGTGCCCAACTGACTGTGCTCACCAACTACATCGGCCATGTCCCTCTGTTGCGCGCCATGTCAGAGCTGTCTGAAAGGGTGCAGGCTCGCAACACCGAAGAAGAGCTCGAGATGGGCATGTTTCGGGTGCCGGTGCCGCGCTTTGCGGAGGTGACGGTACGTGAATTGATCGCCAACGCGCTGACACATCGCGATTACACGGCTTTGGGCCAGACACAGGTCGTCTTGACGGACGCGGGCCTTGAGGTCTCAAATCCGGGCGGCTTTCCCGTCGGGGTCACGCTGGCCAATCTGTTGATCACCCCGCCACGGCCTCGGAATCCGTTGCTGGCTGACGCATTCAAGCGTGCAGGTTTGGTGGAGCGCACGAGCCGTGGAATCAACCTCGTATTCAAAGGCCAACTGGGCAGCGGGCACGGCCCGCCGGACTACAGCGGCACCACCTCGGAGACAGTCTTGGTGCGTGTCGTCGCTGGACCTGCCGACCGGGAATTCGCAGGCTATGTGGAGGAGGCTCGCCGGGAAGGCAATGAACTTGAGCTTGACGAACTCCTCGTTCTGCATGAGGTCCGCCGCGAGCGCATCGTTTCTGCCCGGCGCGTGGCCGAGCTGATCCAACGCGATCAATCTGAGGCTCGCGGGCTGCTGACGACGCTCATCGAGAAAGGACTTATCGAACCTCGCGGTCGGGGCCGCGGCCGCGAATATCACCTGTCGGCCTCCCTGTATCGCCGCTTTCATGAGGCACCTCGCTATGTGCGCATGCGCGGGTACGACCGCCTCCAGCAAGAGCAGATGATCCTGACCTACGTGCGTGCACACGGCTCGATCGCTCGGCGCGAAGCCGCAGACTTGTGCCAGATCGATTCGAGCAGCGCCGCCCGAGTGCTTCGCGAGATGCGTCACGCAGGAGTGCTCGCTCTAGTCGGCGAGCGTCGCACAGCACGCTATGTGGTGCCGGTCTCCCCGAACCCGCTCCCAGGCGCGGAAGGGCCGGACACAGGTGATCCCATCGACGCGCTCGTCGGGCCGCTTGATGTCGAACCTGATGAGAACATCGATGATGTGATCTACGACTACGACCGTTGAGACTCGATGAGTTCAGTGGCTGGCCGTCGTTATGAAGAAGCATGCTTTCCGTGGGACGCGGCGGATCCCCCGGCTCTGACGGTTGGTTGCCGTCGAGGCCGGGGGATCGCTTTGCGTGCTGCCCCTGTGCGGTGCGGTGATGGGAGGGGGTCACCCGCCGTCTGCCGGGGGCAGCTGCCGCCGCCCTTGGCGGTGTGGGTGTCAGCCTGCGCTGCCCTCGCCGCCGGAGCCGTGCTCGCCGCTTTGTTCCCGGCCGCCCTCGGTGCCGCCTTCGTTGCCTTCGGCGTGGCCGCCGGCACGCTCGCTGCTCTCGCCGCCGCCGGTGCCGCCTTCACCGCCTTCGCCGCTGCCGACTTCGGCGTGGGGGCTCCAGGTGGTGAACGGTGCCTGTGTGGCGGGCAGGCTGATCTGCAGGGATTGGCCTGGCGCCAGGTCGGTGGGCGTGGTGGGGCCGAGCTCGGTGCCGTTGGAGAGGTGGATCTCCACCCGGGCCCGGGTCAGCACGCTGTTGGTGGTGTTGGTCACCTGGCCGTTGAACGTGTTGGTGGCCGGGTCGTAGGCCATCACCAGCCGGGCGCCGTTGCGGGTCACGTCGTAGGTCTGGCCTGGTGTCAGCGCCACGGCGGTGTCGTTCTCGCCGCCTGCCTCGGTCACCTCGCCACCTCGCTCGCCGCCTGACTCGCCGCCATTCTCGCCGCCGGCTTCGTTGCCCTCGGCATGGCCACCGGCACCCTCAGCGCCTTCGCCGCCTTCGCCCCCGCTGTGGGGGATGGGACCAGGCCCGTTGCAGTCGAAGACCTCCATGTGCACGACGTAGCCGTCGAAGGCCACTCCGGCCATGGCGGGCTCGTCCGCTACCGACAGCACCGACGTTGCCGATTGGCCTGGTGCCAAGTCGCCGAGCTTCTCTGGGCCCAGCTCGCCGACCGTTTGCGCACCGGCTTTCATGTGCGGCTCGGACTGCACGTAGCACAGCGTCTGCGACGTCGTATTGCGAACCGTGGTGCGCACGGTCTGGGTCGCCGCGTCGTAGCTGGCTGCCACGTCGAGGCCGCCCAGGTTGCCCGTCCAGGTCTGGTCGAGCGGGATCACCGGGCTCGACATCAGAGCCTCGTTGATCTCCTCGCTGCTGCCCTCGCCGACGCCTTCGGTGCCCTCTGCGTGAGTCGGGTTCGCCTCAGCACCCTCGCCGCCGTCCTGGCTGCGCTGGGTGCCTTCGGCGCCGCCCTCGTTGCCTTCGGTGTGGCCTCCGGAGCCTTCAGCTCCTTCGCCGCTGCGGGATTCGGCGATGATCTCGCCTGCCGCTGTCTCGGTGTTGTCCCCGGTGCTTGAACCCAGGGCGCACCCGCCCAGCGCAGCCGCCGAGAGTGTGACTCCTGCGAGTACCCCCGCCAGCCACTTCCTTGCTCTTGAATTCTTGAACCCCATGTCATTCTCCTTTCGTGAGGTTCTGACTTGGGGAGCAACGTAAGAATCGAATGTGACCCAAATGTGACGACGCCAAACAGTCCCGGAAGACGTGCGCTGCTGCGACGCCTCCCTGGCTCGCGGCGCTTGCCTGAGGTTCGGCGCAGGGTGGCGCGAAGTCGCTAGCGTTGCGGTCCGTGTCCGATCTCTTGCGGAGCTATCTGACCGTCGCAATCTTCGGTGCCGCGGCAGTCCTGATGGCCTTCACGATGTTCGGCGTCGCCCGGGTCCTGCGCCCGCAGCGACCGACGCCCCAGAAGCTCCTTGCCTACGAGAGCGGCGTCGACCCGGTCGGCAGCGACTGGACCCAGAGCCAGATCCGCTACTACGTCTTCGCTGTGCTCTTCGTCCTGTTCGACGTGGAGGCCGTGTTCATATTCCCCTGGGCGACGCGGCTCGAGGTGTATGCCCTGTTCGGCCTGGTCGAGATGGCGATCTTCATCTTCATCTTGGTGCTGGGCCTGTTCTACGCATGGCGCAAGGGCGTCCTGCGCTGGGTGTGAGGGGCTGAGGGAAACCGCACGATGGCACTGGTCGACAAGGTCAAACTGCCCAAGCCGCTCGCCTGGCTGCTGAATTTCGGCCGAGCCCGCTCGCTGTGGGTATACCAGTGGGGCTTGGCGTGCTGCGCCATCGAGATGGGCGCCGCGTTCGGCTCTCCCCGCTACGACGTGATGCGCCTCGGCGTTATCCCATTCCCCGCTAGCCCCCGCCAGGCCGATCTGGTGGTGATCTCCGGGACAGTCACCGACAAGATGGCGCCGGTCATCCGGCGCCTGTACGAGCAGATGCCCGAGCCCAAGTACGTCATCTCGATGGGCTCGTGTGCGAACTGCGGCGGTCCGTATTGGGACAGCTACTCGGTCACGAAAGGCGTCGACCAGGTCATCCCGGTCGACGTGTACGTACCTGGCTGCCCACCCCGGCCTGAGGCACTGCTTGAGGGAATCGTGCTGTTGCAGGAGCGCATCCAGCGTGAGGACATCCAAGAACGCTGGCGAGGTGAGCCCATCGTGGTGCCGCCCTCGGCAACCGCCCCAGTCCAGGTGCAGGCGTAGCTATGGCCGACGACACCGACGACGGCACTGAAACGCCCGGCGACGAGGCCCGCGACGCCCTTGCCGCGGAGCTGGCAGAGCTGCTGGGTGACGCCGTGGTCGAGACTCACGTCGAAGCGGGCCAGAACCTCTGGCTGCGCATCGAGATCGAACACTGGCGCACTGCGATCACTGCACTGCGCGACGCCGGCTTCGTCTACTTCGGCTTCCTGTCAGCCATTGACTGGTCGGATGCGCCAGAGGGCCGTTACGAGGACACCGAGTTCGACGGCGCTGGCGTCGGCGAGGACGAAGAGGAGACCACGAGCGCCACCGCCTCCGACACCGTGCGCCGGGGCGGCGGCGAAACACGCTTCCAGCTGCTTGCACATCTGCACGCCCCGGCACGGCACGCCGCCGTCCTCCTCAAGGCCGACGTAACCGATGTCGACGGCGCCCCGGCATCAGTGCCGTCGATCATCGACGTGTTTGCCGGTGCTAACTGGCACGAGCGTGAAGCCCATGAGATGTTCGGCATCGTCTTCGACGGTCACCCGAACCTGGAGCACATCTACCTGCCGAGCGAGTTCGAGGGCCATCCGCTGCGCAAGGACTTCCCGCTGCTGGCGCGTGCGGTCAAGCCGTGGCCCGGTGTGGTCGACATCGAAGAGATCCCGCCAGAGCTCGAAGCCCAGCTCGAGGCCGAGGTGATGGCCTCCTTCGAGGCGTCGGGAGCGGGCGCATGAGCCCCGCAACTGTGTCCGATGGTGCTCGCAGGTTCGCACCCGGAGCCGCCGCGCTGCGCGAACAGCAGGCCTACGTGGCGGGGCAGGCCGCCGATGCCCGCGTCAACGTCGAGCTCGACACGGGCGACATGACGCTGAACATCGGCCCCCAGCACCCCGCCACCCACGGGACGCTGCGCATCGCCTGCCGGCTCGACGGCGAGCAGGTCATCGCGGCCGAACCTTTGATGGGCTACATGCACCGCGGCTACGAGAAGCTCTGCGAGGTCCGTACCTACCCGCAGTGCACCACGCTGATCAACCGCATCGACTGGCTCGGCAGCTTTGCGAACGAGGTGCCGTTCATCCTGGCCGCGGAGCAGCTGATGGGTGTCGAGGCCCCGCCGCGTGCGCAGTGGATCCGAACCATCCTGTTCGAGCTGAGCCGCATCGCGAATGTGTCGTTGTTCCTCGGTGACATGGGTGTACAGATCGGCGCCCTCACCCCGGTGTTCTTCGCCTTTCGCGACCGCGAGCGAGTGCTCAACCAGATCGAAGAAGTGACCGGCGGTCGCTTCCATCCCAACTTCGACCGCATCGGCGGCCTCAAGGACGACCTGCCACGGGGTTGGATCGCCGAGACCCATGCCGTCATGGCCAAGATGCGCGGCTTCTGTGACGAGATGGAAGACCTGCTCATGGGCAACGAGATCTTTCAGACTCGTTGTCGAGGCGTCGGCGTGATCCCCAAAGATGTGGCTCTGAGCCACGGCCTCTCAGGCGCCAACCTGCGAGCCAGCGGCGTCGACTGGGACCTGCGTCGCGATGCCAACCCGGGCCTCGCCTGGGATCAGATCGACTGGCGGGTGTGGACGCACCCCGACGGCGACTCATTCGCCCGCTACTGGGTGCGGATGCAGGAAACTCGCGAGGCCACCAAGATCGTCGACCAGCTGCTCGACTCCATCCCGTCGGGGCCGATCATGACCAAGGTGCCGCTCATCATCAAGGTGCCTGCCGGCGAGGCCTACGTCTCCACCGAGAACCCACTCGGCGAGATGGGCTACTACGTGGTGTCCAAGGGTGGCTTGGGGCCGTTCCGGGTGAAGATCCGCACGCCCAGCTTCAGCAACATCTCGATCGTGCCCTGGGTGATGCGAGGCACCTACGTTCCCGACATCATCACCATCTTGGGCTCGCTGTACTTCATCCTCGGGGACATCGACCGGTGAGCGAGCTAACCCTCACCGGCGCGCTCGGTCTCGCGTATTGGGCGGAGACCAGCATCAAGCTCGGCGTCGCGCTGGTCGTCATCCCGACGGCTGCGCTGATGCTCGGCTACCTGTTCCTGCTCAAGATGATGGCCTTCATGCAGAGCCGGCTGGGTCCCCAGGACGTAGGCCCTTCCGGCTCGCTGCAGCTCATTGCGGACGCAATCAAGTTCCTCCAGAAGGAAGACATTCACCCCGCCGCCGCCGACCGGCGCGTTTTCCGTGCAGCACCGGTGGTGGTGCTTGCCTCATCGTTCCTGCTCTTCGTCGTGCTGCCCACCGGCCCCGACGCTGTCGTGGAAAACCTTGACACGGGCGTCTTCTACGCGCTGGCGGTCTCGTCGCTGTCGGTGCTGGGCGTGCTGATGGCCGGCTGGGCTTCAGCCAGCAAGTACGCACTGCTCGGCGGCCTGCGAGCTGCTGGCCAGCTCATCGCGTATGAGCTGCCGCTGATCCTCGCCGTCATGGGCGTGGTCATCCAAGCCAACTCTCTCAACCTGCAAGAGATCGTGCGGGCACAGGCCACCGGCGAGATCTTCGGCTTCGGCTTCGTCGGAAACCCGTTCATCCTGACCCAGTTCATCGGCTTCTTGATCTTCATGATCTCTGCCCAGGCCGAGCTGACCCAGACGCCGTTCGACATGCCAGTGGCCGAGACCGAGCTGGTCGGCGGCTTCCACGTCGAATACACAGGCTTCCGCTTCCTGCTCTTCTTCATGGCCGAAGTGGCCACGACCTTCGCCTTCTCGGCGTTGGCCACCGTCCTGTTCTTGGGTGGCTGGTGGATTCCGGGCTTCGATTTCGACGCTCCGATACTCAACGTGCTCGGTCCGATGGTGATGCTGGCCAAAATCCTGCTGGTGGCTTTCGTCATCTTCTGGATCCGCTTCACCTACCCCCGCCTGCGTGAAGACCAACTCCAGAAGTTCGCTTGGAAGGTCCTCATCCCGCTGTCGCTCGCCAACATCGTCGTGACCGGAATCTTCAAGGTGGTGCTCTAGATGCCGCAGCTCCCCGGATTGCTGAAGGGCCTTGGAGTGACAGCGCGCACCGCAGCCCGCACGCTGTTCCCCAAGCGCGGTATGCGCACGCTCATCCCCGCGCCGCAGCAGGGCTCGGTCACCGTGCAGTACCCGCACGAAAAGGAAGCCCCGCCCGACCGCGCCCGCGGCGTCATCGCACTGCACGAGGAGAACTGCACCGCCTGCATGCTGTGCTCGAGGTCGTGCCCCGACTGGTGCATCTACATCGAGGGCCACAAGGTCAAGGCTCCGCCGCGCCGTGCCGGCGGCAAGGCCCGCACGGTCAATATGGTTGACCGGTTCGACATCGACTACGCGCTGTGCATGTACTGCGGCATCTGCGTGGATGTGTGCCCGTTCGACGCTCTGTTCTGGACGCCCGAGTACGAGTATTCCGAGCCGAACATCGCCGACCTGCTCCACGACCGGATCCGGCTCGGCGAATGGATGGAAACCGTGCCCGAGTTTCAGGCCTATGAGCAGGGCTCGGAGCAGAAGGTCCGCGCCGTGCCCGACTTCGGACCGGAGGATTTCGCTCCCGCGCGGAAGCTCGGGGCAGACGACGCTGAGTCCGATGGCGCTCGCAGGCTCGCGTCCGCTGAGTCTGATGGCGCTCGCAGGCTCGCGTCCGGAGACGGGAGCTAGGTCGCCCGATGGTTGCGCAGAACATCGCCTTCGGCATCATCGCGGGCATCACCGTGCTGGCCGCACTGGGCATGGTGACAACGCGCAACATCGTGCATGCGGCCCTGTTCCTGGTGGCGGTGCTGGGCGGCCTCGCAGCGAACTACGTGCTGCTCGCCGCCGAGTTCATCGCCACGACGCAGGTGCTGGTCTACATCGGCGCCGTGATGGTGCTGTTCCTGTTCGGCATCATGCTCACACGGGCGCCGATCGGGCGAATACCCCAGATGACCGGGGCCTCCTGGCCGGTTGCCGCGCTGTCCGCGCTGGCCCTCGGCGGTGTCACCGTGTACGCCCTCATCGATCGGTTCGGCACCGACTCGCTGGCCACCGACAGCACGGTCTTCCGCACAGCCGACGTGTCGGACTCGGTCTTCTCGCAGTACATCGTCCCGTTCGAAGCCATCTCGGTGCTGCTGCTCGCAGCGCTGATTGGCGCCGTCGTGCTGGCGCGCAGGGACTGAGGCGGGCCGCGATGGGTGTCACAGTGATGAGGGCCACGGTGGTGGGCTTGACGGCGGTGGACGCCGAGGTGGTTGGCTGATGCTGCTGAACCAGTTCCTGCTGCTCGGTGCGCTGCTGTTCGCGGTGGGCGTCTATGGCGTGCTGGCGCGCCGCAATGGCGTCATGGTGCTGATGTCGATCGAGCTGATGCTGAACGCCGTCAACCTCAACCTGGTGGCGTTCGGGCTGCAGCACGACGTCGTGTCGGGGCAGGTCTTCGCCCTGTTCATCATCGCCGTCGCAGCCGCCGAGGTCGGCGTGGGCCTCGCCATCGTGCTGCTGCTGTACCGCAACCGCAGATCGATCGCGGTCGACGAGTTCGACCTGATGAAGGGCTGACGGAACGCGCATGTGGATCCTTGAGAACGCGTTCTTGATCCCGCTGATCCCGGCGGTCTCTTTCCTGGTGATCTTGCTGTTCGGGCGCAGCGTCATCGGCGCCGAGCGGGTGCACAAGGTGGGCATCACCGCCGTGGGCATCGTGTGGATCCTCTCGATGATCGCGGCGGTGTCGTGGATCACCCAGGTAGAGGACGCCACGTCGTCGAAGGCAGACGACGCCGAGCACGCGCTGGTGTCGGTCAACGAAGGCCTGAGCGCTTCAGGCTCGGGTGCTGTGGACGGAGACCTGTATCTCGCCGCCGAAGATGACGGCCACGGCTCCGACGACGGCCACGGCTATGCCGCAGGGCCCGACCCGGTCATCTCCACGGCAGATGGCTGGTGGTCGAGCGGCGGCATCGACTTCGCCGTGGGCACCTTGGTCGACGGCCAGACCGTGCTGCTGCTGGTGGTGGTGACCTCCATCTCGCTGCTCGTGCACATCTACTCCAGCGAGTACGTGAAGGGCGACCGGCGCTTCGTCCACTACTACGCCTTCTTGAGCCTGTTCACCGCCTCGATGCTCTTCTTCGTCATGGCCCAGAACCTGGTCCAGATGATCGTGGGCTGGGAGCTGGTGGGCGTGTGCAGCTTCGTGCTCATCGGGCATTGGTGGGAGGAACGCCCCAATACCGACGCGGCCGTGAAGGCTTTCCTGACCAACCGCGTCGGCGACATCGGCCTGCTCGTCGGCGTCGCCATCTTGTTTGGCACATTCGGCACGTTCGACATCGACTCGATCAACCGAGCCGTCGGCGAGATGGGCAGTGAGGTCCACTTCGCGATGCTCATGGCGTCGATCGCGCTGATGGCGGCGGTGTGCTCCAAGTCGGGCCAGTTCCCGCTGCACACGTGGCTGCCCGACGCCATGGCGGGCCCGACGCCGGTCTCTGCGCTGATCCATGCGGCGACGATGGTCGTCGCCGGCGTGTTCATGATCGGCCGGCTCTACCCAGTCTTCTTCGAGGGCTTTTCCATCGGCACCTCGTCGATCAACCTGATGGCGTTCATCGGCGGCTTTACGGCGCTGATCGGCGCCGGGCTGGCCTTCGCCCAGTGGGACATCAAGAAGGTGCTGGCCTACTCAACGGTGAGCCAGCTCGGCTACATGGTGATGGCGCTGGGCGTAGGCGCCTGGACCGCTGCCATGTTCCACCTGTTCACGCACGCCTTCTTCAAGGCCTGCCTGTTCCTGGGCGCCGGCTCGGTGAGCCACGCCGCCCACCACACGTTCGACATGCGGGAGATGGGCGGCCTGCGCAAGTACATGCCGCACACCTACAAGACCTTCGTCATCTCGACGCTGGCGCTCGCGGGCATCTTCCCGTTCGCCGGCTTCTGGTCGAAGGACGAGATCCTCCTCGGAGCGCTGAAAGGTCAGGAGAGCAGGTACCTGCTCATGCTGGTCTTCGGCTGTGTCGTCGCGTTGCTGACGGCCGCCTACATGACCCGGGTCATCTGGTACACGTTCTGGGGCGAGTACCGAGGTCACGGACATCCGCACGAGTCGCCCAAGGTGATGACCGTGCCGCTGTGGATATTGGCGGTCATGGCGGTGGTTGCCGGCGCGTTCAACCTGCCGACCCCGGTGCTGGAGTTGTTCGGGCTCGAGCGATTTGCCCACCTTGTGCAGACCTATGCCGAGCCGACGCACTACCTGAACGCGATCGGGTTGTCGCATCCGGGACCGGAATGGGAGATGGCCGCTGCGGGCTTGGTCCTAGCGCTGGCCGGCATTGCCATCACGTTCATGTATTACTGGCGCAACACCGGGCCGCATGGGCTGACCGAGCGCAACCGCTACGCCAAGGCGGGGTATACGTTCCTTGAGCAGAAGTACTACCTCGACCACCTCTACACCGACATCGTGGTGGGCTCGATCAAGGCGCCTATCGCCCGCGCCGCCAACTGGGTGAATAACAACGTGATCGACCTGGTCGTGAACCGTGCCGGCGAAGGCGCCCGCGACAGCGGCCGCTGGGTGTACCGCTGGATCGACCAAGGCACCATCGACAACACCGTCAACGCGCTCGGCTCCGGTGCCGATGCCGGCGGTCAGGGTCTGCGGGTGATGCAGACCGGCAAGGTCCAGAACTACGGCTCGCTGCTGTTCGGCACCGCAGCCGTGGTCGCCATCGTGTTCGTGATCGTCCTGTGAGCATCGAGATGAGGCCCCCGATGACGACAGAACCGATGAGACAAGGCCCCGGGCCCGAGCGGCCCGTGAGCGCAGCGAACAACAGCGGGAAACAAGAGGTAGCGCGACGAGAGGGTCCTCCGGTGCGCGCATGCTCAAGACGAGAGGGAGCTTCCTAGTGGACGCAACTGGATTCGACGCTTGGGCGCTGACGCTCGCAGTGTTCCTGCCAGCCGTCGGTGCACTCGTGATGATGGTGGTACCGCGCGCACGCGAGCTGGAGCTGAAGATGATCGCGCTCGGCTCGTCGCTGGCAGCGCTGGCTGTCGGGGTGTACCTGCTGTTCGCCTTCGACTACGGCAACGCCGGGGAGCTGCAGTTCGGCGTGCACAAGGGATGGATCGACGCCATCAACGCCGACTACATCCTGGGTCTCGACGGGCTGTCCTTGCCGCTGCTGATCCTGTCGATGGTCATCATCCCGCTGTGCGTGATCTACTCGTGGGAGCACATCCCCGAGCCGGGCAACGCGAAGGCCTTCTTCATCCTGATGCTGATTTTGGCATCCGGCATGAACGGCACCTTCGTGGCGCAGGACCTCATCTTGTTCTTCGTGTTCTTCGAGGTCGTGCTGCTGCCGATGTACTTCATGATCGGCGTGTGGGGCGGCGAGAATCGTCGCTATGCCTCGCTGAAGTTCTTCCTGTTCACGCTGTTCGGTTCGGCGCTGATGATCGTCAGCTTCGTAGCGCTGTACTTCGTGGCCACCAACGAAGCCGGGACGGCGCTGAACACGTTCAACATGAGCGAGCTCGCCGAGGCCGCCGGCGGCGACTTGGCCCGCGGCACTCAGGCGATCATCTTCGCCGGCCTCTTCATGGGCTTCGGCATCAAGGTGCCGATGTTCCCGTTCCACACCTGGCTGCCCGATGCGCATACCGAAGCGCCCACGGTGGGCTCAGTGATCCTGGCTGCAGTTCTGCTGAAGCTCGGCACCTACGGCTTCGTGCGGATCGCGCTGCCGTTCCTGCCCGAGGGTGCTGCGGCGTGGGCGCCGTGGATCGGCCTGCTGGCGGTGATCGGCATCATCTATGGCGCCTTGGGCTGCCTGGCGCAGACCGACATGAAACGCCTCATCGCGTTCAGTTCGGTGGCGCACATGGGGTTCGTGATGCTGGGCATCGCCACGCTGACCCCGATCGGCATCAACGCTGCGGTGTTCGGCATGGTGGCCCACGGGATCATCACCGGGATGCTGTTCTTCCTGGCCGGCTCGGTCAAGGAGCGCTACCACACGCTGGAGATAGGCCGGCTGGGCGGCCTGCTCAAGTCGGCGCCCCGCATGGGTTGGATCTTGGCCATCTCGGCGATGGCATCGCTGGGCCTGCCCGGCTTGGCGGGGTTCTGGGGTGAGTTCCCGGTGATCTTGTCGGCCTACAACCCCGGCGCCGGGCTTTCCGAAGAGCTGTTCCGCACCTACATGGTGATCGCCGCGGTGGGCACGGTGTTTGCTGCGGGCTACCTGCTGTGGCTGTTCCAGCGCAGTGCGTTCGGCGAACCCAAGGCCGAGTGGGAAGGGCACGCGATCGCCGACGTGAACCGTTTTGAGTGGGCTGCGTGGATGCCGCTGATTCTGGCGATGGTGGTGTTCGGGTTCTTCCCGGGACTCATCTTCGGTGTGGTCGATGATGTGTCGGTCGGCATCGCCGAGAGCATCAGCGCGGCTGTGGGCGGGAGCTGACGATGAACCTCGGGGCACTCGTGGCGTTCGTGCGGCCGGAACTTGACTGGCACGCGCTCGCACCCGAATTGACCCTGCTGGCTGTCGGCACGCTGGTGACCGTTGCCGACATCGCGCTTGACGACAAAGCCAAGCGGATGATGCCGACGCTGGCCGGCATCGGCCTGCTGATCACGCTGGTGCCGATCCTGACCTTGGCGGCTGACGGTGCCGAACGGTCCATGTTCGGCGGCGCCTACGTCGTCGACGACTTCTCGCTCGTGCTCAAGGCACTGTTCATTCTGGCGGGCTACGTGGTCGTGCTCATGTCGGTCGACTACGTGCGCGAGGGCGATTACTACGAGAACGAGTACTACACCCTGCTGCTGACATCGCTGCTGGGCATGGTGATGATGGCCAGCTCGCGCGACCTGGTGAGCGTGTTCGTCGCGCTCGAGCTGCTGTCGATTCCTGCGTACATGCTGGCTGCGTGGCGCAAGGGCGGGCCTCGTTCGAACGAGGCCGGCCTGAAGTACTACCTGATGGGGGTCTTCGCCTCCGCCGTGATGCTGTACGGCATGTCGCTGGTGTTCGGCGTGGCCGGCGACACCGATTTCGGGACGATCTCTGAGGCGCTGCGGGGCGAGGGTGCGAGCCCGATCGTCATCGTGGCGATCCTGTTCGTGCTGGTCGGCTTCGCCTTCAAGGTGTCAGCGGTGCCGTTCCACACCTGGGCGCCCGACACCTACGAAGGTGCGCCGACGCCGGTGACAGCGTTCCTGTCGGTGGCATCAAAGGCAGCGGGCTTCGTGGCGCTGCTGGGCTTGGTGTTCGTGGCCTTTGAAGGCGCCGCCGACGTCGTGCAGCCGTTCTTCTGGGTGCTGGCCGTGGTGACGATGACCGTGGGCAACCTGATCGCTTTGCGCCAGACGAACATCGTGCGGATGCTGGCCTATTCAGGCGTCGCGCAGGGCGGCTTCATGCTGGTGCCCTTCGCCGTGGCGTTCGAGGGCGATGCTTGGACCGTCCCCGGCGCCGGGATCACCACGACTGTGCTGCCCAGTGCCTACGAAGCGGTCATCGTCTACCTCATCATCTACGCCTTCATGAACCTGGGGGCGTTCAGCGTGGTGCTGGCAGTGGCACGCCGGACCCGCTCGGGTGAAATCGACAGCTACGCCGGATTGTTCAGGTACGCACCCGGCATGGCGGTGCTGATGACGGTGTTCCTGGCGTCGTTGGCCGGTATCCCGCCTGCGGGCGGATGGTTCGCCAAGTTCGTCATCTTCCGGACGCTGGCTGATGCGAGTACGCCGGCAGGCTGGGTGCTTGCCGCAATTGTCGCAGTGAACGCGGTGATCGCGTTCGGCTACTACGCCCGGGTTCTGGTGCAGATGTGGTTCGAGCCAGTGCCCGAGACAGTTGCGCTCGGAGTGGATGCAAGCGGCGATGCCGAGGACGAGTTGGCCGACGAGCCGGCCGAAGCCTCTGCGAACGACGATGGCGGATTCGTGGCCACCGAGACGCGCCAGCAGACAATGGTGGCGTTCACCCCGGGACCGATCCCTATGACCGGAGCGCTCGCCGCCGCACTGGCCATCACTGTGGTGGCCACGATGGCGCTCGGCGTCTTCCCCGGCCTCGTCAGCCACTTCGGCGAGGTCGCGTCGTTCTACTTGGGCGGCTGATCACGGCCTGGGCATCGTCGTCAGGCACCGAGCATGAGCGGATCCCTGCGACCGGTCCGCAAAGATCGGGTTGCATGATCGAGTCGGCACGATCTAGTCGAGGCGACTGGGACCGTCCCTTTCTATGAGTGAGCCCGTGCGCTTCGACGCGTACATGGACGAGGCGCTGTACGGCGCTTCGGGTTTCTATGTGCGCGGTGGGCAACCGGGTAGTCGCGCTGGCGACTTCGCTACCTCAGTCGAGCTGGGTTCACTGTTCGCCCAATGCGTGGCCGCCTACTTGGACCGCACGTGGCATGAGCTGGGACAACCCGACCCGTTCGTAGTAATCGAGGGCGGCGCAGGACGCGGGACGCTGTGTCTCGATGTGCTCGCACATGTCGAGACGTGCAGCACCGCACTGCAGTACGTGATGGTCGAGCGTGTTGCCACACAGCGCGAAGTGGCTGAAGCACGGGTAGGCGCCCGCGGTGTCGTTCACCCGGTCGCCGCGGTACCAGACCTTCCGTCAGGTCCACTCGTAGGTGTGGTGATTGCCAACGAGCTGCTCGACAACCTGCCGTTCCGCCTGCTCGAGCGTTCCTCCGGCGGCTGGCAGGAGGTACACGTGCAGCACAATGAGTCTGCCGCCGTCGAAGAGATGCACCCCGCCGCCGCGGACGCTGTCAGCATGGCTGCCGTCCTTGCGCCTCAGGCGGTCGGCGGCGCACGGGTCCCGTTGCAGCTGCGGGCAGCAGTCTGGATGCGACGCGCACTTGGCTTGCTCAGCAGCGGACGCGTGCTGGTGTTCGACTACGGCGTACGCCGAACTGCCGAACTGGCTGCGCGGTCGCCGGCCGAGTGGTTGCGGACCTACCGATCCCATCGCCGAGGACACGACCCGCTGCATGCACCGGGCACAGTGGACATCACCTGCGAGGTGGCCTTCGACCAGCTGCCGCCGGGTGCGTTGCTGGTTTCCCAGGCCGACTGGCTCACTGCGGCTGGCATCGACGAGTTGACGGCAGACGCGAGGGCGCTGTGGCAGCGACACCGGTCGAGTCCGACTGCTGTGGCGCTGGCCGCTCGGGCTCTGCTGGAGGAGGCTGCGGCACTGACCGACCCGGCCGGCATGGGCGCCTTCTGGGCCGCAGAGTGGCACGTCGATTGATTGGCACCAGGCGTGGTTCGATACTTTGTCCGCCCAGAATTGGCGGAGCGCATCGTCGAGTGACCATGCTTGCCGACTGTGGCTGAAGGGGCCTGTGGACATGTGGTGCCCGGCAACTGGCTCCGCGCGCAGGTGCTACGACGGCCACCATTTGATCGCTTGCAGAACTTCAGCTCCTAGAAACAGAAGCGCCCCTAGGCCCAGCCAGCGATCACGATGGACAGGCAAACCCGCGTTCAAGCGGCGCACCAAGTCATCCGCTGCTCCGGCTGAGTGGAAGGTCCACATATCAGAACGATCCCAGTTCCCGTGCCCGACCCAGTGCCCTCGCCAACAGAGGAATCCACGCTCGACAGTGACCGGTGTTTGGTCGCGTCGGTCGGATCGGGCCCTGAGACGGTCACGAGCGATGTAGTAGGTACCGCTGAACCCACCGCCGCCAATGTCATCCTCCGACAATTCAACGATGATCTTGTCCGTCTTGACGGTGGTGTAGAGGTATCGCGTTTGACTCAGCGGGCGATGGACCTTCCCTCCGACGCAACAGCCCCGGATACTCGCTCGCCCCACCATTAGGGCAGCTCAGAACGGTACTCAGCCAGATCGTCGGCAAGCTTCGTCAGTTGGCGCCTAAACACCTCGCACACGTCAAACACGATCTCGCGCACGTCCCGCATCTGCACTGGCGGGGCGGTACCACGATCACCGAGACCGTTCTCCTGGCAATGCGCAAGTAGCGCACGGTCTGTCTCGCGTGCCCAATTCTCAACGACTACGGCTGCGTGGTCGATGTCATTCATGCCGCCCGCCACGCAGCGACCGGTGCGACGGCAAGGCTGCCGCTGGGCGTGTAGCCACCGTTGGACTGCGGCTTCTGGTGGTACTCGAACACGTCGATGCCTTCGATGTCGGCAGCAATGATCATCGCTGCGCGAGGCACGTACTGTCGCTCCCCGAACTTGGCCGACATCGATTCCGCTTGATGTTTCCAGTAGTAATCGCTGGCATCGGTCACCCCTGTTCGCTTCTTGCGCGCGATCATGCGCAAGGTCGCGACGCAGAGCACTACTGCCGCACGGAATTCGGGATTGTCGTAGCCGACTTCGTGGTGGTACGGCAACGGGCAGCGTTGGAGACCGCGAGTAGCGACCGATGCTGCGATCTTGGCGTCGAGTTCGTCGGTCGCTGACGCGTCTGCTAAAGCTTGGCGGAACACATCCGTCGAGAGATCAGCTGGCATCATGCTGGCCGCAGCTGCTCAGTCATCGGAGGCTCCATTCGGCTATTGCGGATATCTGGATGGTAAGCGCGCGTCCGGCCTGAGCGGAGGAATAGCGAAACCCACCGGGGGAGCTACTCCACGACTGACGGGGACCCGTTAGTCGGTCCGATGCCGGGATTTTCTTGGGATACGGCCTGGATTCTCGGAGACTAGAGAATTGCAGATGGCCCGAATGTCGGGGTCGTTAGCCTGAACGCTGCATTGACCGCAGGTGGAGAACCCCGATTGACCGACGCGACGACGAACACCGGAAGGCTCGCCCGCGTGACTGGGGTCAGCGCGGACGGCCACCGGGTGTTCTTCGATCTCCGCAGCGGTGACAGCGGTTGGTTCGACCAGGACGGGGATGGCTTCAGCACCGGTGACGTGGTTCTGATGTCGGGCGAAGGTTCGGGTAAACGGATTGACCGGATTGACGCCAGCGCGTGGCCCGACGACCTGTGGGTCGGCGTGGTCAAGATCAAGCTGGACGATGTCACCGTCGTCGAAGCGAGCGGTCGGAATCGGAAAGTTCCTACCCGAGCTGAGGTTGCCTATGAGGTTGGCAACACCGTCGAGGCCGGAGATGTCCGAGGGGTCGCCCGTGTTCTCTCGGAAGAACCCATCAAGTACATCGAACTGCCGGCGATCAGCGAGGATGTCGTGGATCGGTTCCGAACTGAAGGCAGTTCCGATCGCCAACTCACTTTCGACGACTTCGGTGGTCTCAGCTCGGTGGTCAAGCGTGCAATCGAGTTGATCGAGCTGCCGCTTGAGCGGCATGACGAGTTGGCCGAGATCGGAGCGCGCGCGATTAAGGGCGTGCTCTTCACTGGCCCGCCTGGCACCGGCAAGACGATGTTGGCCCGGATCATTGCGGCCCAGGCTGACGCGGCCTTCTTTGAGATCTCGGGGCCAGAGATATTCAGCAAGTGGTATGGGCAAAGCGAAGAACTCCTACGACGCATCTTTGAGGCAGCGGCGAAGGAGGAGCGGGCCATCATCTTTTTCGACGAGATCGACAGCGTGGCGGGCCAGCGCGACGACGATGCTCACGAAGCGAGTCGACGAGTGGTGGCCCAGCTGCTCACCCTGATGGATGGGTTCGACTCGACGAGCAACGTGGTGGTGATCGCAGCAACTAATCGGCCGCAGGATCTGGACGTAGCCCTTCGCCGACCTGGGCGACTCGACTGGGAGATCGAGTTTCCCCTGCCGAGCGAGGAGGATCGATTGGACATCCTCATCAAGTCCGCTCAGAGGTTGCGAACGATGGATCCGATGCCGCATGAGTTTGTGGCCACTAGGACCGACGGCTGGTCGTCGGCCGAGCTAGCAGCCATCTGGACCGAAGCTTCGCTACTCGCGGTAGCGGACCACCGAAGGGCCATTTTCGTCGAGGATTACATCGGTGGGTTCGAGCGTGTGGAGCGCCAGCGCGAGCGCATCGGAAATCAGCCCGCAAAGGCCGGGTCTGCCGTATGAGCCCCTTCAAGCGCATCCGAGCCTGGCGCCGTCGGCGAGGTCACGCGCGAGAGGCGAAGGAACATTTGGGAACTCGCCGCGAGTTCGTATACCTCGACGAGGTGTCCGTCTGCAGCCTGCTCGCCTCCCGCAAAGGGACCATCGCGACAGAGTTCACCGACAGTCAGACGGCTTCATTCAATAGCGAACTAGGCGGCTCGATGGGCGGCGGCTTCGGAGTGACCAAGGCCGAGGTCAGGTCACGGCTGGCGACCGGGCAGTCGCGGACCTCACAAGTGCTCCGCAAGGCGACCGTCCAAACGAGCTTCAAGGAGCTTTACGACCTCGAGCGACCAGAACTCGGTTTCGCGGGACGCGACGCCTTACGAACGCCCAAGGCGCGCAGTGGCTCTGGACTTGAGCAGGACCTTGATCGACACATTTCGTCGGGCCAAATCATCACTCCACAAGCGCTCCACCGCGGCGACATCATCGAAGTTGCGGTCGTCCTCGAGGCAGACCCAATATTTCGTGTCAACGCCATAATCACGACCATCCGCGAGATCCTCGAAGAGAACTTGCAGCTGTTCAGTGCTGAGAACGTCGGTCAGCTGGCAGAGATGCGATCGGTCGGACGGCTGCTCGAGAGCCTTCTTGCCGACCTCGTGCCGATTCGAGGGACTCTCGTCGACTTCAGAGTCGCGGAGATCGGCGGCCGGGAATGGATAGTCCACCGTGACCTCTTCGACCAGCTAGACGAGCCGGGAGATGCAGCACTATGCGATGTTGTCGTGGTTGGCGTAGCTGAACGCGACCTCTTTTGGAAAGACATTCGTCGTGTCCTGTTCTCAGGCAGCCGGTTCACCGTCTTCTGCAGGCTCGGCGGCGAGGGTCTCCAAGACCAGTGGCGCCCTATCAAGCTCATGGACGTCCTCCATGACATTCACCCGGTGTTTGGCGAGCAGATCGGAGATCTGGGCGAGGCCGCTCTTCATGCGATGGAGGTGGCCGCAGATGCATCGCAACAATCACACTCACCCTCAGGGCAGGGGGAGGACGCCTTGCTCTGGCGCTACGTCACAATGCTGGCCGAATGCCACGGTCAAGTTCCTGATCCTGCTGAGGTAGCCGACATGGTGGCTACCGTGGAGCGGCCCACCGGCTGGACCGAAACCGTTGACGAACGCCGTTCAGTGCTCGCTGAGGCGACTGGCCGCGTCGACTCAGCGTTTGGTGTCACGACCACCCCCGAAAGTGCCTGTCACCTGCGAGTGGCGGCCACTCTGGACGCAGGGTTTGGCTTCCAAAGTTCAGCCGGATCCCAAGCTCCAATATCACCCTCGACCAACGTCGGCGACGCCGTGCGATTCCTGGACGCGGAGTTCATCGCCATCTATTGGTAGGCCCTCCCTGAATCACCATCCGCGTACTGCAATCGTGCTTACCTCTGCAGCGCCAAGCCCGGCGACCCGGCAGGCACCGCGTCAGCGAGCAAATCTGGCACTTCCCCCCGTTGACTAGTCAGGTGGTTAAGACGGGCTGGCCGCTCGGGGTGTGACGGTATTGGGCTTCGTATTCGTCTGGGGTTCGGCAGTCCAGGCTGATGTGACGTCTGGCGGTGTTGTAGCGGGCGAGCCGCTCGAAGATCGACCTGCGGGCTGTCGCGCGGTCGGGGTAGCGGTGCCGGTGGACGAGTTCTCGTTTGAGGCTGGAGAAGAACGCCTCGGCCACGGCGTTGTCCGCGGACGGCCCGACACGGCCCACCGACTGTGCCAGCCCCCAACCGGCGACGGTGGCGCGGAGGTTCTTGGCGAGGTATTGGCCGGATTCAATCGGTAGTCGCGACACCGGGTTGTTGGAGGGAGCGTCGGTGTTCGCTGAGGGCTTCGGCGACGAGCTGGGTGTCGATGCGGTCGCTCATCTGGTAGCCCAGCAGCCGGCGGGACCCCAGGTCGAGCACCACCGTGAGATACAGCCAGCCCTCGCCGGGCAGGCGTGAAGCGTTAGCCGCACTTCAGATGCGCTGATTCCCAGTTTTCAGATTCGGGTGCTTCGTTCCACATTTGGTCGGCAGCATCACCGCACGCCTCGATCAGTGCGTCTCTTCGCTTGAGATCCTCGTTGGCCCAGTCGGCGGTAAATTCTGTGTTGCGGGCTTCGAGCGCTTCCAGTTCGTCGGCGGCGCGCTTCCAGTCGTCGTAGTGGCGACACCACGACGGGCGACCTGACTCCTTCGACTTGCGCCCGGAGGAAGGCGCCCCGGCCGCGCCGGTCGGTCGAGGCTCGGGTGGGTCAGCCCAGTTGGGCGAGTGGCTGCCCTCGATCCAGTGGTCCCACTCGGATTCGTTCGGGAATCCGCTCGGGGGAGTCGGGCTGTCGTAGAACCACTGGTCGGTAGGCGGCCCTGCGGCGCCAATCGCGAACCAGTGGCCGGCGATGGTCTGGCGGGCCGCGTACCAGCTCTGCCCGTCCTCGCTGATGTGCATTTCGATGTTGTTCGGCCGTGGCAGGTCGTACGTGTCGGACAGGCTGTCGATGATGACCTCGAGGCCGGCGAAGTAGCGGTTGCCCTGCTTGGGGTAGTGCCCGAGGTGGCAGGTGTACAGCCAACGGAGCGCCTTCTGGGTCTCGGCGTGCTCGCGCTGATCGATCTGTCTGCCTGCCGAATCGGTACCTGCGACGCCGGCGTTGTCGATGAGTCGCTGAGCCTTCACCGCCTGATCAGCACGATGGTCGCGGTCTCGGCGCAGTGCACGACTCGCCCATCTCCAGGTGGCACGGAATCCCTGATCGTTCGCGAGCCACGAGGCAGAGGGACGTACAGCGCGGACTGCGCGCAGCCGAAAGCCGCACCGAGAGAGCACCGCGAGCCGGTGCCTCCATGTCAGGCCAACAGCGGACTGGGAGCGCATGACCGAGAAAGTGGCGTCGTAGACCATGTAGAGCGCGAACAGCGCCATGAAGCCGAGCGCAACCGGCGCCAACCAGAAGGGCATGACCAGTTCGCGCCACCACAGAGCCCAGTCAGTGTCCTCCCGTTCGGCCACGAGCCGCGTGATCCCCCACGCAATGGCTGCCAAGCCCAAGAGCCACAAATAGCCGAACGCGAGCTTGCTTTCGCGGCGGTGCTCGGGACGCGACTCTCCCATGGCCCAGAGGAATGAGCACGGCAGGGCGACGATCTGGGCTGGTATCTCCACGTACAGCGGGAACGAGGCGAAGCTCGCCACGAACTCGAAGACCACGATCATGGGCAGCAGCCGCTTGAGCGCACCCGTGATCGCACCTTCTTTCTCGACCGCTTCGACGCCGACGCCGAACAGTCCGAGGCCCGAAAGCAACAACCACAGCACAGCCGCCTTCGTCAGCTTCCAGTCCCACACGTCAATGGCGTCGGCGGCGTACAAGGCTGCGGACAACCAGCACAGGTAGACGACCGCTGGCACGAGGATCGCTTTGCTCGCGAGAGCCGACAGCAGTGCGCGCACCGAAGCCAGCAGGCCGCCGCCTGAACCGCCTCGCCGCGACAGCAAGACGGCGATCGCCGCCCAGAAGAGCAATGACGACAGCGCCCCAAGCTCTCGATTCGTGAGGAAGAAATCGGCCAAGCAGGACGCCCAACTCGCTAGGCGAGGTCAACGGACAGCCACGTTACATCTCGGCTCGTCGGAGTCCCCGTCCGCAGGCTGTGGGATGCCCTAGACCGTGCTATCACTAGGCCGCAGCCGCCGAGTATGGACTTCGACCTGGCAGGCACATGGGGTCCGCTGCGCCCGGCCGCACTTGTCATGCGGCCTGAGCACGGCCAGCTACGCAAGTTGAAATGCGTCGCGTCGGAGAAGCGACCGACATGCTCATCGCGCTGCGGGCGGCGTCATGACCGAAGATCCGAAGACGATCAAGGTGATGGCTGCGGCTGACAAGCAGATCGACATTGCAGATGGGGACTTCACGGTCACAGAGCAGTGGCTCGACAATGGAAACACCATCGAAATCATCTTCTGGTCGAGCTAACTCGGATTATTCATGGGAGAGTCTGTCAGACCCCCCTGAACCTGCTGATGCGTACATTGAACGCATGCATCGTCGGAGGTCAGAGGGGCTTTTCCGCGGACCCACACGGCGCCGCCCGTCACACTCGTGAATAATCAGGGCTAGCGGCCAGCCAGCGGGCGTGACCCACTGCCGTGTTCAGCGCGATTCGGTTTCGTCTCGCAACCAACAGCCTAAGTCGTTGAGTTGGAGGCTCTGTGGGCGCCGGTGGATCGAGGGCTACTGCGCAGTGATCGGTACCATTTCGGCATGGATGCTCTTGAAGTGAGAGTCAGCTCAACGGTGTACGAACGTGCTCTCGGCGCGGGTCTCAGCGACTCCGAGGCGAGTTTGAAGGCCGCCGCAGCGGTGGAGGGTTGGCGCGCGCGGAGCGGAACCGACACGCGGACAGCGCAGAAGTTCGGCCAGGACTGGCGGTTCTAACGCTCCTGCAAGTTGCGCTTGGCGCGGCGTTGGTGAGGCATGACGAGCGGCGGTTCGGCTTGGCGAGGTGTCGTACTCAGGTGCGTCTTGGCAACTCCCGGCGTGGCATCGCCCCTAACTGACTGCCCCCATGATCGGGCTGTGGTCACTTACCGACGTAGTCACCCAATTTGAATCCTGCGCGTTTCGAGTCTCGTCGAATCGCGTTCCGCCGGCTGCGCACGAAAGCTTGCAGACAGCCTGTGCGACCTGCGGATGCAGAAGTACATCGAAATACGCACATGCCTCGGCGGAGTTGGACCATTGCTTGCTTTCATCGAGTCGTCGCAACACAGTCGTGTCGAGCGCGTAGGCGACCTGCGGGGCGTCGGTGTGCTCGGTCATGGCATAGCCCCGTAACCGGCGGTTGCCCAAACCGGGCACTGCAGCCAAGTACAACCACTTTTCGCCATTGCGCATCTAGGCGACGTCCGATGACCGTGCCTGGTCCGGGCGCTTACAGCGAGCCAGCGTCTGACCAGACTGAACAGCTTCATAGTGCTGCGTGTTGGGATGGTGTTGCGCACGGGCCGCCGAGGGTCAAAGCCGGTGGATTGTCGGCGGCCATGAGATCCTGCCCGGTGGCGGCCATGTAGCTGCCCGCTGGCGGCCAATAGTTCTGCCCAGCGGCGGCCAGCAGTTTTGCCCGCGTTGAAGTCCGTTTACCGTCGGGGTCCACCTCGGCGGGGTGCTCCTCCTACTCGAATGGCCGGTCACGACGACTGTGGCCATCGAGCAGGAGGAGCCAGTGAAGTCTCGCGAGGAGATCATGAATTTGTTGGAAGCGTTCGACCTGTGTGGGTCGTTGCGTGGTGCTGGTGAGTTGGCTGGGGTGTCTCATCACACTGTGGCCCGTTATGTCGCTGAGCGCGACGCTGGCGAGTTGGCCGGCGGCGGGCCACGGCGCAGGAAGCGGATCATTGACCCGTTCTTGCCGAAGATCGAGGAGTGGGTCGAGCGGTCACACGCCAAGATCCGCGCCGATCGTTGCTATGTGAAGCTGAGAGCGTTGGGGTTCGAGGGTTCGGACCGCACGGTGCGCCGAGCGGTGGCGGAGGCCAAGAAGAGCTTCGCGGCAGGTCGGCGGCGGGTGTATCGGCCGTGGATCCCTGAGCCTGGGATGTGGGCGCAGTGGGACTGGGGCGCGGGTCCGGTGATTTCGGGGCGAAGGACGAATTTGTTTTGTGCGTGGCTGGCGTGGTCGAGGTTCCGGGTGGTGATCGCGACCTGGGATCGCACTGTGCCCACGGTGATCGCTTGTGTGGACCGTGCCATGCGAGCCTTTGGCGGCGCGCCGACGTATTGGCTCACCGACAACGAGCGCACGGTCACGATCGACCATGTCGCCGGGATCGCTGTGCGCCATCGCGAGATCGTCGCGGTCGGCGGCCACTACGGGATCACGGTGGCGACGTGTGTGCCGGCTGACCCGGAGTCCAAGGGCGGGTCAGAGGCAACGGTGCGGGTCGCCAAGGCCGATCTGGTGCCCACCGACGCCAATTTGCGCGGCGACTACGCCAGCTGGGCCGAGCTGACCGAGGCATGCGACGCGTGGATGGCCGAGATCAACGCACGTGCCCATCGGGTGACCCGGCGGCCGCCAGCCGAGATGCTCACTGAGGAACGGCACCGTCTGCACGCGCTGCCCGAAGCCCCCTATACGGCGGCGCTCGGTGAGACCCGCAAAGTCTCTTGGAGCTCCACGATCAGCTTCGGCGCGGTGACCTACTCGGTCCCGCACACACTCGCTGATGAGACGGTGTGGGTGCGCGTCGACGGTGACCAGGTCGTAATCACCCACTGCGCGCCATCAGGCCCTGTCGAGGTCGCCCGCCACCAGCGTTCGATCCCGGGGCGTCCCATGATCGACGACGCCCACTACCCGCCGCGGCCCGCTGGGCCGCTCGGGCGGCGCCCGAAGGCGACGAGCGCGGCCGAGGCCGAGTTCCTCGCCATCGGAGACGGCGCCCGCACCTGGCTCGTTGAAGCCGCCGCTGCAGGCACGAGCCGCGTGAAGGTCAAGATGGCCCAGGCCGTCACCCTTGCCCGCCTCCACGGCACCGAGCGGCTCGACTGGGCGCTCGGCCACGCCGCGATGTTCGGCCGCTTCGCCGACGGCGACCTGGCCTCGATATTGGCCGCCAATCCGCCCGGAGCGCGCCGACGCGCCGATGACGTGCACTCGCTGCAGCCCGGCACCGCCGCCTGGGGCCGCCTCGGAGCCGACCAATGAGCCGAGCACCCATCGACGAGGTCGTCGACCTGCTGCGCTCTCTGCGCCTGCCCCACATGCGCGCTGCGGCACCGGACCTGCTGGCCACCGCCAAAGCACAACGCTGGGACCCGGCCGAAGCGATGCGGGCCCTGCTCGGCGAGGAGCTCGCCGGCCGTCAAGCGTCCTCTGTGCGGGCCCGGCGCAAAGCGGCCGGGTTCCCCACCGGCAAGACCTTCGACGCCTGGGACGAGACCGTCAGCTCGATCCCCGCTCCCACCCAACGGGCACTGCGCACCCTGGAGTGGATCGACCGCCACGAGAACCTCGTCGTGTGCGGACCATCAGGCACCGGCAAGACCCACTTCTGTGAAGCGCTCGGCCATGCCGCCGTCGACGCCGGCCACAAAATCACCTGGTTCAGCCTCGAGCACCTCGGAGCGCTCGTGCGCCGCCACGGCGCCGACGACACCGCGGCCAAAGCCATCAAACGCATCATGCGAGCCGACGTCATCATGATCGACGACATAGGCCTGCTCCCGGTCGCGACCGAGACCGCCGAGGCCCTCTACCGCGTTGTCGACGCCGCCTACGAGAAACGCTCCATCGCGTTGTCGAGCAATCTTCACCCCGCCGGCTTCGACGAATTGATGCCCAAGACCATCGCCAACGCCACCGTCGACCGGCTATTGCACCACGCCCACATCGTCATGACCGCCGGCGACAGCATCCGCCTCACCCAAGCCACCGCCGGAAAGGGGGTGACGCCACTGACCAACTGAACCCCGGGCAAATCTGTTGGCCACGAACGGGCAGTTCTGTTGGCCACCAGCGGGCAGTTCTGCTGTCCGCCACTGGGCAGATCCCACTGGCCATTGACAGTGGATCTGGGCGTTCCTCTAAGCGTGGCGGCACGCTCTAGGTTCATCCGATGCTTCTCGGCGCACAACTCAGCTGTGATCCGCGGCGACTGTGGGTGCCCGCCGCGGGGCGGTATGGATCTGTCTGATCTTCTCGACCAGTGCCAGCTCTGTCACATCACGGATCTTGGGCCCAAAGCGTGCCCGGATTGACAGTCTTAGAACGCTTGTCGGCCCACTTGGCCGCACCGCAGCACAACACGGTCGGGAGCTCTTTGGTCTTTCGAGCCAGCATCGATCGTCGGCGGACGACTGTGCTGAAGTTGCCGACCATGACGCTGTCGTCCGTCACTGGCGGTCACACACCCGTGCACAGCCAGGCGTTTTCACGCCGCAGCCTCGCCGTCGCGGCCCAATTGCCCTTTGCGGGCTCTTCGCGCTCGCAATGGCCGGCACGCGTCCGCGCAACCAGTTGCCCAAGTTCGACTCGCCGATCACTGATGAACGAGCTACCGATGCGATGCTGCGGACCGAGTCGAACACTAAGACGACAGCACCAGCCTCGCTTCCTTCGGGAACGACTATCGCGATCGGCCCGGTCCTGTTCCTGCATTATCGACACACCAATTTCTCAATCGACGTGACCGGGCAACGGGCCGGTGGGTTCAGGGTTGGGTCGACTTTCCTCCGTGGACGGACGGTTCGGCGCACCATGCCTCTCGGATCGTGCTCAGCGACGCATGGATCGTGCCGGGCATTCCGAGAACCTGACACAGCACGATGTCGTCGAGCATCTTGCGAGCGTCGTCGCGGTAGGCCTCATTGGCCGGCAGCAACTTCGTAGTCTTGTGTTTGTCAAGTTCTGCGGCGAGCGCAGTCACTGTCGTGCCGGGCAGTACTCGGAGATTGAGTACCGGTATGTCTCCGATGGTGGTGATCGACAAATTGGCTCGGCCCTTTTGCTGGCGATTGGAGACCCACCATCTGGCGATAAGGCCGGGAGTGGTGTTGAGCCAGAGGGCGATTGCTTTCTCGCATTCTTCGGGATTGGGAGCAAGATCTGGAGACGGTGCGGCAGACGGCCAGGCGCGGCCTCCAATCGCGGGCTGCGGAGTGAAACAGGCCCCAAGGGCCTGAGAGTTCACCCGGAAGTCACGGTTGATGTGAAGCCGAGTGGCACCGCAAATTGTGAGTCCCCTCGCTGTAGTCCAGCCGTTCCAGCGTTCACGCGCCTTGGCCTCCATGCCGGACCGCACCGTTCCCGCTGAATCCGGCAGCACTTCTATCGACTGTTCTTTGGTGTGGTCATGCTTCCACAAGACCGGGTACCCGGTGCGGCTGTGGTGACTCCTGCGCAACAGCGCGTTGATGTCGAAGGGTCCCCTGTGGGTGCCATCAGAATGAAGGCCGTTGATGTCCATGTGGTAGGCGCCGCGGCGGGCGAGCGACGACAGCGGTGCCATCGACACCGCGATGGCACCGAGGCGGGGCAGTCGCAACTGTCCCGCCTCTAGGCCGGCGGCGAAGCCAGCCACCTCGGCACCGATTACCCCGGTGGGGTGGCCGCGCACGCCCGGGCCGATTGGCTGGAGTTGGGAACGACCAAACACGGTGGTGCCAACAGCCAGCGTCGCGTCGTCGTCGCCCTGTCCCGCAATCGCCTTGGCAAACTCAACTGCCGCGGCCGTCGACGCGGGGAGTTTGTCCAAGATCACATGCTCCGCCAATACGACTTGAGGCGACGACATGGCGTCCTCTTCGGACTCTTTCTTGGTGGCGACAAGCACAACCTCGGCCATGCCCGTATCGGCAGAAAACGCCCGACTACGAGAGTTGCTCGATCTCGGCGTGGCAGCTTGGTTGGCTGTGTCTGAAAGCGCGTCCGGCGTCGCGGCATCGCTGCGTGCCGTGCTGCCTGTCTCCGCGATGCTCAGTACTTGGATTCGGTCGTAGCGGGTCGCGAGGAGTGCCCGCAGGTTTTCCCACTCCTTGCCTGCGATCGCCGAGGCGGGAAGGATGAGCGCCAGCACACCGCCGGGCCTGAGCTTGACGTGGGCAAGATCGGCGAAGATCGAGCCGAGCCCGACCTGGCCACTGTACGCAGCGGGCTGATGTCCGACATTTCTGGCGGCCTTCTTGAGCAGCTTCGCCATTTTGGCTTGCTCTTGGGAAGTGTTGCCAAGACCAGCGAATGCTGGCTGGGGAACTCCTACTCTGTCGCCTTCATGGCCGACAGACCTGGTGAACGGTGGGTTCATGATCACGACGTCGAGCGTCTCTTCGGGCACGTCGGCGGTGACGGTGGCAGTATCACCCTCGGGTGTGACGCCGATGGTGCCGTCGCCCCATAATGCGGGTTGAGTGTCGTCGTCGAGCAGGTCGATCGAGCCGAGACGTGTGCTCGTGCTGCCGTCAGGCTCCGGGGTGTCGCCATACGGCATCACCCACGTGCGGGTGTGTGTGTAGTCGATAGCGGGTTGCTCTCCAGACAGCCGTGCGGCTGTGAGATGTACAGCGGCGGCGAGGATGTCGCAGCCGACGAAGCTCTCTTCAAGAACCTGCCGGTGTATGCGAGCGTCGTCGCCGCCAGCAGTGCGGTGTCGCTAGGCGATCCTGCGGTAGACGGCCGTGAGCAGCGCTCCTGTGCCGCACGCCAGATCGCCAACCTGGACGTTTGCGGTTGCACTGGGATCGGCCCAATTGACGGCGAGCCGGCCAACGGCAAGCTCGGCTACGAGGGCAGCCGAGGAGGGGCGCGTGTAGAACGCAGCGAGGAACTTGCGGTCGCCGATGAGTTCCCCGAATAGCCGGCCCACCAAGCCTTGGGCGTTGGGAGTACTGGTGACCTTGTTGGCCAGTTCGTAGAGCCGCTTGAGCATTCGGTTGGCAGCGAATTGATTGTTCATTGCGGAGAGGAGGCGGCGGCCAATCCCGAAGATCGGCCAGTAGTCGAAGTCGAGAATGTCCCGCCAGACGCTCAGTACGCGGTATTGGCTGAAATCGTCGGAGCTGAGCATCCGCGCGGGTGACGGGATGTTTGAGTGGTGCTCCGAAATGTGGGTTTGAAACACTGCCGCGTTGAACATGATGGCGGCCGCCATGCGCCAAGTCTGCTCGCTGGCCTCCTGGTTCAGCAGAACAGGAAACTCGGTGGGTGCGAGCGGGTCTTCGACGACGTCGGCTGCGGCAGCAGCCAACACTCTGCGGACTTTCTCCGCGATGGCGCTGCTGTCGAGCGCGTCGTCGGTTACGCGGTCGATGAACGCCGCAAGGTCCCTGACGTCACCGGTGATCCAGCCTGTCTCGGGGAACCTCTCCGGCGAACGACCTGGCAGCCATGTCACGTACCGGAATTGCTCTGAGTCGATAAGCGGTCCTACGTCGGTCTCGGCGCATGTGCTCAGGCTCAGCGGTGACAGCACTCCAATGATGGCCTCGACTGGTGTCCCCGACGCCCACGCGGCGCCGACATGGCTGCCGCATTGCTGCTCCAGTGCTCTTTCACCGGCGCGTGTGTCGTACTTGTTCTCTACAAGCGCCCGCACCCTCCCGGGCGTGTCGATCACGATGTCGGGCTGCTTCGCGCCCACGAGGAGGCCCGTTTGCTGCGTATGCACTTGCGAGCGGGGGTGGCAACCGCCGATGGCCTTGCCCAACTCCGGGTTGATCGAAGGCTCGGTTCGGTGAGTTGCCATCGGTTTCCCTTCGGCGCTGCCGCCGACGCACGGTAACACTGCCGCTCCTTTCGCCCCTTGACGCTTTTGTTGAGATCTTCCGCGAGGCGATTCCCGCTGCGTGCTCATCAAGATCAGTGCGGGCGTAGCCACGTTCCACACCGACGTTCAAGATCCAGTCGACCCGGCCGGCATGGGTGCCTTCTGGGCGCAGAGTGGCATGTCGATTGAGGGGATGATGCCCTACGCGGTCAGCAAGGTGGCGGGGATCACACCGATGCCGTCACGGCGACGGTAGGCCTCCGTGCCGGTGGTGATGACGGCTGCGTCGAGCAGGTCGTCTCCGAGCCGATCCGAGAGCCATGCCAAGTGCCGGACGTCACGGTCTCTTGCCGTTGCGGACAGCTTGACTTCGAGCGCCACGACTCGCCCGTCGCTCCGCTCAATGATCAGGTCGATCTCGTGCTCGCCGCCGTGAGTTCGAAGATGGGATGCGCGAGCCCGGTTCGCCTGCGCGTACACCCGCACCGATAGAGCTACCAGCGACTCGAACATCGCGCCGAGCAGGGAACCATCGCGGGGCATCGGATAATCGGTTGTGCGTCCCTCGAGCAGCGCTGTGTCATCGAGGCCGAGGCAGCGAAGCGCGAGGGCGGGGTCCGCCAGATGGTGTTTGGGAGCCGCGGCGAGGCGGCGCAGCCGATTTCGGGTCGGCAGCCACGCCGGCAGTGATTCGATCAGCCAGAGATGCTCGACCGCTCGTTGGTAGGCGGCTGCTGTCGGCTGCGACGGCGGCTCTGCCGACCCGGCGGTTGCTGCCTTGCGGACGACCGTGAGTGACGCCGCAGTCGCCGTGGCGGCGGCGTAGGCCGTCAGCCAGCGTCGCAGCGCTTGCCGGTCGCGGATGCCTGAGCCAGATTCGCCGAGGTCGTAGTCGACGGCCCGGTCAAGGTAACCGTCGAGCAAATCGGTGCGCAGCACCCGGTCGAGTGGTCGGATTCCGGGGAAACCGGAACGCGCGATCTCGTGCGCGTAGTCGGCCAATGTCGCCGCTGATCCGCCCTCGAGCGGAGGCCGACGGCCTGACAGCAGATCGCTCAGGCTCACTGTCGGTGCCGCCAGCCCGCGCTCGGCCAGCGCCAGCGGATGCATCCGTAGCGTCACGATGCGCCCAGCGCCCGAGTGGGTCGGCCGTTCGCGCGGTGTCGCCGAGCCGGTCAGCAAGAAGCTCGACCGCTTCGTGCGGTCGTCGACGTGGCGCCGGACCAAGTCCCATGACGCCGGGTAGCGCTGCCACTCGTCGATGAGCACAGGGGGTTCGCCCTTTGTCAGGCGCGACGGGTCCCCGAACACGAGTTCCAACTGCTCCTCGTCGTCGAGGCGATGAACTGTGCGTGCGCGACGCAGTGCCGTCTCGGTCTTGCCCACTGCGCGCGGCCCCTCCAGTGCGATTGCGGGCAGGCCTGCCAGCATCTCGTCGAGCCGCCGGTCGACGATGCGCGGAATGTACCCAGCTTCATCAGCGCCGTTCATGAAGAGCAAGTTTATGATTTCGACGGCCTGTAGTTGCTCATTTCGACGCCTCGAACTTCACATTCTCGACACCTCGGGCCTGTCGTACGCTTCCGTTGCCTTCATCATCCTCTTGGCAGCAATCATCTGGCGGGTGGCAACTACTCTGCGAATCTGGCTGAGCAGGCTCGGGTCCCGCAAGCGATGCCGACCCGATCTGCACACGGACACCACCAGCACGACGAGACAGGGGCACCGATGGCGACAACATCTGGGACGGGCGCATCCACCGAGGCGACGATCGAGGACTACTACGTCGAGGACCGAGTGTTCGAGCCCGCCGAGGAATTCCGCTCCGTGGCGCTCACCGCAGACAGGTCGCTGTATGAGGAAGCAGCCGCCGACCGGCTCGCGTTCTGGGCCCGCCAGGCGCGTGAGCACGTGAGCTGGTTCACCGACTTCCACACGGTGCTCGAGTGGGACCTGCCCTTCGCCAAGTGGTTCTTGGGCGGCACTCTGAACGTGTCGTACAACTGCCTCGACCGCCATGTCGAGGCCGGCCTCGGTGACAAGGTGGCCTACTGGTGGGAAGGAGAGCCAGGCGACACCCGCACCATCACCTACGCCGAACTGCTCGACGAGGTGTGCAAGTTCGCCAACGTGCTGAAGGGCCTGGGCGTGGAGCGGGGCGACCGGGTCTGCATCTACATGCCGATGATCCCCGAGCTGCCGGTGGCGATGCTGGCATGTGCCCGCATCGGCGCCGCCCACTCAGTGGTGTTTGGCGGGTTCTCCGCTGACTCGCTGTCGGATCGCATCGACGATGCGTCGGCGAAGCTGCTCATCACCGCCGACGGCGGCTACCGGCGCGGCGATCCCTTCGGGCTGAAGGACACCGCCGACGCCTCGGTGGCGGCAACGTCGACCATCGAGAACGTGGTGGTCGTGCGGCGCACCGGCCAGGACGTGTCGTGGAACGACAGCGTCGACCACTGGTACCACGACCTGATGGACGGGGCCTCCGCCGACTGCCCGCCCGAGCACATGGATTCGGAGGATTTGCTGTACCTGCTGTACACCTCGGGCACGACGGCCAAGCCCAAGGGCATCATGCACACCACCGGGGGCTATCTCACCCAGGTGGCGTTCACGCATCGCTACGTGTTCGACCTGAAGCCTGACGTCGACGTCTTCTGGTGCGCAGCCGACATCGGCTGGGTGACCGGCCACAGCTACATCGTGTACGGACCGCTGGCGAACGGAGCGTCGTCGGTCATATACGAGGGCACGCCGGACACCCCGCGCCCGGAGTTCCGCGACGGCGACCGGGCATCGTGGCCCAAGGATCGGCTGTGGGACATCATCGGGCGCTACGGCGTCACGCAGCTGTACACCGCGCCCACCGCCATCCGTACGTTCATGAAGTGGGGCGCGTCCGAGGTGGAGCGGCACGACCTGTCCAGCCTGCGCGTGCTGGGCACCGTCGGCGAGCCCATCAACCCCGAAGCCTGGATGTGGTACCACACCCACATCGGCGGCGGTACCTGCCCGATCGTCGACACCTGGTGGCAAACCGAGACCGGCGGTCACATGATCACGCCGCTGCCAGGGGTCACGACGACCAAGCCAGGCTCGGCAACCCACGCGCTGCCGGGCATCTCGGTGGAGCTGGTGGACGACGCCGGCAACCAGGTCGAACGCGGCGGCGGCTACCTGACCATCACCGAACCGTGGCCATCGATGCTGCGCGGCATCTGGGGCGACCCCGAGCGCTACCGGGAGACCTACTGGAGCACCTACGAAGGTCGCTATTTCGCCGGGGACGGTGCCAAGCTCGACGACGACGGCTACCTGTGGCTGCTCGGCCGTGTCGACGACGTCATGAACGTGTCCGGCCACCGCATCTCGACGACCGAGGTCGAGTCGGCGCTGGTTGACCACCCTTCCGTTGCGGAAGCAGCAGTGGTGGGCGCGACCGATGACACGACTGGCCAGGCAATCGTCGGCTACGTGATCTTGCGAGGCGGCCACGACGCCACCGACGACCTGCGCGAGGAAGTGCGTCAGCACGTCTCCACCAAGCTGGGTGCGATCGCACGGCCGAGGGCCGTGGTGCTGGTGCCGGACCTTCCCAAGCCCCGCTCGGGCAAGATCATGCGCCGCTTGCTGCGCGACGTCGCCGAAGGCCGCCAGCTCGGCGACACCACCACCCTCGCCGACGCCGGCGTGGTGGACGAGATCCGCACACGCGCGGCCGAAGCCCCGAGCGAGGACTGAGCTACGACGTCTCGCATCCCCAGATTCCAGGTCGCCGACGTGCGTCGCGACGCTCGCTCGCCCGGTCGACGCTGTGCGTTCGCGGTAGCGGGCATCCGGTGAGCCTGCCGTGACCGATCAGGACGCCTGGCCTTCGTACTGGTGGTGGCGGGCCGAGCCTGTGCCGCCCGGCGATTGCGTGATTGTCGACATCGACGGGGTGCTCGCCGATGCCGCCCACCGCCAGCATCACCTCGACGGCCCGTGGCGCGACTGGGATTCCTTCTTCGCTGACGTCGGTGACGACGACGTGCTCGACGAGGTGGCCGAGTTGTTGGTGCTGCTGGCCCCAGAGCTGGTGGTGGTGGCGCTCACATCGCGCCCGACGTGGGTGTCCGACGCCACCCTCACCTGGCTGGTGCAGCACAAGGTCCGCTGGGACCTGCTCATCATGCGACCGATGGGCGACTTCCGGCCCTCGCCGATGTTCAAGGGCGAGCAGACCGAGGCGCTGGCTGAGCAGGGCTACCTCCCACGCCTCGCCATCGACGACGACATGCGCAACGTCCGCATGTACCGAGACCTCGACCTGCCGACCCTCTACATCGACAGCGGTTACCACCCCCACTGACCCTGGCGCCTGCGGAAAATGCCTTGCAGTCGCCGAGTTGGGGCGCGATACCCTGCCGCTACGGGCGGCCTTGGCGGTACGAGATGCCTGACGGATCCACACCTAACAGCATGCACCTGCCGTCGTTGTCGATCCGAGGCTTTCGCGGCATCAATCGGCTGGACGTCGAACGCCTCGGCCGTGTCACGCTGCTGGCAGGCCGCAACGGTGTCGGCAAGACCACGGTCCTCGAAGCAGTCGAGTTGCTGGCGGCGCGCGGCGACCCGCCCGTGCTGGCCGACATCGTGCTGCGCCACGAGGAACATCGTCTGTTCACTGACAGTCACGGCGAGGCGCGAGAACTCCCCGAGTACGAGTCGCTCTTCTACGGTCGTGAGCCCAAACTCGGCACTGAGTTCACTGTCGCGCAATGCCAGGACGGCGCGCTGCTGGGTGTCGAGTACGTGCTGCCATTCCGGCCTCGAGAATGGAGGGCATTCACCGCGCCCGACGGCACTCCATTCCAGCCCGGTGCGTTTCTTCCGGTCGGTCCCGAACTCAAGATCTCCTTCGATGGGAGAACGCGCCGCCAGCCGCTGTTCGGAGGTGTGGTAGGCGAGAGTCCGATCGTGCGGGAGCGACCGTGGCCGATGACCAGCTTCGCCGACGCGCCAGCCGGATGCGATCAAGCGGACTGGCCCGATCCACTGCGCTGCAGCCGCCTTGGTCCCGACGTACCCGACAGTTCGACGCTCGCAGACCAGTGGGATGACGTTGCGCTGACTCCCGGTGAAGCGCAAGCCAGCTCGGCATTGCAGTTGGCAACTGGCACCGATGTGGAAGGTGTCGCGGCCGTCGGCAGGCGAGACCAATCGCGCCAACGTCGTATCATGATCAAGCCGGATCGTGCTGATCGGGTGCCCCTGCGCAGCATGGGCGACGGTGCGGTTCGGATCTTCGGGATGTCGACGTCCTTTGTTGGCGCCGCCGACGGTTTCCTCCTGATCGACGAGGCCGAGAATGGCATCCATCACACACTGCAGCGCGAGTACTGGGAGATGGTGCTGTGCGCGGCCCGCGAGTACAACGTGCAAGTTCTGGCAACCACCCACAGTTGGGATTGTGTTGCGGGCTTCGCCCAGGCTGCCTACGACGACGAAGAATCTGAGGGCTTGGCCGTTCGGCTCGAAACGGACGACGAGGAGGGCGGTGTCCGCGCCATCGAATATTCGGAGCGCACGCTCAAGGTTGCTGCCGAGCAAGGCATCGAAGTCCGCTAGCGGCAACCATGGCTCGACAGCGCTCTACCGCTCCGCGTCTGCTCTTGGTCGAGGGCAAGGATGATGAGCACGTCGTCAAGCATCTCTACACAGAAGCTGTCGGACCGATCGACTTCGAGATCGAGCGGATGGGTGGTGTCGACCAAGTAGGAGAAGAGATCGACGCCCACACGAAAGTCCCCGACCGAACTGCTTTGGCTGTCGTGGTTGACGCTAACTCCGATATGGGTTCCCGCTGGCAGAGCATCCGAGGTGGTTTGGCGCGAGCTGGCATCGACACACCTCCCGAGCTGCCGCTGGGCGGTGCCCTCATCGAACAGACTCGCGGCGGACAACCCACCGTTGGCGTTTGGCTGATGCCGGACAACGAGAACGGTGGCGAGATCGAGGACTTTGTAGCAGGCCTGATATCTGGCGACGATGTCGTCTGGCCGCTCGCGTGCGACTACATCGACCGCATTCCCGACGAAGAACGACCACGGAAGCTGTCGAAAGCGCGAGTACACGCTTGGTTGGCTGCACGGGCCGAGGGTGCCCCGATGGGGGGCGCGATCGGTCAAGGCAAGTTTGACCTTGAGTGTGACGCCGCGCACAGGTTCTCCGTGTGGTTACGTGGCGTCTTTAGCTGACCAATCGAGTTCGGCATTCGGCACTTGGCGAGGCATACCTGCTGCCAGTCAATCGGACGAGCCGACGGGAGCCGATGCGACCGGTTTGTCGGCAAACGACGAGCGCAGCCGCGTGATCGTGGCACCGGCGCCGCATCCTGCGATGGCCACAACGCTCATCGCAACGATGCGGACCCCCGGGCGTTCAGGCCATGTCAGCAACGCCGTGAGCGCCGCAATGATTGCCCCGAAGCTCAGAACGAGCGTCGTGCCGATGCCTGCCTTCGATGTCCACCATTCGCCGAGTGTGAGGCCCTGCCGAGTTCGGGCTGCGGCACCGACGATCTCAAGCCGTGCGCCCATCACGACGCCACTCACGGTGATGACTGCGACGGCGATGACGATCCGGCCGACATCGCTTGGGGAATACGTGACGGAGATGGTCAGGTAATTGAAGATTGAGAGACACACGCACATCGTGACCCAATAGCCGGCCGACAATCCCCGTGAGCGCCGTGCCTCGCGCCGTGAGAGGCCCGTGTCTCGCGCGTTCCGGGTCCACTGTCTGATCTTGCGCCAGCCTGCGATGCAGACGACGAAGATTGCTCCCAATCCCAAGAGGCGCAGCGTCGTCGCGGAGCCCGACGAGCCTGCGTCCTCGAGGAGCCAGCTGCCGAGCACCATGGCGGAGCCGACCCACGACACGCCGATGAGGATCCGTCGCTGCAGGTTGGACCGGTCACCGTCGGGTGGAACTGGCACCATGAGCGGATGGTAGCTACAGCATTGGTGATCGGCGGCACGGGGCCGACGGGACCCGGTGTGGTGAATGGGCTGGTCGAACGGGGCTACGACGTATCGATCCTGCACACGGGCCGCCACGAGGTGGACACGATTCCCGACAGCGTCCCCCACATCCACACCAACCCGTTCGGGATCGCCGAGGTCGAAGAGGCGCTCGGGGCAGCCACCTTCGACGTCGTGTACGCCATGTACGGTCGGCTGCGCGATCTCGCGCCGTACTTCGTGGGTTGCTGCGGCCAGTTCATCGCCGTCGGCGGAATCCCCGTGTACAAGGGCTATGCCCGACCGGCCCAGAACTGGCCGCGCGGCCTGCTGACCCCGCTGCGGGAATCATCTGATCGGGCCGAGGGCGACGCCAACGACAAGGTGGCCAAGATCGTCGCCACCGAAGACGTGCTCTTCGAGCACCACCCGGGCGGCACTATCTTCCGCTACCCGCTCATCTACGGGCCCGGCCAGATCAACCCTCGCGAATGGCTGATCGTGCGACGCATCATCGACGGCCGACGCCGGATCATCGTGGCCGACGGCGGCCTCACGCTGCGCACCGCCGCCTACGGCCCCAACGCCGGACACGCCCTGACGCTTGCTGTCGACCATCCTGACGCAGCGGCCGGCAAGGCCTACAACATCAGCGACGAGCACACGCTGACAGCCCGCCAGACCATCGAGGTCATCGCAGCAGCGCTCGACGTCGAGATCGACATCGTGAACCTGCCCGGCGACCTCGCCACACCCGCCCGCCCGTTCCTGGGGGAGGAAGAGTCGCTACACCGGTCGATGTCGCCTGACCTGATGATCAACGAACTCGGCTACCGCGACAAGGTCGACACCGTCGAGGCCGTCGGTCTCACCGCCCGCTATCTGCACGAGAATCCCGTCCGGCGTGGCAGCACGATGGAGCGGCGGATGCAGGATCCCTTCGACTACGAAGCCGAAGACGCCATCATCGACGCATACCGGTCCTCGATCGGCCGCGCAGCGGAGCTGGCTGCCGCCCACGACCCTGACTTCCGCGGCCGCTACAGCCCCGGCTCGGACGACTGGCGCCTGGTCGACGCCAAGAACTGAGCACGCAGCGCTCACATGCAACCTCAGGCGCAGTCGTGACCTTGCCGGTTCCGTTCCGTCGCCGTCGTATTGACCTGCCCCGCGCCTGAGCAGCGGATCGCCCTCATTAGCCTGAGTCGCGACCGCACAGCGTCTGAAACGCGACGTCGGAAACGAGGTACCACACAACGTGCGCAACACGCTCAAGACGACATTTCTGCTGGCGCTGCTGGCCGGCTTGATCTTGTGGATCGGCAGCTTCTGGGGCCAGAGCGGTCTCACCATTGCCGTGGTCATCGCCTTGGTGATGGTGGGCGGCAGCTACTGGTTCAGCGACAAGCTGGCGATTCGCTCGGCGCGTGCCCAAGAGGTGCAGCCCCACCAGTTGCCCGACTACTGGCGGATCATGCAGGAATTGACCACGCTGTCGGGCTTGCCGATGCCACGGCTATATGTCTCACCCGACCCGCAGCCCAACGCCTTCGCAACGGGCCGTAACCCGCGCAATGCCGCGGTGTGCGTCACCGAGGGGCTGATCCGTCATTTGAGCTGGTACGAGATACGCGGCGTGCTGGCGCATGAGATGGCGCACATCCGCAACCGTGACATTTTGATCGGCTCGGTGGCAGCGGCGGTGGCCACTGCCATCACGTTCGCTGCCTACATCGCGCAGTGGGCGATGATCTTCGGCGGCGGCGGGCGTGACGACGACCGCAACCCGATCGGCGAGCTGCTGCTGATCTTCTTGGCACCGGTAGCTGCGACGCTGTTGCAGATGGCCATCAGCCGAAGCCGCGAGTACCAAGCCGACCGCACCGCAGCCCGCATGATCGGCGACGGCGAGCCGCTCGCTCAAGCGCTGGCCAAGCTGGACGCAGGTTCCAAGACCATTCCCAGCCTGGCCGATGCCAATCAGGCCCAGATGTACATCGCCAACCCGCTGGCCAGCCGGCGGATGGGCTTCAAGGGGATGTTCACCACACACCCGCCGATGGAAGAGCGCATCCGCCGCCTGCGTGACGGCTCCTGGCAGTAGACACCCGTCACGACGTCCGATGTCTAGCCGAGGCCGAGGAACGCAGACCCACGGCTCGGCGGCCCGACATCGTCGGCATTGACATGACCTACGAAGTTGTCGGGGGCCTCATTGTGGTGTTTTCGGCCATCGGCGTGCTGGGCGCGGCGGCAGTCTGGGCCTTCAATTCGCGACGGTTCAGCAAGTACCGCGTCGCGACGCCCGCACCCATCCGCGTCACGACGGGCCAGAGGCACATGAACATCGCGCTCAACATGGCCCTGTCCCTGGCGTGCTACGCCGTCGCGATCAGCGTGGCACCGAGATGGCTGTACGGCGCCGAGTCGGCCGGTATCGCCGTGTTTGCCGTTCAGGTGCTCGGGGCGTTACTGATCTACGACGTTCTGTACTACGTGATGCATCGGACGCTGCATCGGCCGAAGCTGATGCGCCTGATTCACGGTGTGCACCACCGTGTGCGGTACCCGACGGCGCGAGACAGCCTGTATCTGCATCCCGTCGAGCTGGTGGCCGGCATCACGTTGCTGCTGGTGAGCGTGGCCGTCGTCGGCCCGGTCAGCACGTGGGCCTTCCTGACGATCGTGCTGATTCACGGACTGATCAACACGATCGTGCACACCAACCTGGTCTTCCCCCATCCGCTGTTGGCGCTGTGGAACCACTGGGTCATGCGCCATCACCGCCACCACGCAGGCCACCTCGACAGGAACTACGCGACGATTTTCCCGTTCTGGGATCGGCTGGCCGGAACGCACGCCTGACGGCATGTTCAGATGACGAGCGGCGACGCCGACCGGAGCGCAGCAACGGCCGAGCCTCGGCGACGAATCCTGGTGACCGGCGGATGTGGCTTCATCGGCCACGCCGTGGTGAACGAGCTGGCAGGCAACGGTCATGAGGTCATTGCGGCCGACATCGCAGAACCCGCGCAGGAAGCGGCAGTCGCTGCTGAACGACGCTTGACGTGCGGTTCGCCGTTGAACGGTCTGGCCTACTTCGTCACGAACGGCGAACCGCTGGCCGACGGTATGGAGCGGACGGTGGCGCATCTGGCGCAGCAGTCAGGCGCGTGACGGACCGCCCGGGCCACGGCTTCGCCTATCGGCTCAGTCTCTGAGCGTCAGGTGAAGTCAGTCCCGGAAGTTCTCGAACTGCAAGGGCACGTCGAAATCGCCGGCCTTCAGCTCGGCGATGACGGTTTGCAAGTCGTCGCGCTTCTTGGACATCACCCGCAGTTGGTCGCCCTGAGTCTGTGACTGCACACCCTTGATGCCGAGTCCTTTGATGAACTTGTTCAGCTCGCGGGCGCGGTCCGATGAGATGCCGGCCTGCAGTGAGGCTGCTTGGCGGACAGTGCCGCCGGATGCCTCCTCGACATTGCCGTAGTGGACGGCCTTCAGGCTGACCTGGCGGCGCACCAGCTTCTCCTCGAGCACCTGGCGCATTGCCGTGAGGCGGTCCTCGGTGCTCGACCGCAGGTCAATTGCGCCCTCGCCAAGCTCCACGGCACTGCCGGTGTTGCGAAAGTCGTACCGGTTGGCGATCTCACGGGACGCCTGATCCACCGCGTTGCGGATCTCCTGCATGTCCACTTTGGAGACGACGTCGAATGAAGCCATGACCGCAAGCTAGCGAGGCAAATCAGGCCCCGGACTCTGGCACTTGCGCTGCACGCGATCACGCTGTCGGCGCCACGTGCGACGGTAGCCTGCCCACCTCTGGGGTCGGTGCCCGAGCGGACAAAGGGAGCGGGCTGTAAACCCGTCGGCTACGCCTACGGAGGTTCGAATCCTCCCCGGCCCACCATCACGTACGGTCTTCACCGTCGGCGCTCTCGGGTTCGGCCGTGCTCAGGGAATCAGCACACGCAGCCTCAACTGACTCGAACCCGCCGAACGCGGGATAGGGATCGGCGGTCATTCATGCTCATGAAGGCGGATCGCGTGCCGCAGCGTTTCTGGCGGCTCTTCTGTTCGGGTGCCTCCGCCGACACGGCTCGAATCACTTCCCTGCTTGGTGCGTTGTCGTTCACTGGGCCGAGGTACCCGTACCCTTGCATGGTGATGACCTCGGCAGCTGAGACGCCGGTGACACCGGCCGACCCCCCCCCGGAATTCGCGTCGGGCTAGAGAGCGGCCGGTGAGGCTCGGGGCCAGCAGCCCAGCGGTGCGCCCCTTGAATCAGGAGCCGCTGTCATAACTGCTGTTGCCGTTCGGCGTGTCGCGAGCCTGCTGGTGCTGTGTGTTTTCGCGGCGCTGCTTGCGCCGGTCCATCCTGTGTCGGCTCAGGTTCAGAACCCGAACGTGGCGGACTTGGTGGCGTCGCCTGGCGACCAGAAGCTGACGTTGACGTACAGAACCCCGGGTGAGTATTTCTCCGGGTGCTTCCGCTGGCGGGTCAAGGACGCCGACTCGAACCAAGCTGGAGATCAGCCCGGTGATTGGGCGATCAGCGGTGGAGCTGTGCATCAGTGCCCGCTGAAGCGAGTCTACGATCGTGGGCGCTACGAGATCAGTGCGCTCACAAACGGCACGACCTACGAAATCCAGTCGGCGGTCTACTTCGTCAGTGACCGGACCAGCGGTTGGTCTTCTTCGGTGGAGGGCACGCCCATGGTGTTGCCGGACGGGCCGACGGCGGCATCTCTGAGCGCCCTTCGCACCGGCTTCCAAGGAGTGCCCGTCAGCAGGGTCAACGAGGGAGACACGGTGACGATCAGAGCGACTCTGAACGCTCCGGCGAGAACTGGAGGCGTGACGGTCAGATTCGCCAGGGGCGCCGCCTCCGACGCCACTTCACATGACTACTCCCTGCCTACTTTGACAATCCCCAAAGGCCAGGTAGCGGCGGACGTCACTCTCACGGTCGCCGACGACGCGGTCGAGGAGAAGGACGTGGAGACGTTGGTGCTGACCGCCACGGCGTCCACGCTCATCGACGGCACCGTTCCAATTTCGCCTGTCACCATCGGGCTGGTCGACAACGACACTGCGTCGGTGCAGGTGACCTCGGTCGATCACAGGATCCCTGCCGACGGCTTTGCGACCTACACGGTGAGGCTGGGTTCGCAGCCCACCGCCCCCGTCACGGTCACGCCGGCGCCCAGCGACGCCACCAAGGTGACCGTCGAGCCGCAGACGGTTTCGTTCACGGCCACAGATTGGCAGCAGCCCAAGACATTCACCGTTCTCGGCAGCGCCGCCGCGAGCGACCCGATAGAGATTTCCCATGTCGCTGCAAGCACAGATTCGTTCTACGAGGGATTGAGCGGGAGCTCGGTAACCGTTCGGGTCTTCGCCGCGGGCACGAGGCTCGTGGGCAACACCGGCCAAGACCTCACTCCCTCGGACTCTAGGTACCCGGTTCAAAGTGGCTCGCTCCACCGTGCGGCAGCCGCACAGGATTTCACGACCGGCGCCCAAGAAGGCTATGTGCTTTCGAGCATCGACGTGGAAGTGACGGTGGATAGGCAACTGACCGCCAGCGAAGTCGCTGACATCAAGGCTCAGTTGTGGTCGAACAATCCGAGCGGTGCGGGGAGCGCTACCCCAAACACGAAACTGGTTGACTTGCTGGTCCCTTCAAGCATTTCTACCGGCACAGTCCGGTTCCGTGCGCCGCTGGGGACCGAACTGGACGCCGACACCATCTATTTCCTGCATATAGCTTCGCCCTCAACGGGTTCAGCGCTGAAAGTTGCCACCACAGCCAGCGATGCCGAAGATTCGGGCGCTCTGACCGGCTGGAGCGTTGGCAATGTCGGCCACCTTCAGAGGGCCTTCTCAGATATCTGGGAAGAACTCGACTTCAGTAGTTTCGCCGGCCGGGCGTTCGCTGTCGGTGTCAACGGTTACATTGATACGCCGGGCGTGTTTGTCAGCGATTCGTCGGTGACCGTAGTTGGGGGTGATACGACCGAGTACACGGTGGTGTTGGCCACACAGCCCTCTGATGAGGTGACGGTCACGCCCCGCAGCAGTGACGAGACGAAGGCGACCGTGTCGGGTGCGGTGACGTTCACCACCGACAACTGGAACGCCCCCAAGACGATAACGGTGACCGGTGTGGCCGCCGGCGCCACAAGCATCGAGCACAGCGCAGCGAGCGGCGACGCCGACTATGGGCCTGGCCTGTCGATCGACCCGGTGGCGGTGACTGTGGACCCTGTGAGGGTCGGCAAGGCCGATGCTGCGGTGGTGGTGGGCGGGGTGGCGCAGTACACGGTGGTGTTGGCGGTCGAGCCGTCCGCTGCGGTGACGGTCACACCGGCCAGCATCGATGAGACGAAGGCGACGGTGTCGGGTGCGGTGACGTTCACTGCCGACGACTGGAACGTTCCCAAGACGGTGACGGTGACCGGTGTGGCCGCCGGCGCTGCGACGATCACCCATGCGGTCACGAGCAGCGACCAGCGCTACAGCTCTGTCACGGCACAGGCAGTGGAGTTGAGGGTGCTCGGCGCGCCTACGACTTTCGCGGCTTTGGTGTCGAACCTGGGCAAGTCGAACGATGCGCTCTCGATCTTTGCCAACGGCAACGAGGGCTGGGTCAATGCTCAGGGTTTCGAGACCGGTGGGAGTGCCGCGGGATATGTGCTGGCGGGCATCGACGTGGCGTTGGCGCGGGGGCTGACGGCGTCGGGCGCCACCGCGGACTCAGCGGCCAACCGGGCCAAGATCAAGGCCGAGTTGTGGTCGGCCACGGCCGGGGGCGTGCCGAAGGCCAAGATCGTCGACTTGACGGCGCCGGCGAGCTTGGCTGCGGGCACGAGGCGCTTCACTGCGAACAGCGCTGTCTCGCTCGATCCGGGCACCACCTATTTCTTCGTGATCTATGTGGACGACTCCACGAGGGCCATCGGGAACCAGCTGAAAGTTCAAGCGACGTTCGCGGATGATGAGGATTCCGGGGCCGCCGACGGTTGGAGCATCAACGACGACGCCCACTACATCCAGGGCGCGGACACGCCGACGGGTACTTGGACCACCGACGGGGCGGGCTTGAAGATCGCGGTGCAGGGCATCACCACGCCGTTGGCGGCCGCTCCGGATCCTTCGGCTCTGGTGTTGAGCACTGATGTGGCCGGCGGTTCGGTCACAGAGGATGCGGGCACGGTGAAGGTGACCGCGACGCTGGATGTGGCTGCCACCTCTGAGGTGGTGGTGACGTTGGCTGCGGGGCCTGCCACAACCGCTGCCGCCGGTGAGTACACGCTGCCCGCGGCGTTCACGATCGGTGTGGGTGAGACCGAGAAAACTGTCGATGTGGCCATTGTCGACGATGACGCGGACGAAGCCGACGATGTCCTGGTGTTGACCGCCACGGTCGCCGGCTTGTTGGTCACCGACACGATGTTCACGATCGCCGATGACGACCCGGTCGGGGTGCTGGTGTCCAACCTGGGGCAGACGGCGGCTGCGGTCGCGACCGCCAACAATTTCAACTTCAAGGGCCACGCGCAGGCGTTCACCGCGGGTCCGCACTCGGCCGGCTACACGCTGGAGACTGTCGAGGTTGCCTTCGATGTGGTCGGCGGGTCGTTGGACGCCACCGAGCGGGGCCGCCTCAGGGTCGAGATCTGGTCTGACAGCAGCGGGTCGCCTGACACGAGAATCGTCGGGTCGACGGTGCCGGCGGCGGTCGCCAGCGGCACCGTCGAGTTCGCCGTGCCGCCGTCCACCACGCTGGAGGCGGGCGGCGTCTACCACGTTGTGCTCTACACGACTGCCAACGTCAGTGATCTGCGTGTCAAGTCGACCGCCGCCACTGCTGAGGACGACGGCAAAGCGGACGGTTTCAGCATCGCCGACAGCCACAACCGCAGCAGCGGCAACGCTCCCAGCGGAACCTGGGCCGCGGTGACTACGGGCCCGCTTCAGGTCTCTGTCAACGGCTTCGCCAACGAGATCCCCCCTGGTGTGACGCTGAGCACCGCCACGGTGTCGGTGGTCGAGGGTGCGACGGTGCAGTACACGGCGGTGCTGGACACCCAGCCGGCCGCGGACGTGACGGTCACCCCGACGTCGGGCGCGCCGGGCAAGGCGACGGTGGCGCCGGCGACGCTGACGTTCACCGCCTCGAACTGGGACACCGCGCAGCCGTTCACGGTGACCGGTGAGGACGTGGGCACGTCTGAGATCACCCATGCCGCGACCAGCGCCGACTCGAATTATGAGATTTCGACGGTGGGGACGGTGACCGCGACGGTGACCGCGGTGGTGCCAACCGCTTTGACGTTGACAACCGATGCGAGCGGCAACACGGTGGCTGAGGGCGGCGGGTCGGTGACGGTGACCGCGACGCTCGATGAGGAGGCGACTGCTGATGTGGTGGTGACGCTGTCGGCTACGGGCACCGCCACGTCGGGTTCGGAC
>JAPOPC010000085.1 GCA_026713105.1 Acidimicrobiaceae bacterium
CCGCACCGCTGGTGGTGCTGCACGCGGCCAACTTCTCGCTGCCCGCCGAGCGCGGCGATTACGGGTCGGGGGCGGTCGAGGCCATGGACCGCAACGGGATCTTCGCGGCCCTGGTCGAGTTCGACCGAGCGTCGGCCGCGAGAATGCTCTTCTCCCGCGAGGGTGTTCCGAACCGGCTCGCGGCCGACGACTTCGCGCCCGACCAGCTGAATGTCGCCGTGGCGGGCCAGTCGGGTCGGCAGCAGTTCTTCCGTGCAGGGTCGCGGCCGTTCTGCCTGTACGCAGTGATCGGGTCGCACTCTCGTCGGGGAGTGCTGGTCCCCGAACTCAACCGCGTCCTGTCCGGCCTGGGCGTCGACTCCGGCGGTTAGAGCGTCCGCAATTGGGTGAGAGCCTGTCGCGTCGCAGCGGTGTCTTCGCTCTCTTGTTCGTTGCGCTCACGGGCCGCTCGGGCCACGGCCTCGCGCCGTATGGGCCGCGTCGCCCCGCCAATTCGTTCGGCCCCTCAGAGTGACTCGCCCTCGTGCAGGATGCCGTAGACGTCCGTGCGGCGGTCGTCCCGGGGCCTGATGAGCTCGCTGCGGGCCTGGGCCCGCTTGGCTTCGGACAGGTCGATGTCGGCGACCTCGAGCTGCTCGCGGACGGTCGACAGCGGACCGGCGGCCACGCCGCCGTAGGGGTCGGCCACGACCGACGAGCCCAGGCACTCGACACCGTCGCCGGCCCCGACCTGGGATGCGCACGCGATGAACACCTGGCTGAGGTTGGCCTGAACCAGCGCTCCCTCTGCGTGGGGGATCAGCTCGCCCTCGGCGTACTGGCGCCGGTCGAAGCCGCGCACCCAGGCGGTGGGGACGCAGATCACCTCGGCGCCCCGCAGCGCCAGCACCCGCACGACCTCCACGAAGCGCAGGTCGTAGCAGATGCACAGCCCGATGGTGCCCCAGGCCGTCTCGGTGACGCTCAGCCCGACGTCGCCGGGAGCGAAGCAGTGCTTCTCCACGTCGAAGAGGTGCAGCTTCCGGTAGTGGGCGATCACGCCTTCGGGGCCGACGGCGACTGCGGTGTTGTAGATGTCGTCGCCGGATCGTTCGCAGAACCCGCCGACGATCAGCCCGCCGTGGCGGGCGGCCTCGGCCTGCCAGCCGGTGACGGTCGGGCCGTCGAGGGCTTCGGCCTGCGGCGCCAGGGCCTCGCGGTCGGTGCTGTACCACGGCACCGCCATCTCCGGAAGCAGGACGATCTCTGCTCCCTGCTCGAACAGGGAGGCCGCCGCATCGACGCTGGCCCTCCGGTTGGCCTCGGTCGTCCCGGGACGGCTGAGGATCTGAGCCAGACCGATTCGAGTCACTGGATCACGCCTTCATGGTTGCGGCAAGCCTTCGCCGTGCGGGCTCGGAGGAAGTGGAGCTGATCGGACTCGAACCGACGACCCCCTGCTTGCAAAGCAGGTGCTCTAGCCAACTGAGCTACAGCCCCGTGGTTGAATGGAAATGTGGCGCGAAATTGCGCCGGGAGCGATTCTAGGGTCCATTCGGGGTAGCGACGGCCCGCGATGTCGCCTCTTCAGTGTGGATGGCCAGTCACGGTGACTCGGATGGGCGTGCTAGGAGTGTGATGAGCAAGTCGGAACATGCCGTACCAGCGTCACGTTCCGTCTGAGTTGGGTCGCCGGTAGGCGTCCAGCCGGACTAGAGGCTGGTAGTTCAAGCGTCACCCAGAGGAGACGTGCCCCACAGCGCTGACGGCAAGCGCTCAATGTCATCTTCGTCGGCTCTGCTTCCCGGCTCGGGGGACAGCTTCGAGATACCGTGTCATCCCGATGAGTCCCTTGAGCGATGTCCCTGAGCAGGAGTTCATGTCCACCGTCCCCCGTCTTGCTTCTCGCCTCCGCACAGACATTCGATGGGCTCGTCCAAAGCGGCGGGCATCGGACGGATGATTGCCGTGCAGGCTCAGGACGCTGCCTCTGTAGCGCTCGCGAGTGGGCAACGGCTGCGGCTGCCCGGTGAGTCGGGAATCGTCATCGCGGACTTGGTGAATCTGCGGTCAGACGGTGGAGCAGACCTGTACGTCAAGGACGACGAAGCGTCAGACGCGCTCCGCAAGGTGTCGCTCACATCCGAACAGGCTCGCTCGGTGAGGGTGCTCTCTGAGGACGGAGCTGCCGCGCCGCAGACGGTGATAGCTGGGCTTTGGACAGAGTGGATGTTGGGCGCGGTGCGCTCGGCCAGTTCGACGGTGCTGGCGTCGACTCCGTTGCGGCCTCTGCCTCATCAGATGGCGGCGGTTTATGGGCAGATGATTGCCCAGCCGCTGCTGCGGTTCTTGCTGGCTGATGAGCCCGGCACCGGCAAGACCATCATGTCGGGGCTGTGGCTGCGGGAGGCGCAGCGCAAGGGTCTGGTCAAGCGGGCTTTGGTGGTGTGCCCGGCGCATCTGGTCATCAAGTGGAAGGCCGACTTCGAGCGGTTCTTCGGGGGAGGCCTGCGGGAGGTGACCGCGGAGACCATCCGCCAGCGCGCCCTGTCGGTGCCGGGCGAGGACCTGTGGGTGGTGTCGCTGAATCTTGCTGCGGTGAACCCGGCGGTGCGTGAGGCGTTGCATCCCGACAAGGCGGGGTGGGACGCCATCATCTTTGATGAGGCGCACCGGATGACTCCTACCGCTGAGACGTTCCACAGGGTGGGCGTGGAACTGTCAGCGAAGGTTCCTCACGCGGTGTTCTTGACAGCGACCCCTCACCGTGGCGACGAGTGGTACTTCCGGGAGTTGCTGCATCTTGTGGATCCCGACGTGTTCCCGACGAGCCGGGAGCCTGATAGCGGCCTGCCCAAGCGTCCTCGCTCAGAGAGCGACAAGCCCCATTCCGGTGCGCCGTTGAAGCCGGGGCCGCTGCATTTCCTGAGACGCATGAAGGAAGAACTGGTCGACTACGACTCCCAGAGCCTGCTGTTCAAGGAACGCGAGGCCCAGAACGTCAAGGTGCCGATGAACTCTGAGGAGCAGCGCTTCTATGACGGGGCACAGGAGTTGGTGGCCGAGCACTTCCATGTGCGCGGTCGTGCCCTGGCGGCGATGGTCTACGGCAAGCGGGCGGCGTCTTCGTTGCATGCGCTGGCCGAGACCCTCCGTCGGCGCTTGGTCAAGATGGGAACCGCCGACGCCCTCGGCGGCGAGGACCAAGTCGACGAGGACGACGATGAGCGCGAGGAGCGGGTCGTTACCGCAGGCTCGCTCAACCCTCGCGAGGAGAAGAAGGCCATCAACGCGCTGTTGGCTGAACTGGAACCTCTGCTCGGGTCGGGCTCAGGCCAGTTGGCGCTTGGCAATCTGGACGTCTCCAAGTGGGAGCCGATGCTGAAGTGCCTGCGCGGCAACGGCATCACTCCCGGCTCGGGTCAGCAGCTCGTGGTGTTCACCGAGTACGCGGACACCGCCCGGTGGCTGGTGCCGATGTTCGTCAACGAGGGCTTCACCGCCGAGGAGTATTCCGGCACGTTGGACCACACCGAGCGGTCGAAGATTCAGGCGCGGTTCATGGATGGCCGGTTCGAAGTCATCGTGTCCACCGACGCCGGTAACGAGGGAATCGACCTCCAGGCAGCGCATGTGCTTGTGAACTGGGACATCCCGTGGTCGCTGGTGCGACTGGAGCAGCGGATGGGCCGCATCCACCGCATCGGCCAACAGCACAAGGTCCACCTCTACAACCTCGTCGCTTTGGGCACCCGGGAGGGACAGGCTCACGAGAGGTTGCTTGACCGGCTGATTGAGGCTGCCAACGAACTCGACGGCAAGATGTTCGACAGCCTCAACGCCATCATGGAGCGCATCCGCTCAGACGCTGGAGCCGGTGAGCACGAGAGGCTGCTTCGGCTCTTCTACGACACCGACCCCGACGCATCCTTCGGCGGGGACTGGCCGACTCTGGAGCAGATCCGGCAGGCCCGTGACGACTACTACGCCGAGGTGCGTGCGCTGAGCAGCGAGGTGGATGAACCAGCCGCCAATGCGGCCCGCCACGATGACCACACCGCCCGCGTGAATCCAATCATCGTTGAGCGGTTCCTGGGTCGCATCGCGTCCGGTGGACTGTTGAAACGCGACCGCGCCCCCATAGGCGACGAGGGCTTCTACTACCTGTCGGCTTCACAAGCCGAACATGGGTGGCATCTGCCCGAAGCGCTGCGCCCGACAAAGGGAGCAGCCCTTGTTGCGACCAGGGCCGACACCCGCCAGAAGGCGATTGCTGACGGCTACGAACGCGCCGCTGACGCTGTGATGCTCGGACCGAGCGACCCGGAGCTTGCATCGCTCGTCCATGGTCTGCGCAAGCGGGTCGCGCCGGAGATGTGGCAGGGAGCGACCCTCTACGACGAAAGCGCCCGAGAGGACTCCACGCTGTTCGTTTACGAATGCGACATCACCGAAGGCTCCAACGGCTCGGACCCCCGTCATCGTGAACGCACCAGCACAGCGTCATGGCTGATACGCGTCGACGGCTCCGGATCGGCGCGGCCGGTGTCATGGGACACGCTGCCCAACCTCGCAGCCGCGCCCGACCTGACACCGGTTCCGCTCGCACCGGATGTCGCTGAAGCCGCAGATCGCCGTGCCGCCAAGGCAGCCGACACCGAACGCGACCGGCGTGCCGCCATGCTGAACGGCTGGGTCAAACAACTGTCCAGCCAACTGCGGCGGCTACCGAACGACCTCACCGACCAGATAGCCGACAAGAAGCGAAGAACAGCAGCCCGAGCACGCATCGATGCGACCATCCGCCACCGAGTGAACGACGCCAAGACAGCCGCGAGAGTCGTCCGAGGCGAGCCTCGCCGCATCGGATGGGCACACATCATCGCTCCCAGCACACATGACGACCCCGAAGAGAACGCGGACGAACAAGCGAACAGCGAGGCCGTGTCGATGCGCCTGGTCGCGGACCTCCTCGAAGGCGACAGATGGCGCGTTGAAGACGTCCATACCGAAGGCCGCGGCTACGACCTGCACGCCGTGCGCGGCGCAGAACAGAGATGCGTCGAAGTCAAGGGACGCGCTGGCAAGGCATCCACCACCGGCATCACCCTCACCGGCGGCGAACTCGCCCAGGCCGCGCAACTCGGCGACGACTACTGGCTGTATGTCGTGGACGGATGCGCCGACGGCACCGGCAACCTCTACGGGGCGTGGAAGAACCCGATCCAGACCTTCCCGGGCGGCTTCACCGACATCCCGCTGTGGCGGCTCCCCGGCAGCGAACTCAAAGCCGCCCTTGACATGCAAGGCGACGTCTCGTGAACAGATTCCCTCAGCCTTCACGCTTGCGCCTGCTACATTCGGCTTGGTGACGCAAGGGCATCAGAGGGTGCAGGCTGCGCTGCCCAGCTTTCGTCGCCCGCCTGTCGTCGAGGTGGTGATCGGTGCACAGATGGTCGGCGCGGAGCCTCACTCGCTTCAGGCTCTGGGCAGGTTCGCAGCCTCCCTCGCGGACGAGGGTCTGTCGGTGCAGGAAGCCAGGCCCGCTGTGGAGGTCCCTCCCGAGCGCTTCGTCCCCGCCGAGATGCCGGTCGTCGCCTCGCTGGATGTTCTGCTCGGTTCAGGGCCTCCGCCGGTGTGCCATGTGATGCGCAGCGCTGCGGGCGACGAGATGGTGCAGGTGCAAACAGATTGGATCGCGGTCAACTGGCGCAAGGCGTCCGCGGACTCAGAGTATCCGCGCTGGCCAAGCCGCTGGGACACGTTCGAGCGCCGTGCTCGGCTCGCTCAGACCTGTTTCGGCGGCAGCGACTTCCGGTTCGGGGTCGTCGAGGTCACCTATCTGAACCACATCGAGTTGGACGACGCTACGGCGCTGCACAGCCAGCCCGCGCGGGTGTTGTCTTTCCTGGCCGCGGGTGATGGGTTCACTGACGGCTTTCTGGGCCCGGCCGAGCGCTGCCACGCCGGTCTAGACTTCAGAATCGGCCAGTCTGGAGACGACCAACCGGCCGGCCGGCTGACCGTCTCGGCCAATCCGGCGTGGCATCAGGAGGGCATGCGTCCGCTGTTGGTTCTGACGCTGACGGCGAGAGGCAACCCGAGGTCGCCTTCGTTAGGGGGCGTTCGAGAGTTCGCCCATCTCGCGCGGGAGTGGGTCGTGCGGGCCTTCGCGGACCTGACCACTTCAGAGATGCACGCCAAGTGGGAACGCGAAGACCGGGAGTCCAATGAGGGAGCTGAACCGTGACGATCACAGAGTCGAGTAC
>JAPOPC010000042.1 GCA_026713105.1 Acidimicrobiaceae bacterium
CCCGTCGGAGCGGGTTGGGTGCCGCTCAGCACCCATTCCATCCAGCCCTCGGCGGTGCACGCCGTGGTGGCCTCCCACATGGACGTGTCGATGAACTGGCCCTCGCCAGTGCGTCGGCGCGCCACCAGCGCGGCGACCAGCGCGTAAGCCGTGGCGATCCCCGCTGCGGGGTCGCCGAGCGACACGCCGAGCTCGTCTGCATCCGCACCGGGGTAGCCGGTCATCGACGCCAAGCCAGACAGCGGCCCAGTGGTGGGTCCATAACCCATATAGGAGCGGTAGGGCCCGTGCTGGCCGTATCCGCTGATGGCGCCCACGATCACGTCGGGACGCTCCGCGGCCAGCGCCTCGTAGCCGAGACCCCACTCGTCCATGACGCCGGTGGCGTAGTTGGACACCACCAGGTCGCACGACAGTGCCAACCGCTTCGCCAACGCTCGGCCCTGCGATGTGCCCAGATCGATGCTGATGCTCTGCTTGCCCTGGCCGTACTGGTTGAAGTAGCCGTTGGTGTCGAGCGTCGGGTTGTGGCGGCCCGATTGTGTCGGCAGGCGGCGGCCCAGGTCGGGTCGGGCCGTCGACTCCACCTTGATCACGGTCGCGCCGAGGTGCGCCAGGTGCAGCGTGCAGTACGGCCCCGCCCAGACCCAAGTGAAATCGGCCACCGTGACGCCGTCGAGCGGGCGATCTGACGGCGTCACCGAGGGCGCTGCGGTGGCTGGCCTCGCCTGTGCTGATGTTGCCGCACCCTCGAAGCCCGCGCCGTTGTGCTCGCCCAGAGCGGGCGCCGGTCGACGGATGGACCACCATGAATTCGTGAGCCGTGACGGCGCGCCGGGCACGGTGATGTCGCCCAGTCCCGGCTGGTCGTAGGTGACGAGGAAATCGCGGGCAGCCAGATGTTCGTCGGCAGCCATCTGCGCGACGGTGTTCACCGGCGCGAATGCCAGGCGCTCTGCCTGACCCCGATGGAACAGCTCCATCACCGGCTGGGCGGCGATCCACTCGCCGAGCCACATCCGCAGCAGATCCTCGTTCTCGAATCGGCCCTCGAGCGTGGCGAAGATGTCCATGTCGGCCCACTCCGGCCGGCCCATGAAATCCTTCAGGCGTTCCCACTGGTCGGCTTCGACGCACACCAGGAAGATGTGCCCGTCGCTGGTCGGGAAGATCCCCCACGGGTTGAGGATGCGAGCACCCAAACGGCTGGGGTTCTCGCCCCGGTAGGACCAGCTGATGAACGCCGCTTCCAGCATCCCGACCACGTAGGACATCTGGGCGAAATCGATGTGCTCGCCGTGACCGGTGCGCTGTGCCCGGTCGACCGCAGCGAGCGACGCGCACGCTGCAGCGAAGCCGGACTGGAACGCGGCTTGGTGGCCGTGGGGCTTCAGCGGGGGCAGCTCCGGGTCCCCCACGCAGCCGGGGGTGAGCCAGCCCCAGCCGCCGCCGTGAACGACCTGCAGCTCGGCGGCTCGCCAATTCGCGTACGGACCGGTCTGCCCGAATGGCGTGATCGACATCGTCACCAGCGACGGATGCTGCGCCCGCAGCGACCCAGCCACCAAGCCGTGCTCTGTCGCGAACCGGGGTACAAGGTCATGCACGAACAGGTCCGCTTCGGCGAGCAATTCGTGCAACGTGGAGCGGCCGACGGGATCGTCGAGATCGGCCTCGACGCTGCGCTTGTTGGTGTTGATGGCAGCGAACAGGCCGCCCATCTGGTCGGGGTCTGACTCATCCCGCTCTGTCGTGCCCGGAGGGTATGGACCACGGCGGCGTGCGGCGTCGCCCTGCGGTGGCTCGACCTTGATGACGTCAGCGCCGAGGTCGGCAAGCAGCTTGGCCGTCCACGGAGCCGCCACCATCTGTCCCAGCTCGACGACACAGATGCCGTCGAGACCGCGCGCGATCATCGAAGCGCGCAGCGTCGGACAACGCGACCCGTGGTCGCGCCCGAACCGCGCGCGCCGCTATGGCTGCGCTGTTGGCCGGACGTGGGCAAACCCGTGCGGCTCAAGGCGACTCGTGCTTGAACGACAGCCGGACCTTGGTGCGAAAGGCTGAAATCGCGCCCGCCTCGATCACCACGTCCTGCTCGACCACCTCGGCGACCCGGAGATCTCGCAGGGTCTTGGAGGCTTCGGTGATCGCATTCTGCGTCGCTTTCTCCCATGACTCGTCGCTCGTACCGATCAGCTCAATCACGTTGTAGACGCTGCTCATTGGTTTCTCCTTGGGGTCCGACATTCCGTCCCGACCCATTGCTGGGCCGTCGAGTCCGGCGCCACAGGACGCCACTGCCGATTCTGCTCGCCCGCCGGGGCGCAGTGTGCCGCACGAACGCGGTGTGCCCTACAGTCTGCCCCACCGGAGCACATCGCTTCCCGCTCGCAGGAACGAACCGCACACCGAACAGGTCCAGATCTTGAACGAATCACCTCAGCGCAACCGCAACGCTGTCGAGAAAGTCATCGTGCTGGTCGCGGCAAGCCGGATTTCTTGGGAGGACGCGGCACGTCGAGGTGTTGCTGAAGCGACCAAGACGATCCGGGACTTGTCAGTGGCGCACGTCGAGGAGCGCGACGTGATGATTGTGGAGGGCGAGATCGCCCTCTACCGCATCAAGCTGCGTGTGGCGTTCCGCGTCGACCGGATGCGGCCTGGCCTGACTCCGGGCGCACCCGATGTGGAAGTCACGCGTTGGCTCATCGTCGCGAACCAGACCTTGGGCACCGGTGAGGTCGTCGCCGAGATTGACCGGCTGAACTCCCACGGCCCGTGTGAATTCCACCTGCTGGTGCCGATGACCCATTCGAAGAGTTACGCCCGGGCCCGGCGACTGTCGATGCTGGCAGCCGATCCGGTGACAGGAATCCCCTCTGAGCATGTGCCGGCTGCGGACTACTTGGGGCCTGACACGCTGGGCATGGAGCAGGCTCAAAAGCGGCTCGACGCACAGCTCGCGAAGATCGCGGCGGCGTCATACGCGGCAAGCGGCGAGCTCGGTGACCCTGATCCGCTGCGGGCCATCCAGGCGGTGCTGTCGCGTGCCAGCTTCGACGGCATCATCTTGTCGACTCTGCCCGCCGGGGCGTCGCGGCTGGTGGGAGCCGACCTGCCGTCGCGGGTGCGCCGCCTCACACGACTGCCAGTCACGTACCTGCCCGGCAGAGAGCCCGGCGAGCTGTAGCCCCGTCTCGGGTCCGTTTCGAACGGCGGGCCAATTGCGCCACGCCTGCAAGCCGGGCATGACCAGCGCGATCGCGGCGATGATGACCTGCGCTGGTACATGGATGATCTGACTATCTGGCACAAGGAGATGACTATGTCGACGACGGGATCACGCACGCACGCCGAACGGCGCGCTGCCGCACTCGAGGTGTTCGAGCGCTTCACCAACGGCGAGTTCGACGCGGAGCGAGCTCAGCGGGCGATGGCCAAACGTCACGGCGCCTTGGGCACGTTTGCCTTCGACATCGTCATGGGCGACGTGTGGTCTCGGGACGAGCTGTCGCGCCGCGACCGCAGCCTCATCGTCATCACCGTTCTTGCCACGATCGGCTCGAGCGAGGAACTCTCGCTGCACACCGACGTCGGGTTGAACCACGGGCTGACGCGCACCGAGATCGAGGAGATCCTGATCCAGGTGGCCGCCTACGCGGGCTTCCCGATGGCCATGGCAGCGTCGCGAGTGGTCGACGACCGGTTCCGGACGCGCGACGGGGTTGAGCGGCTGTCAGAGCGTTCGGGCGCCGCTGAACTCGACGACGACGAGCGGGAGCGGCGCGCTGGGGAGGTGCGCGGCACCCTCACGGCAGGCCGCGCATCAACCGATCCCACCCAAGACATGGCGCGTCTCGTGGAACATCTCGGCGAAGTCGGACGCATGGCCTATCACTGGGCGTTCGGAGACCTCTGGTCGCGAGAGGAACTGTCGCGGCGCGATCGCAGCATCGTCGTCATATCGATCCTGACCGTGCTGAGCCGAACCGACGAGCTGGCGTTCCATGTGCCGGCTGGCCTCAACCACGGCCTGACGCGCACTGAGATCGAAGAGATCATGGTGCAGATGACCATCTACGGCGGCATCCCCCGTGCCGTGGAGGGCTACCAAGCGATGAAGACGGCCTTTAACAAGATCGATGCTCGCAGCTAGCGCTGCGACGAGTTCGACGCCCGCAGCTAGAAGGAGCCGAAGCGGGCCTGGGCGTCCTCGCTGGTGATCGATCGGGCCGAGGCGTCGCCGTCGAACTCGGACAGGTCGCCGAGCCGGGTGATTTGGGCGTAGCCGCGCAGCTGGTGTTTGGCCATCTGTACTGACAGCGCCGGCAGATCAAGCAGGCGGGCCACCCAGCGTTCTACGGCGGCGTCGAGTTCGCCTTCGCCATCGCACACTTCGTGTGCCAGCGCCCACTCTGCAGCCTTGCGCCCGTCGATGCGCTCGCTGGTCATCACGAACTGGCGGGCGCGCGACATGCCCATCTCGGCAATCAGCCGGGGTGTGGCACCCCATGGCAACGGCACACCCAGTTCCACCTCGGGCACGTACCAGAGCGCGCTGGCCTCACTGATGCGGAAGTCGCAACTGGTGGCGAAGCAGCACCCGCCTCCGATGGCGTGGCCATGCACCCGTGCGATCGTGACGGCCTCGCAGTCCTCGATGGCCCGTGCTGCACGCCGCCCGAGCTGGTTGATGTAGCGAGCCTCGCGGTCGTTCGCCGCGGCAGGCGGCTGCTCCTTGCGGTCAGCGCCGGCACAAAACGACTTCCCCCGCCCGCCGAGCACCACCACCCGGTACTGCGTCTGCCCGTTCAGAGCCTGGAACAGGTCCCCCACCTCGCGGATCATCAGCTGGTTGTGCGCATTGCGCGACTCCGGCCGATTCAGCCAGACCCGCAGCGTCTCCCCATCAGGCACCAGCTCGATCGTCTCCAACGACGGCAGCTCAAACGACAACAAACTCATGCCACCCATCCTTGCCGGTCAGACACCGCACTGTCCTGCTGCGGACATCACTCAGTCTGTTCGTGGCGCGGCGGAACCCGGAACTCGCAACGCGTACCGCTGGCACCGGCCATCTTGCGATCAAGTGTGACCAGCGGCCAGCCAAGCGATTCGGCCAGCGCGACGTACCACGCGTCGTAGGCAGTGAGATTGAAACGAAGCTCCCAGACCCGATCCGCAAGCGGGGCAAACGGGTAGAGCTCGATATCGAGCCGGCGAAGGCTTCGAAGCGACACCGTCGCTTCGGACCGCGAGAGCTTCGGACCGCTCTCGAGGCGTCGCAGGACGTTCGCAACCTCGGCCATCACCATTGAGGGTGCCGCCAATGGAGTCTGTGTGAGTTGAGCCGTCGCCCAGCGGCCGACGCTACCGGCGTCCGTGAGCACCGTGACCAGCACCGACGAGTCGATGACCGCTGTCATCGGCGGTCGGCATCACGCGCAGCAAGAATCTCCTCAGCCGATACCTCGGTGCCTGCAGCTTCGACTCGGCGCCTGGTCTCAGCGAGCCACGACTCCACCGACGGTCTCGCGGCGAGGCGCTCTAACTCCCCCCGCAAGTACTCCTGCATCGACTGACGCCGCTCCGCAGCCTGAGCAGCAATCTCGTCGCGTACATCGTCCGGCACGTTTCGGATGGTGATCTGCACGGCCATGCCAGCATTCTGCCTGCATTACCAGCATTTTGCAAGCAACCTCATCAACCCCGATCCCAGAAGTTTGCGAAGGCTGCGAAAGAAGCGGCCGGAAACACCTTCACCGGCGTGCTGTGGTTCTGCCGGTTCCGTGGGATGCGATTTAGGCGAGGCGGTAGACGTCGCGGCGGTGTTGGACTCGGTGGATGACGACGATCTCGTCGTCTTCATCCACTTCGTAGACGATGCGGTAGTCCCCGCGACGAGCGGACCGGTAACCACTCAGAATCCCACCAAGAGGCTTTCCAGCCCGGAACGGATTCTCGCTGACGGGTCCGCGAATGGTCGCCAATGCGGCAGCGCGCACACCTTCGGGCAGGCGGTCGAGGTGCCGTCTGCTGGCAGCGGTGAACTTGACGGCATACACCGATTCGAATCGGGTCGACCTAGACGATCTCTTCCAGCGGGATCAGCTTGCCCTCGGCAGCCTCTTGCTGGGACAACCGCAATGACGCCATGAGTTCTTCGTCTCCGAGAATGTCCAGCGTCTCTTCGAGCGATTCCAGTTCGTCCGGGCTCATGAGCACGAACGACGGTCGACCATGTCGGGTCACCACAATGCGTTCGTGCTGTTTCTCGATCCGGTCTGCCAATTCTGACAACCGGGCCTTTGCCTCGGAAAACGGAAAGACTTCGGCCATAGCTGGCCATTTTAGGTCAGAATTCTGACCAATAATGTCGTGTTCGTTCATGGGCGGTGCGAATTCCATAACACTATGTTCTAGTAATTTTCAATATTTTTCACTGAACCTTTTTTCGGAGGACGAAGCGAAATCGCAGCGTGGGAGCCAGAATGTCGGCCATGAGCGAATCGAACGGCACGACCACCCTCGACCTGTCGGGTGTCAAGCACCACGATGTGGATGCACTGGGCACCCGGATCCATGTGGCCGAGCTGGGCGAAGGGCCGATGGTGCTGTTCGTCCACGGCTTCCCCGAGTCGTGGTACTCGTGGCGCAACCAGCTCCCCGCGGTGGCCGCCGCCGGCTACCGGGCGGTGGCGATCGACGTGCGCGGCTACGGCCGCTCCTCCGCGCCTGCGGCGGTGGACGACTACCGCATGGTGCGCCATGTCGCCGACAACGTCGGCGTCGTGCGGGCGCTTGGCGAAGACTCAGCCGTGATCGTCGGGCACGACTGGGGCGCACCCATCGCCTGGAGCTCGGCACTGCTGCGGCCCGACGTCTTCACCGCGCTGGCACTGGTCAGCGTGCCCTACAACGCCCGCAGCGACTTCAGGCCGAGCGCGGCGTTCCGGATGATGGGCGGCGACAAGGAGTTCTACATCGAGTACTTCCAGGAGCCGGGCCGTGCTGAGGCCGAGATGGAAGTCGACCTGCCCCACTGGCTGCTGGGCATGTACTACGCCGCCTCGGGCGACGGCGTGCGGGCCCGGGCGGCATCGGGCGACTCATCAGGCGGGGGTTTCGGCGTGGTGCCCGGCGGCAAGCTCTCGGACAACTTCATCTGGCCCGAATCCGACAGCTGGCCCCACTGGATGACTGAGTCTGACTTCGGCCACTACGCCTCGGAATTCACGCGCACCGGCATGTCCGGCGGGCTGAACCGCTACCGCAACGTGGACCGCGACTGGGAGGACATGGCCGCCTTCGACGGCGCAGCCATCACCCAGCCGAGCCTGTTCGTCGGCGGCGAGGTGGACGGCCCGACGGTGTGGGGCGCCGGCTCCATCGCCAAGTTTCCCGAAACCATGCCCAACATGCACAAGTCAGTGATCCTCGACGGCATCGGTCACTGGGTCCAGCAGGAAGCCGCCGACGAGCTCAACGCCGAGCTGCTCGAATTCCTCGCAGCACTGCAACACGCAAGCACGACCGCATAGCGCTCGGCCTTGCGTCAGCAGCAGACATCTCCCCGCGCAACACAGACAGCACAACCTGCAGCTTTCGCTCCGGACTCTTCCCAGGCGGCTTCGGCATCAAACACTCCTTGCATCAGACCAACCTAGAACTGAGCAAGAAACAATGGCCCGGGACACCCACGGCAGCAACGTGATCTGCTCTGCCAAGCCCGCGTCTTCCAAGGCTTGACGCAGCTCCTGACGGAATTCCTCGCCGGTTCGGCTCATCTGAGCGCCGGCCCTCCCCGTGGATCGAATCGATGCTAGCCCTCCCCGAATATCGCTCGTTCATCACTGCGCGCTGATTGGGTGAAGCCTCCGTTGCAGCCGCCCGGGCCGGGCGCGTCGACCCAGAGAGACGTGCGGGTCGGCTGCTATGGATCGACGCTCGCGAGGCGTGCGAGGCTGGTCAGGTCGTGGACTTCGAGGCTGTTGTGCCGTCTTGGGTTGAAATCGACACCCTTGGCGCCCAGTGTCCAGAGTTCGCTGCCGATGACGATGCTGCGATAGATGACCTGCGGCTCGGCGTTCTCCCAGCACACCCACACTGATTCGCCGTCGTCCAGCAGCTCGAGATCGCGCGCCTCGCGATCCAAGGCCGACTCGTTGGCGCAGTAGAGGCCGGCCGGGGTGGACTCGTCCGGATCGCATGCGAACCCGGCGCCCTCCATGACGAGGTACTCCAGCTCAGTGGCGAAGTCGTCGTAGTCGTCGCTCGGCAGGTCCGCAGCGGTCAGGTGCCGACAGTCCGTCGAGCCTGATGCTGTGTCGTCATCTGCGTGCTCGATGCGGCCATGCTCACGAATCGACCGGTCCTGCACCTTCAGCACCACGGCGCCGGAGAACTGTCGCCATGCCGTCATCGGAATGACCGCAAGCTGCTCTGGCGCCCACCACAGGAAGCCGCGATGATCCCAGCCGATGTCGTTCCAAGCGCCGGTGATGGTCCACACGTCGATCTCGCGCGGTGCGGCCGTGTCGCTGACGTCGAACAGCGACACCTTCGAACCGCTGACGACGCCTGCGGCATCGGCGTCTGATCCCACGCCGAGCACGAGATCATCGCCGAGAGGGTGCAGGTAGCTCGAGAAGCCGGGGATCTTCAGCTCGCCGGTCACCTGCGGATCGGCAGGATCGGACAGATCGATGATGTAGAAGGGATCGATCTGGCGGAACGTCACCACATAGGCGATGTCGCCCACGAAACGCACTGACTGCACGTCCTCGCCCCGCCCGATGCCGCCGACGCTGCCGATCTCGACCAGCCGGTCGTCGCGTTGCTCCAGCACCCGCACATGCGATTCCGACTTATCGTCCCACGAGTCCCCGACTGTGGTCACCAGCCGCAGCCGGCCGTCGTGCTCCGAGAGCGAGAACTGATTGTGGACAGTGCCCAGCACATCGCCTGAGGCCTCGTAGGCGGCGCTGCCCGAGCCGTCAAGGCTGAAGCGGTGCACGCTGGTTCGGCGGTCCTTCCAAGCGCGTCGCCAGGCTGCGTCGTCGCCGTCGTACTGCTCCGCGTCGAGCCAGCGGGTCGTCGCCACGTACAACGAGTCCGTCGAGGCGTAGATCGTGTCGCCGGGCGCTGTCACCGCCGTCGACGATGACGGATCCAGATCGCCGTCGATCGCGACACTCATCACCGTGGTGACGCCGAAGCCAGAGAACACCGTGGGCGCATGCACATCGGCGCAACCGGTGAGCCGGTCCCCCGACGACGGATGTCGGTCGCCGAGCGTGTAACGGGGCAGCCAGTCGTCCAGCGTGGACGCCAAAACGGCGTCGCGATTGGCCCGCTGGGCGGCGTCCTCGCCGGCCTCGCTTCGCGGGTACACGAACGCGAAGTTGCGCCGCGGGTCATGACCCATGACCACCCGAGCGATGCCGCCGACACTGCGGGCGCTCAGGTATTCGCCTTGAGCGCGCAACGTCGCTGTCACAGACGGGCGACCGTCTCTCACCTCGATGCGCTGGAGCACCGTTTGGGTGCCGTGCTCGCCCTGATCGGTTGATTCGTGGACACGTGCGATCAGCAGCAGGCTGTCGCCGTGGAGGAACATCTCAGACGACCGTCCTTCGACGACTTGCACCGAACCGGTGACACGCCGCTGTCGAACGTCGACCACCACCAGCCGGCCCTCCGACAGCGCGAAGACCCGCCGACCGTCGGTCTTGACGATGTCGGCCTCATCGACGTCTCGCTCCTGGACGTTGGTACCCGAGAAGTCCACACCCTCAACAGGCCCGGGGCTCTGCAATGACGCATCGTCATCGAAACTGGCACCCGAATCGTCCATTGCCGTGTCTTCGTCGGCCATTTCCTCATCGAACTCCGGTCTGCCGCGACCGCCATCGTCGAAGCCCCACGGTCCCACCCGGGCCGCGTACTCCTGGTGCAAGTGTTCGAGCAGCACGTCACAGTCGTCGAATCGGTACAGACCGCCGGTCAGCTGGATCTCGTCCTCGCTGAGGACGATCGCGGGCGCATCGGCGCCTGAGCCAACTGCCGGCGAGGCTGCGGGGTCGTCGTCAGCGCAAGCAGCCGCGAGCATGGCCGCACCGGCGATGAATACGAGCGCGGTGCGCATCGTGAATCCTTGCCGCGCCAGCAAATCAGGCGCTCCCTGACAGATCCTGACACAGCCCAGGGGGAAATATGTGCCGGCAGCGTTCGCCCACGAGGGCACCGGCCATGCAGTCGACAACTATCCGGTCAGCGGGCATGCGACGTCGCCGGTGCCGGGCCGCTATGCGGTCACCTCGAAGTCCGAGGACGCGATCTCGTACAACTGGCTGGTCACCATGGAGCACATGGTGCGATTCACCACCGACGATGACGATGCGGCTCAGCTGTACGGGTGGACGTCGGTCGGCACCCCAGTGATCGTGCTCGGCTGATCGACGCGATACTGCAAGGGTGTTCGATCAGGCACGGCGGGAATCGGACGACTCGCAGATCGACGATGTGCTCGACGAGATGCGTCGCCAGGCGAGCGACAGCACTGATCTCGGCACGAGATTCGAGCAGTTGTGCAAAGGCGTGCTGCGCGCACTGCGCGACGACGAGGGCAACAGGGCGTTCGACCGCGTCGATGTGTGGGACGAATGGGCAGGTCGCGAAGGTCCCGCCGGCGGCATCGACCTCGTTGCACAGCGCAGCAGCGCCTCCGGCGGCGATGCCATAGCGATCCGGTGCGAGTGTCACAGCGACGGTCGGCGTGTCTCGAGCCGGGATGTCGATTCGTTCTTGGCGAAGTCCGGTTCGGCGACGTTCCGGGCTCGCATGCTGATCCACACAGCAACGGGGCTCAGTGCGCACCTGCAGCGGATGATCGACAGCCAGCACAAGCCGTGCCATGTCGTTGACCTCGCTGAGTTGCGACGTTGGAAGCTGGACTGGTGGGCCGCCGCAGAAGCGGTCGGAGCCGTTGCGCCCCAATCGTGGTCATCGGATGGCGAGGCCGTTGCGGGCCGCCGGCGCGGTGCCGATGAGCGCAGCTCTGCGGAGCGGCAGTTCGGGCAGGCGGGCGGCATTCTGGGAGGCGCCGCTCTTCCCGTTACGGCAATCGCGGCTGGAACGTTCATGGTCTTTGCCGGCGCGGCCATCGGCGCGCTGGTGATCATCGGCGGGATCGTCGCCCTCGCGCTCCGTCGAGGCACGCGCGGACGGTCTGCGACTCGGCCCGCCGGCCAACCGGCTGGCAATCGGCGGCGCAGGCCGAGACCGCAGCGCAGACCGGACGGCGCTCAGACCGCACCTCCGAGAAGCGACGGCTGGGACGACGACGAGTGGCTGGACGACGACGATTACGACGAATTCGACGAGGACTGGGACGACGACAAATGGGATATGGAGGACGAATGGGACGACGACGGCCCTGAGTCCTACCGCAGGTCCACTGGTGGCCGGCGTCGCCGCGCCGAGTCCTGGGAAACCGGCGACGCCGACTACATCTGAGCGCCGTGGGCCTCCCTGCCATCAGCACCTTGACCCCATGACCGACTTGGGACGGGCGAGCGGCCTTCGAAATGGCTGATGGCGCCGCGACCGCCACGATGACGCTCGACATCGACACTTACCACGAGAATCAGATCGTCAACGCCGTCCGGGAACGAGTCGGCGCTGCGCCAAAGGTCGATGGCCCGAGCTGATCAGAGGTTGAGGACCTCCAATAGCTCATCAACTGTCAGTCCGTGATGAGCGGCGACGCTCTTGAGAATGCTCGACAGGGTCTTGATCTTGATGGGGTTGTGATCGGGAATCACTTCGTGATGTTCCCCATTGATCTGTGTCGTGACCCGGACATGAGAGCGGCGTCGACGTGAGACTCAGTAGCCGAGCGCAGTGAGCGCACGTTGCAGATCGCGCCCGCGGATATCGCGGGGCAGCATCACAGCGCCAGGACCTCGTCTTTGACGAAGTGCAATCGGACGGAGGCTGGGCAGGATCTCATGGCCGCCGCCACCCCATCACCACAAGCTGCCCCGCACCCGGGCTGTACTCTGCGGCGGTGCAGGCGAACACAGGCGTGACTGAGCGAGACGAAAGCAGCGCCGCAGGACCGTACCGACAGCATCTGGCGGCTGTTGTTCGCCTCGTTGGCGTGCTCGCCGTCGTTGCGCTGTTGGCGGCAGCCTGCGCCCCAAGCGGCACGCCGGCCTCGTCGGATGATTCGGACGCGCCCGCAGCAACAGCGGCGAGCGGTGTGCCGCCTTCGACGACGGATGCCGAGACTGCGGCCTCTGGCACCGAGACCGTCGGGTGCGCTCCGGGCGACACTCTGGATTTCGCCTTCTACACGGGTTTCGCTCCTATCAGCTACAGCGACAACGACGACTCTCCCGGCGGCGAGAGCGAAGTCCACGCCGGCTACTCCGCGGACCTGCTCACCGCATTGGAGGCCATGGACGGCGCGGGTCTGCGGTTCGAGCGGATCCCGGTCTCGGAATGGTCCGACATCTGGCTCCTGCCTGCTTCGGGCGCCGCGGACATCGCAGGCGGCGGCATGTCCATTCTGGAATCGCGCACACGAAACGAAGCCGGAGACGAGGTGGTGGCGTTCACCAACGGCCACATCTCCTACCGGCAGTCCCTGCTGGTGCGCGCTGGCGAGACCGAGCAATTCGCCGACTTCTCCGGTCTCAACGGCGGCACCCGCGTGGGATCGTTCCGTGACACCACCAACGAGCAACGGCTGCTGGAACTGACGCAGATCACCGATGCGAGCGGGATTCTCGCGGCCGGCACCCGCATTCACACCCCCGACGGCGTCGTCACCGCAGACGGAACCGACGCCTATCGCATCACCGCCGCCGGCGACAGCGAGGCCGTCGAACATCGGACACGGCTCGAGCCGCCTTCGTCGGATCAGCCCGCCGTTCATTACGACTTCGGCGGCGTCAGCGCCCCTGACGCGCTCGCATCCAGAGACATCGACGCAGTCATGCACGACATGATCAGCAACACCCAGACGGCGGACAGCTACGGCGGAGGTGGGGTGCTGGCCGTCGCAGCGCTCGACGACTTGGTGGAGTGGGGCGGCTGGACTCTCCGAGCCGGCGACACCGACCTGCTGGATTGCCTGAACGCCAAGATCGACTATCTCACCGACGGCAGACGAATCGGTTATTCGCAGTGGCGCCAAGACCCCGATATTTTCGTGGAGCGTGCCCTCCAATGGACCCCGGCCACGCCCACGCCCACCATCGCCGACGACTCGTCGGACTAGACGGCTCCCGCACCTGCGGCCGACGTGGTGATCGTGTCGATGGCCGTTCAGCGCGCCGGTGGCGCGTAGATCAGCCCGCCTTCGGTCCAGCGCGCATTGGGCGTGCCGGCCCGCCGCAAACCGACCGGTTCGAGGTTGCGCGTGTAGATCTCGTCGTAGTTCCCGATCTGGCGGACTACCTGGTAGAACGCGTCGGGCTCGAGGCCCATCTTGGTCTGCAGCTCGCCTTCGCCGCCGAGCAGCCGGACTGCTTCGGCATCGAGCTCGCCACTGCCCAGCAGATCCTCGACATTGGCAGAAGTGATGCCCTTGTCGTCGAAGATGATCGTGGCGTAGACCGTCCAGTTGACGATGTCGCCGAAGGTCGACTGGTTCGGCAAGTACACCGGCGCCAGCGGCTCCTTGGAGAACGGCGCCGCCGGGAAGATCACCCA
>JAPOPC010000103.1 GCA_026713105.1 Acidimicrobiaceae bacterium
CAGATGCCCCAACTCGTCGCCGCGCTCGCCCGTCACGCCGAGACAGTCACACCCACCTGCAATACTGCCCAACACTCGATCGCTGCATGACAACCGGAGCCACCACCCGCAGCGACTTCAACAGCAAATGGGACATCCTCGGTGATGTAGCAACGGAGTGAAATCGGCATCGCTTGATGCAATGATGAACTCTTCGTAGCCAGAACTCCGACTTAGGTATTCCAGCACGTCCATGACGATTCGGATATCTGCTGCATTCTTGCCTGTACTAGTCAGCGATGGGCAATCAATGATCTCGAAGCCTGATCGAGTCAACTGGGGGCGGATGCTAGAGAAGTACTGGCGACTCCCGTCTCGGTTCACAACTCGCCCGGCGGGGTTCAGGTAGGCGCGCTTAACTAGTACATCACGCTTTCGGTCGGAGCTAGCTCGTTTCAGAATGCGCTCTAGCCATAGCCAAGGTTCATTCGCCATGGCATTAGCTTGTTCATAGTCGAGCGCATGTAACCCACCGTAGATATTATCGAAATCGAGAAAGAGAGCTGACTTTATTCGGTGTGACACTGTTGTGGCTCCTAGCCCTGATTGTTCATGAGTCTGTGGGGTGGTGCGGTGTGGGTCCGCGGAAAAGCCCCTCTGACCTGCGACGATGCATGCGTTCAAAGTACGCATCAGTAGGTTCAGGGGGGCATCTCCGAGGTGAAAGCTACCAGTGTCACAAACGCGTGTCTGGCAGGCGGCAGGGATCGGGTGGTGTGGGGCTGCGGCCTGTTCGAGCTGGGGCGGTTCGCGGACCGTGTGGGGCTGACTGGGGCGCAGTGTTGGTGCATGCGCTGCTGATGCTCGCGGGCGGCGGGGAGGCTTGCACCGATATCGAGAATCCGCGCTCCCAGCGGAGCTGTACTAGTCGGACTGCGTTGGCTCGGCGCGTCGCCAGCGCCGACCTCGAACCGCCGGCCACCGCAGACACGATGGCCATCGTGATCCTCAGCGACGGCGCTTGGGAGGCGATCCTGCGCCCGACGCCTGAGACAGACGCACGCGGCTCTGCACAGCTTGAGGCCGCGGTCGCGTCGCTCATGAACACCGGCACGACCGACGCCGACGCCCAAGGGATCGCTGAGCGGATCATGACCGCATCACGTCAATTCGGGCTCGAAGACAACGCCGCCGTCGCAGTCGCCCATGTCGCCACGGTGACTGACAGCGGAGACGAACCCGGTGAATGATCCAGACCCCGACACCCTCAGAACATCCGCCGAGAACGCCGGGCCGTCGCCAGCCGATTGCACGCTCGGACCCTTGATGATCGTCATGGCATGGCGAGAAGGAGACACCACCGCGACTATTGGTGACGCGATGCGGGACGGGCCAGCGCTCGTCAGCGAAATCGCAGCAGTAATCGCCGACGAGCGAGGCATTCCACACGGCTGCCTCACTCAGATCGGGCACATCCTCGTGGAGCCGCGGGAGGAATCAGACTGACGGAAGCAAGCGCCGAAGCGGTGGAGGATCGGCCGAGCAACGGCTAGGGCCATGCGGGGACGGCGGCTGCGTTTGCGCCGAGAAGAGGATCGAAGGCCATGGGCTGCTTTGCTGCTTAGAGTTCGCCGTTCCTGTCGAACATGAACCTGGATGATTAGCGAGTACCGATGATCTACAGAGACCGCCATCCTGCGATTGCGGAGGTCGCAGATGCCCTCGGGGCATTCGTGGGGCGCTACAGCCCCGCAAGTTTCGACGTGCGTCCGCAGCAAGGCTCGCCTTTTGAGTCCGAAAGCGAGCAGTTGCCGACGAGCGCTCGTGCCGAGGCAGGGTCATTACTCGCCCACGCTGAGATGGCGGTCCAGATCCGCATGTTGGCGGCGATGGACTTCATGGGCGGCACAGCGTCGCTAGCGAAGTCATCCGCTTCCGTCTACTCGGTGTTCGCGTTGACGCGTTCAGCAATGGAGAGCTTCGCGTACGCCGCATGGATTCTTGAGCCCGGCATCGGCCCAGCACGGCGAGCGTGTCGCGGTGCCCTCGACCACGCAGACGGAGTCGACCAGTACATCAAGAACCTGCAGCGACTGCAGGAACCAGGAGCGCCGGACGAGACATCGGCGATCGTCGCCTCTGCCATTGGCGGCAACAAAGAGAAGGTCCACCACATCAATGCGGATTTGTCGGCAGCTCGCGGACTCACCTCGGGCCAAACAGTGGAGACCTACCCCTCCAAGCGAGCGGTCGTCAACGAGATTGTGAGCGTCTCCGATGCCAATCTCAGCTCCGGGGCTGTGCAGTACGGATACCTCTCCGGCATAGCGCACTCGGGCCTTGCCGAGCTGATGGAGCTGCATGCGGGCGAGGGCATGCTGGAGAACTTCAACATCAAAGTGGATCGCTACCTCCTGCCGCTTGCGATGGCGATCTGCATCATGAGGCCCAGCTGCGACAGGTTCGCCGCCTCGTGGGGTTTGCCGTCGGCTGCGTTCGACATGGATGCTCTACTTGAGGTACTCGATTCGAACTATCGACTGCACGGCGACGAACCTGCGTTTTCCTGACAAATTCGGTCTGAGCGCACTTCGGGCAGCCGCCTTAACCGATCGCAGTGGTCGCCCAGAGACTTGCACGATGGCCGAGTCTGACCTCAGCGATGGGTTCTGTCACGCCGGCCGCGAGGCGGTCGTGTGCGCATTACTGTCATGCGGCCGGGTGCGGAGGTCGAGTTCATGAGCAGCAATGGCCGACTCGGAGGCTCGCGGCTCGGCCCGCTGGACTACCGAGACGACGCTCATCGTGACCTTCCGCACATTCTGAGTTTCTCGGGCGGCCGCTCGTCGGCTGCGATGGCGTTCATGGCTGCCGATGAGGGTTTGCTGCGCCCGGAGCGCGGCGACTTGCTGCTGTTCGCGAATACCTCAGCTGAGCATCCGGGCACCTATGAGTTCGCTGCGGAGTGCAAGCAGCGCATCGAGCGCGAGTTCGGGTTGCCGTTTCTGTGGCTGGAGTTCTGCACGGTGGAGGACGCCTGGAGAGGCGACTACTGGCGGCGGGAGGCTTATCGTCTCGTCAAGCCGGTGCCTGTTGAGGACGACCCCTACGGTTTTCGCAGCGGCGGCGAGGTGTTCGAGGAGCTGCTCAGCTTCCAGGGAATGCTGCCCAATCCGCATTCGCGGACCTGCACCGCGAAGCTGAAGCTGTACCCGTCGCACAAGCTGTTGGCCGATTGGATCGGCGGAACCGCGGGACCAGCGCACGCTGGTCACTACTGGCCGGGTGACAATGGCTGCGCATCGGGTGCGAATCTGGTGCGCGCGGAGCAGTTCGCCGATGGCTATGTAAGACGCGGCGGGAGCGCTCCGCGCGAACAGGCATTGCGTCGAGCTGAGCATCTGGCGTCGCTGCCGTCTCAGCGTCCTGCGCAGCGTTTCGCCGATTTCACCGATGTGCCGCTCGGCCATCGCGAGAACGGCCAGCGCAACGGGCTCGTCGTGGAGCCTCGTCCGGCTCCGATGCGAGGCTTGGAAGCCGCTTTGCATGTGCGTCTGCTGGGTCTTCGTGCCGATGAGCCCAGACGCGTCGATCGCGTGCTGCTGCGCTGCCTGTACGCCGAGGGTGCCACAGCGGCGGGCTGCACCGTCAAGACGCAGCCCCCGGGCGAGCGTCCGTACTTCCCGCTCCACCACGCCGGGATCGACGCCGATGCCGTCGCTGATTTCTGGCGTGGACGCGATTTCGATCTGGACATTCCGTCCGGTGCGGGCAATTGCAGTTTCTGCTTCATGAAGGGCACAAAGCAGCTCGTTGAGCTGTCAGCCACTCCTGATCGTCGACGCAGCATGGGCACGCCATCTGACATCAGCTGGTGGGCAGACATCGAGCAGCGCCACATGCGCACTGAGCCCCGACGCAACGGCGACGGCATCTCCACCTTCGGTTTTTTCGGCGTGAACGCCGGGACATTCGACGACCTGGCCCAAGGCTGCACAGACGGCCTGGGCCGCTACGAACAAGGAACCCCCGCTTGTGACTGCACAGACTGACGGACAACTGCACTTCGGAATGACGCACGCGCCCGTGGGCTTCACGAGCGCGCAGGTGTCGCAGTTCGACGGGTCGGCTGAGCCTGTCGTGCGCGAGCTGATCCAGAACTGCCTCGACGCCGCAGACAAAGCCGGACGGCCAGCGGAAGTGCGATTCGTCATCACCGATGTCGCAACAACGCAGTTGCCCGGATGGTCCGATTATTGCGAAGCGTTCTCCCAAGCAAAGAGCGAGAGACAGCAGCGACGCACCACGCCCTCTCATAACGAGAAGATGATCGTCGAGGGCATCGGCGGCCTGATCTCTCGCGAAGAGGTGCCTGTGCTGCTCTGCGCGGACAATGGCTGCGGACTGGACCCTCAGCGAATGATCTCGCTGCTTACTGTCGGCAATACCGACAAGGGCGAAGGCGGGGCAGGATCATTCGGCCTGGGTCATCACGCTGCGTTCGGGGCTTCTGACCTGCGTTATGTGCTGTACGGAAGCAGATACAGCCACAACGGCTCCAATGGGACGATCGCTTCGGGCCACGCGATCTTGGCTACACGAACAGACGGAGACGGCCAATTGCTCGCTTCGGAGGGCTACTGGCGCCGCGCCCGATGGTCAGGCCAGCTGTGGCAAGACGGCAACGAATTCCCGACCGAGATGCCCGAGATGCTCGCGTCGCATCTGCAGCAAGACACCACAGGCACTGTGGTGGCAATAGCGGGATTCAACGACTTCCACCGCGACCACGACGACGCGACCGCCGCAGAGCAGATCATGCAAGTCGCAGCCGCGAACTTCTCAGCAGCGGTCGACGAGGGGCGCCTCACCGTGGAAATCGTCGACCGAGAAGGCCGAAGCAGCATCACCAACCGAGAGACTCTCACTGCTGCGCTTGAGGCGACCGCCCACCGCAAGACTTCGCCAGCGGGACAGATCGCGGGCTCGCAGGCGCATGCAGCGTGGATGACCTTGCGTGACGGCGCTCAGCTGGCTCCGCTGCCGGGAGTGAGAGTGGCGTGGCGCTCTCTTGATGCCGCTCGTGGCGAACTGACCCAGGTTCATCTGTTCCGCAAGGGAATGTGGATTTCGTCACGCGTCGACCGGCTCTTGAAGCGCGACTTTGCTTCGACTTGGCCCTTTGATGCCGTTGTGACACTCACGGACGGCGAACTCGAAGAGCTGGTCCGCGCTTCAGAAGGCCCCGAGCACCGCGGAATCAAACGCCAACGACTCAACAACGACCAGAAGCGACGGCTGCGAGAACACCTCGCAACAATCGCTGACGCCCTGCGGGCCGCCGTCGGAGAGCGAAACGACGAAGAGGAGTACACGCCTGAATCGTTCGCGACACTCGACGGCCACCACATCCGCAAGGCGGAACCCGTTCGTCGACCGCGGCGCCAAGCAGGAGGCGGCAGCCAGAGGACCAAAGTCGAACGAGGAAACAACAAGACAGGCGGCGTCAAACGCGAACGCCGTCGCGGCACCCCACGGCCCGGGTCGATACCGAGCTACCGGCATGCGTTGCGATCCGATGCCGACCAGGGAATCGTCGAGGTCCGGCTGGACTACGACGAGAACACAGACGACCAACACTCCATGGGAATCCGAGTGCGCCGCGCCTCAGGCGCCGACGGCACCTGCGAGCAGCCATTCCCCGACGACTACTTGTCGCTCGCCTTCGTGGAGGACTCCGAGAGCGGCGTGGCAGCCACCGGGGGCAGCGATGGCGAGACCGAGCTTGTGCTGCCTGCCTCTGCGGGCGAACGCACCCTGCGGATCAAGCTCGCCGATGGCCTAGCTCGCGAACTCGCGGCGGCTCCGCACCTGCTGAGCATCGACATCGTCAAGCGCGCTCGGCCATCACCGGCCGATGCAGACGACGACTCTGAGTCCCCGGATTCCCATGAGCCCGCAGCGCGGGTCGGCCAGCACTACGCAATCTCGGAGCAACAAGTCTGATGTCTGCGACCAATGCGATCGGAACGAGCGCCGAGCCGTTGCCCGTTCTGGTTCACGACGGGTCACGGCTCGACTGGGTCGCAGCACGGTACTCAGCAACCGTTGCGCTCCAACGGCAGGCGAGCGCCGTCATTCACGAGCTTCACGACGCACCTGAAATCGAGACGCTTCTGAGCAACGGTGACGCCGCCTACGCGACCGAGATTCGCTGCCCGCGCACGATGCTCAGCCGCGTCGAGCATGCAGAAGGCACCAGCCAAGTCGTCAAACTGCACGAAACTGAGCGCAACGACAACCTGTATCTGATTCCCGGCATCGTCGCCGTCCGCGACACCTCCATCTCAGCCTCAGGACTGCATCCGCTCGTCCGCGGAGAAAGAGCCGCTGTGGACATTCCAGCGGGCTGGTGGCTGGCACGCGGTGGCGAGTACCAGTTCGAACCGCTTCTTGTCAGCTTGCTCAGATTTGTCAAGGACGGCGACGATCGGCTCAAACCGGGAACAATGTCTGTCGAGGAAGCCGAACTGTCCGGCAACCCGTACTTCAAGGTCACGCTCGCAGCCGAGCTGTACGACCATCGCCGTGAGCACCGCGACATCCAAATAGCTGCGCTGATCGCCGCGTTCGGGCAGCTTCCTCGCAGCACCATGGCGAGAGCCAAAGACGAGGACGGAGACGACGGAGTGAACGCTGACTGCCCACTCGCCCAAGCGCTTCGGGCAAGGCTCGAAGACGCCGCCCTGTCGGACTGGGACAGCGAGTTCTACGACCCCGCCAGAGCAGCCACATCGATGGAGAGCTTCTGGATCGACACAGGAGACGACGAGTGACCACAAACAGCGTGCTGACGCTGGTCGACGAGGTCGCCTACCAATCCTGGCAACAGCACATCATCTACGAGAAGAACCGAGCGCGCACCTCCGACCAGCAGCCTGCTGAAGATCAGGCCAACGGCTCCCTCACAGGAGGCGACAGCTCCGACGCACCCCCAGAGGACTCCAGTGACGAGCAGCGGTATCGCAGCGAAGTCAAAGCCCGTCAGCTGGAACTCGTCGCTGCAGTCGCAGCAGGCTCCGCCGAATGCTCGCGATACCTGCTGAGACAGCTTCGCGTCACAGACGAGGAAACGCTGAGATCGGCCGTGCCGTCGCTGCCAAATCCCCTGACGGCATCAGAACTGCTGCGCCTGCCCAGATACGCCGAGGAGCGAATCGCTGAAAGCCTCTCGAATGTGTCCCCGGCAGAAGCAGCTACCCCCGCTTTCTGGGCCGCCTGCCATGCCGTCTGGATAGAGCAAGGCAACTTCGACGACCTCGTCGCCGGCTTCCTCGAAGGCCCCAAAGCCGACAACGCCGAGGCTCGGACCCGCAACTTCCTTCGACGCACCGGAGGACTCGAACGGGTCCGAGGAAAAGTCAGCGTTCTCGTGAACTGCCCGATCTCGATGGCATGGTGGCGTGTACGAACCGCACGCGAAATTGTCGCTGAAGCACCGTCGAACAGCATCGACTTCGAGACCGCCCACCAGTTGCTGCACGACCCGAACATCTGGCCCGAACTCACAGGCTTGTCTGTGAAGCGAATCACCTCACTAAACGCGCCCCGCGCACGCTCCGCTGCGATCGTTGCACTCGGTCAACGTGGCACGATTGACAACGGGGTCAAGGCGAGCCTCAGAAAGATCCGCTGCCAAGGCGCCCTGCGTGCCTTGGGGCGCCTGAGCCACAGCTTCAGCCTCAACTCCGTTCCGTGGGGAACAGCTCTGAGCACTGCGCTGGAGGGAATCGAGGAGGCAGATATCGACAAGCTGTCAGCCGAGTCTGCCGATCTCACCGAGGAAGACTGAGAATCCTCGGAGCCCCCGAAATGGCCGATGAGACTCACGTCGTGCTCAATGATCTCGGTGACGACCAGCGGTACTAGGCGTCGGTGTCGGCGGCCGCTCGGCGGTGCTCGCCGAGGCCGGCAACCTGCACTTGGTACGCGAGACAGCGACAGCTTGTCGGCAGCTCACCCGAGCTGTTCGACGAATTCTGCAACGGACAACACGGGGATGCCGTAGTCGCGGGCCTTGCGGGCCTTGCCGGAGCTGCTCGAAGCATCTGCTGCGACCAGCAGGTCGCAGTTCTTCTTGGTCACCGTGCTGACTGGTACAAGTCCGGCCAGGGCTGCCAATCGCTCCAGCACATCTCGCCCGACGGCCTCGCCTCCGATGGTTGCCGTGCCTGTGAAGCAGACGCGGGTGCCTTCCGCCAAGTCGACGCGGCGCTGAGTCTCTGTCACCTCCGGGATCGTTGCGTCGGTGATGTCCAGTGCTTGCGCGATGCGCTCCATGAGTTCGTGTTCGCCGCGGGTGATGACGTGGTCGCGCTGCGCCGCAGCAACGATGGAGTCCAAATATGCACGATGCGCTTGGTCGATCTGCCGCCGGTTGATGCCGAGATCTTGTGCTGTCTCGAGCAACTCGCGCCTTTCGGCTTCGGTGACAACGTGATCGTCGAGCACCCAGTCGAGCAGATCGAGATAGCTCAACAGCGCCTCGTCTGAGAAGGGATAGTGGGCACGCGACACGATCCGCACCATGTCGTTGTTGCTTGCCGCGGCGCTCGGGCGCCGAAGCGTTCTGGGTCGAGAGCCTTGTTCGATGTAGCCGATGCGACACTTCTCGGTGCCGTTGACTGACAGCGGGTCATCCTCGAGCAGCAGTGACGCCAGCTGTGCGGTAGCTCGCGCGTCCGACAGCGCACGATGCTGGTCGGGATGCTCAATGCCGAAGCTCTCGCAAGCCAACCCGAGCTTCTGCGACGTGGCACGCAACGTGCAATAGCCCGCACCGGGGTCGAACGCTGTTCCGAGGCGCTGGAACTCCTGGCCCAGCAACCGCGCATCGAACGCCAGATTGTGCGCGACAAGGATGGCCCCCTGCAGACGCCTGCCGAGCGCCCCCGCCACTTCCTCGAAGGTCGGCGCTGCCGAGATCATCGATGCAGTGACCCCATGCACATCGACTGGGCCCACATCTCGTTCGGGGTTGATGAGGGTGTCGATCTCGTCCACTACGTGCCCGGTGTCGACGTCAACTTCGACAGCGGCGAACTCAACGATCCGGTCGTGTCGGCCGAAACCGGTGGTCTCACAGTCGATTGCGACGATCCGTTGCTGAAGTGTCATGGCTGACCTCGCCCGCTTCAACTCAGGTTGAGCGATGTTGGTGTTCTTGGCCGGTTAAGTCTGACAGCGCCGTTTTGCGCCGGCAAAGCCGGTCGCTGTCCGGACCGGCGGAAGGTGGCTGCTGTTTGAGGGCTCGAGCGTTGTCTGCCGGCTCCAATAGTCCCCCGTCATGCGTTTTGGGCGTCGTGCTTGTACAGCGCGGAGGCGAGCAAGCCTGACGGCACGGCAACGACGCCGAGGCCGATCAGCACGATGAAGATGCTCAGCAATTTGCCGCCGAAGCTCGCCGGCTGATAGCCCTCGGCGCCGGCGGTCAGCGACAGCACCGCCCAGTAGAAGCTGTCGAAGATGCTGACGTACAGCGTGTCGGGCTGATCGTGTTCGAGCTCGTAGATGCCCACCGATGCGATGAACATCAGAATCCCCGAGGCCGACAAGTACACCAGCAGCTCGTCGGCGATATCGCGGAACGCCGCACGGAACCGATCGATGGCCTCGCTGCCGCGCACCAGCTTGACGACGCGGAACACACGCAGCAGGCGCAACAGGCGCAGCGACGTGCCCGCGGGGACGTTCGCGAAGCCGCCGAGCACAGCCAGCAAGTCCACGATGCCGTAAAAGGAGAAGACATACCGCCACGCCGACGGCGCAAGCACGATGCGCGTCACGTATTCGACGCCGAACAGCACCCAGATGACGAGTTCCAGCGTCCACAGCCACCCCGGCAGACCGCCATCAGCCGCGGCGTAGTGCGTGTCGGCCACCAAAGTGGCCATGGACAGCACGATGACCGCCGTGATGAACACGTTGACCCGGCGGCCGAGCCGAGTATCCAAATCGAAGATCTGACGCACGCATCGCTCCTGTCGCTGATCTGGTGGGGCGTGAGGCTGGCGAATGCGCTTCACGACCGCGCCTGCAGCCGAGGGCGGCGGCGATGCTCTCGGCGGATTGAATTGCGGGCGGTCCGGTGCGGAGCGCGATGACGGTGGCGAACAGTCACACCGTCCACCGTCGGCGACGTCTGAAGGTTCCGTAAATCGCTGCGACTTCGAGAAGGCTTGCCGTAGGGTTGCGCGGAGACCTGTATCTCGCCGGGCACAGGCAGATTCGAGCGAGTCATGCGATCAATCACGCTGCGCAACTATCGCTGCTTCGGTGACGAGCCTCAGCAGGCTCGACTTGCTCCGCTGACGCTGCTCGTCGGCGAGAACAGCAGCGGCAAGACCTCGCTGATGGCGATGGTGCGTGCGTTGTGGGATGTCGCCTACGGCGAGCGCGTGCCCAACTTCAAAGAAGACCCGTACGACTTGGGGAGCTTCGACGAGATCGCTCACCATCGCAGCGCGCGCGGCGGTCGTGCGACAGCTTTTGAATCGCGATTTGAGGTCGACAGGCCACGGCGGCGTCCCAATGGCCGTCCCACCGATCCGCTCCGCTTCACGGCCGAGTTCGCCGAACAATGGTCAGCGCCAGTGCCCGTCCGACGCCGAGCTGAGTGCTCGGACTCGTGGTTTCAACATGAGGTGATCGACGCCGATACAGAGCGGCTGGAACTGGGCAGCACCTCAGGGCGGTGGATCTGTACTGCGGCTGCAACCCCTTCACGAGAGCGCGCAACGGCCTCCTCGGATTCGCTCGTTTCGCTGGACAGGCAATTGTTCGGACTCCGATTTGCTGCGCGTGAAGGGCGATCGAGTCGTTGGAAGGTTCAGGCGCTCGACAATTCGCCAGAACTGACTGAGAAAATACTGATTGACCTCGAAGCCGCCTTGACGCTTCAGAACCGCATCAAGCAGGCGGTGCGAGACACTCGCAGACATCGACCGTTTGCAAGTGCACCTGTTCGATCGCAACCGAAGCGCACGTACGATCCGTCGCTCGTTGCCGCGGATGCCGTTGGCGATTATGTCCCGACGTATCTCGCTCAGCTTGCGTTGCGCGCCCCCGAAGCATGGTCCGAGTTGAAGGAACGCATCGAGTCATTCGGGCGATCTGCAGAGATATTTGATGAGTTGAGGATCCGCCGACACGGCACAGGCGGTTCGGATTCGTTTCAAGTCCAAGTAAGGAAATTCGGCAGCCGCCGCGCAAGGGGTCCCTACAGGAACCTCGTTGACGTCGGCTACGGCGTCAATCAGGTGCTGCCCGTGATCACTGAACTGCTCCGGGACGACGGTCCCCGCACGCTGCTCCTACAGCAGCCGGAGGTACACCTGCACCCTTCTGCCCAGGCGGCACTCGGCGGCCTCCTGTGCCAACTTGCTGCTACTCGCTCGAAACAGCCGAGACGACAGATCATCGTCGAAACACACAGTGACTTCATCATCGATCGTGTCCGTATGGCAGTGCGAGACGAGCTGGCTGGCCTTTCGCCTGAGGAAGTCTCGATCGTCTTCTTTGAGCGCTGCGGTCTCGATGTGCGGCTGCATTCGATCTCTGTCGATCGGTTGGGCAATATCGAAGGCGCTCCCGCGGGCTACCGCCAGTTCTTCATGGACGAACTCCAGCGTTCGCTCGGTGGCTGAGCGGTGTGCGCCATCGTGGATGTCAATGTCGTCAGCGAACTCTGGGAGGGTGGCGGAACTGCAGCAGGACAAGCGTTCCGCAAGGCGGTCGAACAGGGCCGAGTTCCGCTTGTATTGGGCGGAACGCTCAGCGACGAGTTGAGCGGGGCCGGCGAATCGATGCGCCGCTGGCTCGCTGAGCTTCAACTAGCCGGACGGTTGGTGCAAGTGGACGGCGAGCAGGTCGCGCGCCGAACCAGCGAGCTGAACCAAGTCAACGTCGACGGTACGGCTCAATGCAGTTCAGACGATGAGCATGTCATTGCTCTCGCGCTGGTCTCGGGTGCCCGCCTTCTCTACACGAACGATGCAGCACTGACAGACGACTTCAAGGACAAGACCTTGGTCGACGCGCCCCGGGGACGGGTCTACACAACGCGGGCGTCGGGGGACCTCCGCGGCAGCCACCGTGCGCTGCTGCGTCGAACCGATCTGTGCAGCCGCGGGGCCGCCTCGTAGCGAGTCGCCACATTCGAATGCCTTTGTGCGGGTGATGGATGGCTACTGTCGTGCGGGCGTCGCTGTGGCCCAGCGGCCTGCGACGACAGCCGCACCCAAAGCGAGCGAGGAAACCATGGAACTTGGCGAGGCAGCACTGACGTCGATGACGACGAGGTACTTCACGAAGGACCCCGTCTCTGACGAGACACTCGAGCAGGCGTTCGACTACGCGCGTCACGCACCACAGGGCGGCAACCGCCAGCCGGTGCGCTTCATCGTCGTGCGTGACGACAAGAAGAAGCGGCAGCTGCAGGAGTGGTACCTGGAGCCGTGGAAGGCCTACCTCGGCATGGCCCGCAGCGGCGACATCGAGATCGTCGGCGAGAAGGCGAAGCGCCTGCTCGACAGCGCCGACTACTTCGCCGAGCATTTCGCCGAGGTGCCGGTGATCGTGGTCGCGTGCGGCTACATCGACGGCGTCCATCCCACAGACACCGAGCTTGGACGCCTCAGCGTCGTGGGCGGCGGCTCGATTTACCCCGCCGTGCAGAACTTCCTGCTTGGCTGCCGCGAAGCTGGCCTCGGCACCGCGCTGACCACGCTGCTGTGCATGTACGAGCCGCAGGTCGCCGAGATGCTGGACATCCCCGAAGGCGTGGCCACTGCGGCCCACATCGCCGTCGGCTACCGGTCCACGCCGTTCCCGCGCAAGCTCGACCGGCTGCCGCTGTCGGAGATCGTCTTCGACGAAGCCTGGGGCAACTCGACCTATTAGCCGCCTGCGCTCACTCCTGATGCCGTCGCCGCGGGTCCCGAGAGCATCCCGGCGACCGTGTTCCTTCGCAAGGCCGCGCCATGACTGAGCCGGACGATCCGGCGTTGGCCGATCTTTCGGACGCGCCTGCTGGATTGCGGTCGGAGGCCGAAACGCTGCGGGCGGCGGGCCTCGATGCCGACGAGGCGTTGCTCATTGCGGCACGGCGGTTGGCCGTGAGCGACGCTGAAGTGAGGGCGTTCGCTCGGGAGCGCTTCGCCGGGATCTGGGACGAGCCAGAGCCCGAGGCTGCGCCTGATGGCGACGAGCGCGGCACCGGGCAGCACGGATTCTGGGTCATGGCTGCGTTCGCCGTGGCGGCGGCGGTGGCAATTCGTCTGCCCGAGGCGTTCGGCTTCGCAGTGGCCGATTCGCAGGACGCCGACTTCTACGCACGCAACTACAGCCTGCTCGTCTTGCCCCCGTTGGCGGGCTGGTTCGTGTGGCTGAAGCGACCGCCGAATTGGGTGATAGTCGTGATCGGCGGGGTCGTCGCAGTCTCAGCGACCGTCATCAACGCCTATCCGTTCGACGACGACAGCTCGAGCTTCGTGCTGGCGGTGCTCCACCTGCCAGTGCTGCTGTGGCTGGTCATCGGCCTCGCTCGAGCCGGGGAACGTTGGCGGCTGTCAGGCCAGCGCATGGACTACGTGCGCTTCACCGGCGAGTGGATCGTGTACGGCGTACTGATCGCGCTGGCAGGAGCGGTGTTCAGCGCCCTGACCGTCGGGGCCTTTGTCGCTCTGGACATCGATACGAGATGGATGACGGAGTGGGTGATGGTCGGCGGGTCGGCCGGCGCCGTTGTCGTCACCGCCTGGCTCGTGGAGTTCTGGGCCGGCGCAGTCTCGAAGTTCGCCTCGATGCTGGCGTACATCTTCACGCCGCTCTTCGCAGCGATGCTGGTGGTGTTCCTCGTGGCCGTGCCGGCGACAGGTCGCAGCATCGAGGGCGACCGAGAGGCGCTCATCCTGTTCAACGTGCTGCTGGGCTTCGTCGTCGGCCTGCTGCTGTTCTGGGGTGCTGCGAGGCGGCCCGGAGACCGGCCGGGATTCTTCGACGGCGCCTCGACCGTGCTGGCGAGCGCAGGCTTGCTCACCGGCGTCCTGACCTTGGCGGCTGTCATCGGCCGCATCGCGGACTTTGGCTGGAGCCCGAACCGAGCCGCACTCTTGGGCATCAACGCCATATTCGCCGTGAACCTGGCCGGCAGCGTGTGGCTGTACCTCGAGCTGTGGCGCAAGCGACGCCCCTTCGACGACATCGTGCGTTGGCAGACCGCCCACCTCGCCGCGTACGCCGCTTGGGCCGCAGTGGTGGTCGTGGCCTTCCCACCGATCTTCGCCTTCGCCTAGCCCACGACGCCGGACGCCGGGCCAACTCGATCTGCAGGCGCCTTCTTGCAGAGCCTGGTGACGATAGATGGGCGGGGCGGCGGAAGCTCTAGCGTTCTCGGCTGGCTGGCTTTGAGGCGCGCCGGAGCGCCGGGGACGGGGAGCACGACATGGCGATGACCGACGAGCAGCGGCAGCAAGCGGCTGCGGCGCTGCTGCATGCCGAGAACACCCGCGAGTGGATCGACCCGATCACCGACACCTACCCGGGTGCCGACAACGAGGACGCCTACGCCATCGGCCAGTACGTCACCGACGCCAAGGTGGCGGCCGGTCGCGTCATCAAGGGGTACAAGGTGGGCCTCACCTCCAAGGCCATGCGCTCTACGTCGGGCGCCACCGAGCCCGACTACGGGACGCTGTTCGACAACTGGTTCCTCGACGAGGGCTCCATCGTGCCGGCGTCGATCCTGAACGTCCCGCTGGTGGAGATCGAGATTGTCTTCGTACTGAAATCGGACCTCGGCGGCCCCGACACCAACGCCATCGACGTGATGCGGGCAACCGACTTCATCCTGCCCGGCATCGAGGTGGTGGACCGCCGCTACAACCGGCGCAGCACCCAGGCCGGGGTGGCCGACAGCATCGCCGACGCAGCATCGTGCGGGTTCATCATCGTGGGCGGCCGCCCGACCAAGCTCACCGACATCGACATCCGCCACATCGGTGGTGCGCTGTACCTGAATGGCGACCTCGAAGAGTCCGGCACCGCCGCAGCCGTCATGGGCAACCCGCTCAACTCTGTGGCCTGGCTGGCCCGCAAGCTCGACGAGTTCGGCGTCTCCATGTCAGCGGGCCACGCGATCCTGTCGGGCTCATTCATTCGCGCCCGCACGATTCGCCCCGGCGACGCCATCGTCGCCGACTTCGGCCCCCTCGGCCAGATCAGCTTCGGTGTCGGAGACCCCGAAGGTTGACCCAGTGGCGTAGGAGTGCCCGGGGAGGGCGACTGACGCTCAGCAGCTCAGTCTTCGACGTAGGCCTCGAAGGTGCAGGAGATCTGCACCGGCCCGCCGCCTTCCACCTTCATGTTGTGGCGCGACGGCCGCGACTCAGGGTCGGGGAAGCGCTCCAGCCATGGGCCGTTCAGCGCTGGGCGTGACGCCGCAGGGTCGGTGACGTAAAACGTCATCTTGGCCATGTCGTCCCACGTGGCGCCGGCGCCCTCGAGCATCTGGCCGACATGGGTGAAGAGATTCTCGATCTGCTCCTCGAGCGAGTCGGGCACGTCGCGCGAGCCCGGATTCGTCGGCGGCGTGATGCTGCTCACTACGAGCGGACCGATCCGCGTCGCAGCGGGAATCGGGTTCGCGTGCTGGAAGCTCTCGATCTCAATCGACTTGCGTGCCATGACGAGTTCTCCTCCGCGGCTGATGCTCAGCCCGCTGCTCGGGTCGTGCCCGCAAACCTACGCGAGGACGCGCACGGCACCGTCGGGTTCACCCATCAACGAGCGGGTTAGGCGCCCTCGACCGCAACCATTTGGAATTCGGCGGCACCAGCTCGAACGTCACGAGCGTGGCGGTACTTCTCGGAGTCGTAGAACGCCTTTGCTGAGTCCATGTCGGGGAATTCCAGCACCACGAGGCGCCGGTTCTCCTCGGGACCTTCGAGGGTCTCCGACTCGCCGCCCCGCACGATGAACTTCCCGCCGCTCTCGGCGACGGCAGCCGGCGACAGCGCCTTGTACTTCTCGTACTGGTCTGGGTCGGTGACGTTGACCCGCGTGATGACGTATGCAGCCACTAGGCGACCGAGTTCAGGATGGCTTCGCGTCCGTGCTTGAAGCCGGCTGACTCGGGGGTGTGGTTGAGCGCCAGCTCGGACTCGACTTCGCCGGCGATGCGGGAGTGCCACATCTTGCGCGGCTGGGACATGTCGAACGGCACGCCTTGGTGCATGAGTCGGCGGTTGTCCCAGATCACGGCCTCGCCCGCAGTCCACGCGTGCTGGTAGATCCGCGGCGGCTGGCAGGCCTCGCGATTGAGCCGATCCAGCAGCGCCACCGACTCGTCGGGACCCATGCCGACGATGTCGTGAGCGTGCCGGCCGATCAGCAGGTTGGGGCGGCCGGTCTCGGGGTGATATTTCACCAGCGGCCGGACCGAGATGTCCATGTCGTGGTAGCCGTACATGCCGTAGGTGCCGTCGTCCTTCTTCTTCGGAAGCAGGCCCTCCCGACCCTGGCTGTAGTAGAGCGAGTGGTGCGCCTCCAGCGTGTGCACCAGCTCACGGTCTTCGTCGGAGAGCACCTCGTATGCAGCCCGCATGTCGGCCCACCCGGTGTCGGCACCGTCTTTGGGCACCAGCTCGGCGGTGAACACTGCGCCTTTGGCCTGCAGCGGCATGTAGGTGCTGTCGTGGTGCCAGCCCCAGTTGCCCTTCAGCGACTTCACCAGATCGTCGGCGGGTTCGTAGTGGACCTTGCCGTCCTTGCCGACGTTCGAGATGGCCGCGGCGTTGAACTCCAAGTTGCCGAAGCGCAGGGCGAATGCGTCCTGCTCGTCGTTGGTCAAGAACTGACCCGAGAAGATCAGCAGCGCGTACTCCAGCCACACTTCGTGCAGTGCTTCGAAGGTGGCGTCGTCGATGGAACGGAGCTCGATGTCGTGCACCCACGCACCGAACGTGCGATCGAGCGGTTCGATATTCAGCGTGACAGCCGTCATGGACGGATCGTATCACCGCGCCCGAATTCGCTTCAGGGTGCGAACGCAGCCGGCGTCACCCGGGTCGCCGCTGGCGGTGGTTCACCAGCAATCTGGCGAGCGCGCGACGAGCAGGCAAGACTCACCCGGGGTCTAGTGCCCCTGCAGCACGACAAGGAGCAGAGCAATGGTCGATGTCGCATCCCCCAGCGGTTCTGCCGATCCCGGAACGCTGGTCGAGCGCGTCGAGATGCTGTCGTGCGACGCAGCGTGGCGGAACTACTACTTCTTGAAGATCACCACGGCCGATGGCGTGGTCGGCTGGGCGGAGTACGACGAGGGCTTTTCCTCACCCGGCCTCACCACGGCGATCGAGGCGCTGGCACCGCTGGTCGTCGGCCGCTCCGTGTTCGACCATGAACCCGTCTACCAGTACCTGTTCGCCCGCACCCGCCAGGCCGCCAGCGGCGTCATCGGCGAGGCACTCGGCGCGATCGAGAACGCACTGCTCGACGCCAAGGCCCGCACGCTGGGGGTGCCCTGCTACGACCTGCTGGGTGGCAAGGTGCGCGACCGCATCCGCGTGTACTGGTCGCACTGCGGGACCTGGCGCATCAACCTCGGCCACATCTACGGCAACCGCATCACCGATCTCGACGGCGTCCGGGCGCTCGGTGCAGAGGTCGCCGAGAAGGGATTCACGGCCCTCAAGACCAACATCTTCCGCCAGACGCCCGACGGGCTGCGCGGCTGGCTTCCCGGATTCGGCACGCCGTTCGCGCCCGAACTGAACGTCTCGCGCCAGCTCATCGACGAGATACGGGCGACGCTGCAGGCGTTTCGTGACGGTGCGGGCGACGGCATGGACCTGCTGCTGGACCTGAACTTCAACGCCCGCACCGAGGGCTACGCCCGCATCGTGGCAGAGCTTGCCGACTTCGGGCTGTTCTGGATCGAGATCGATACCGACCATCCCGACGCCATGGCTCACATTCGCTCGAAGGCGGGCTGCACCATCAGCGGTGCAGAATCGCTGTTCGGTGTGCGAGAGCTGTACCCGTATCTGGTTGCCGGGTCGCTCGACGTACCGATCATCGACGGCATCTGGAACGGCTTCTGGCAGTCGTCCAAGATGGCCTCGATGGCCGACGGCATGGGCCACAGCGTCGCCCCGCACAACTTCTACGGGCACCTCGCCACGATGATGAACGCCCACTGGGCGGCCGCAACCCCGAACATCATCATCATGGAGACCGACATCGACCGGATCGCCTGGGACGACGACATCGTGACCGTCGCACCGGACTACGTCGACGGTCACCTCGTGCTGGGCGACGCGCCCGGCTGGGGGACCGAGCCCGTCGAAGAAGCCCTCGCCGCACATCCGCCGCGGCTCAGCGGCCTGCGCGATCGTCGCCCCCCGGCGGGCGATGACTGAGGACCCGGCTTCTACGACCCGCAACGCGACCCAAGTCTTCCGGCTCAGGTTCGCCGACGGCGCGGCGCGCCTGACGTCGGGGTCAGGCTCAGCCCGCGCCATCGGGCCGCGCATCACACGTATCGCTCCGGCGAGTCCGACGCCGTCGCCGGGTTCACAGCCCCCGACACCGGCGCCCCCAACGCCGTCGCCAAGCTCGCCATCCGAGCTGGCTGCCGCCGAACGCGTCTCGAGCCGAGCCCGTTTGGCGCTCGCCACCGGGTCGCTGGCGTTCGTGCTCGGCACGGTCAATATCACGGTGACGAACGTTGCGTTCCCCGACATCGTGCGGGCCTTCCCCGGCGTCTCGGGGGCGGTGACGGGCTGGATCGTGAGCGGCTACGCGCTCGCGTTCTCCTCCACGATCATCGTCGGCGGTCGGCTAGCGGATCGCTACGGCCGGCTGGTGGTGTTCCGGCTCGGAGTGCTCGGTCTCTTCGTGTCGTCAATCGCCGCAGGGCTGGCACCTGGCATCGAGCTGCTCCTCATAGCCCGCGTCGTGCAGGGGCTGTGCGGAGCGCTGACCGTGCCGTCCTCGCTCGCGCTCGTGCTGCCGCAGTTCCCCGCGGCGCGCCAGGCCAGCGTCATCGGCATTTGGGCCTCCGCGGGGATGGCGGCGTCAGGCATCGCGCCAGGCATGGCCGCCGGCATCCTCGAGATCGCCAGCTGGCGCTGGGTGTACCTGACGATTGCTCCTATAGCGGCGCTCGCATTCCTCGGTTCGATCTGGTTCCTGCAGGAGACAGCCAAGCCGGATCGCAGCCGGCCCCTCGACTTGCTCGGCGTCGCCATGGGGACTGCTGCGGTGTTCTTCGTCGTGCTGGCAACCCTGCAGGGGCGATTCTGGGGATGGGGAACGATCGGCACGCTCTCGTGCTTCATCGGTGCCGCGGTGCTGCTGCCGCTGTTCCTGTGGCGCTCCGCCGGTCACGACGAGCCGCTCTTCGATCCGCGACTCTTTCGGGTTCGCAGCTTCGCCGTGGCCAACATGGCGGTGTCGTTGGCAATGATCGGTGCTTTCACGAGCTGGTTCCTGTGGCCCCAATACCTGGTGGGGGTCTGGGGCTACAGCCTGTGGGCCGTCGGTCTGGCGTTCACCCCTGCCCCGATCATTTCGGCGGTCATGGCGGTGCTCGGCGGCCGCTGGGCCGACAAGCACGGGTTTCGGGGGATGATGGCCCTCGCGTCGGCTGTCGCAACGGGCGGCCACCTGTGGCTGCTGTTCTTCTTGGACGAGAACGTGCGCTTTTGGTTTGCGTTCTTTCCCGCGACCGTGTTCTTCGGCCTGGGCATGGGCCTGCTCGCCAGCCACCTGAACTCCGCGGCACTCGTGGACATCAAGCCGGACGCGCTCGCGACTGCGAACGGGGTGCATCAGTCGCTGCGCTACAGCGTCGGTGGCGTCGGCGTCGCCATAGCCATCGCGGTGCTGGGCGGCGCCCACGAGGTGCATCTCTACAACTGGCTGTGGCTGCTGCTGGGCGGCCTGCAAGCGCTGTGCATCCCACTCATGGGACTTGCCTATCCCCGCAAGCGCCCAATCGCTGCCTGACCGGCGCGGTCGCACTTGTGGCGGTGCCCGCTACAGCAGCTCGTAGACCTCGTAAGCGAGCTTGCCGTCGTCGAGCGAGCCGACGCCGACTGCCTGCACCTTGTTGAGCCAGGCGTACGGGCCCTCCATCGACGTCTGGAATGTCGGAGCCGACCGGGGAGTGCCGTCGTCGAGGATCTTGCCCTGGTACTCCATCAGGATGTCGACCTCGTCGTCGGTGCGGATCGAGATGCGCACGTCAAGGCTCATCGTGCCGTCGGCCGATCGGTACAGCCAGTCGCCTGACGGGCCCAAAATGGTGCCGTTGATGCGCTCGCCGGTGACCGTGCCGCTGTCGACGGAGGCGACCATCCGGGTGCCAGCGGGCCCGCCGCGGATGCGGGTCGCATTCGATAGGTCGGCCTCAATATCCATTCTGAACAGGTGTCGTACTGGCAGGGATGTCTCTGACATCAGGGCGCTCCTTGCTTATGGGGTTTATGGGAATTGGGGCTTGGCGAGATTCTGGTTGCGGGGATCGAGTCGGCGGGCCGGCAGCGGCCGCCGCCACTCGCGCCGGGAACTACATCGTGAAGCGCAGGCTCCGGGCGGCGTGGGCGCCGAGCTCGGCGTCGCCGGACCACGTGACCAGGCCCGCCGCAATAGGCACCTCAGGGTCGATCCGCCCGCAGGTGAGATCCATGAACGCCATCGAGTCGCAGTGCAGCGTGACGGTCGGGTTCTCCACGTGGTCGACCTCACGGGCCCGGCCCTCCACTTGGACGTAGATGTCGCGCTCCACAGCGCCGGTGATGTCGAAGTGCATGGAGGCGCCATCGGGCAGCCCCACCTTCTTGCCGGCGATGTAGCCGACCGACAGGTGCACCTCGTTCAGGGCCATCTCGGCGGCGGGACCGCCGTTGTCGGTCGGTATTCCCAACGGCGTGCGGCAGTCACGCTCGTGCATCCAATGGTCGAATTCCCGGATCGCCATGAAGCGGCCGTAGGTTCCGGGCCCCACCGGGGTGATCGACCCGCGGTCGAAGACCTCGTCGTCGAGTGCCTCGAGTTGTGCAGCGCGCCCATCCCACACTTCGGCGGCAAACGCTGTCAGCTCCGCTCCGCTCATGGCCATCGCTGCAGAGACGTAGCCGGCGATATCGCCGAACGGAGGCGGCGTCTCGACCGACTCAGGCAGCCAGCCCGACAGGGCCTGCTCCACGGACACCTGATGGGCGAGCACGCCGTGGACGGTCCAATCCGGGCAGTGCGACTGCACCTGCCACTGATCGCCTTCCAGCGAGCCGTAGAACTCCTTGCAGCTTGCCCAGCAGGCCTTGAGGTTGTCGATGATGAGTTGCGGCTGACTCATGGTGTTGGTCCCGTCGTTTGTCGTGCTTGTGGTGATTGAGAGAGGTGCTTCAGTGCTCAGGCGGTCTCGGACCGGATGCGTTCGATGATCTCGCCCAGCCGGTCAATCATGGCCTCGACCGAGCGGGCACCAGCCTGGAAGATGGCGGTCACGTTCACGGAGGCCCAGTCGAAGCCCAGCGCATTGAGCACGGCGGCGCGCTCGCCGATCGCGTCCAGATCCTTGTAGAAGCCCTTGTCGGCGTCGGTACGTGGCGGCGGGGCCAGCATCAGCTGCATGCCGATGGACGCCGGATCTCGGCCGAAGTCCTTCTCGGCTCGTCGGCGGATCTCCGTCATGCACTCGAGCGCCCGCTCATCGCTGACGCCAGACGCCATCCACCCGTCGCCCTTCTGGGCGGTGCGGCGCAGTGCAGCGGGGCTGTCGCCGCCGATCCACAAGGGAATCGCGGCACCCTGCGGCGACACGGGCTCCATGCCCATGTCGTGGCTGTTGTAGTGCTCGCCGGCGTACTCGATCCGGCCGCCTGCCCAGTAGGCCCGCATGAGGTCGATGGCCTCGTCCATGCGCTTGCCGCGGGTGTGGAAGTCCTCTTCGAGCGCGTCGTACTCCGAGTCCTGCCAGCCCACGCCGATGCCGAGGCGCACACGGCCGTTCGACAGTGTGTCCAGCGTCGAGATCTGCTTGGCCACCAGCACCGGTTGTCGCTGCGGCAGCACCAGCACTTCCGTCGACAGCGACACTCGCTCGGTCACTGCTGCCACGTTTGCCAGCAGCATCAGCGCTTCGAGGATCGGCATGTTGGCGGGGTAGATGGTGAAGCGGCCCTCGCCGGGGTGGCCCATCACGACATGGTCGAATGCGGCAATCTCGTCGTAGCCCAAATCCTCGATGGCCTTCGCCAGGTCGAGCACTCGCTGGGGTCCTTCCCGGAACGCAATGGACGGGAAGTCGACGGCGATCTTCATGCGCTGCTCTCCTCCATCTCGGTCCCGGTGACTACTCGGAACTCAAGGGCAGGCGGACCCTAGCTGTCGCCGGCATGAGCAGTCTCCCGTCGGAGGTGTGCTCAGCGATCTCGAGTTCGACAATTCCCGTCTCGGCATCCACCGACGTCACGGTGCCTGAGAACACGAGCTCTTCGCCGGTCAGACCGCTGGCACGGTTCTGCCAGGTGACGCCCAGCAAGCGGGCGGCAGGGCCCGCCCAGTCGGTCACGAACTGCGTCAGCCACGCGCCCTGCAGCGGACCGTGCACGATGATGTCTTCGTGCCCCTCGAAGCGGGCGTACTCACGGTCGTAGTGAATGCGATGGGGGTTGTGGCTGGCCGCGCTGTACAAGAAGAGCTGCGCCTCGTCGGGGAATTTGTGCATCGTGGGCAGTTCCTGCCCGGCCTCGAGGGTCGCCAGGTTCGGCGCCGCGGCGGTCACGTCGGTGGTGGTGCTCATCGTGCAATGCCGATCATGCGGGAACGGGCGACTTCGTCGCCGAATTGATTGACGAACGTCGTCTCGCGCACTTGCCGGACGAAGGGCCCCTTGCGGCCCTCCTTCTGGTCGACTGCGGCTAGCCGGACGGTGGCGGTGATCTCGTCGCCGACGCAGACCGGTTCGAGGAAGTCCCATTCCTCGCCGCCGAACATCACCCGGTCGACCTTCAGCCGTATCCGGGTGCCTTCGCGGTACAGACCGTCGGTGCGCAGCTCGGACGCCGTTCTTGGCTGCACCACAGCGTGGGTGACGTAGGTGGGCGGCGCCACCAGCGTCCGGTACCCGGCCGCCTGAGCAGCGACCTCGTCGAAGTAAATCGGGTTCTCGTCGCCGACTGCATAGGCGTAGCGTTGTGCTTCGCGCCGGTCGACGACCACGGTGACCGGCCCCGACAGCACCTCGCCGACACGTTCCAACGTCTCGGCTGGGATCAGCGACTCGCTCATGTTCCCGACATTAGGAGGCAGTGCGCTCAGGCGCAGGAGTTGGTGCTGCCGCAGCGCGCTCCGCCTCCCCGCGCCGCCCGGTCGCCCCGTCGCCAGTAGCGTTTCCCCCAGAGCAGGAGGAAGAGCCGTGGCGTTGTGGTCGAGGAAGCTGGAGGTGCCCGACGCCGAGGGCGCGCTGCCCGGACGAAGCCAGGCGATGCCCGTGGCCCCGGCGCACGCCGTGCTCGGAACGCCGATGACGCCGCCGTTCCCCGATGGCTTCAAGCACATCGTGGTCGGGATGGGCTGCTTCTGGGGTGCCGAGCGGATCTTCTGGCAGTTGCCCGGCGTGTACACCACCGCCGTGGGCTACGCCGGCGGGATCACCCCCAATCCCAGCTATGAGGAAGTGTGCTCCGGCATGACCGGTCACACCGAGGCCGTGCTCGCCGTGTTCGACCCGGCGCAGACCAGCCTCGAGGTGCTGCTGAAGGCGTTTTGGGAAGGCCACGACCCCACCCAAGGCATGCGGCAGGGCAACGACATCGGCACGCAATACCGATCGGGCATCTACGCAGCCGACGAGGCCGAGCTGGAGTTCGTCATCTCGTCTCGGGACATGTTCCAAGCGGTGCTCGACGGTGCCGGGCTGGGCCACATCACCACCGAGATCTGCCTGGCCGGCCCGTTCTTCTACGCCGAGGACTACCACCAGCAGTACCTGCACAAGATCCCGTGGGGCTACTGCGGCCTCGGCAGCACGGGCCAGACCTGCCCGGTGGGTGTCGCCACCGCCGACTGACTAGCTGAACGAGCTGGCGAACGCCGCCATCGTCTCGTCAGTCACAGCGCGCCGGTCCTCGCCCCACGGCAACGGCATCAGCACCGGGTACTCCACGCCTGCGTCCACATACGCCTGCGTGAACTCGCCGATTTCGGCTGGCGTGCCGATGAAGTCAATTGCCTGGATCATCTCGTTCGAGATCGCAGCGATCGCGCCCTCGCGATCGCGCTCGGATTGGCGGGCGCGGGCTTCGTCCACCTCGTCGCCGAAGCCTGCCGCACGGAAGGCGTTGGCGTAGCCGTCGGCTAGCGCGTAGTTCAGCAAGTCGCGCTGGGCCGACCGTGCCGAGCGCTCCAAGTCGCCCGCGGCGGCATGGACGTAGCAGATGATCTGCGCCTCGCCGCCCTTGCGAACCTCGGCGACGACGCTCGGCACGTGGGAGGCGGGCAGGTAGTTGAGCAGCACGCCATCGGCCACCTCTCCCGCCAGCCGCAGCATCTGCGGGTTGAGGGCAGCCAGCACGATCTTTGGCCGGCGCTCGCCCAGCCGCATGGCCAAGCGGAACCGGCGCACCTGCCAGAAGTCGCCCTCGAACGTCACCGATTCACCGCTCAGGCACTCGCGCAGCAGCGCCACGTACTCGCGCATCATCGCGATGGGGCGATCCGGCGGTGGCTCGCCGTGCTGGCGCAGGATCCCGGGTGCTGATACGCCGAGCCCTACCAAGACGTCTCGGTCGTCGCTGAGCGATTGCAGCGTGGCGGCCGTCATGGCGACCAGCGTGGGGGCGCGCAGTTGGATCGGAATGATGCCGGTCGCCAGATCGATGCCAGGCGCCGCGTGGGCGACCGCACCCAGCAGCGAGAACGCATCCGTGCCCGTCGCCTCAACTGTCCAGATCGACGAGTAGCCCTGCGCCTCAGCAGAGCGGGCGATATCGGTGACGGCGGCGGGGCCCAGCACTCCCAGGCTGCCGACGGTCACGCCATAGGGTTGGGCTCCGACAGAGTCGGCATTGGTCGAACCAGTCGTGCTCATGGCGGCGCACCGTATCCGCCATCCGCGCCGTCTGCCGTAGCCCCTGCAGCCGAATGCGGGCGGCTGCGTGAGGTCTTGATGAACTGACGGTGACAGGCGTCAGGTGCGAGATAGGGTGAGGTTCACAACCAGCAACGCCGTCTGTGCAGACGTCGGGAGCGGGGAGGGAACAGAGATGACCGAGACAACGGAACCGACTCGGACAGCTGAGCCCCGGATCATCTCCGACGCTCTTGAAGTCATCGACAGCGCGCTGGGCGACTTTTTCAGCCGCGAATTGGTCTCGTCGGGCGAGGTCACCGATGTGCTTCTCGACGTGCGGACGCTGCTGCGTCGAGGCGACGAAGCTGCCGAGCTGTCTGCGGTCACCAAGGCCGATCAGGACGTCGCCCGGGCCTGATCGCCCTTTCACGCGCCGCCGGCTGAGCCGGTTCAGCGCCGCATGAGCCGTGCGGCAAGGCGCCCAATGATCTCGCCGACAGCGGCACCGGCGATGACATCGCTCGCGTGATGCAAGCGCACATGAATGCGTGAGGTGGCCACGATGACGGCTGCCAGCCGGTAGAGCGGACCGAGACGAGACCCACGCGACAGCACAGCCGCTGCGCAGAATGCTGCGGATGCGTGCCCTGAAGGGAAGCTGGACGAGATCGGCTGGCGCAACCGGTGCCGGGTCGGGTTCTCCGCGGCAGTGCCGGGCCGGCGCCGTGCAAAGAGCCGCTTGATGCCCTGATTCACGACGAGCGATTCGAGCGCCATGAGGGCGCTGAACCGGAAGGCGTCGGAGACTTCTCGCCGCGGACTGAGCGCACGCAATGCACCGAGCACGTGCCACAACTGGCTGAACTCGCCGACATCGGAGGCCCCGTACATGACCCGGTCCACCAGCTTGCGACCCCGCAATGCCTCCCACCGCCGGTCCACGGCATTGTCGAAACGGGCGATCTGGCGCGCCCCCGCCGACAGCGGATCACGCACTTCTTCGGATTCAGCTTGTCGCGGCGTCGATGCAGCCATCATCCCGATCCTGGAACGGTGACCGGCGGAGCGGTAGTGGTCGGCAGGAGCGGCGGGAGAATGGGGTCGGTGGCAGGCGCAATGGTGAGCGCAGGCCCTGCATCGGGATCCGGCGGTGGCGGGATCATCAGGATCTGGCCGACGAAGATCTTGGTGGGGTCGGCGATGTTGTTGACCCGCACGAGATCGTTCAGGTGAATGCCGTACCGGTCGGCGATCTGGATCAGCGTGTCGCCTCGCACCACGGTGTACGGCGTCAACACTGGTGGCTCGGTGGTGGTGGCTGGTGGCACCGTCGGTGCGGGAACGGTCGTGGCTGCGCCCTCGGTGCGGGAGTCGCCCGGCAGCAGGGAACATCCATGTGCCATGCCGGCTGCGGCAAGCGCGATCGCCACCGTCATGACACCCCAGCGCTGTGAACAGGAGACATTACTGACCGCCGTCACTGTGAGCTGTTGGCGCCGACCAGGGTCGGCGGTATGACGAGCTGCTCTCCAATGCGGAGCAGCGTGTCTTCTTTGCCGTTCTCTTCCATGAGCGCCTGCACGGAGACGCCGAACCCATTGGCGATCCTGCTGAGCGTGTCGCCCGGTTGAACGACATAGATCCGACGCTGAGGAGGCGGTGCAGCGAGAGTCGTCGTCGTGAGCTGGGGGCGCAGCGTCGTCAGTACGGGGAGCGTCGTCGGCACCGGTTCAACCTCGGGCTCTGAGCCGCAGGCCCCCGCGAGCGCGGCTGCTGCCATCAGCGACGCTGCGATCCTGCAGGCGAACTTGGCGGTGCACGGCTTGGGGGCGCACGCAGCACGTGCCGCCGTACGCGCTCGAGGCATGGTTCAACGGGCCTGAGCGGCCGCAGTATTCAGCTGCTGGGGCCAGTTGTCGGGGCTCAGCCTGCTTGCGGCATCCGCCAAGAGGAACGGCTGCGGCTCGTCGGGGGTCACGGTGAGCAGTTCGGCGCCGTCGTCGGTGACCACCACGGTGTGTTCGAACTGCGCGGTTCGACTGCGGTCAGTGGTCATCGCGGTCCAGCCGTCAGGCCAGAGCTGTGCACGAGGCGTGCCAGCCGTGATCATCGGCTCCACCGTGAAGGTCATGCCCTTCACCAACTCAGTACGCGCAGCGGGGTCGAAGTAGTGCGGGATGTTGGGCAGCCGGTGGAAGATCTGCCCGATCCCATGGCCGACGAACTCGCGCACGACGCCGTAACCCTCCGCTTCAGCTCGAGCCTGGATAGCCCGTCCGATGTCGCACACCCGTGCTCCTGGCCGCACTGCTGCGATGCCGTGATACATCGACTCGCGGGTGACCGCGACGAGCCGCTGCGAGGCCACGTCCACATCGCCCACCAGGAACGTCTCGGAGTGGTCACCGTGCACGCCGCCGACGTAGATCGTCACATCGCAATTCACGATGTCGCCGTCGCGCAGCTGCCGGTCGTCTGGGATGCCGTGGCAGATGATTTCGTTGGCCGAGGTGCACAGCGATTTCGGGAATCCGTTGTAGTTGAGCGGGCTCGGGTAGCCGCCCTCGGCGATGCATGTCTCGTGGCAGACCTCGTCGAGATGATCGCTGGTCACGCCCGGCGCGATTTCCGCTGCCACGGCACTGAGCACGCGTCGCGCGGCTGAACCCGCCAACCGCATCGCCTCGATGGTGGTGATGTCCGACGGCTCCACGCCGCTCGGGGCTGTGCCGGACTTGCCGCTGATCGCGTAGGGCGGCAATGCAATATGCGGGGGAACAGCTCGACGGGGCGAGATCATGCCAGCGACCACCGGCTCGAAGCCAGGAGGCCTCATGCGCGCTGCTGGCACCCGACGCTTGCGCCTGCCCATTGTGGTCACGCTACCCGTGGGTCCCAGGCGCTCCGTCGTCGAGCGTTGAGAGCCGCGGATCCTGCCGCCACTCCAGCGGGTGCGATCAGTCGCCGAGTTCGCCGAGCACCTCATCATTGTGCTCGCCGAGCTTGGGAGCACGGCGGTAGATGCCGGGCGGTGTGGCACTCATGCGGATGGGCGGCGCGATCTGCACAATCGGCCGGCCCACCGGCTGCTCCACCGCCACCAGCATGTCGCGGGCCGCAACATGGGGATCGGTGAACAGGTCGCGAGGGTGATTCACCGGGCCGCACGGCACCTTGCCGCCGACCGCCTCGAGCACCTCGGCGTTGGTGTGCGATGCAGCCCATTCTGTGATGGCGCTGATGATCATGTCACGGTGATGAAACCTCGCACGAAGCGTCCGGGTCTCGTCTGCAGTGGCCCACTCCGGCCGACCGATGGCAACTGCCAGCTCTCGCCAGTGGTTGTCGGTGGGCGCACCGATGGCAACTGCCCCATCGGACGTATCAAAGATGTCGAACGGCACGATGTACTGGTTCTTGTTGCCGCTGGGCGGGGTGTCGGGCTGGCCCATCACGCTGTAGCGGGTGACCCCGACTTCGCTCAAGGCCATCACAGCGTCGACCATCGACACGTCCACGAACTGGCCCTCGCCCGTTCGCTGCGCGTGAAACAGCGCCGCCAGCACGCCCATGGCGCCAATCGTGCCCGGATAGGTGTCGCCGATATAGGGGCCGACGACGTGACGGTCGGCAGGGCCGCTCCCAGTGGCCGAGACCATGCCGGACATGGCCTGGGCGACCACGTCGTAGGCGGGCCAGTCCACGTAGGGGCTCTCGCCCGAACGCGGGTCGCCGAAGCCGCGGATGGCGCCATAGACGAGCCTCGGGTTGCGCTCATGGAGCACCTCCCAGCCCACTCCGAGCGCGTCCATGACCCCTGCGCGCATGTTCTCGACGAGTGCGTCCGCAGTTTCGACGAGCTGCAGGAATTGCTCACGCTGGTCGTCGTCGGTGAGATCGAGTGCGATGCCCCGCTTGTTGCGGTTGTAGTTGGCGAACCCGGCGCCGAAGTTGCGCTCGGTGTCCTCCCGGGTGAACGGCGCCATCTTGCGGGCCAGCTCGCCCCGCGGCGGCTCAACCTTGATGACATCAGCGCCCAAGTCGGCCAGCATCATTGTCGACCACGGCCCCGCAAGTGCATGGGTGCAGTCAATGATGCGAACGCCTTGCAGCGGCCCCGAGTTCTGGGCGGCCATCGGGGCTACACGCTCGTGTGCGGTCAGGTGCGCCTCATCGGGCGGATCCAGCATTGCCATGTCGTCGTCTCTCTGATTCGGCGCTGAGCTCAGGCGAAGTTCGGACGGCGCTTCTCGACGATGGCGGCGTGACCCTCCCGCACATCAGCACCGGTGAAGCCCAGCATCTCCAAGGCAGCAGAGGTGTCGAAGATGGGCCCTGCCATCCGCATCCAGTTGTTGAGGCTGTACTTCGTCCAGCGGATCGCACTCTGGCTGCCCTTAGCGAGCTTGCGAGCGACGGCGAAGGCCTCATCGATCACGGCGTCATCATCGACCACCTTGCTGACCAGACCCATGTCGTCGGCCTCGGCACCGGTGATCGTGTCGCAGGTGAGCAGGTAGTACTTCGATTTCGCCATGCCGCACAGGATCGGCCACACGATCGCGGCATGGTCGCCGGCGGCGACGCCGAGCTTGGTGTGCCCGTCCACGATGCGTGCGTTTCGTCCAGCGATGGAGATGTCCGCCATGAGTGCGGCCGCCAATCCGGCCCCGACCGCCACACCTTCGATCGCCGACACGATGATCTTGGAGCAGTTGATCATGTTGTAGACGATGTCGCGGGCCTCGCGAAGGGCCCGCTGGCGCGTCTCGAAGTCGTCCATGATCTCCTGGATCATGTCCAGGTCGCCGCCGGCGGAAAACGTGCCGTTGGCCCCCCGGATCACCGCTACCCGGGTGTCTGGATCGTCGTCGACCGCCCGCCACACATCAGCGAGCGCCAAGTGCTTCGGCGCGTCGACCGAGTTCAGCCGGCCCGGCGTGTCGATCACGATCTCGAGCACGCCGTCGTCGTCAGGACCCGTGATCTGAAGCGCGGAGAATGGGGCGTAGCGGTCGTTCATGGCGCTTGAAGCTAGTTCTTTGGGGCGGCAGCCGCCCGGGCCTGCGACCAGTTGTGAAGCGGCCCCGCAGCAGTGATGCGCTGCGTTAGTTGCGTGGGGTGGCAGCCGCCCGGGCCTGCGGGTCCGCTGCACTGAGCAACCGGTATGCCGATTCGATCTCGCCGGCGGGCGCGAAGATCCGTTCCCACGGGTGCAGCAGCCGGTCCCGTCCGTAGCGCGGAATCACGTGGACATGGAAGTGAAACTGAGTCTGGTCCGCGGCCGCACCATTGTTGTTGAGCAGGTTCACTCCTGCGGGCTGCAGCCGATCGCGCACCAGGCCAGCCACCCGCCGCGCTGCTTGCATCACGTGTGCCGCATCGTCATCGGTGAGATCCCAGACGTCGGTCACATGCCGGCGTGGAATGACGAGGCTGTGACCAACAGTCATCGGCAAGCGGTCCATGAACGCCACGGCGTGCTCATCGGAGTAGAAGCGCAACGCTGGAATATCGCCTGCGACGATCGAACAGAACGTGCAGCCCGGCATCCGGTCCGCAACCGGCGCGTCATCGGAAGAAGGGTTGATCATCAGTCGAGAAACCGGGGTTTAGTGGTACCGGAGCTCGACGTGGTCGACGACGTGATCGTGGCCTTTCGCGAGCACGAGGTCGGCTCGAGCCCGTGTCGGAAGGATGTTCTCCTGCAGGTTCACAAGGTTGATCGAGCGCCAGATCGTGCGAGCGACGGCGTCCGCAGCGGACGCGGGAAGATCGGCGAACTGTGCGAAATAGGCGGACTGCTCGCGGAACACCGTCTTGCGCAATTGCTGGAAGCGCTCGACGTACCACTCCTCGAGGTCGGTGGACTCGGCGTCGACATAGATGGTGAAGTCGAAGAAATCCGACACGAACGGTGTGCTCGACGGAGGCCCGGTCTGCAGCACATTCAGACCTTCGACGATGAGAATGTCCGGCTGGTTGATGAGCTGCACCTCGTCGGTCACGTCGTACAGGCTGTGCGAGTAGATCGGCGCTGCGACGTCGGGCTCGCCGCTCGAGATCCGCTGAAGGAAATCGCGCAGGTCGCCGCGTCGGTACGACTCCGGGAAACCCTTGCGCCCGAGGATGCCGCGCGCGGTGAGCTCGGCGTTCGGCAACAGGAATCCGTCCGTCGTGACCAAGTCCACCTCGGGATGATCAGGCCAGGACGCGAGCACGGCTCGCAGGATGCGTGCCGTCGTGCTCTTGCCCGCGGAGACGCTCCCGCCGATGCCGATCAGGTAGGGCCGCGGCGGCAGCACCCTGCCGAAGAAGCCCTCGGTGGTGGCCCGCAGCTGGCGCTTTGCTGCGACACGCAGGTTCAACAGGCGTGAGAGCGGCAGGTAGATGTCCCGCACCATGTCGAGCGTCACTGGCTCGACGAGGCCCGCCAGCGTCTCGAGTTCGGCTTCTGTCAGCGACAGCGGTGTGGCATCTCGCAGCTTCGCCCACTGCTCGCGGGTGAACCTGCAATGCCGGTCATCGATGCCCGGCTCGAGCGTTCTGTCGAACGTCATGGGGTCCGTCACCCGCATAGCTTGGCGAACCGCGGGCCTCGACCGCAACCGGGTCGTATGCGCCCCGTGCTGTCGTGATGCCTCGGCGCCAACGACGAGGCGTCGCGAGGGCCGCTCGCGGGTAGTCCTCAAACATCCAGCGTGCAAACTGCCGGCGGGTCCAACCGGACGTGTCGACCGCTGCGAGCGAGAGCTCGGCCAGACCTTCGTGGGCCAGGACGCGACTGAGGCCGCGCGCCAGCCGGTGATCCAGCGTGAACTCGGCCCGGGCCTCGCGTACATAGCGAGCGGTCACGCTGTGCGGCGGGCCGCCACGAGCGATCGCGCCCGCCGCCATCCGTCCCATCTGCAGGGCCTGGCCGATTCCCTCACCGGTCAGCGGGTCGGCGGCCGCCGCAGCATCGCCGCACAGCAGCGTGCGCCCGCGTGCGAGTTCCATGTCCTCGAGCCGCGCCGGTATCGGCCATGCGCGCGTTGAACCGTCGGGTTCGTGGCTCCCGAGAACGCTGGCGATGTGCGAGCGCCCGGTGAGACTCGCCCAGACTGCTGCAATCTCGCTGCCCGAGAGTGTTCCCGTATCGCCACGAGCGCCGTCGTCGCTGGAGCGCCGGGGCACGCCGAAGCCGAGGTTCACACGTCCGTCGCCCAGGGGGAATGACCAGGCGTATCCCGGCAGCAGGTCAGGTTCGAACCACACCCACATATCGCGAGCCGCAGCGCCGTCTGCTTGCAGGTAGCCACGAAACGCATGCCAGTCGCCCCGGTAGCGATGCGGGCCGATGCCGAGTGCCTTGCGAACAGCGGAATAGACACCGTCGGCGGCCACCACGAATCTGGCGTGCACCACACTGCCGTCGCTGAGCCGCACGGTTGAGGTGCTCGCGTGCGCTCCGGAGTCCTCGAAGCCGTCGAACGCGACGCCGAGGCGAACGTCGGCCTGCGCTGCTGCTGCGAGGTCGACGAGCGCGGCGTCGAGCTCGGCACGCCGGCAGACGCTTGCGAACTGCCCGCGCCCTGCGGGCAGAGGCAGACGCATGACACGGCCGCGCGGTGTGCGCACACATGCCGCCGTCACCTGCATCCACGAACTCATCAGCTCGGGCTGTAGTCCGAGCGACTCGAGCTCCCTCAGCGCGAGCGCGGTGAGACCGTCGCCGCAACACTTGTCGCGTCCTGGCGCAGCTCGATCGACGACCATCACCTTGAGTCCCGCGCGCCGGGCCCACACAGCGGCGGATGCACCTGCTGGGCCAGCACCGACGATCAGGGCATCGACGACGGTCATTGTCTCAGGACGCTGCGGGTTCGGCGGTCTCGGCGACTCCGTCGTCGCTGCCGGACTGCCCGTCTCCCGAGCCATCGGTATCACCGCTGTCACCAGTGCCGTCAGTCTCGCCTTGATCGCCCTGATCGTCCTCGCTCTCGCCTTCGTCATCGCTGTCGTCCGACTCGGTCTCGTCACCTTCGCCGTCGGCGCCATCTCCGTCGTCGGATTCGGCCTCGTCATCTCCGACCAGGGTGCTCAGGTCGACGTCGAGGCAGGGATCGTCCGGATAGCGAGGCAGTTCGGAGTCGCGTTCGCCCGGCTGTTCGACGCATTCGAGCGGCGGGCACTCCACGATTGACCCGTCTTCGCGTTCGCTGCCGTCCTCGAGCAGTTCTTGTTCAGCCTCGCCGTCAGCGGGCGACCCGTTGCTTGGCGAGTCCGCGGATGCCAGAAGTGGATCGACGCACTGTCTCGGCACCGAACGCGAGCCGTCGCAGTCGCGTCCCTCCTCGGGCCGGTATCGAGCATGGAAGGTGTCTGTGTCCACGGTGCCGTCGGCGAACACTCGGGTTCGACTCGTGCGGACCCGGCGGCAGAAGTCCTGCATTTCCTCTGCGGGCTCACCGATGGTGACCTGGACGTTGCGGGTGGAGTACAGCTCGACCGTGATGGAGGTGTTGGTGTACTTGGGCCAGATCAGCACGCCGTACGGCGTGGGATTGGTGAACCTGAGATCGGGCGCGGGATACGAGATGGTGGGGTCGAGCCCGAACGGGTAGCGGCTGAGGTACAGCGAGTGCGTCTGGTAGTCGTCGATGGTCATTCCCGCTCTGATCAGGGAGTTGAAGATCGTGGTGGCGAATTGCGACACCCCGCCGCCGATGTCGTCGACGAGCACGCCCTTCTCGATGAATCCGCCCTCGACGAAACCCTTCTCCTCGGTTCGCCTGCCGACGTGAGCGTTCAGCGAGAGGCTCTGATCGGATTCGACGATCGCGCCGCGCATGAGCTCGGCGAAGCGTTGGATGTTGTCGACGCGGCCCTGGCAGCACGCGTGCTTTGTCGTGAACGTGGCGACGAGCTCGACGATGCCCAGTGATTCCAGATACGCCTGCTCCTCCCGGCTCACTGCAGGGCGCGATGGCAGCGCGAGCGGGCCCTCGACGCGCGCCAGCAGTGCTTCGGAGATCAACGCGCCTACATCGTCGGCGCAGCATGTGACGCTGCCGTCGCTCGCCACCACGGTCGGCACGCCGCTGAAAACGGCCATGGCGGCCGTGGTGAGCGGAGTCGAGGCCGCCGCGAACGCCTCTTCGAGGTACGGCCCGACCTGCGAGTCGTCGAACTTGATCAGGGGAGGTGTCGCGTTCGCGTCGAGGTGGAGCCAGCCGGCGATTGTCTCGATGGTGAGTTCGTGGGTCGCATCCCCGTACGCGACGATGAGGCTGCGCCCATAGTTCTGGTGCGCCGTATTGACGGCCTCCTGCATCTCCGGCGTGTACGCCAGCGGCTCGCTCTCGATCAGCTCTGCGGCGATCTCGATACGCGTGAAAGAGCGCGCGATGCCAGCAAGCACCTGGTCCACGATGGCATCTGCGTCGACGACTTGACCGGGACGGCCGAGATCGACGGCGAGCGTGCCATTGACGACGACAACGGATGGGGGAGTCGCAGTCACGCCGAGGTCGGTGGCGTTGGCCAGCGTGGCGTGGGCCCTCGACCGGTCGACGCGGTAGCGGCGTTCGGTGAACTGAGGGTCAGTGGACCACGCGACCCACGACTCTTCTGCTCCGTCAGCAACTTCGGTGCCGCCCGTCCGCAATTCCCGCACTGCGTTGTAGGTGGCGTCGCTTTCCAGCGCAATGCCAAGGTCGGCAACCGTGATCTGCACCTCGCCGGTATCGGTGCGCACCACCACAGGCGTGCTCGCCAGTTCAGTTGCGAGTGCGGCGATTCGCAGATGGACCGTGTCGGGACTGACCTCGGTCGGCGTTCCGGGAGGCGCCGTGGGAACGACGGCCGCGGCGCTCGTCGTTGTGGGTGCGGCAGATGTTGGGGGAGCCGTCTCGGGAGGAGCATCTGCGGGGTCCCGCAGCGCCAGCACGGCCGTTCCGAGGATCGACGCCACCAAGACTGCGGCCGCAGTGATGATCGACCAGCGAGGGGCCCACGTCGGCCAGTGCACGAGGGTTGATCGTACGGGTCACTCGCGGCCTGCGGGCGGCGCGGCCTGCGTGCGATACTCCGGGCCGCCGGCACCGCACCGAAGGCTGCACGAGGGTGCCGCTTCGTTCCGGCAGCGGTATTGAGGGAAGGGACTCACCACATCATGAGCAAGCTGTGCGAAGGTCGGATTGTCATCGTGACCGGAGGTGCCCGGGGCATCGGGCGTGAACACTGCCTGATGCTGGCCGAGCATGGGGCGAAGGTGGTCTGCAACGATTTGGGCGGTGCCCGCGACGGCACCGGCGCCGACCTGGGTCCCGCCGACGAGGTCGTCAGCGAGATCCAGGCGCTGGGCGGCGAAGCCATTGCCAACGGCGACGACGTCTCGGACTGGGAGGGCTCCCAGCGGCTTGTGAATCAGGCCATCGAGACCTTCGGAGACCTGCACGGTGTTGTGAACAACGCCGGCATCCTGCGTGACCGGATGCTCGTGAACATGACCGAAGCCGAGTGGGATGCGGTGATCAAGGTTCACCTCAAGGGCACGTTCGCGCCCGCTCGCTGGGCCAGCTCGTACTGGCGGGAGAAGGCGAAGGCAGGCGAGCAGGTCAACGCGTCGATCGTGAACACGACCTCGGTCTCGGGCATCTACGGCAATCCGGGACAGACCAATTACGGCGCAGCCAAGATGGGCATTGCAGCCTTCACGATCATCGCTGCGCGTGAATTGGCGCGCTATGGCGTTCGGGTCAACGCAGTTGCACCTGGTGCACTCACGCGCATGACCGAGGACTTGGGAATGGGCGAAGCCTCCGAGGAAGACCAAGCCATGATGCACCCGCGGTACATCGCACCGATCGTGACGTGGCTGTGCTCAGCGGAGGCGGCTGGCGTCTCGGGTCGAGTCTTCGAGGCCTCCGGCCGGATGCTGGCGATCGCCGAAGGATGGGAGCGGGGCCCGACCATCGATGCCATCGACGACCCGACCAAGATCGGCGACGCGGCCCGGCAACTGTTGCGCGACGCTCGGCTCAACAGCGGCATGAACGGTGCACCCGCCGACGGCGGGGTGGCGGACTGAACCACCTGCTTCGGCTGGCGCAGCAGCCTGAAAGACTGACGTAACAATCTTTGGAAAGGACTAGAAATATGGGAATCAATCCGGATGCGGTCGGCGCCACTGGTACGCCGACGAAGCGGTCGTGGACATTCCGCGACTCGCTGCTGTATGCCGTCGGCATCGGTGCTGGCGCGGAGGATCCCTTCGGATCCGAGCTGGAGTTCACCACCCACAACTCCAAGGACATCACCCACCAGGCGTTCCCGACCCAGGGAGTCGTCATCGGATTCGGCGCCGGCGGCGCCATGGCCAACGCCGGTGATCTGGACTGGGGCAAGCTGCTCCACGGCAGTCAGGGGATCACCGTGCATCAGCCGATCCCGACCGAGGGATCCGTCGAGATCACCGACCGCATCGCTGGAATGTGGGACAAGGGTGAGGGCCGAAACGCCATCATCGACACCGAGGCCTCAGCAGTCGATCCGGACAGCGGCGATGTCATCTTCGAGCTTCGCAGCTCGGTCGTGATCCGCGGTTCAGGCGGATTCGGCGGCGAGGCGGGCAGCACGACCCCACTGGTGAGCGCGCCCGACCGCGATCCTGACTACGAGATCTCGTACCGGACCCGTTCCGATCAAGCGCTCACGTACCGGCTCAGCGGCGACTACAACCCGTTGCACAGCGATCCGTGGTTCGCCACCGAGCTCGCAGGCTTCCCCAAGCCGATTCTGCACGGTCTGTGCACCTATGGCTTCACCGGCCGGGCGCTGCTGCACACCTTGTGCGAGGGTGATCCATCGCGATTCCGGTCGATGGATTCGCGTTTCTCCGCACCGGTGTTTCCTGGCGACGAGCTGACCATCCAGGTGTGGGATGACGGCGAGGGTCGCGCGATCTACCGCACGGTCGCCCAGAAGGGCACCGACGAACAGCGCGTCGTCATCGACAACGGTCTGTGCACCTACGCCTGAGAATAGATGCCCAAGCTGTGGAGGCGGCGGGAGCCTCTGCGACGTTGCGACCGGCCGGATCGCGGGAGCAGAGGGTTCCGCCGCCTCCACAGCGGGCGCGCGTACCGGCGTGACCGCTCAGAACAGCTTCAGAGCGTCGCTGGTGATGCCGCGTAACTCGTCGTAGTCGAGCACGACACAGCGGATGCCCCGATCGGCCGCAAGCACCCGCGCTTGGGGCTTGATCTCCTGCGCGGCGAAGACGCCGTTGACAGGCGCCAAGCGAGCGTCCCGGTTCAGGTACTCGAGATAGCGGCACAGCTGCTCGACCCCGTCGATCTCGCCACGCCGCTTGATCTCCACTGCCAGCGTCGCACCGTTGCGGTCCCGGCACAGCAGGTCCACCGGACCGATGTCGGTCGGGTACTCGCGCCGCACCAGCATCGCGCCCTCGGCCAGCGTCTCGGGATGGGCGGCCACCAGTTCCTGGAGGTGGGCTTCCACCCCGTCGCGCTCGAGGCCGGGATCGATGCCCATGTCATGCGCAGTGTCGCTCAGCACCTCGGCGAGACGGATCTCGAGACGCTCCCCCTTGTCGTTGGTGACGCGCCACAGGTCGGGCTCGCACACGAGCCGGTTGGGCGCGTTCATCCAGTTCAGCGGCTTGTACGCGCCCCCGTCGGCATGGATGGCCACGCAGCCGTCGGCTTTCACCATGATCAACCGAACTGCTTCAGGCAGGTGCGCGTCGAGCCGACCCGAGTAGTCGACTGTGCAGCGTGCGATGACCAGCCGCAATGAACTATGCGGCCGCGGTCAGCTCGTAGACCGAAGTGAGCTTGGGCTCGCCGTCGTCGTCGAGCACACGCGCCCGACCGCTCTCGGTGAGATGCAGCATGTGCGCGTAGACCGAGCTTGCAGCGGGATACCACAGCCGCTTGTCGTAGGCCTCGTACATCTTCGGCACGAAGTCCGCGATGCGGCACGGCCCCGCCCGGAGGTGCTCGACAATCTGGCGCTCGCGTTCGCTGCGGTGAGCGATGAACGAGCGCACGTATGCCGTCGGCTCAGTGATGGGCGGGCCATGAGTCGGCCAGTAGCGCTCGTGGTCGAACTCCAGCAGCTTCGCCAGCGAATCGAGATAGTCCTGCATCGAGCCGTCCGGCGGTCCGACGACGCTCGTCGCCCAGCCCATCACGTGGTCGCCCGAGAAGAGCGCATTCTCCTCAGCCAGCTCGTAGCAGAGGTGGTTCGAGCAGTGGCCGGGGGTGTGCACTGCGCGCAGCGTCCAGCCGTCACCGGCGACGATGTCGCCGTCGACCAGCGCTACGTCGGGCACGAAGTCGGTATCCGCGCCCTCCCGTTTCAGCTCCTCGGGCAGCTCGTCGAATTCGGCCTGGTACTTCTCTTGTTCTTCGATGCTGATGTAGTCGGAGAAGTCGACGCGATCGTCGGGATCGAGCTTCCAGACGCTGGCATGGGGCCCGTAGCCGTAGCTCAGTGCGCCCGTTGCCGCGACGAGATCGCCCGTCAGGGGCGAGTGATCGCTGTGGGTGTGCGTCACCAGAGCGGCGCTCACCGTTTCGCCCGGCTCGAGCGCTGCGAGGACATCGTCGAGGTGGCTCGCGAGCGGTGGGCCGGCGTCGATCACCGCCACCTCGCCGCGCCCGACGATGTAGGTACCGGTGCCTCGATAGGTGAACGGCGTCGGGTTCTTGCAGATGACCCGGCGGATCATCGGTGACACCTGGTCAGCGACGCCATAGTCGAACTCACCCAGATCCCGGTAGTGCTCAATGGTCACCGGCATCAGCCGCCTCCCCGTTGGTCGCAACGCGTGCGTGACGGTCTAGCATCACATCACGGCCTGGTCGGGCAGCCGCCATGAGGGGGAGGCGGCTGCCCGACCCGCTGTGCTTAGGGGTTCGGCACCGTCGGGAGGGAACATGGCGGATCTGACAGATCGAAGCGGCGGCTACTTCGTGGGCACGAAGCCCTCAGAGCGCTACCCCATCTGGACACGCGCGAACGTGGGCGAAGTCTTCCCCGATCCAGTGAGGATGGGCACCTTTGACTTCGCATTCCAGAACGACGACGGCATCCGCATGTCCGAGCTGGCGTTCCGCGATGCCTACGTCGAGACGGGCGCGTTCAGCTACGACGAATTCGATCCGGACGACTGCGTTTTCCTGGGCGTCTTCGGCGGCTACACCTACCTGAACGCTTCGGTCGGGCGCGTTTTCGGGGCCCGCGCTCCCGGCATCGATGTCGACACCGTCGATCGGAACTTCTTCGGCGAGCAGCCGGGCATCCCGCCCTACGAACCGCATCCCGAGGACGCCAACCCCACCGCCGAACAGCGCATTGCGGAGACCTTCCTGCTGCTGTTCACGGCGCCCGCGCTGCCCGAAATCCATACCGACGAGCGCAACATCGCCGAACTGCGCGCGCAGCGGCCCGACTTCGTCCAGATGGGCGATCACGAGATCGTTCAGTGGATCACCGATTTTCTGGAATCGGGCTACGAGGACGGCGCTGGCTTCCGGCTGCTGTTCGCCCGCCACCTGAAGGTGTCGTTCTTGGCGGCTGTGCCGCTCGGCGCACTCGAACAGGTGTGCACCGCGCTGGGTCGCCCGGAGGACACGCTGAAGCTGGTCGCCGGTTTCGGGGACGTGGCGTCCGCTGCTCCCTCCGATGCGATGTGGCAGCTCGGCCGGCAGGTCGCTGCGTCGAACGCGCTGGGGGCACTCTTCGAAGCCGGACCATCGGGCTTGGCCGACCGCTTGGCTGCGGCGGGTGCCGAGGACCCGTCGGGCGAGATCGCCGCGTTCAACGAGGCATTCGATTCGTTCGTCTACGAATTCGGCTCGCGAGGACCGAACGAGTGGGAGATGAGCTGCCCGACCTGGGAAACCGACCCCGACATCGCGCTTGCGGCCATCGACCGCATGCGGTTGGCCCCCGCAGATGCCGAACCCGCGCAGCGGCGCGCGGTGCTGGCGGCCCAGCGAGAGTCGCTGACTGCAGAGATCTCCGAAGCGCTGGAGGCTGATCCCGACACGCAGATGCAGTTCACTCTGGCGCTCGGTGCGGCAGCGGTGTACCTGCCGGGGCGCGAGCGCACCAAGACCAACTGCGTGCGCTACGTCAACGAGTGCCGCATCGCGTCACGGGTGCTGGGCCGGCGACTCGTCGAGCGGGGGCAGTTCAACGGCGTGACCGACTTCGGCATGCTGCGGCTGTCTGAGATACACGAGATGCTCGACGACCCGACAGGTTGGGCCGAGATCGTTGCAGAGCGTCAATCGATCTGGAATGACGCGAACTCGCGGCAAGAGCCGTTCGTGATCGTCGGAGATCCGCCGCCGATGTCGTCCTGGCCGCGCCGTGGCACCACCGAATTGCCGGAGCTGTCGGCGGGGGAGGTGCTGGCGGGGCTGCCGGGCTGCCCTGGCATCGCACGCGGCCGAGCCCGCGTCGTGCTCGACAGCAGCGATCCGACTGCGCTGGCATCCGGCGATGTGCTCGTCGCGCCGCTGACCGATCCGTCGTGGACGCCGCTCTTCGTCAGCGCGAGCGCGGTGGTCGTGGACGTCGGCGCAGCGCTCAGTCACTCCGTCATCGTCAGCCGGGAACTGGGTCTGCCCTGCGTCATCTCAGCTACTGGGGCGACGGGCCGCATTCCCGACGGCGCGCTCGTCGAGGTGAACGGCGACACCGGCATGATCACCGTGCTTGAGGTGTGACGCGAGGCGTCACTGTGCTGGAGGTGTCTCCCGTCAGCGGGCAGGCCACTGCGGCAGGCGGCGCTCCGTGAGCGCGCGTACGCCTTCGCGGTAGTCAGGGCTGGGGATCATCTCGTCGAGCAGCCTGTCCGACTCTGCCACCGACGTCCCCACGTCCCGATGCTGGTCCAGGTAGATCTGCCGTTTCGTCGTGGCGAGCGAGCTGGGCGCGACCCGCGCCGCCATGTCGTACGCGTATGCGTACACGTGGTCCATGAGCTCAGACGCATCCACGATCTCGTTGAACAAGCCCCAGCCTTCGGTTTGAGAAGCCAGGATCTTGCGGCTCGACAGCAGCAGATCATTCGATCGCGTGATGCCGACGAGGCGGGGCAGCACCCACGACAGGCCGAACTCGGCGGGCAGACCCAAGGGTCCGTGCGCTGTTGTGAGCTTGGCGTCGGCTGCAGCGAAACGCAGGTCGCAATAGCAGGCGAGCACGAGTCCGGCACCTGCCGCCGCGCCGTTCACAGCGGCGACGGTCACCGTCTCCATCGCCATCATGAACGCGAAGTTCTGATCGAATTCGGGGGCAACGCCATAGCCCGGCATCGCCAGGTCGGGGGCTGTGCCGGGGTCGTAGCCCCCCTTTTCCTCGTGGCCTTCCAGCGCTTGGGTGTCGGCACCGACGCAGAAGTCGCGTCCCTCGCCGGTGATGACGACGACGCGTATGTGTGAATCTCGCTCGACCTGTTCCAGCACCCAACGCATTTCGGTGTGCATCCGGCCGGTCCAGGCATTGCGTCGATGTGGGCGCGAGAGCGTCAGCGTCGCAACCGGCCCCTCAACGGAGTACTTCGTTGCCTTCAGATCCATGTGACCCTCCGCTGTCGGCCTCAACCGCCTTCGATCACTTTTCTCAGTGCGTCGAGGGCATCTTCGGCGAATTCGGGGCGGCAAATCAGCACATCGGGAAGCCATGGGTCGGCAAAGTTGTACTCCAGCTCTGAGCCGTCGCATCGGCTGGCATGCAGTCCTGCAGCCCGCGCCACAGCGACAGGCGCACAGTTGTCCCACTCGAATTGGCCTCCCGAATGGGCGTAGATATCAGCCATTCCCAGCACCACGGCCATGGCCTTGGCACCTGCAGAGCCGAGCGTCATCAGCTCCGCATCGAGGGCCTCGGCGATGATGACGGCGGCCGCAGGCGGGCGCGATCTGCTGACGACGAGGCGGGGCTGCCCGTTGTGCGGCTCCGGAAGGCAGGGTTCTGGATCCGTGCACAGGGTCTGGCCGACCGCAGGCAGTGCCACAGCCCCAGCAGTCGGCACGCCGTCCTCGACGAGGGCGATATGCACCGCCCAGTCCGAGCGGCCAGGTTCGGAGAATTCACGGGTGCCGTCGAGGGGGTCCACTATCCAGACCCGGTCTGCGGACAGCCGGGCGAGATCGTCCTTGCCTTCCTCGGACAGGATGGCGTCATCGGGCCGCGCTTCGGCCAGTCGTTGCACGATGTGACGGTGGGCTTCGACATCGCCCGTGTCCCGAACCTCCCAGGTCCCCGCCCCCGAGCTGAAAAGCCGATCGCGGACTTCCACCAGCAAGGCCCCCGTCTCGGTGGCCACGCTCGCGGCGAGGGCGTGGTCGTCGGGTTGGGCCATCGGTCAAGTGTGCCCCGTCCGCGCCCTTCCAGCACCTTCATGGCGACTTCGCGGGTTGTTCATGCCTGCGAGGGTCATGCACGGCTCTAATGATCTGAGGACTGATTCCGTCATTTTCGGCACATTGTGTCCGGGCCGCAAAGCTGTGCGGGTAGCCTCGCGAACCGTCGGGTGTGGTGGAGCGCGTAACAGCGCATCTCGCGCCTGCGTTCTGGACAACCGATGGAGGGAAAGTTCTCTATGAATAGACGAATCGCACCGATTTCTCGGCGTTCTGCGCTGCGACTCGGCGGCGTACTAGTGGCGCTTGCGCTTGCGGTCGCTGCATGCGGCTCGGACGATGGCACCGACGACGAGGTCGATGGCGACGAGCCGGCTCCGACGACCGAGGCGGCCGCGCCCGCAACCGAAGTCGTCATGACTCAAGACGAGGGCGACCTCTTGACCGTTGTGCAAGAGCGCGGCACCCTCAATTGCGGTGTCAGCGGATCGGCCGTGGCTTTCTCCGAGACGCAGCCTGACGGCAGCACGACCGGCTTCGACGCCGACTACTGCCGAGCGGTTGCTGCGGCGATCTTGGGCGATGCCGGCGCGGTCAACTTCGTGCCGCTGACGGCGGCCGAGCGGTTTACCTCGCTGGAGGCCGGCGACATCGACCTGCTGGTGCGCAACACCACCTGGACCCAGAGCCGCGACACCGACCTCGTGCTCGACTTCGGACCGACCACCTACTACGACGGCCAGCAGATCATGGCCCGCGTGAGCGAAGGCTTCTCGGGCACGTCGACGGTGTCGGACCTCGATGGCGCCACGGTGTGCACCAACGCGGGCACGACCACCGAGAAGAACATGAAAGATGCAGCGGACGCAGCTGGCATCGAGATCGAGCTGTTGACCTTCGAGGACTTCGACATCGTCACCGACAACTTCATCGCCGGCGCTTGCAACGCGGTCACCACTGACGGTTCCGCGCTCGTGGGCCGCAAGGTGAAGCAAGAAGGCGATCAGGAGTGGGCGATCTTCCCGCCGACGCCGATCTCGAAGGAGCCGTTGGGCCCGGTCTACCCGCAGAACCAGTCGACATTCGGCGATGTCGTCAACTGGACCGTGTACGCCACGATCCTCGCTGACGAGAAGGGCATCACCTCCGCCAACATCGACTCGATGATGGGCAGCGGCGACCTCGACGCCGAGGCCGTTCGCCTGCTCGGCGGCGAGGGCGAGCTGCAGACCAAGATGGGTCTGTCGGCCGACGCTTTCTACAACGTGATCAACCAAGTCGGGAACTACGACGAGATCTACACCCGCAACCTGGGCCCCGTTGGTCTGAGCCGTGACGGCTCGGCGAACGCGCGCTGGACTGCGGGCGGTCTCATCTACGCACCGCCTGCTCGCTGATCTCGCTCCTGCCGACCGGGCGCAGCCCGCACCGGCAGGCGAGTGACCACAACTCAGTGCACGGTGCGCATGGAGCGCACGCTTGGTCCACGGTGCGCATGGAGCGCACGCAAGGGTGTACGGAGCGCACGCATGTGACGGCCCCCGACCGGACTGGTCGGGGGCCGTTGCGCGCTATGACCCCAGCGGGGCGATCGCTGCATACTCAGATGCAATAGCCCGATGCGTGCGATCTCGTCGCGTAGGGTGACCAGCGGTGAGCGACCCTCGAGAAGCGGCACGTGACGCCTCCCTGAGCGCGCTGGGGACCCGTCCGCCGTTCTACCGGGACGCGACAGTCGTGCGCTGGATCGCGCAGGTCGGCACGCTCATCCTCGTCCTTGCAGCGATGTGGTTTCTCGCCACCGAGGCGGGGGACAGCTTGAGGGCCCGCGGCGCAAATATTGACTTCGATTTCATCTCCGACTACATCGGCATCCAGGTCGGCTCGGGGATTGACACCAATCCCGATTCGGGCGGACGAGCGCTCTGGGTCGGCATGGTGAACACCATCCGAATGGCTGCGGCGGGCATCGCGCTCGCGTCGGTCATCGGCGTCCTGGTGGGCTTGGCCCGGCTGTCGTCCAACTGGCCGCTTCGGCGCCTCGCGGGTGTCTACGTGGAGGCGCTGCGCAACATCCCGCTGCTCGTGCAGATCCTGGTGTACGCCGCAGTGCTGGCGACGCTTCCGAATGTCTCATTCGGGATGGGACCGATTTCGGGCTGGATTCACGTGTCCAATAAGGGACTGTCGATCCCGCGCGTCTTCGTAGCCGACGGCTTTTATCAGTGGGCCGTCATCATGCTGATCGGTGCCGTAGTGGCGCGCATCACCTACCGCAGGCTTGCGGAGCAACGAGAGCAGACCGGCGCGCAGACCAACGCCGGCGCTTGGGCGACCGGGATCGTCGCCGTGTTCGCCATCGTGGGGTGGTGGGTGCACCCCATCTTCGGCTGGCTGGGGAGCCCCCTCGGCAGTCTGGCTGACGGTGTCGGTGCCATCCCGCAAGGCGTCGTGCAGCTCATCGCTGCGTTGGCCGCTCTAGCCGTGGCCGTGTGGTGGATACGCCGGTTCCTCGCCCAGCACCGAACTCCGGCAGGTCTCACGCGGCTCACCGATGACGATTGGTTCCGCATGATCTTCGCGGTCGTGGCTGCGGCGATCGTCGTGCTCTTCGTGACGGTGCTGTGGCCCGGGCTGTCGAGCTGGGTCGTCAACTCATCCAGCGACGGCCTCGGAGTGCTGGCCGACAAGTTCGGCAACGGCCGCACCGGTCCCCCCATCGACGCCATGCGGCCCGACATCGTGCAGCCAGGCAACTTTGCCAACTATGGGCCCGCAGGCCTGAACTTGTCGATCGGATTCGCCGCTGTCTATTTCGGCGTGGTGTTCTATACAGCAGCGTTCATCGCCGAGATCGTGCGCGGCGGCATCTTGGCAGTGCCCAAGGGCCAGAGCGAGGCGGCGCAAGCAGTCGGCCTGCGACGCTCGACGGCGTTGCGTCGGGTGATCCTGCCGCAGGCACTGCGGGTGATCCTGCCCCCGGTCGGCAACCAGTACCTGAACCTCACCAAGAACACCTCGCTGGCGATCGCCGTCGGCTACAGCGATCTCGTCCAGATCGGCCAGACGGTCTACAACCAGACCGGCAAGACGCTGCAGGTCATGGCGGTGTGGATGCTGTTCTACCTAGCATGCTCTCTGACGATCTCGGCTGTCGTCAACTTCTTCAACATTCGCATGCGGATCGTGGAGCGCTGAGGTGACCGATCCGATGCTGCCTCCTGCGTCGACCGCCATGGGCGCCGAACCAGTGATTCCGGCAGCCAGCCCGCCTGACCGGCCGAGCCTTCCGCCGGGACGCTGGATCCGCGAGAACCTCTTCCCCAACACTCGCAACTCGATCCTCACGATCTTCGCGATCCTCATCGCGCTGTTCGCCTACCGCGGATTGCTGAACTTCATGTTCAGCGAGGAGCGCTCCTGGATCGCGGTGCGCACCAATCTGCGCTTGATGTTCACGCAGGCCTATCCCGAGCACCAGTACATCCGCGTGTGGGTGACGGTCGGCACCATCATGGTGCTCGCGGGCGTGAGTGCCGGCATCTGGGCGCGCTGGGGCGGCGTGACCGTCAAGCGATTGATGGGCTGGCTGATGTCGGGCGGTGTTCTCACCGCCGCGGGGGTGCTCGTGCGCGAGCCGAGCGTGCTGACCGATGCAGCGGGTGAGTCGGTGCGTGACGATGCCGGCGAGCTTGTGCGCGAGTCCTTCGCCGCCGCGATGGCGGATCGATGGGTGTGGTGGGCCATTGCGATCGCGCTGTTGGCGCTCGGTCTGGTCCTGTGGACATCGCTCGATGATCTGCGGCGTCGCACGATCGAGATCCCGGTCGCTTGGCTCATCTTCGGGCTGCCGGCACTGCTGGTGGCGTCCACCTGGGTGGTGCGCTACGGCCACTACGGATTCACCGAAGGCGAGTTCATCGCGGAGCCCGGACAGCTCGTGGCCATGACCACCAGGGTGCCCTGGACGTTCATGTGGCTGATTCTGGTCGCCAGCTTCGCGCTTGGGAGGGCCGCACGCGATCGAGCCATTGCCTCGGCTCAGGCGGCCGAAGAGACTCCGAACGGCGGCCCGTCCGATGAGGGGGCCGATGACGACGCTGTGCCCGAGCTGCCCCGCGGCGCATTGGCACGGACGCGCACGTCGGTCAATCTGCTGTGGGTGCTGAGCCCCTTCTTCCTCTATTGGGTCGTCATGCGCGATCCCGAGATCGACTACGCCCACGTGTTCTCGACCATGCTGCCGATGGGGCTCGCATTCGGGGCGGCGGGCGCTGCGGTGCTGTGGCTGCTGACGCGCAGCGATGCCGGCGAGGTCGGGAGGTTGGCAGCGATCGGCCTCCTGCTGCTGGCCGCGTTCCACTGGGTCGCGGCGTACTTCGGCTGGTACTCGATGCTGCAGGTCGCACGCATCGCATTCCTGCTCCTGGCCGTTGCCGGGCTGTTAGCGCCGAACTTTGCTGGCGTTGCTGCTCAGCGCCGAAGGCTGGTAGGGGCATGGCTGTTCATGGTGCTGATCGCCTTCTACGGCGCAACGGTCATCAACTCGCCGTCGACGGTGGAGACGCCGACCGACATGTTCATCGGCGGGTTCAGCGTGACGCTGCTCGTCTCTGTGCTGACGATCATGCTGTCGTTCCCGATCGGGGTGTTGCTGGCGCTTGCACGAACCTCCCGCCAGCCGATCTTTCGGGTTTTGTCGACCATTTACATCGAGGTGATCCGCGGCGTACCGCTCATCACGTTGCTGCTGTTCTTCTCCGGCGTGCTGCCGCTGTTCCTGCCCGACGGCATGGAGCTGGCGGAGCTGGCCGCAGCAATCCTCGGCTACACGCTGTTCTCGGCGGCGTACCTTGCCGAGAATGTGCGCGGGGGATTGCAGTCGATTCGACGCGGGCAGTACGAAGCGGCTGACGCCGTCGGGCTGACCACCACCCAGCGCACCGGCTTCATCGTGCTGCCCCAGTCGCTGCGGGTGTCGATCCCGCCCCTGGTGGGCCAGGTCATCGCCACGTTCAAGGAGACTTCCCTGCTCGCCATCATCGGGCTGTTTGACTTCCTGCGGATGGCCAATTCGGTGATCCCGAACCAGTCGCAGTTTCTGGGGGTGCGCCGTGAGAATCTGCTGTTTGTCTCGGTCGTCTATTGGGTGGTGGCATTCGCCATGTCGAAGTACAGCCAACGGCTCGAGCAACGCGTGGGACTGGGCCAGCGATGAGCCCGATGAGCTGCGCACGTCCTGTGGGCGCTGCTGCTGACCTGCGCGCCTTGCTGTCCATCGAACTCGTATTGCTTCACCGGCTTCCGTGCAACAGGATCGGACTGCCGGCCTTGAGGGGGAGCTGATCATGAGCACGCAACCGGCGCACGGCGACGCCACCATCGCCGTGTCCGACGAGCTCGCCGCACGCGACGACATGATCGTGTGCCGTGAGGTCGACAAGTGGTTCGGCGATTTCCAGGCCCTGAGCGGTATATCCGCAACGATCAAGGAGCAGGAAATTGTCGTGGTGCTCGGGCCGTCCGGCTCGGGCAAGAGCACCTGGATCCGGTGCATCAACCGGCTGGAGGCTCACCAGAGCGGTCAGATCATCGTGGACGGCATCGAGCTGACCAATGATCTGCGCAACATCGAGAAGATCCGATCCGAGGTGGGGATGGTCTTCCAGCAGTTCAATTTGTTCCCGCACTTGACCGTGCTGGACAACATCACGCTGGCGCCGATCTGGGTGCGAAAGAAATCACGGCCCGAGGCCGAGGAACTCGCCGAGTCGCTGCTTGAGCGGGTCGGCATTCCCGAGCAGGCGCAGAAGTTTCCTGGCCAGTTGTCAGGCGGCCAGCAGCAGCGTGTGGCAATCGCGCGGGCGTTGGCCATGGAGCCGCGCGTGATGCTCTTCGACGAGCCCACCTCAGCACTTGATCCCGAGATGATCAAAGAGGTGCTCGACGTGATGGAGGAGCTGGCGCGCTCGGGCATGACCATGATGGTGGTGACCCACGAGATGGGATTCGCCCGAGAGGTGGCCGATCGCATCATCTTCATGGAGGAAGGCGAGATCGTCGAGGTCGGCACGCCGCACCACTTCTTTACCGAGCCGGCCGAAGAGCGCACCAAGCTGTTCTTGAGCCAAGTCCTCTAGGCGCACCAAGTCCTCTAGGCGCGGGGGCGCCGGCGGAGCCGATCGCAGAATGCGGGGCTCAGCCGTTGGGCTCGCCGTAGGGAGTGCCCGCCTCTTCGTAACACGCTGGATGATAGTGCTCGACGCGATCCCAACGGTTCTTCACATACACGTTGCAGATGATCTGTTCAGCTCGGATGCGCGCCCGGAACTTGATGAGTTCATCGCACACAGCGCAATAGGCCGAATTACCCGCATCGACGGTTCGCGATACCGCCCTGCTCTTCCACTGCTTGCGCGTTGGTGCCGGGGCGTTCGTTGGACTCGAAGATGACGACGTCGTTGTGTCCGTAGCCATGGCGGGACCCTAGCGAACGCTCGCGCGCTTCCGGTGGATATTCGCGCACAGCGCGCGAGCATCGGCACGCATCGCGCGATTCTCGTGTCAATTTCGCGCGATTCGCGCGGAACTTCATCACGGACCAGCCGGGATGCCCGACGGCAATCAACCCCAGCTAGCGTGCCCGGCCGTGTCAGCAGGCTCCATCGACGAGGTCGGCGTCGTCGACGCTGTGCTTTTCGACTTTGGCGGGGTCATCACCGAGAGCCCCTTCGAGTCGTTCAATCGATACGAGGAACGCATCGGCGTGCCTCGCGACACCATCCGGCAGATCAACGCCACGAACCCCGACGCCAACGCGTGGGCTCGTTTGGAGCGAAGCGAGATCGGCGTCGACGAGTTCGCCGACCTGTTCGAGGCAGAAGCGGCCGCACGGGGATACCAGGTGTCGGGCGCTCAGGTGTTGGCATGCCTCAGCGGCGGTCTGCGACCCCCGATGGTGCGCGCACTCGAGATTCTGGTAGCGCGCTTGCCCGTTGGCTGCATCACCAACAACGTGCGAGCCGGCCACGGGGCCGCAATGGCACGCGATGCAGCGTCGGCGGCAGCTATCGACGAGGTGATGAAGCTCTTCGGCGTGGTGATCGAGTCGTCGGTTGTGGGGCTTCGCAAGCCCGATCCCCGCATCTACGAGCTGGCGTGCTCCGAGCTCGGCATCGATCCTGCCCGCACGGCCTACCTTGACGATCTGGGCATCAACTGCAAGCCTGCCGCCGCCATGGGCATGAAGGCCATCAAGGTGACCGATCCCGACGAAGCGCTGCGAGAACTCGAGACGCTCGTGGGATTCGACCTGTGCTGATGCGTCGCTGGGCGAGCTGCTGATCGGCTGCTGGGTTGTCCGGCGAGTTCATCTACACGCTGCGCGGGGTTGGGCGCTACTACCCGCCCGATCGGGAGGTGCTGCGCGAGGTGACGCTGGCGTTCCTGCCCGGCGCGAAGATCGGCGTGATCGGACATAACGGCTCGGGGAAATCGTCGCTGTTGCGGATCATGGCCGGGCTCGACGACGGGTATACCGGCGAGGCGCGCCTGGCAGCGGGGGCATCGGTGGGACTGCTGCCCCAGGAACCGGAGTTGGATCCTGCGCTCGATGTCGAGGGCAACGTGATGACCGGCGTCGCGGCGACCAGGGCGCTGCTCACGCAGTACGAGCAGGTCATGGCGGGCTGGGCCGAGCCCGATGCCGACTTCGAAGCACTCGGAACCCGCCAAGCCGAACTCGAGGATCGGATCGCAGCGGCCCACGCGTGGGACCTGGATCGACAGGTCGCTATCGCCATGGACGCGCTGCGGCTGCCGTCGCCCGACGCCGACGTGACGACGCTGTCGGGAGGGGAGCGGCGCCGGGTTGCCCTCTGCCGGCTGCTGCTGGCGCACCCCGACCTGCTGCTGCTCGACGAGCCGACCAACCATCTCGACGCCGAGTCAGTGGCCTGGCTGGAGCGCTTTCTCGCCGACTACTCCGGCACGGTGGTGGCCATCACCCACGACCGGTACTTCCTGGACAATGTCGCGGGTTGGATTCTCGAGATCGACCACGGTCGCACCATGCCGTTCGAAGGCAACTACAGCGCCTGGCTCGAACACAAGTCGGCTCGGCTGGCGGCGTCGGAACGCGAGGCCGATGCCCGCGCGCGCACGCTGGCGAGCGAGCTGGAGTGGGTGCGGATGTCGCCCCGGGCTCGCCATGCCAAGAGCAAGGCGCGTATCAGCGCGTATGAGGAGCTGCTCGCCAAACACCAGACCGCAGCCGACCGGCAGCGTCGGTCCGACCTGCAGATCACGATTCCGATGTCGCGGCGTCTCGGCTCGGTGGTCATCGAAGCGAACGGCCTGGCGAAGGCGTTCGGCGACAAGCTGCTGTTCGACGACCTCAGCCTCAGCCTGCCGCCCGGCGGAATCGTGGGTGTCATCGGCGCCAACGGCGCAGGCAAGACGACGCTGTTCCGGATGCTGGTCGGCGACGAATCGCCCGACGCCGGGGCCATCACCATCGGTGACACGGTGGACATCGCCTACGTGGACCAGTCGCGAGCACGGCTGGACGACCGTCGGACGGTCTACGAAGAGATCACCGACGGGCACGACACGCTGCGCATCGACGGAGTCGGGGGAGCCCGGGAGGTCAATGGCCGGGCGTTCGTGGCGTCGTTCAACTTCACCGGGGCCGACCAGCAAAAGCGGGTCGGCGAGCTGGCGGGCGGCGAGCGCAACCGGGTACATCTGGCTCGCACGCTGACGGCGGGCTGCAATGTGCTGTTGCTGGACGAGCCCACCAACGATCTCGACGTCGACACGCTGCGCTCGCTTGAGGCTGCCCTTGAGTCGTTCGGAGGCTGCGCGGTGGTCATCAGCCACGATCGCTGGTTCCTGGACCGGATCGCGACCCATGTGCTGGCATTCGAGGGCAACAGCGTGGTGCGCTGGTTCGAGGGGAACTTCTCGGAGTACGAGGCGTTCGCCAAGCGCCAACTCGGTGCTGACGCAGGACTGCCGGGCTCCGGCTTGGGCGCGGCGCATCCGTCTCGTATCACCTACCGGCCGCTCGCCCGCTGAGCTCCGCCGTTAGCGTCCGTGGCGTGCGCATCGCGACCTGGAACGTGAACAGCCTGAATGCCCGGCTGGAACGGGTGGACGAATGGCTCGACTACGCCGAGCCCGACGTGCTGCTGCTGCAGGAGACGAAGATGTCTGACGAGCAGTTCCCGCACATGCACTTCGAGACTCAGGGCTACGCCTCGGTGCACCACGGCGAGGGTCGTTGGAATGGGGTCGCAATCCTGTCAAGCGTGGGCATCGACGACCCGGTCGTCGGATTCGCCGACGGCCGCGAGCCCGATCCCGATGCGCGGATCATCTCCGCGCGCTGCGGTGGAGTGACTGTGAGTTCGGTCTACGTGCCCAACGGCCGTGCCGTCGATCACGAGCACTACCGCTACAAGCTGGACTGGCTGGGTCGCCTGCGGGCTCACCTCGAGGCCACCGGCGATCCCGCCGAGCCGGTCCTCGTCGGCGGTGACTTCAACGTGTGCCCCGATGACCGCGACGTCTGGGACCCCGAGAATCCCGAGCCACGCACTCACGTCACCGACGCTGAGCGCGATGCCATCACTCATGTCTGCGATTGGGGCCTGCGGGACATCTTCCGCGAGCACTACGCGGATGGCGGCCTGTTCAGCTGGTGGGACTACCGCGACGGCGCGTTCTACAAGCGCCACGGCTTGCGCATCGACCTGCTGCTCGGCACCGGGCCGGTGGTGGCAGCAACGCAGTTCTGCCTCATCGACCGCAACGCTCGCAAGGGCACCAAGCCGTCAGATCACACCCCGGTTTTCGCGGATGTGGCGCTATAGGGAGCCCCGCGCGGGGTGCGCCCGCTGTGGAGGCGGCAGAACCCTCTGCTCCAGCGATCCAGCAGGTCGCAACGTCGCAGAGTCTCCTGCCGCCTCCACAGCTATGACATCTGTGCCTGCTGGCTCAAGTCCTTAGCGCTCGCGCGCGGCGTCGAGGGCGGCGCGGGCGGCCGCCACCCGGGAAGCGGCGTCGTCTCGTGACAGGGCCGGCGGCTCGGCGGTGGCCGCAGCGATGAGTGCCAGCCATGGCGAAGGGCTGCGAGGCCCGCTCGCTGTTGAGCGTCCTGCCCGGTGCCGAGCCCAGGTGAGGTGCAGTGTGCGGGTGGCTCGCGAGACGGCGACGTAGAACAGCCGTCGTTCCTCAGGGTCGTCATGGCGCAGGGGCACGAGGCCGTCTTCGACGCCGGCAATCACCACATGACGCCACTGCAGGCCCTTGGCGGCGTGAAAGGTCGCGAGGGCAACGGCGCCGTCGCGCTGATCGAAGGGCGTGCCCGATTGGTGGCTGTCGAACAGGTCACCAGTGAGTTCGCGGTCGCTGCCCGACAGCAGCCGCACCCAGGTCGCGAACCCCTCGCCGGTGGGACCGCTGTGTCTGGACTGGCGGCCGGACGTGCGCGACATCTCGGCCAGGTAGGCATCGGCGAGGTCGAGCACTCGCATCGTCACAGGTTCGAGCGGAACGGGGGCCCCAGGTTCGAGGGCGCTGGCATCGAGTGCGTCTGCGCGCAGGTCTTCCACGACCGTGGCGAAGTGCGCATCTGTTGTGCTGAGCTGCTCGAGCAACTGCTGGACGGCGGGAAGCTGCAGGAACGAGCTTCGCTGGCCGCTGAGACGGGCGGGAATGCCGCGGGCCTCGAGGGCCGCGGCGATGTCTGCGAGCTGGGCGTTGGTGCGAGCGAGCACGCCGAATGAGTCCCAGCGCACACGGCCGACGTGACGGTCCGCGATCCAGCGGGCGATGCCCGATGCTTCGGCTGCAGCATCATCGAACGCCGTCACCGTCGGCGCCGGGCCGGTCTCGTGCGGGCGTGCCGCTGACTGCGCGCTGCCGCCGATCTCGGCGGCGCCCGCATCGCCGTGGCTCGCGATGACGGCGTGGCCTGCGGTGATCAGCGATGGGTGGCTGCGGTAGTTGAGCTCGAGCCGAACCACCTGCGCACCCTCGAAGTGCCGGTGAAACTCGGCGATGTAGCGGCTGTCGGCGCCATTCCACCCGTAGATCGCCTGGTCGATGTCGCCGACAGCGCAGATGTCAGCAGCTTCGTTGTGCACCGCGTCGGAGCCACCGATCCACTCCCACAGCAGGTTCCACTGCAGCCGGTTGAGATCCTGAAACTCGTCGACGAAGAAGTGCCGGTGCAGCCATCGCTGAGCTGCTGCGAAGTGCTCGTCGGCGCGCATCAGGCGCGTGCACTCGGCAAGCAGATCGTCGAAGTCCAGCAGGCGGCGGCGCGACTTCGTGCGTTCGAAGTGCTTGAACAGCTCTGCAGCAGCTTCGCCTCCCTGGCGCCCGAGCCGTCGCATCGCGGGTCCCTCGCGGTAGTCGGCAACCGACAGGTCACCAGCCTTTGCCCAGTCGATCTCGCGCAGCGCCGTGGCGACCGTGATCGGCGGCCTGGGGCCGAACGCCCGCTGGAGGTGCTCTGACAGCTCGCCGCTGAGCGATGCCCGGTTGGGCAGGATCTTCCGCTCGCCGCGTCCGTGGTCGATGTCGTATTGGCGCACCTGCGCGAGAGCGATCGAGTGAAACGTGCCCACCGGACCCATGTCGTCGACATCGAGCTGTCGCAGCCGCGACCGAAGCTCCCTCGCGGCCCGACGCGTGAATGTCACTGCCACGGCGCGTCGAGCCTGCATCGACTCAGTAGCCGCGCGCCAGGCGATCCGATGTGTCAGCACCCGCGTCTTGCCGCTCCCCGGTCCGGCCACCACAAGCAACGCGGCGGCCCCTGAACGCACGGCGGCACGCTGAGCGGCATCGAGCCCGTCGTCAGCCGGCAGCGCCTCGCCCCGATCCGCCACCGCATCGCTCGCCGAGTCGTTCATTACAGCGAACCTACGCGTTGCGCATGAACGCGCTACGTGCTGTCTTCGGCGTCTGTGCCGTTGTCCTCAGTGCAGGTGAGACCACGGAACGGGTCACGACCCGCTGCTGCGCGCTGTAGGCACCGCCTCTCCATCAGTTCCCCGAGGTAGCTGCCCCCGCCGCCTGTCAACTGCGCGTCTGTGACACCGGCAGGCTTCACCTTGCAGATGTCCCCCTGAACCTGCTGACGCGCACATCGAGTGCACGCGTCGTCGCAGGTCAGAGGGGCTTTTCCGCGGACTCACACAGACCCGCACACAGCGCCCATGAACAATCAGGGCTAGGCTCCCGACGCTTCGCCGATTTTGAGTGCTGCGATTCCAGACATGATCTCCGGCAAACGAATCGAGGCGCAGTAGCTTCGACAGTTAGCGAACGAGGATGTACGCATGGAACGAACGCCGCTCGCGCAAGCACTCGTACAAGGTCGTTTTGAGAATTTTTGCGATATCTCGCAGCATCTCAGAGGGCGTGAATCTCAAGGCGTTTCGTATCTTTTAGATCTATCTGATTCTGCAATTTGCGGTACCGCGGACTCGTCCGCCATCCGTCTCCATACGCCGTCTGTCATGACCTTGGCGAATCTGATTTCAGGACGTTTTCGGCGATTGAACCTGAGGGTCCGCTTGCCGAATGCAGACAGCATCAATCGGCAGCTAGCGCGTGGCGGCATCTTTCACGCGATCGCAAGAAGAGCCGGACCAACGCACATTGAGAACGAACCGGCCGAATGGCTCGAAACGATGGAAAGCTGGAACAGAGACTTTCATCCGAGTGACTGCCAGATGCGGAGGGACGCTCTCGTCGACTCCAAGATCGAGCCTTCGCCGACGCGTTCGATGCGAGCGGCATTTCAGAGGCAGCTTTTCTCCGTCATTCAGCCGCATATGCGCAAGGCCATCGAGGTCGGTGACGATATGCAGCCACTCGCGTCGACCTGGCTGACTGACAGGCTTGGCGTGACTTCGAGTTCGGAGGCGAGCATTCAGATCGACGACTACCTGGGAGCCTTTCAGCAAATCGTCGTGAACATTTGCGAGCACGCCAGAATCGAGGACACTAGGGGAGGCAGCTCCCTTGCGCAGATCTACGCCACCTACGGCGGAGGTGAGCGGAGTCTGAACCGGCTGCAGCTCATGGTCGTCGACAACGGCTACGGACTCTCGAAGTCGTTGCCCGAGCGGTACCGTGACAAGCACCGCAACGCTGCAGAGTCGCTGACCGACGCATTGATGGGCAATCTGCCGGGATTTTCCGGCGCACGCGGTCGAGGCCTCAAGTACGTCCGAGAGACTGCGATGGCCAACCATCGATCAAGCGGCAGCGGTGTCACGCCCAACCGGATATCGGTGATAACCGTCGGAGACGCCCTGGATTCAGCTGCGGTGCTGAGCTGGAGCGCGGACTCCGCTGACCCGACGGTTCAGCAGTACGAAGGTGTGCCCGTCATGGGAACGCTCGTCATGGTCTCACTGGGGGTGAGACTTGGATCTCTGAGCGGCGGGTCGGTCCGGGACGACGAGCTGGAGATGGACTTCAGCGAAGAGCGGAGACTTGTCGCCTCTCAGCTGGCCTGAGCGCGCGCAGATCCTGCGATGGCCCATAAGTATCTGCGCGTCGACGTCAACGACAATGCCCCTGAGTCCATCGACTCGGAGCCGGTCGACTTCCACTCTGACTTCGGCATCCCGCGGAGCAGGCCGTCACCGCAGACGACAGGCCCGGAGCACGCCAGCACAGACGACGAACTGGAGGACTTCGTCTTCGTTGACCTCCACGAGGCGCGACGGCAGCAGCGGGACCTCGGCCGCTGGGGGCCCGAAAGACTCCGAGAGGCGATACAGCTTCGCAAGAACCACCTCGCCGGCAGCAGGTTCGTGCTGTTCCGCTGGCCATGGCTGGCACTGAACTCTGGGGAGCGGCACGACAGCCAGATTTCGGAATGGCTGGACAGCTTGATCGGAGACAACCACGGCGAAGGCGTGCTGTCGGACTCGGTGACCAGGATAGGAGTCGTCCAGCACTGCGTCGGCGACGAGCCGAATACTTGCTGGGCCGGATCGGAACCAGATGCTGGCCTCGGTGTCCTCGACGCAGCCCGGGCCATCGAGACAGCGGCTCTGATCACGAGAGGCAATGCCTACTGGAAGCCTTCGAGGTACCACTACATCCTGCCGAGCGGGGAGCACACGGACCGATTCGTTCGCATCGGCGACGCCTTGCGCACTCCACACGATGCATATGCCATGGCGTGCTGGCTGACCCCATGCCTCACCGACGACGTAGCGATCCTCTCGGACACTGCTGGGCTGAACGCTCTTCTCATTCAGCTGGAAGAGATCCTGGCACGCGCCGGCAGCGCAGCCAGCCACACTGTCGTCCTGCCGGAATACGAGATCAGCAAGCCGGCTGTGCGTCGTCTACTCGAAAGAGCCGCAACGGGCTCGACGAGGCGTTTTCTCGGAGTGCAGTCAGTCAACTCGACCGGAAGCCTGCGAGAGCTCCTGGCAGGTGAGCTCGCACGGGTTTCGGACGGAAGACTCGAGTGGACGCTCGATGTGCTGGTCGACAGGTCGCCCTTCGCGGTTGCGCAGCTGTTCTCCGAGACCGAACACAGTCAGCATTCGCAGATCTGGCTGGATCTCAGCTACCGCGAAGGCCAATCCAAATTCGGCTCGTGCAGCCTCTGCAATGCTTCCGACAAACCGCAGCCGGTACACATCAATCCTCGCAACTACAGAGAAGTCGTGCTGCCCGAGCCGAGCCTGGCCATGCCGGCCATCGACTACGCGGTCGAAGCCCAGGCATTCTGGACCAGGGTCTCACGTACGAAGGGCATCGCCATCGAGGCTCGGCCGCACCCCGGAAGCCTCGAAGCACGCGGAAAACACCAACGACTGCCCGTTCGGCCATTCTTCGAGTTGATCGCCGAGCCCGGCGGACTGGAGGAATTGGTCCGAGAGCGCATCGCGAGCCTGCGCAGATCCGCTGTGAACGACCGAAACGCGACGGTTCGATGGAAGTTCGACGACATCGGTCTCGTCGTCGCGAACCAGATCGATGTGGTGAACGCTGTCCGCCCAGAGTTTGCGGGGCAGGGCGATGTGGATCTCGAGGTAAGCGCAAGAATCGTGCTTGGCTGCCTCGGCATCGAGAACGATGTGCCATTGCTCGCTTGTACAGCAGGATCGCAAACCGACACGCCAAACGCGGAGATCGCCCGACACGTACAGCAACTGGCCAGCGACAAGGCCATTCTCCTGTTCAGCTGGGGTGCCGTAACCGGCCTGAACCTCCGATTGCTGAAGATGCGAGTCTCACAGGCACTGGACGCGACAGGTGCCAGCAACCCCATGAGAGGCGTCGTCTTCCACAGCCGACCGGCGCATCCCTCCGATTGGGAAGCGACCGTCAACTCGTTCAAGCCGTCTCGGTCAGAGCCGTCCCGACTTGGAACACTGTGGACCAGCAGCTTTCCGTGGTCCTCACCGCTGGTCGACGAATACCTGCTGCTCGACCGCATCGACTTCGACGCGATCGACATCTCCGACGATGCGAGGACATTCCTCGAAGAACGGAAGCGCTTTCTGCGATTCCCAGAGACCTACGGAGGCAGAGAAGACGACTGGTCGCCCCGATTCGAGAACGCCGACGCCAAGATCGGCCCAGGTCACGTTTTCTGGGGCATGTCGGTTGACGAAATGCACCAGTCCGAACTGCGAGGGCAGTCGCTGTACGGCAATCGACTCGACCCGATGACTGCCTATGCGGCCATCGGATCAACGATCAACTACACACGCCATTCCGCAGGAACTGCCTCTGCGCCGCGCTGGATCCGTTTTGACATGGCCCGCATTGTCCACTCCTACTACGACGCCATCATTATCTGCTCGATTCTGAGATGGCTCAAACCCGGCGAAATCAGCTGGGACTCCGAACCCGCTGATGCGGCCAACGCAGCCAACGCAATGAAGTTCCTGATTGAACAAGTCGAGAACTCACCTGAGGAGAAGATCATCTTGCTGCCCGAACTGCTGCTCGCGGACGCACAGGGCAAAATCCCGGACAGCGGCAGGGAAGTGCTGCGGGAAACGGCCCGATCGGCGATGCAAACCGTCGCGTCTCAGGCCGGCGGCGCGATGGGCCGAGGGGCACTCGAGATCGGACTCGCGCTCGCGGAAAGGCCATAACGGGCGCTTCGCGTTTCCGCGTGGGGTAGCGCTGTGAGGGTCCGGGCTGGATAGGGAGGGATCCCCCAGAATCGGAGGTGTCGAGACCCCGATTCGGGAGGATCCCCGTGGCTGTTGACCTTACGCGTGCGTTGTTGCTGA
>JAPOPC010000097.1 GCA_026713105.1 Acidimicrobiaceae bacterium
GAGCCGTCGGCGGGCGCGTTCGGGGACATGTTGGAGGTGGTGGTGCCTCTGGACGCGAGCTTGGTGCCGTCGGGTGTGCGCGAGGGCGATGTAGTGCTGCTGATCGATCCCGGTCTGGCGCCGTCGCACGGGCGGGCGGGGCGTCCCCGCTCGGTGATCCGCACGCTCGAGCTCGCAGGGTTCGATGGCTCTGCCATGCGGCTGTTCGTGCCGCCTGCGCAGTGGGTGTGGTGGCGGGCGCTGCCCGCGGAGCTGGGGGCTGTGCCGATGGTGCTTCCGGTGCCGCTGGGCGGTGACGCGGTTGCTTTGGCGTCTGAGCTGGACGGGCTGTGGGCGGCTGCCTATGAGCAGGAAGCCGCCGCTTTGCAGCCGTTCGGCGCGGGATGGCGCGCCCACGCCGCGCCTGGCGAGCTCGAGGTCCTGACGCCGTTGGATCTGGGTCTGGCTCCTTCGGGTGTCGCGCAGGGCGACCTGGTGCTGCTGGTCGATCCTGGTGCGCCTCGTGGCAGCGCGGGCGGCGGCCGGCCTCGTTCGGTGCTGCGCGCGGTGCGGCTGGAGCACTACGAGGACGGCGTGCTGGGCGTGTGGGCGCAGCCCGCCGAATGGGTGTGGTGGAAATCGCTGCCCGAGCGGCTGGGCGCAGCCCCCATGGTGCTGCGGGTCCCCGAGGGCACCGACACCGGCACTGTCGCCGAGGAACTCAACGACCGGTGGCGCCGCCAATGGGAGCAGGGCTGATGCTGGCCGTGCGCGACGGCGACGGGTCGAGGTCGGGTCTGGCTGTGGCGGGGCTGGACGCGGGGACCGTGGCGGCCGCTGTCGCCCGCTCGTGGGCCTGCTGCGGCCGCGACGTGCTGCTGGTGGACGCGGACGCGCACGGCACCAGGCTGGCTGCACGCATCGGTGCTGCGGCCCGCTTGGCGCTGCCGGCCGCACGGCGTGGCTTGCCGTCGCTGATCGCTTCGCGCTCAGCGTTCGACGCTGAGACTGTGTCGCGGCATTGCTGGCTGCTGCCGACCCAGGGCGCCGGCTCGGTGCGGCTGCTGGGGGCGCCGGCTCATCCCGACGGGGCGCGTCGCGCGGCGCGCTGGCTAGCGGAGCGCTGCGGGGAGCTGGCCGCGCTGGAGGCCCGCTGGGCGGTCATCGTGTCGATGCCGGGACCGACGGCGCCCTCATATGAGCCGCTGATTCGCGCTGCGTCGCAGCGACTGGTGCTGACCGTGACGCCAGGCACCGTGCCCGTGGGCGGGCTTCGCGCCCTGGGGACCGCATTGGGGCTGCGCTTCACGCCCGACCCCGAGATGAGGCTGCGCACAGCAGGCATCGAGCCGATCGGCCCGCAAGGTTCGATGTTTGATGCAGCGGCGGCGGGGTCGAGCGCGCCGCTCGTCGGCGGCACCCGCCGGGCTCGTCCCGCTGCGTTGCTGGGAGCGCGGCCGCGTCGCCGCGACCGGGTTCTGCTCGAAGCGCTCGCCGAGGTGGCCGGACGTCTGGGAGATCCGGCTGGCAGCGCCGCGGGGCCGCCGGGGCTTCGCGGCGGCGCCAACGGACTGGCATCACAGCAGTGCGCATCAGCGGCTCAGGCGGCCGGCCCGATGCTGGTCAGACCGCCGATCGGAGCGCGCCCATGAGGCTGGCGGCGTCGATCTGGAGCGAGGTGCTGGCCGAGGTTCAGGACTACCGGCTGGACGCGACCGAGCCGCTGGCTGCGGTTGCCGACGCGTGCCGGCAGATCGCTGCGGGCATCGTGCGGGCACGCGAGGCCGAAGCGCTCGATGCCCGCGGGGAGTCGCTGAGCGACGAGGACGTGTCATGGCTGGACAGCCGGCTCGAGGAGCTGCTGGGCACCGGCCCGCTGGAGAGGTTCCTGCGACGCGACGACGTGGAGAACATCTGGCTGTTCGGACCGCGCCTGGGTGTGCTGGGACTGACCGGAGGCCGTCAGGAGCAGGTCGCGGAGCCTCTGTTTGCGGACGCGGAGGAGATGATCGGCTTCGTTGCCCATCTGGCGGTTACCCACGGGCAGACCGGGCGGCGCTTCGATGCGTCCTCGCCGCTGCTGGACCTGCGTCTGCGCAGCGGCGAGCGCGTGTTTGCTGCGATGGAGGTGTGCGGCACGCCGTATCTCACCGTGCGCTGCCACCGTCATCGGGTGGTGCGTCTGGAGGATCTGGCGGCGGGCGGCTCTTTGAGCGCCGATGCCGCGGCGTTCCTGGCTGCTGCGGTGCGCCCCCCGGCGCCGGCCAATGTGCTGATCTGCGGGGCGCTGGGATCTGGCAAGACCACGCTGCTGCGTGCGCTGCTGGGCGAGATCGGCGCCCATGAGGTGGTGTGCACCCTCGAGCAGACCTTTGAGCTGTTCCTCGACGAGACCCACCCCTACACGTTCGCAGCCGAGACCCGCGAGCCCAACAGCGATGGCGAGGGCGAGATCACCATGGACGAACTCGCCCGGCGTTCGCTGCGCTCGGGCGCGGACCGGGTGATCGTCGGCGAGCTGCGCGGACCCGAAGCAGCCACGTTCCTGTCTGCGTGCGGCACCGGCTCGGACGGCTCCATGGCCACCATTCACGCGTCGTCGCCCCGCCAGGCGCTCGCGCGGCTCGTCCGCTACTGCATGGCCTCGGGTCTGGCCGGGGCCCAGTCAGCGCTGATCCAGGAAGCCGCCGAGGTGATCCATCTCGTCGTGCACATGGGCGCCGACCCCCGCACCGGCTTCCGCGGCGTCCGCCAGATCACCGAAGTGCTCGGCGCGCCCGGCGACCGGTTCGAGACCCACGACATCTACGCACGCCGCCGGCGCACCGGCCCGCTCGAGCGTCACAGCGGCCCCCGCAGCCCCGAGCTCGCCGAACGCCTCGCCGAGGGCGGCGTCGACGTCACGGCATGGCCCCAGGACGCCTGAGCGGCGATGACGAGCATTCTGGGCTTCGGCATGCTGTTCGCCGCCAGCTCCGCGCTGGTCGCGGCGGCTCTGCGCCGCAGGTCGCCCCGGGACGCGCCCGCCGTCGTCTTGGGGGCTGAGCTGCTCGATGGCGAAGCAGCGGCCCGTGAGCTCAGTGGGCAACAGCGCCAGCACGGGCAGACAGCAAATGGTCCTGAGTTCGCAAGGCTGTGGGTTGTCCAAGCCGTCGCCACAGCCGGCGGCATCGGCGGCGGCCTGTGGGCGACCCGGCTGTGGGGCATGGCCGTGCTCGCCGGAGGCCTCGGGGCGCTGCTGCCGCCGTTCGTCGCCGCGCCGGCGCGGCGGCGCCGCCAGACCGCGGAGGCGCTGGCGTGGCAGACCTGGACACGGCAGCTTGCCGAGCTGGCCCGCTCGGGCGCGGGGCTGGGAGACGCGCTGGCGGCCAGCACCGAGCATGCCCCGCCGCAGATCGCCGCCACCGTGAGCCGTGCCGCTCGCACTGCGCGCCTGGTCGGGCTGCGCGCTGCGATGGATGAGCTTGCTGCCGTCGGCCAGGTGTGGGAACCCGAGGTGGCCGCAGGACTGCGCATCGCTGCATCGTCGGGCGGGCCGCTGGCAGGGCCGCTGGGCGACCTCGCCGGGCGCATCGGCGACATCGTCGCTTTGCACCGTGCACGCACCGAGGCCGTGGTGCAGCTGTGGACCCAGACCATCGCTCTGCTCGCGCTGGCCGGCGGCGTCGTGACGCTGATGTACCGCAACAACCCCGCCTACTTCGAGCCCTACCGCACTCCCACCGGCCAGGCAGTGCTGCTGCTCATCGCATTCGTGCTCTTGGGCGCCACAGCGTTCCTGGTGCGCCATTCGGTCGTGCGCGCCGAGTCGTCAGTGCTGGTTGCCCCCAAGCGCGCCGCGCGCGCCCCTGACCCGCTGTGAACGCCGCTGTCGCAGCAGTGCTGGGCGGAGCGGGCTTCGCCTGCGGGGTCGCACTCATGGTCGCAGCGCTCGTCGAAAGACCGGCCAGGAGGCCGTTGCGCGTCTCAGCGGCACACATGTGGGAACTGCTCCCCCAGCCGAGTCCGCGTCGGGCCGCTGACCTGCTGCTCGCCGGGGTCACCTCCCGGGCATACCTCGCCCGACGCATCGCCGGCCTGGCCGGAGGATTGGCTGCGGGCACCATCGCGGCACCATGGCGGACGAGCACGACCGCAGCGGCGACCGCCGCTGTGGCGGTGTTCGCGCTGGTGGGATGGCTGGTGCCCTGCCAAGGGGTCCGAGACGCTGCCAAACGCGCCCGCGTCGAGCTCGATCAAGTCGTCCGGCTGTGGATCGTTCTCGCGGCGCAGCAGGTCGCTGCGGGCGCCGAGCCCGCCAACGCGATGCTGATCGCCGCCCAAGCCGGCCGGCGTCCCACGTGGCGCCTGTTGCACCGGCACCTCCTCGGCGCGCAGAACGAGCGCCGTCCGGCATCGGACGGCTTGAGCGAACTCACCGAGCGCTACGGCCTGGCCAGCCTCAACCAGGCAGTCGGCGCCTTCGGACTCGCCGCTCGCCGCGGAACCCGCATGGCCGACGCCGTGCTCGCCGCAGCCGACAACCTGTGGCGCGACACGATGCAGCGCGAACGAGAAGCTGCCGAGCGCCGCAACCAGATCATCGTGCTGCCGGCCACCGCAGTGGCGTTGGCGCTCGCGGCGATCCTCATCTATCCACCGTTCGTGTCGCTCACCGGCGGCATCGTCACGAACTCCCCCTGAGCAATGGCACCGCCCCTCCAAGCCCCTGATGCGCGCCGCGCCGAACTCCCCGATGGGTCTCAGGCCGTTCCGAGGCGCAACCCCGCAGGTCTCGCGACGCTGGAATGGCTGCTCGTTGTTGCAGCCGCCGGCGGATTCGCCGCGGTCATGGCCGTTGGGTTCCAAGCCCTCATCGACGACGCAAGTTCTGTCGGCGACAGCGCCGACGCGAGGCTCATCGACGCCGGCATCACCGCAGCCCGCATCTCCGACAATTCGATCGCCGCGCTGATCGCGCTGGAGAACTCGTCGGGCGATCCCGAACAGAGGGCGGCTGCCCTCGCACGGCTCGCCGCGCTCTCCGGGCAATGCGAGGCGCTGGAGACTGCCTACCTCGATGTCGTCGAGTCGGCCGATTGGGCTTGGCTGGCGGTACCCGTCGAGATTGTGCCCCTCACCCCGACCACCGTGGCTGACACCGAGCCGCCGCCGACCACGGACGATTCCGAGACAACCCGAGATCCCGTCATCACGGCACTGCCCGTCGAGACCACGCTGGCGCCTCCCGGCGACGACGCGGGTGCGCCGACGCTCACCGGCGGGCGCTGGGTGTGCCAGATCGGCCATCGCATCCGATGACCGCCGCTCAGCACTCGGGCAGGTCGGTGGGCACCGACGCCGGCCAGCCACCGTCGACGCCCGTCGACTCGAGGGCTGGTGGCACCAGCACGGCTGGGCCTGCCGCTGCAGCATGGACCCGGTCGAGCCGGCCCGGCCACAAGGCGCTGAACGGCCCGAACACGTCGCCTGACACAGTGACGCGAAGCCAGCCCGGCTCGCCCGGACCCGGTCGCAGGCCCGCGTCGGCGCCGCTGTGGCACCAATCGCTGCGCGCCGTCACCGCACCCGGTGTCCACCAGCGCCACCCTGCGGCACTGCCCGATGCCGCCCGCGCAACCGCATCGTGCGCTGCTGCCGACATCACCGACGCACGCGGATGCGGTTCGGAGCCCATATACGGGCTGCCGTCATCGGCATATGCAAAGCCGGCGGTGCCAGCCGCCTCCCAGGCGGCGCGCAGGCCCGCTGAGGCGGCCGCGTCAGCGTGCGCCCTCGCCCCCGTGACCAGGAACGCGTGGGCCGCGAGGATCAACAGGAGCACCACGATCCCCGGCCACAGGATCAGCAGCGGCAGCACCTCGCCGCGCTCGTCACTTCGAGCATCAGGAGCCCACCGGTGAGCGCCCACGCTCGATCGACGGTGCGCATGCGGCGCAACCGCGACCAGGCCGGGGGTGCCGTGACGCTGATGGTGATACTGATGGTGCCGGTCTGCGTGCTTGCGGCCGTGGTTTCCGCTGCCGTGCCGCGACGGCTCGCAGCCGAGTCGGCGGCCGATGCCGCGGCGGAAAACCTTGCAACGCTCGCTGTCGCGTGGCGCGATGCCCAGGCACGCGACCACGGAAGCGTCGACTGGTTCTTCCCCGACTGCGCCCCCACCACCGCACACACCCCACACGACGACCTCGCGGTGCTGGAACCCGAGTTGCAGCCCGCCTGCGAAGCACTCACGGAGTCCTTGCTCGCAGGCCTGTCCGCCCGCGGCTTCGACGGCACCACCGTCACCGGCTCCTACAGCAGCGCATACGCAGCTGCGACAGACTCCGACGGCGACCACCCAGCCAGTCTGCCGTGTCATGCAGGAGGGCGAGTTGTCGTCGCCGACGCCGTCCATCTCGGGCTCGCTGCGGACTGGGCGACCACCGATTGGGCGGAATCGCAGGTATGGCCACGAGGGCTGAGGATCGCCGCAGAGGCCGTCGGGACTATCTCCCTCCCCGCTGCCGAAGGGACGATTGCTGAGCCGGCCTGTGGGGACCTGCTCGACCTCGTGCCGCTCGATGCCCGCCCCGGGGGCGACGCCACGGCGAGGCAGTTCGTCGAATCGCTCCCCACACGCACGGCATTCGGCGGTTGAGCACACCGATGCGCTTCATGACACCGGTCCGCTTCCGACAAGAGCGTCTGCCGCGCAGCACCGGGCCCGAAGCAGTCCTGCGGGGCCGAACGAGTCGCAGCGAGCGCGGCTCGTCGTCGTCGCTGGAGCTGATGGCCCTGACGCCGATGCTCGCCCTGGGAGTGCTGTTCATCCTGTGGGCAGGACGCAGCGCCCGCGCCGAACTTGTGACGAGCCTCGCGGCACAAGAAGCCGCCGTGGCCGCTGCGCTGTGCTGCAACGGCCAGCCCCAAAACGCAGACGCCGACGGCGAGCCCGACCCGAGCACCCGCGACGAGCCGCGCCGCGAACTCATGGCCGAAGCCGTGATCGGCGCTCGGCCCGGTCTCGACTACCTTTGCCTGGGCGATCCGGGGCCCGCGCCCGGTCGCGCCGGACTCGTCACCGAGACTGCCACGGAGGTGACCGCCGCGCAATCCGCGGCCGGCGTCGCCCAGCGAGTGCTGATCGTCACCACGCACGTGACCTGCCACACAGACGGCGCCACAGCCCCTGTCCGCGGGCTGTTCGGTACCCGCACATTGCATGGCCACGGCGCCCACGTTGCGGTGCTCACATACCCACCCGAGCCCGTTGACGAGACACCTGGCGACGAGAGCGAGAACCCGTGAACGCCGGGATCGGAGTCTGGGCCGCCAGCGGGGCGTGGTCGCTGCTCGCCGCGCACGCGACGTGGACAGACCTGCGAAGCGCCATCGTCAGCCGCCGCGCCTGCTGGGCTGCAGGAATCGCGGTGGCTGTGCTGCTCGGATGCTCGGCCCTCGCGCTCGGCGACCCCGGCCGATGCCTGCGCACGCTCGCCGGCACAGCCGCAGTCGCCGCGGTCACTGAGATCGCCTACCGCATGCGACCAGACGCCATCGGCTACGGCGACATCCGCCTCATCATCGTCAACAGCCTGCTGCTGAGCTGGTGGGGACCGGTGTGGCCCTGGTGGGCACTGGCGGCCGGCGCAGCAGCCGCATGGCCCCGCGCGCTCATGGTGACACTGCGCAAGGGCCGCGGCGCAACCGTGCGCTGCGCACCGGCACTCGCACTTGGAGCCGCGCTCGCCCTGTGCACACGCCTGGCCACCGTAGGACCGGTCCCATGACACATCCACAACCCAGCAAAAGGAACATTCCCATGACCCACCACACGAAGCGCAGAGACGAGACCTGCCGCATCGCCCACCGAGGCGAATCCGGCCTCACCACCTTGGAGTGGCTGCTCATCGTCGCCGCGGTCGCTGGACTGGCCGCGCTCGCCGTCGTGCTCGTCCAGAACGTCGTCGACGACACCGCAGAGCAGCTCGGCGGCAGCAGTGCGCGGGCGACCGCAGCCAACGTCGCAGCCGACACGGTCATCCGAGAAGCCCGCACCGCATCGCCCGACGACGCCCGCTACAACACCTGGCAAAGATGGGAACTCTACTTCACCGCCCGCTGCGAACGCCTCGAGATCCTCTACAGCGACACCAACCTCGACGTCGAAGCCGTCTTCAACAGACCCACCGGCGCCACCGAAGCCACCCAGCCCACCGTCGCCGAACTCAACAAGGCCGACCCC
>JAPOPC010000021.1 GCA_026713105.1 Acidimicrobiaceae bacterium
ACGATCCGCTGCAACGCCTGGCCTTCTTCATGGGTCAACCGACGGACCCGAACACGCTCACTCATACCCCCGACCAAACCACAAACCACACCCCGCCACGCGGACACCAACCCGACGAACGTTTGCGGACACAGCACTAGGAGTGACCACGCGAGGCGAATGCGATCGATGTGGTGGCTGGCCACAGTGGCCTGCCTGGCGGCGTCGCTGCTGCCGGTGACGGGCGCGGGCGCTGCTGAGGATTCTGCCGCCACGGACGAGTCGGCTTCTGGCGCCGCTGCGGCTACGGCTGATCCCGCCACTGAAAACCCGACGGATGGCGTGGAGATCGTTCGCTACGCCGGTTCGGATCGGTATGCGCTGTCGATCCAGTTGGCGCAGGCGCTGGTGGACGCTGGCGGTGGCACTTCGGAGTGGGTCGTGCTGGCCTCGGGCGAGTCATGGGCTGATGCTGCTGCTGCAGGGCCGCTGGCTGCGTCGCTGAGTGCCCGGGTGGTGCTGGTGCCTTCGGGCGGGTTGCAGGCTCTTTCGGCGCGGACTGAATTCGCGGAGCTTCTGCTGTCGGCTGGGGTGCGCCGTGTCATGATCGTGGGCAGCGGCATTGTCTTGCCGAACCACGAGCCGTCGGTGCTGTACGGGCTGGGCATGCTGCCCCGCAACATCGAACGGATCCACGGCACCGACCCGGTCGAAACGGCCATCGCCATTGCCGAGAGGATCGGCACCCCTGCAGAGTTCGGCGACTTGGGCCGCACCGTGATCATCGCCAGCGACCGCAGCGTTGCTGACGCGGTGGCCATCGGGCCGTTGGCGGCTGCGGGACCATTCCCGCTGCTGCTCACCGCACCCGACGCCCTCGACACACGCATCGCCGAGTATCTCGCCGACCACGAGATCGCCCATGTGGTGATCGTCGGCGGCACCACCGCCATCACTTCTACGGTGCACGAATCGCTCGAAGCCGCGGAAATCACCGTGACCCGCCTCGCGGGCCGTGACCGCAGTGACACCGCACGGCTCGCCGCGGACCTGTTCGACCAGCACACCGTCGACAACCCCGCCTGCGCCACCGGGCCAACCCGCGTCGGCCTTGCCCCAGCCCAGCAACCCGAACAGGCATTGCTCGCAGGCCCCCTGCTCGCCCGGCGCTGCACACCTCTGCGCTACACCGAGCCCGGCCGGCTCCCCGCCGACCTGCACAACACCCTTTACCTCATATCGCACCGTCACGAAGCGGTGCAAGTCATCGCATTGGCTGACGAAGCGCAGATGCCGCATGAAGTCCTGGGATCCACTGTTCCGCCCGCATTGATTGCCTTCCCTTCGACGTGGCCTGAAGGTCATTCCCGGCACGGTCAAGGGGCGGTCGCGATAGTCGATGAACTCGGCCGTTGGCGCCACTACCCGGTTGGACCGGGTCGAGGGTCCAGGGAACTGGCCGACTACGGGGGCGAGGTCTTCGAGTGGTCTCCTGACGGCCGCCATCTGGCATATTTCGACGGCGGTCCGCTGTTCGTTATCGATGTTCGCACGGATGAAATTCGTGAAGCCGTAGTCGACGATCCCGGCCTGTGGTTCTCTGGCTGGCATCGACCGGTATGGTCCCCGGACAGCACGAAGCTCGCGTTCTCTGCGTTCCCCGATGACGAATCAACGCTCGGCAGCGGACCCACATTCCCCGCTCAGGATTCAGCGCTCGGCAGCGGTGCCGAGGACGCCGTGGATGACCGGTTCTACCGCGGCACTGCCGAAATGTATGTGTTCGACACGCATACGGGTGAGACAATCCGGCTGACGCACAATGCGACAAGCGACGAGCCGTGGGCATGGTCGCCAGACAGCGGGTCCATCGCATTCACTCAAGCCGAGCAGCCCATCGGACACTTCAGCATTCTTGACTACGCGACATCGCTTCGAGTGCTCGACGTCGCGACCAGTGCTGTAACGGAACTCTCGAGTTCCGCTAATGCCTACCCAAACGTTACGTGGTCACCGGATGGATCACGAATCGCCTTTACCGGATACACCGACGAGTCTGACTTTCCCTATGGTTCAGCGGTCTTTCTCGTGCGGCGTGATGGTTCCGAACTCGTAGAACTGACGTTCGAGGACCACTCCGGACAGATATACGGTTGGGATCGAGACGGTAATCGGCTGCTGTACTCGATTGGGCGCATACTGGATTCCGTTGAACCTCAGCTATTCATCCGGGATGTCGATACGGGAGAGAATTCAGCCCTCGACCTCAAACATCTGCAGCCTGGTGGTCCGAACGGTTGGTCCCGCTCCCCGGACAACTTGGTATATCTCACCCCTCTGTGGGATCCATACGAATCGATCTCGCACGTCGATGTCGTCACAGGTGAGGCGACACGACTCCTCCATGCAAGGCCCCGCGCACACAAAATAGACCTCTGGGGGCTTTCACCAGGGGCACGGAACATTTCGCCGGACGAAACACAATACGCCGCGATTTTCGATGACGAACGGATGGTTGTCGTCAGCAATTCGTGGCCGGAAGGGCACACGATCATCGATTTCTCCGAACAAGTCGTCCTGAGCGCGTATGGCAGATGTTACGGTGCCTGGGGCGAATATGGCATACGGGCCAGCTGTGGAACAGGCCGAGACTTCTAAGGTACCGACGGCCACGCGGTCGACGAGACGCGCTCGCCGCTCACGCTGGCCTTTGGTGGTAGCTCTGGTGGTGCTGCTGGGCATCTGGCCGCTGACACCGTCAGGGGCTATAGAGCCAGCGCCCGATACAGCTGAGGTGTCGGCTGATGCTGCCGTCGAATACCGGGCCGGTGACGTGGAAATCGTGCGCTACGCCGATTCGGATCCGTATGGTCTGTCGGTCGACGTGGCGCAGGCGTTGGTGGACGCGCAGGTCGGCTCCTCGGAGTGGGTGGTGCTGGCCTCGGGCGAGTCGTGGGCCGATGCCGCCATGGCAGGTCCGCTGGCGGCGTCGCTGGGTGCCCCGGTGGTCTTGGTGCCGCCCGGCGGTCTGCAATCGACTGCTGCACGGCCTGATTTGGTGGAGTTCCTGAGGTCGGCGGGCGTCCGTCGGGTGGTGATCGGGGGCAACCCCGACACGCTGCCGAACCACGAGCCGTCGGTGCTGTATGGGCTGGGCATGCTGCCCCGCAACATCGAACGAGTCCACGGCTCTGACCCAGTCGGGGCGACCGTCGCCGTGGCAGAGAGGATCGGCGCCCCTGCAGAGTTCGGAGACTTGGGCCGCACCGTAATCATCGCCAGCGACCGCAGCGTTGCTGACGCGGTGGCCATCGGGCCGTTGGCGGCAGCGGGGCCGTTCCCGCTGCTGATCACCGCACCCGACGCGCTCGACATGCGCATCGCGGCATATCTGGCCGACCGAGAAGTCGCGCACGTGGTGCTCGTCGGCGGCGAGGCAGCGGTAGCCCCCGCTGTACAGAGGACAATTGAGGCCGCTGGATTGACGGTGACCCGGCTGGCGGGCCGTGACCGCGCCGAAACAGCGTTGCTCGCAGCCGACCTGTTCCACCAGCACACTGCCGACGACCCAGGATGCACCGCCGGCCCGACACGCGCCGGACTCGCACCGGCTCGGCACCCCGAACTAGCTGTAATGCCCACAGAGGTTGTTGACAGGTCGGGTCTTGGGATGAGTTGAGCCTCCGTGGCAGTGTGGGGTCTGTTGATGATCCCGGACTGCGAACGGAGGCTCAGTGATGAACGGTAGCGGAGGGACGGTGCGGCG
>JAPOPC010000106.1 GCA_026713105.1 Acidimicrobiaceae bacterium
CTGCTAGGTTTCACCTCGGAGATGCCCCCCTGAACTCGAAGATGCGTGCTTCCAACACATGCATCGTCGCAGGTCAGAGGGGCTTTTCCGCGGACCCTTACAGACCAGTCAACCCGACTCGTGAATAATCAGGGCTAGTGCCGGCTGTATTCGATGGTTTCGCCACTAGTGGCGAAACTGCCTCTCGCCGGTGAACAGCATGGCGAGGCCGAGATCGTTGGCGCGGGCAATGACGTCGTCGTCTCGCAGGGCGCCGCCCGGTTGCACGACTACCGCGACGCCGGCTGCAGCCGCGGCCTCGACGCCGTCACCGAAGGGGTAGAACGCATCACTCGCGCAGGCGCCACCCGCGGCCCGCCCGTCGGCCTTCGCAGCGGCGAGTTGGCCTGATTCGACACGGTTCTGCTGGCCCGCGCCGATGCCCCATGCCGTGCGGTCGCGCGCCAGCACGATCGCATTCGACGTCACGTGCCCGCAGACCCGCCAGGCGAAGCGAGCATCGGCGAGCTCGGCTGCCGTCGGTTTGCGCTGGGTGACCACCTGCCAGTCTTCGGGCGCTGAAGCAAACGCATGCGGCGACTGCACCAGCCAGCCGCCGTTGATCTGCCGCAGTGAAATGCCGGCTTCGTCAGGCCGGGGCGCCTCCAGCACCCGGGTGTTGCGTCGCTTCGCCTCGATGCGCTCCACAACGCCGTCCTCGTAGCCGGGCGCGATGATCAGGTCGGCCTGTGCCGCCGTCTCGATGCGCTCGACGGTGTTGAGATCGACGATCTGATTGAACGCCACGATCCCGCCGAACGCCGAGCGGGCGTCGCAGTCGTAGGCCCGCTGGTACACGTCGGCAAGATCGCCGCCCGCAGCCGCACCGCACGGGTTCGCGTGCTTCACGATCACGACCGCTGCCGAACCCTCGGCGTCGCCGAGATCGTGCACGATCCGCCACGCCGCATCGGCGTCGAAGAAGTTCAGATAGCTCAGCGCCAGCCCACCGTGCTGGTAAGCGTGATCCCACCAAGTCAGCTCGCCGACCGGCCGGTACCGGGCTCCGAGATGGTGGGGGTTCTCGCCGTAGCGACACTCGTCCACCCGTTCGAGCGCCAGGTGCACCGTCGGCGGCAGGGGAGCGGGCTCGTCAGATTCGCCGGCCCCCGGAGCGGGCTCGACGTCGCCTATGACCGGCTCGTCGAGCCAGCTCACGATCGCCGCGTCGTACGCCGCGGTATGGGCGAAGGCCGCACGCGCCAGCCGCCGGCGCGTCGCAGCGCTCAGCGCACCTGCCTCAGCCAGCTCAGCCAGCACCGGCTCGTAGTCGGCCGGGTCCACCACCACGCCGACGCCACCAGCGTCGTCGCCATGGTTCTTCGCAGCAGCCCGCACCATCGCCGGCCCGCCGATGTCGATCAGCTCGGGACCCGGATCGGACCGGAACGGGTACAGGTTGCACACCACCAAGTCGATGGCCGCGATGCCGTGCTCCGACAATGACGCCAAGTGCGCCGGCTTCGACCGGTCCGCCAGGATCCCGCCGTGGATGCGAGGGTGCAGCGTCTTCACCCGGCCGTCGAGCATTTCGGGGCTGCCGGTCACGTCTTCCACGGCCAGCACCGGCACCCCGGCATCGGCCAGCGCGCCGGCCGTGCCGCCGCTCGACACGATCTCCCACCCGAGGCCCGACAACCGGGTCGCGAAGTCGACCACGCCGGTCTTCTCCCACACCGAGATCAACGCCCTCATCGAGTCTGTCCTTCCTGTTTAGGTTCAGCTTCCCGCCGGCCCCGACCGCCGTCGCCAACGTCGTCGCTCCCGTCCAACCCTGCGGCATCGCTCCGGTGCCGGCATTCGTCGCTGGCGCAGCGCTCAACGAATGCTGCAATCGTCGCCGGGTACAGCTCCCGTTCCACCGCCTTGATGCGCTCGTGCAGGGCGGCCTCGTCGTCGCCGGCGAGCACCGGCACCGCTCGCTGCGCCAACACCGGGCCGGCGTCCACCTCGGGAATCGCTACGTGCACGGTGCAGCCCGACTCCGTGGCCCCGGCATCCAGCGCGTCACGCACGGCATGCCAGCCCGGGAACGCCGGCAGCAATGACGGATGGGTGTTCAGCACCCGTCCCCGGTAGCGGCCGTCGTCCCATTCGAAGAATGATGCGTCCAACACCGTGCCGAAGCCGGCCATCGCCACCACGTCGACGCCTCGCCCCTCCAGCACAGCGGCCAGCTCGCAGCTGTAGCCCTTGCGGTCGAAGCGCCGTGGGCCCATTCCGCCATCGGCCCCGGCAGCGCCGCCGGCCTCTCCGGCCCCGCCAGCCTGGCTGGCCGTCCAATCGTCTCGTCCGACCAGCACCGTGGCGATCCCCGCTTCGGCTGCAATCCCCAAGCCCCGGCACGGCCGATCGGCACCCACCAGGCCAATGGGCAGGCCGACACTGAGCATCGCTTCGAGGATCGAACCGGTTCCTGAGACCAGTACCGCCAATTGCACGCCGCCGAAGCTACGCGCCGCGCCCGGCAACAGCGCGGTCCGCAGGCTGCACCACTCACGCGCCCCAGTAGCCTCGCTGCCATATGCGTCCGCCTGAGGACATGCCTCCTCCCTCGTCCCAACCGCCCGGCGGACCCCAAGGACCCCAAGGACCGCAAGGCCCGCAAGGCCCCCAGGGACCGCAAGGTCCCCGGCGGGTGCCACGCCGACCACGCGGTCTCACGCGCTTCCGCCTGATCATCGGCATCGTCGTTGCTGCCGGTTTCGTCCTGCTGTTCTCCATCCGGGGCCTGGCCGGCTTCTGGACCGACTACCTGTGGTTCGACAGCCTGGGTTACTCCTCGGTGTGGTGGAAGGTGCTGTGGGCCAAGATCGGCTTGGGCCTGCTGTTCACGGCGATCTTCTTCGTCCTGCTGTGGTTGAACCTGTTCATCGCGGAACGACTCGCTGCCCGCGCGACACCGGCAGGACCGGCCGAGGACATCGCCGCCCGCTGGCATCAGATGTCCCGCCGGCGTCGTGGCCTCGTCCGCCTCGGCGTCTCGCTGGTCCTCGCCTTCATGGTCGGCTCGGGCGTTTCAGGCCAGTGGGAAGCGTGGCTGTTCTTCATCAACTCCACCGACTTCGGCCTCGCCGATCCGCAATTCGGACGCGACGTCGGCTTCTACGTCTTCCGCCTGCCGTTCTTCAACTTCCTGGTCGGCTGGGCGTTCGCTGCGGTGTTGGTGACGTTCATCTTCACCACCGTCTGGCATTACCTGAGTGGCGCGATCCGGGTGCAGGCCCCTGCGGGCAGCCGGGTGCAGCCGCAGGTGAAGGCGCACCTGTCGCTGCTGCTGGGCATCTTGGCGCTCATCAAGGCGGTCGGCTACTACTTCGACCAGTTCGAGCTGACGCTGTCGACTCGGGGCTTCGTCGACGGCGCTACCTACACCGACGTGAACGCGCAGCTGCCGGTGCTGCGGCTGCTCATGGTCATCAGCCTGTTCAGCTTCGTGCTGCTGGTGGTGAACATCTGGCGGCGCGGCTTCACCTACCCGGTGATCGCCGTGGCGCTGTGGGTGGTCATTGCAGGGCTGGCGGGTGCGGCATACCCGGCCATCGTTCAGCGTTTCCAGGTGGAGCCCTCGGAGTCCACCCGGGAGGCCCCCTACATCCAGCGCAACATCGAGATGACCCGCATCGCGCTCGGGCTCGACAACGTGACGTCGAGCGAGTTCAACTACGAACCCGAGCTGACCGCCGAAGACATCGAGAAGAACTTCGACACGGTGCGCAACGTGAGGCTGCTCGACCCCGCAGTCATGCAGGACACGTTCCAGCAGACCCAGGGCATCAAGAGCTTCTACGACTTCCGCGACATCGACGTGGACCGCTACGAGATCGACGGCCAGATCACCCAGATCGTGCTGGCGGCCCGTGAGCTGCGGCCCACCGAGCTGCCGACCGACACGTGGGAGACCGAGCACGTCGCCTACACCCACGGGTACGGCGTGGCGGCAGCACCGGCCAACGCGGTCGACGCCAACGGCCGTCCGGCGTACGCGCTGGGCGACATTCCCAACGTGATCTCGCCGGGCGCGGAGGCGCTCGCGCTGGACGAGCCGGGTCTGTACGTCGGCGAGGACCTGCAGGGCTACGCGATCGTGGGTGCCCAGCGAGCCGAAGTCGACTTCCAGGACGACGACGACCGCACCGAGACGACCCGCTACGACGGTGAAGACGGGGTGGGCATCGGCGGCTTCTTCCGGCGCTTGGCGTTCGCAGTTCGCTTCGCGGAGCCGAACCTGCTGGTGTCGGGCGAGATCCAGGGCGAGAGCCGGATTCTCTACAACCGCGACATCACCCAGCGGGTGGGGCTGCTGGCCCCGTTCCTGTCCTACGACAGCGATCCCTATCCCGTCGTGCTCGACGGGAAGGTGAAGTGGGTGCTCGACGCCTTCACCACCACCACGCAGTTCCCTTATGCGCAGCGCACCAGTACGCGGGCGTCGACGGTGGGAAGCGACCTGCGTGATCCGTTCAACTATGTGCGCAACTCGGTGAAGGCCGTGGTGGACGCGCACGACGGCACGGTCACGTTCTATGTGGTGGACCACAGCGACCCGATCGTGCAGTCCTACATCAAGCAGTTCCCGGCGCTGTTCTCCGACGAGGCGCCGCCGGCCGAGCTGCAGGACCACTTCCGTTATCCCGAGGATCTGTTCCGGGTGCAGACCGAAGCGTGGGGCCGCTACCGCCTGAACAACCCGTCGGAGTTCTACGACGCGGCAGGTGCCTGGGCAGTGGCGCAGGACCCGGGCGATTCGATCGGCCAGACGACGGTCGAGACGGTGCGCGACGAGACGACCGGGCAAGTGATCGCCACGGTCGAGGCCAGGATCTCGCCGCAGTACCTGTTGTTCCGATTGCCGGGCGACGATGATGCGTCGTTCGTGATCTTCCGGCCGTTCGTGCCGTTCTCCGAGGACGATTCGCGCAAGAACCTCGAAGGCTTCATGGTGGTCCACAACGATCCGGATCGGTATGGCGATATCGAGGTGTTCGAGATCCGCTCGGATCAGCCGATCGACGGTCCTGCGCTGTTCAACTCGAACATCCAGACCGAGGAGGAGATCTCCGAGCGACTGACGCTGCTGAACCAGAACGGCTCGGTGGTGCGGCCCGGCAACCTGCTGCTGATCCCGGTGGAGAACTCGCTGCTGTACGTGCGGCCGCTGTTCATTGCGGCAACCGGGCCGACGGCGGTGCCTGAGCTGCAGTTGGTGATTGCCGGCATCGGGTCGAATGTGGCGATCTCCGAGACGTTCGAAGGAGCGCTCGAGAAGGCGATCGGCATGGCCGAGATCGACATCGGCAACGGGACGATCCGGTCGACCAGTGCGGCGCCCACGACAACCGACGATGCCGAAGACGAGCCGGCCGCCGCTGCGCCCGATGACGAAGCCGACGAGCCCGACCCGGCACCCGAGACCGACACGGTGACCAACCTGCTCGAGCGGGCCTCACGGGCCTTCGACCGGGCCGATGCCGCCCTGCGCGAAGGCGATCTGGCCGCCTACCAAGAGGCCGTCGACGAGGCCGAGGGCCTGATCGCCCGAGCCGCCCGAATCCTCGAACAAGCCGCCTCCGGCTAAGCCCGAACATTTGGCAAAGTTTGCCAACGCAGCGTTATGATCTGCGTGTGGCAACAATGAACGTGTCGCTCCCGGCGGAACTCAAGGCCTTCGCTGACGGTCAAGTGAGCGGTGGCCGGTACGGATCAGCTAGCGAGTACGTGCGGGAGTTGATTCGCTGGGACCAAGACCGATCACGCTTGCGTGAGCTGCTGCTTGAAGGTGCTGCAGGGCCAATCGTGGGTCTGGCCGACGAGGAGTATTTTGCCTCGCTACGAGATCGGGCTCGTGACGCTGCCAACTCAGGTCGTTCACGCGTCGCTGGAACAAGCGCCGACGTCACTGCATAGTCCTGGACGGCTATGGCAAAGGCGGTCGAACTAGAGGCTCGCGCAGCGCGTGATATCGAGGTCGCCGTCGAGTATTACGCGGTCGAGGCTGGCGAGGACGTGGTTCTTCGCTTCGTCTCGGAGCTCAAAGGGGCCTTTGAATACCTCGCCAACTATCCGACATCGGGCTCGTTGCGATGGTCACATGAGCTGGGGATTCCTGAACTCCGCAGTTGGTCGCTCCAGCGTTTCCCCTACATCGTTTTCTACATCGACAAACCATCTGCCATCGACATTTGGCGGGTCCTTCACGCCAGACGTGACGTTCCCGCCGCACTCGCGCCGTCAGGTGGAGCAACTGGAACCGCGTGAACAGGCAGAATCCTGTGGCCTTGCTCGATTCGAGAGGCCGCTGGTAGTGTTGTCGCTCTCGCCGCGGGGTGGAGCAGTCTGGAAGCTCGTCGGGCTCATAACCCGAAGGTCGCAGGTTCAAATCCTGCCCCCGCCACCAACCTGCAAGCCCCGTGAGCCCAGCTCCGGGGTTTGTTTCGCGCCGGTCAGTCCTCGCGTCGCACGCCCTTGAACGGGCCGCCGGACCTCTTCATCGCCATGAAGCGGCCCGAGGACGCATCGCGCTTGGTCCAGTTGCCGTTCTTCGGATGCGGGAATTGGCTGCGGCCTCTGATGGCTCCGTTCCGGCCGTCGCCCTTGCCACCGTTCTTGGCCATCGTGCCTCCTGGCTACGTGGACTGACTGCACAACGGTATTCGGCATCGTTGTGCGAACCCCTATTTTGGCTGAGCTGGTGAGGCAGGAGGTGTGTGATGGCTTCAGTTCCTGAACAGCACGAGACACCTGTTTCGAGGGCGCTTGATGAGGGCATCTACTCGCTGCGGCAGGCCGCCGACATCGTCTCGCGCAGCAGAGACTTCACGCGTTCTCAGGTGCGTCGTTGGCTCACGGTGGTGAAGCCTCCAAGCCAGGGAGCGAATCGGCGAGTGACGATCAGCTTCTTGGACTTGATCGGCTTGGAGATGGTGTGCAGGTTCCGTGACGAGGGCGCGTCCCTACAGCGGGTCCGCAAGGTCCTTAAGGGCATGCAGGCCCGCTTTCCTGAGCTGAGGCACCCACTCGCTGAGGAGGCGTTCTACACAGACGGCCACAGTGTCTGGATCGACTTTGATGGCCATGTTGAGGAGATCGTCGGGAACCTCCAGGGGCACATGGCCATCAGAGAAGCGATCAAGTCCTTCGCCGAGGAGATTCGTTTCGTTGATGGGCGCGCAACCTCGTGGAGCCTTGCCGCGTTGATCGAGGTCGACCCCCGCGTCAGCTTCGGCGATCCTGTGATTCGGGGCACTCGCATCCCTGTCAGGTCGATCGTCTCGTGCCTTGAAGTCGATTCGCCGGAGAGAGTGGCGCGAGGGTTCGAGGTCTCATTGGAAGAGGTGGAGGCTTGTGCCGCGTTTGCGTCGCAAGCGCGATGACGTTCAGTTCTGTCTCGACGCCAATTTCTCGATTGAGGCAGCTCTGAATGTTCGCGATGTGGTGCACGTATCGCAGCTGCCCCAATTTCGCGGCAGCCGACGGGGACAATCACTGGCATCCGACGTTGACATTGCACAGTGGCGCTGTGACAACGGTTACGTCCTCGTAACGCAGGATTCCGACTTCATGAGCAGTTCGATGGCAACGGCATCGTCAGTACTCGCGCTAAGGCCGCCATCGCGAGCGAGCCGCCACCGTCGGCGCGCCCGCACGTTCGGACCATCCTGTGACGCACGGTGTCGCTGACAGCGTCCCTGACTTGGGCCCAGGCCAACCGGACCTACTGGCGGGTGCCCGTCAACCCCATCGCCGCACTAAGCAGTGCATCAGGGATCACGAATTGAGAACTCACCGGCGACCAAGGCGCCATCTTCAAACTGAGCTGAGCATTCCCTGCCTCGTTCCTCCGCCATGTGACAAGCCATGCTGATGGCTGCACGACTCATGCCGCTGCTGTTGCCGCAGTGATTTGGTGACCCGCGAAACAGCTGCATGCACAAGTCATCGAGTCGTTGGAAATCAACGTGCATCTCAGCTTTGCGCTCCGGTATCGAACTCAGAGCCTCGCCGAATTCTGCGAAGCACTCGCGGTGCAACCAATCCCACACCCACAGATGCCGAAAGTGAATCCCGTAACCTCGGCCCACGACCCACTGGAGTGCGCCGGCCTCCTGATCGCCCAAGGTGACGCCGTTCAGTAGTTCCTCAATATCGGGCGCTTCGCGTTTCCGCGTGGGGTAGCGCTGTGAGGGTCCGGGCTGGATAGGGAGGGATCCCCCAGAATCGGAGGTGTCGAGACCCCGATTCGGGAGGATCCCCGTGGCTGTTGACCTTACGCGTGCGTTGTTGCTGA
>JAPOPC010000110.1 GCA_026713105.1 Acidimicrobiaceae bacterium
ACCGCACGAACACCGAAACCGGGACCAGCGACACCCCCACGACGCTGCCGCCTGCAGCCCCAACACCCCGAAACGACAAATCAGGCCAACCGGAATGCCCAAAACACGACTCGCGGCATTCTCATGAATAATCAGGGCTAGAGCGATAAGTGCTTCTCCTCGTCCGATGAAAGGTTGCGCGAGACCAGAGATTCCGGTCAATACGCAGATGGCTTCCATTTCAAGGATGTCTGCCACTTCGATGAAGAGATGGGCATTGTCCTTGGCGGTGCCGAGGTCGGCACCAAAGTTGCCGTGCGGGCCAACGCGGATGTCAAGCACGACGCGCCCAACTCCAGCGGCCAGCTTCTTAGCGAGAAGACTCGCGATGGCAAGTTCTGGGATTGCCTGGGCACCGTTGTTCTTGCGCCACTCAAAGAACGCAGCGTCGAGAGGGCAGAAGTGGTGGCCTGCAGTCGTGTGGAGATAGCCACAGGAGCTCAAGACGGCCCTAGCGCCGCCTAGGTCGAGTTCGGTCTCGAAGCCAGGTATCGATCCGAGCGTGTCGATGCCGCCAGCGGGGCGTCCAGGAACGGCAATCTTTGAAACGAGAGCACTCGACGCAGCAAATAAGGGTGCCAGCAGCGTTGTCAGGGATCCTGGGCCGCCTGTGGATGCAATATCGATGCGCTCAGCCGTTGGCTCTCCGATGAATGTGCCGCTGTCGGTCAAGACCTCAGTCAATCGTGCGAGTTCTTCCGGCGATGCGTCGGGTGCACTACTGGCGATGGCAGCGCCGACGGCGTTTGGACCCCTTGTTGGCAGCGCCTCGACTGCGCGTCGGAAGGTACTCACGGGCACATCGTATGGGCCGATCCGTTCGGCCATCCTGCTGCCGGGGGGGGTCCGGCGAACCTTCACGCGCTGTCCACCCGTGTCACGTACGCAAGAATCTACGCGAACTGATCTAAGTACAATAGTTTCGTGTTGGCAGCTCTGGTGGCGGTGGCCGTGGCCGTTAGGACTTCCGCGAGGGTGTAGCAGGCTTGATCGACGACGATCTCGGGGTCCCGCTCGGGTTGCTCTGCGATGGTGACGTGCCTGGGGAAGCAGCGAGGACTTGAGTCCCCAAGTTGCGGAATCACCAAGAGTGTTCGGTCGCCGGCAAGATTCGAAGTGTTGAGGATTGTGCGCGTGCCGGCTATACGGCTTTCGCAACGGAGGTGTTGCGACCGTTCGGCTGCACCTGTGGGTGCTTTGGTGTGGCCCCACGATCGCTCCGAGGGAACCGGCTCGTTTTAGCGCTGCATGTCAAGCCGGGACCGCCTTGAGCAGTCGCGAGCCGCGCGACTTGCGCTACGTGCTGGCTGCCCGCCCAATGCACGATGCTGTCTTCGACAAGTGCCTGGTAACTGGGAACGGAGGGCTACGCGTCCATCGTTCCCTGCGGCTACGCGCCAGCTTCCTGCGCGACGAGGGAGTCGAGCACAATTTCGGGGAGTCGTTGCGGGAAGCTCTGATCGTGCCTTCAGGTGTGGAACCCCCGCGGAGCGCATACCTCGGCTGGCACCACGAGCACGTCTACCAAGACTCGCTGCCCTGAGATCCGACCTGTGAGTTACGGCGCCACCGCAGTGCGCTCGGGCGACCCGGCGGCTTCGAGTGGCGGTCTCACGGCAGGAGCCGGAAAGCGGCGCCGTGATTCGGGCGCACCACACTGAAGTGTCGACAATCAACGCGAGCGATCGGCGCCGAATCCATCGGCGAGCATGTCGTCGGATTCCGACGCCCGCCGGCCCGAACTGGAGGTTCCCATGGCTACGAAACTGGGCTTCTGGCGCTTGACTGCCTGATCCTTGGTAGGCAGCGAGGCGACCCATTCCTCTGTGCAAGTTTCACGCATCGTCGACTACCAATTCTGCACAGTTGCTAATGCAAGTTTCACGCGCCGTTGACTACCAATTCTGCACATGCAGTCTCGTCGAGGTCTTCGTGTCCCCAGATGCGCACGGAGTCCAGCCATCTGCTTCTAGGCGTGCACCGTTCACGGCAAAGGTGGGCGTCAGAGCTGACGTCGCTGCATCTACGCCCGTTGCACCCGCACATTTCGGGCATGGGCGGCCAGTGCGCCAAGGTCGCCGACGTCGCTACCGAACACGACGCCGTCAGGCTCGGCCATTGCGACCACGACCGCATCGACAGCGGAGCCTCGTTTGGCAGCCGATCTCAAGGCTCCAGCTCGGCGCGCTACCCGCTCGGGAAGCTCGGTGACGATGTCACACCGCTTGAGCAGCCTGTTTGTGTTCGCATCCGTGTGCTGACGACCCGAGATCGACTCTGCCAGCACCACTGAGGGAACGATCGGCGGCCAGTAGCCGTCGCGCGACAGCACTGCGATGAGTGCCACATTCTCCTGCTTCTGTTCGCTCAGACGGCTCAACCCGCCTGAGTCCAGGACAAGGACTGTCAATCTGCTGCCTCGCCAGTGCCGCCATTGCGGATACGTCTCACTAGTGCTTCGGCCTTGGCCACGGCAGCCTCTGAGGGTTCTCCGACCTCGTCGATGAGTTCAGCGAGGTAGCTCTCAGTCTCTGCGCTCAACTGCCGCCGTCGGAGCTCGTCGTGGATGGCTGTCTGCAGCAGGTCGGCGGGCGACAAGCCATGCTCCTTGACCGATCCGTAGAGATCGTCAGGGAGATCGACCCGAATCTGGGGCATGGGCTCAACGTACTCACCACCGGCGGTCAGGCCAAGCGATTTCTGCAGGGCCGCAAATTGGCAAGGATTCAGTCAGCGAGGTTGCGGGCGCGCTGGCGGATGAGTTGTTCGATGTGGTCGGCGGCTTGGTCGGGTTGTTCGTGTTCCCAGATGCGTACTGGGGTCCAGCCGGCGGCTTGGAGGCGGGCGTCGGTGTCGGCGTCGCGGGCACGATTGCGAGCGATCTTGGTTTCCCAGTACTCGGCGTTGCGGCGGGGCTTGGTGCCGTGCTCGGGACAGCCGTGCCAGAAGCAGCCGTCGACGAAGATCGCCACCTGCAGGCGGGGGAACACCACGTCGGCTTCGCGGCGTACGTCAGGTAACGGGCGGCGGTGCACGAAGTAGCGCAGGCCACGTCGGTGCAGCGCTGAGCGGATAAGTCGTTCTGGCCCAGTGTCGCGGGACCGCTGTCTCGACATGCGCTCTGACGCGGGACCCGGCAGCGCCCTCGGCTCCACCGCGCCGGTTCTAGCAGCCGGCTGCGGGTGCAGGAGGTTCGAGGGCGGCAGGGCTGTCGCGTCGGCATGAACGGGAGATGGTGTTTCGCCGCGGTCCTGCTCATACGCTGCCGACCGGCTCGTGGGCGGCAGCCTTGCCGCAGATCGGAGGCCCCGACATGACTCGATCTCCCTTCCGCACGTCGTGGCGGCGCCGGGTGCAATCAGCAGCAGCACTGGCGGTGGCGGTGTTGCTGGCGGCGGCATGCACGGGAGGCGATGCCGACGACGGTGCTTCCGACGGGTTCGACGGCACGATCCGGTTCGGCGCCGCGCTCAGCGAAACCGGCGGCTTCGCAGGCCCGAGCGCTGACGCCCGCCAGGGATATGACACCTGGGCGCGCTGGGTGAACGAGGAATACGGCGGAATCCGCATTGGCGAGAGCCGCTACCGCGTCGAGATCATCTACCGAGACGACGAATCGGACCCTGACAAGGCGGCTGCGCGAATCCGGGAACTGATTGACGACGACGAGGTCGACTACCTGCTCGGGCCGTACTCCAGCACTCTGACGGCGCCGGCCAGCGCAGAGGCCGAAGCGAGCGATGTCATCTTGATGGCCGGCAACGGTGCCGCCGACAGTCTCTATGGCCGGAGCTATCGCAGCTTGTTCACGCCCGCCACAATCGCCAGCGACTACACCCGTTCGAGCATCGAGATGCTCGCGTCGCAGGGTGCTCGTACTGCCGTCGTCGCGCACGAGGACACGCCATTCGCCACCTCCGTGGCAGACGGCGCGCTGCGACACCTCGAAGCCAACGGCATCGAAGTGCTGAGGGCGACCTCGTACCCCCGAGGAGTCGACAGCGTCGATGGCCTCATGGGCGAACTGGCCGCCTTGGAACCCGATGTCTTTGTGGGCGGAGGCCACTACGACGACGCCGTACTGTTCGTGCGCTCAGCTCGTGACCTCGGCTTCCGTCCGGATGCAATGCTCATCACTGCCGGACCCTCGAATCCGCAGCTCATCGACGACCTCGGCGCTGATGTCGACGGCGTCCTTGGTCCCACTCAGTGGGAGCCAGCGATGTCCTATGAGGGCGCGTACTTCGGCACTGCGGCCGACTATGCCGAGTACTACGAGAGCCTCTGGGGAGCGCCGCCGGTGTACCAAGCCGCGAGCGCAACGGCCGCTGCGCTGGCGCTGCATCTCGCCATCGAACTTGCGGGCAGCCGTGACGCCGACGAGGTGCGCACCGCGCTGAGCGAGCTCGACGTCGACACCTTCTACGGCCCGATCCGCTTCGATGAGCGCGGCGTCAACGTCGCCAAGCCGATGGGGACTGTTCAGGTGCAGGACGGACGCATCGTGGTCGTTGCACCTGCCGCTGCGGCTGAGGGCGACCTCGTCTACCCGGCGCGCTAGGACGCAGTTGGGGGGCGGTTGAATGCGGGGCTTGCCCACCCGCGTCGGCGGGTATGGCTAGCGGCCCATCGTGAAGAACTCGTTGTTGGGGCGCATCGAGGTCAGGTGGGCCATCCGGTTCGACAGGGCGAACAGCCCCGTGATGGCGCCGATGTCCCAGATGTCGTCGTCGCTGAAGCCGTGGGCCCGCAGCTCGTTGTGATCGCTGGATGATGCCGACCACGGCTCGCTGCACATCTTCAGGGCGAAGTCGATCATCGCTCGCTGCCGGTCGCTGAGATCGGCCTTGGACGGGTCGACCGCGAGCTGATCGGCTATCAGCGGATCCTTCGCGCGGATGCGCAGGATCGCGCCGTGCGCTACGACGCAGTAGAGGCAGTTGTTGGCACCGCTGGTGGCCACCACAATCATCTCCCGCTCCGCCTTGGTGAGCCCGCTCGGGCCCTCCATGAGCGCATCGTGGTACGCCATGAACGCCCGCATCTCCTCTGGCCGGCGCGCCAGCGCGAGGAACACATTGGGCACGAAGCCGGTCTTGGACTGGATGAGCTCGATGCGCTCTCGCAGGTCGTCGGGCATGTCTGCAATGTCGGGCACGGGGAAGGTCGAGATGGCTGGCTCGGTCATGCCCGCAGCCTAAGCACGGCGGCGGGCGGGCTGCCCTCCTACATTCGTGGGGCTGACGAAGGGATTTACTGACGATGCACCTGACACGACCGACCTCACCTCGCCTCGAGCCGATCCCCAAGGTGGCCGAGCGGGCCCGCGAGGTCATGGCGAACTCGTTTGCCAATGCCGTCAACGTCATTGCGACCGTTGCGCACAGCCGGCCGATCTCGAAGGCGTTTGGAGAGTTCGCCCAAACGATCCTGTACAAGGGCGACCTGTCCCGGCGTGACGTGGAGATCGCGGTGCTTCGCATGGGCTGGAACTGCCAGTCGGTCTACGAATTCGGCCAGCACACCCTGATGGCCCTGGCCGAAGTCATGACCGAGGAGGAGATCTACCTCGTCACCCGGCCAATCTCCGAAGGCAACTGGACTCCGGCCGAGGCCGCCCTCTTGCAGGTCGTGGACGACCTGTACTCCGACGACTGCGTCTCCGATGCCACGTGGGCCGAGGCCACATCGCACTTCAGCAACGCCGAGATGGTGCACCTCATCGCCGCTTCTGGCTGCTACCGCATGGTGAGCGGGCTGCTCAACAGCACGGGCGTGGAACGTGACGAAGGCGTCCCTAGCTGGCCGACGGCACCTCGTTGAGCAGGCCGGTGTCGACGTCGTAGATGAAGCCGCGCACAGCCGTGTCGTGCTCGATGAACGGCGAGGCTCGCAGCGTTGCGATGGCAGCCTGCACGTCCTCGGCGGGGTCGGAGAAGGAACCGATCGGCCAGCCGGGCGGCTCGCCGAAACGGTCTTCCATCTCCTTGCTGAACGCGGCGGCGTCGAGACCGCACATGCCGCAGCCGGTGTGATGCACCACCAGGACTTCCCGGGTGCCCAGCAGTTGCTGGGAAATGCACAGTGAGCGGATCACGTCGTCGGTTATGACTCCGCCTGCGTTGCGCATGACATGCGCCTCGCCGACGCCTAGCCCCAGCTCAGCGAGCGGATCGATGCGGGCATCCATGCAGGTCACGATTGCGACGTGACGGCTGGGCGCAGCCGCCATGCCGGGTGTCTTGACGGTGTCGGCCACCCGCCGGTTGCGCTCGACCAGCTCATCGGCCGATGGGTGGTACTCCGATGGGTTCAGCTCTGCGTGTGCGTCTTGTTGGCCCATCGGGCAAACCTCGCCTGTGCACCAGCCGGTGTTCTCCGGCAGACCAGTTGTACGCCCCCTGGGACTTGAACCCAGAACCTGCGGATTAAGAGTCCGTTGCTCTGCCAAATTGAGCTAGAGGCGCATGGTGCCCCGCAAGGCTAACGAGAGCCCCGCGACACTTGTGGTGGGCAGGGGTGCGGCGGATCGAGGGGAATCGAACCCCCGGCCTCCAGTGCCACAAACTGGCGCTCTAACCGACTGAGCTACGACCCGCATGGGGTGGTCAAGGATGCCACGGGTCGCACCGCCTCGCTACCGGATTTCGCGGCGGCGTGACGGGGCATGCGGCGGGGGCCTCTGACAGGTACGAGCCCGACGGCGTACCGTAGGAGCGTGAGCGAACAGAATGCAGCCGCGCGCAAGCCGCCAGTGGAGTACATCCCCCGCATCACCGCCCAGTACATCGGACTGGGCTACGGGGAGTACCGCTGGGTGCACAGCGAGACACCGCCGCCGTGGACGCCGCTGACCAAGCCGATCTCTGAGTGCCGAGTCGGCCTCATCGCCACCGGCGGCGTCTATGTCGCCGGCCAGACGGCCTTCCACTACCGCGACGACACGACCTACCGGGCGATCCCCACCGACGTGGACACCTCGCAGCTTCGGGCCACGCACTTCGCCTACGACCTGACCGATGCCCGCTCGGACATCAACTGCGTGTTCCCCATCAAGGCCCTGCGCACGCTGCGCGACAGCGGCGAGATCGGCGAGCTGGGCCCAAACGCCTACACCCTCATGGGAGGCATCTACAGCACCCGCCGGGTGCACGAGGAGCTGATCCCGGAGTTGGCGAAGCGCTGCGTGGCAGACGAGCTCGATGTAGTGCTGCTCGTGCCGGTCTGACCTGTCTGCCATCAGACCGGGGGTCTGATTGCGAGGGCCATCGAGGCCGAAGGAATCCCGACACTGACGATGTCGAGCGCACGCGATATCACCCGGGCGGCCTGGCCGCCCCGCTCGGCGTACCTGGACTATCCGCTCGGGCGCACCGCCGGCAGGCCGCACGAGCCAGAGCTCAACCTGCAGATTCTGCGAGACACGTTCGCCGCCTTCGAGAACCTCGGCGTGCCGGGCTCGATGGCGCACCTGCCCTACCGCTGGTCGGACTCCGACCGTTGGAAGGACGCGGTGTTCGCGCCCGCCACCAAATCGGCAGACCTGCCGCAGAGCGCTGTCCCGACCGGCAAGGCAGCCGGCAAGGACACCTACGAGGATGATCGGGTCGCGCGCCACCCGACACCGCAGTACCAGACCGAAGAGGACGCAGCAGCCGCCCGGGCGAGCCACGACGGCGAAGAGTGCCTCGTCTGCGCCGGCATCGATTTCTGAGTTGGATCTGGGCTTTCTGTGAGCGAACAGCCCGAGCGCCGCGCTTCCGTTGGCGCCAAGTCGCCCGGGTCTGGGGGTGACTACGACCCCGAGGCCGTGCCGGTGCGCAATGCCGCCACGGTCATGATTCTGTCGGGCGACGAGGATCCCCACGTCCTCATGCTGAAGCGCAACGCCCGCTCGATCTTCGTGGGCGACATGTGGGTGTATCCCGGCGGCGCAGTGGATCCCGAAGACGCCACCGAGGTGGCCGACGAGACCGTGTCGGGTCTGACCGACGACGAGGCCTCGTTCAGCATCGGCATCGAGCGCGGCGGCATCGCCTTTTGGGTGGCGGCGCTGCGGGAGACGTTCGAGGAGGCGGGCATCCTGCTCGCTCATCACGACCATCCGATCGGCGTGGACGACCCCAGGGACCTGCCGTCGGGCATCATCGACCTCTCGCCGCCCGATGTGGCCGAACGGTTCTCGCAGTACCGCGACGAGGTCAATGCCGGAGAGCGCGACTTCATCGAGACGGTGCGCAGCGAAGACCTGTTGCTCGACGGCAACAACGTCTACTTCATCGGCCGCTGGGTGACACCCATGGGATCACCCCGTCGCTACGACACGCGCTTCTTCTTGACAGCAATGCCAGACGGCCAGGTCCCGTTGCCCGACCACGACGAGGCTGTCGAGCATCAGTGGGTGCGCCCGGCCGATGCGGTCCGGCGCAACGAAATCGGCGAAATGGTGATGATGACGCCCACCATCGGCATGCTGCACCGGCTCGCAAGGTTTGAGACCATCGATGAAGCAGTTGCTGCGGCCGGACGAGGTACCCCAGACGACGACGAGCACGTGCGGATCCGCTACGACAACGAGGGACCGCACCGGATCGCCTTCCCCGGCGACCCGGACTACGACGACGCCGACGGCCGCACCGAGACCGGCATCCTGCGCTGGCCCTCGAACTAGCCCGAAGCCCTAGTTCAGGGAGTCCGATGGCCTGCGGCCTATCGGGATGTCAGCTCGCGAGTTCTCGGGCCTGCTCTATGAACGACTCGATGGTGTTCTCGGCCAGGATGTTGTGGTCGGCGTCGAGCACCTCGAACATCCGCCCGGCGGGCTCATGCATCGAGAACAGCAGCAGCGAGCCCTCGGGACCGCCGCGCTCCATGTGTACGTCACCGCCGGGGCCGCTGCAGTAGGTGCCGGCTGGCCGGACATCTAGGTGTACCTCGTTGCCATCGCCATCGATGTCGATGACGTGATGCTCACCTTCGAGCACCAGCGAGGTCGTCGTCGCCACGTGACGGTGGAAGTGGCAGTAGGCATCTGGTGCCCATCGAATCAGCAGATCCAGCCGTCCGGCGTTCTCCTCGTGGCCGAGCACGGCGATGTCGTAGTCGATCCGATAGTCGAAACGCGGGCTGCCTTCGTGGTGGATCCACTGAAGGTCGTTGGTGTCGAAGCGGAAGCCTGGATTTGTTGCCGTCACGTTCAGTCTCCTTTGAGGGTCGGAGCCATGCGAAGTCCGGACTCGCGAATGTAGCGACGAGGTCGTCGTCGTGTTGCGGAACCCTTGGACCCGGGCCCGTTCGATGGCAGGATGGCTCCTGGTCCTCGTGGCCAGAGCCCCCGTGGCGCAACTGGACAGCGCAGCGGGCTTCTATCCCGCCGGTTGCAGGTTCGAGTCCTGCCGGGGGCGCTTGTTGCGGCCACTGTGCAAGATCGGAAAGGGCGATGGTGTCGTCGGTGAACGCGGGTAGGTTCAGCGGATGCCGCAGGGCTCAGTTTCTGGCACGGATACTGCTTCGACCTCCAAACTCGCAGGTGAGGTGACGTCGATCGCAGAGACGAATGGCGCCGTCACCGAAGAGCCGGTGGATACCGACCGGATCGAGCGGGCGGTCCGGGAGATCCTGGTCGCCATCGGCGAGGACCCCGACCGGGACGGCCTGAGCAAGACGCCCAAGCGAGTCGCCCGCATGTACGCGGAGGTGTTCGCTGGCCTGCAGGAAGATCCTGAACACCACCTCCAGGTGCAGTTCGAGACTGGCCATGACGAGATGGTCATGGTGCGCGACATTCCCTTCTATTCGATGTGTGAGCACCACCTCATGCCCTTCGTCGGCCGGGCCCACGTCGCCTATATTCCCGGCGAGCGGGGCATGATCACCGGGCTGTCGAAGCTGGCGCGTCTGGTGGAGGCGTACGCCCGACGGCCGCAGGTACAAGAACGGCTCACCACCCAGGTCGCCGACAAGCTGATGGAAGTGCTCGAGCCCCGGGGCACCCTCGTGGTGGTTGAGGCCGAGCACCAGTGCATGTCGATGCGGGGCGTGCAGAAGCCGGGATCGCTGACCATCACTTCGGCGGTGCGGGGCCAATTCCGCAATACGGCAACCCGTGCGGAGGCAATGCACCTGATCGGCGTCGGCCGCTAACGCGTCCACCGGTGCACACCGAATTGCTCAGCACTGCGTGGACGCCCAGCGCTCCCGAGACGCCGTGACGCCTGCCACGACTGCGGCTGCACTCGCGGGGCCGCCCCAGTTGGGCCGCAGCGTGCTGGTGCGGCCCGGTGACCGCCCGCCCGATCCGTGGCTGGACTGCGAACACGTCACGGTGAGGACGGGCGATTTCAGCGCCGAGGTCGGTCTCCGGCTGCGCGAAGCCTGGCGCACACGCACCCGCCTGGTCATCGAGCTTGACGGTGAGTTGCCCGATCTAGCGCCTGTGTGGCACGCGCCGTGGTGGGAGCTCACGCCCGGCCTCACCATGCGTTCTGAGGTGCTTGCACACCTGCTGACGGCGAATTGCGTAGATGCTCGGGCCCCGGAGCAACCACGTTTTGCTCCCGTCTCCGCGGCGCTGAAGCTGGGCGCGCGGCCCTGCGACGATGCTGTGGCCGCAGATGTGATTACCGACGCCGGTCCGGTGTGGTGCGATGGCGGGCCGCTCGACGCGTTCGATCTCGACACAATGGCGCTGGTTTCACCCGTCGTGCCCGCTGCGAATCTCGCCGTCGGCAGTCTGATGGGCGCTCGGCGCGCGAGTCCGCAGGCCGACCTCGCACCCGATCAGCGTGCAGCGGTCGGCCACCTCGGGGGAGCGGCCTGCATCGTTGCGCCCGCTGGCTCAGGCAAGACACGTGTACTGACCGAACGTGCTCGCTACCTGGTGCGCGATGTCGGCGTTGCCCCAGGCGCAGTGTGCCTCGTGGCCTTCAACGTGCGTGCCCGCCGCGAGATGCAAGAACGCACGGCGGACCTTCCGGGCATCGAAGTTCGCACGCTGAACAGCCTCGCGCTCGCGATCTGCAACGGCAGCGGTCCGTTCGGTCGACCCGCTCGGCACGGTCGTATCGAGGTGATCGATGAGATGGGTGTGCGCGACCGGCTCGACGGCCTCATCAAGCGTCGACGGCGGGCGATGACCGACCAGCTCGCGCCGTGGCTCGAGGCGCTCGGCGCATCTCGACTGGGTTTGCGTGATCCGGCCGATGTCGAGTTCGACTTCCAACCCGACGTTCCCGACTTCGCATCGGTGGCGCCGAGATTCGTCGAGGGCTTGGCGGCGGACGGATTGGTCGACTTTGACCAGCAAATCATCCGAGCGATCGAGATCTTGCTGGCCGACCCGCAGGCTCGTGCCGCTGCACGCCGAGCCTGCGGTGTGCTGCTGGTGGACGAATTCCAGGACTTGACGCCGGCACACCTGCTGATGATCCGGCTGCTGGCCGGCCCCCGGGCCGATGTATTCGCCGTCGGCGATGACGACCAGACGATCTACGGCTACGCGGGCGCGTCGCCCCAGTGGCTCATCGACTTCGACAAGTACTTCCCCGGGGCTGCACGCCATCACCTGAAGGTGAACTACCGCTGCCCGCCGACCGTCATCGACGCCGCCATCAACCTGCTGTCGCACAATCGCCGTCGGATCGACAAGCAGGTCACTGCGCCCGAATCGGGCTCACAAACCCAGCGGGTCACAGCGACGGCGGCCTCAGACGCCGGACAGGGCGACCGGCGTAGCGCCGGCGGCCATCTCAAGAACCGGACCGTCGTCGTCAAGGCCGTGCCCGAAACGGCTGAAGCGCTTCGGGAATCCGTGACAGCACTGATGGACGATGGTGCAGGGCCATCTGACATTGCTGTGCTGACGAGGGTCAACAGCACGCTGCTGGTGCCGCAGATCGTGCTCGGTGACATTGGCGTGGCGGCTGATGCGCCGCTGGGTCGGGGCTTCATAGAGCGCACCGGCGTCGCGGGCGCGCTGGCGTGGCTCAAGCTGGCTGTCGCGCCCCGTCAGGCACTGCCAAGTGGTGCGTTGTCGGATGCAGCGCGCCGGCCGCCGCGAGGAGTTTCGCCCCGGGTGATCGAATGGATCGGCGAGCAGCGCAGCATCGGCGCTCTACGGGCGCTGGCGGGCCGTCTCAGCGACGAACGCACGGCAACAAAGATCGACGAGTTCGCCGATGACATCGACATGCTGCGTCAGCGGACCGCAGATGAGCAGCTCTCCACGCAAGCCATTCTTGAGATCGTTCGAGATGAGCTGGGCTTGGGCCTCAGCCTTGACACGCGCCTGGATGCATCGCGTCGCGCAGTGGACAGATCCGCCCACGGCGACGACCTGCGGGCGCTGATTTCGGTGGCCCATCTGCACCCCGACCCGGCGGGTTTTGCCGGATGGTTGGCTGACCGCCTGTCCGGGTTCGGCGCTGCGGACACCGTCGGCTTCGGCAATGACGAAGTCCGGCCGCTGCGCAACGACGGCCCGGCGACAACGGCGCGGCGATCAGGGGTGCGGCGATCAGGGGTGCGGCTGGCAACGGTGCACAAGGTCAAGGGGCTCGAATGGCCCCACGTCATCGTTTATGAGGCGTCGGCCGGGTTGATGCCGCACCGATTGGCCCCCGATGTCGAGGAGGAGCGCCGGGTCTTTCACGTGGCGCTGACGCGCTGTTCCGAATCGGTGACCTTCATCAGCGACGACCTGCCGTCCCCATTTCTGGCGGAGCTGAGCGAACTCGCGCCGCCGATGCCAGAGGTGCCCGAACTGGCGCCAACCACCGAGCCTGCGCGAGGAACGCGACGGGGCAGCGGTTCCTCTGGCCCTGCCGACTCAGGGGGCACACCGGCCCTGCCGGGCACCGACGCACGCCCGGCGACCCGTCGTTCGAAGCCCGAACCCCCGACCGATCCGCATGATGCGGCGCTGTTCGAGGCACTGCGTGCGTGGCGCCTCGAGCGAAGCCGGGCCGACGCAGTGCCGGCATTCGTCGTCTTCGGCGATGCGGTCATGATTGCTCTCGCCACACAGCGTCCCCGCAACGAGGTCGAGCTGCTCGCCGTGTCGGGCATCGGGCCAGCAAAACTCAACTCCTACGGTGCCGAGGTGCTGTCGGTCATCGCCGAACACGCCTGACGGCGCCGTGTCCGCGTCGCCCAGATTGGAGCGGCGCTTGGCTAGACCGCGATCGGCCCTTGGCCGGCGAGGAACCGCTGGGCCATCACCATCAGCACAACCCAATATTCGGAGCTGGGTACGAGGTCATCGAGTGTCGCTTCGAAGGTTGCCTCTCGTGCATCGGCATGACCGGCTGAGGTGACACCTCGCAGGGTGATCGACGGGCCGCCCTCGAACAGCGCGAGCAGGTCGGCGATGGGCACGTCGAACACCGCATCGACCTCGTCGCGTGCCAGCACGTAGTCGGTAAGCGGACGGTCATCGCGCAGCAGATACACGCTGGTCAGCTCGCAGTTCAGCGTGCCTTCGCCGCTGTCATCGGCCAGCCTGCGGACGCCCAGCGGCACCAGATCGGCACTGGCGGGCCTCACGCCGAGTTCTTCTTCGAGTTCTCGCACGCCATCGAGCGGTGTCTCGCCGGCGGCAAGATGCCCGGCTGCGCTGATGTCGAGCAATCCCGGAAACGCAGCCTTGGAGCGAGTGCGTCGCTGCAGCACGGCCGTCGGAATGCCGTCACGCAGCGTGACGATCTGACAGTGGAACACGCGGTGCCACTCGCCTCGCTCGTGCACCTCATCCCGCGGGGCCGTGCGCAGGTAGCGCCCCACCTCGTCGACGACGTCGAGCTGCTCTACCCCGGGCGCGCTGTCGGTCATCGCCACATTCTTCCCGCTGGCGCGGCAGACGACGAAACAGGCAGCAGCGCGCGGCCGACAGCCACTACGCCTCCGGCGATGGCCCCGACAGCGGGAGCGGCTACAGCAGCGCGGTGTACTTGTCGAGGATCGGCAGCACCGTGTCGGCGTCGGCCGGCGGCAGCGCCAGCACCACTCGGGTGCAGCCGATCTCCTCAAGGCTTTCGAGGATCTCGGGCTTGGGAGGCGTGCCGAACTGACCGAATTCGATGTCATCGGCGTCGCGGCCGGCTTCGATCGCGGATTCCCGGATCTGCTTCATGGGAACTTCGAGGTCGTAGCGGCCCGAAATCGGCATCCAGCCGTCGCAGAACTCGACGATGTCGGCGATGGTCTTCGGCCCAGCGGCGCCGCCCAAGATCACCTTGGGGCCGCCTTCCTGCACGGGCTTGGGCCACGCCCACGATGAATCGAAGTTCACCCAGTCGCCGTGGAACTCGGCCTCGTCGTTGGTCCACAGCTCGCGCACTGCCAGCATCATCTCGCGGGTGATCGCACGCCGGTCGGTGTACTTGACGCCGTGGTTGCGGAGTTCTTCCTTGTTCCAGCCGTAGCCGATGCCCAAGATGAACCGGCCGTTCGAGATCCGGTCCACCGTGGCGGCTTCCTTGGCCAGCCAGATCGGGTCGCGCTGGGCAACGAGTGTGATGCCGGTGCCGAGCACGAGGTTCTCGGTGACGGCGGCAGCGGCGCCGAGCGACACGAACTGGTCGTGCGTGCGCCAGTACTCCTCGGGCAGCGGCGGTGCGCCCTCATTGCCGCCCCATGGCGTCTCGCGGCTGGTGGGAATGTGGCTGTGCTCGGGGAACCACAGCGACTCGAAGCCACGTTCCTCGGTGGCTTTGGCCAACTCGACAGGCCCGATGGCCTTGTCGGTGGGGAACATCATCACGCCGATTTTCACGGTGGTCCTCCTGGGGATTGGCGAGGGTGGCCGGTGATGGCCGCCGCTGAGGGTAATGGGCATGAGTCATCGGTGCCCGCCAAGGGTGAATTGCGGGGACGAGCCGGAGAGGCGCTGGTTCTCCCCAAGCGTGGCGTAGCGTTGCGCTGATTCGTAGCGAGCACGCGCTCGGACTCGCAACAATGAGGTCCGGCGGCCTAGAGGCCCGCAAGGCCAGGCGATGTGGAGGCACAGTGAAGATCACTATTGACGTCGACAAGTGCATCGGCAGCGGATCGTGCGAGATGATCGCTCCGGGCATTTTCGAGGTGGGCGACGACGGTCTCGTACAGCTGCTCACCGACAGCCCGAGTGCGGAGCACCACGGCGCGGTGCGCACGGCAGCGGCCAGCTGCCCCACCCAGGTCATCTCCGTCGACGACTGAGCTCGAATCGGGAGCAGCGCCTCAGCGCCCAGCGAGGCTGTCTCGCTGAGCAGAGCACGGTACACGACTGCGTCCCCGGACCAGGGATGCGCCACGGGGCCAAGCGGCCACGCCGGCCCAAGAATCGACACAGGCCGTTCAGACCTTCACCGGTACGATCGAACGCCAGAGTTCACTCGTCAGCCCTGCTGACTCGACTCTTCAGACTCGGGAAGTGGCGCAGCTTGGTAGCGCACCTGCTTTGGGAGCAGGGGGTCGTGGGTTCAAATCCCGCCTTCCCGACCAAGGAGGCTCCGACGAGCACGAAACGCCTCGAGTCTGGCTGGGGCCTCGGTTGCCAGAGCGAAACCCGTCGGCAATCTGTTGTCTGACGGCAAACCGATTTCGCATAGGACTTCGACAGGGAGACCCGACGTCGCTGCTGGGTCCTCAATCTGCAGGGACTAACTGAGATTGGGCACGTCGTCGTGGTTGAGGTTGATCAGTTCACTCATATCAAACCCGGGCGCTCGCTACTCTTCGAAGGTGCAGACGAAGAGTAGCGAGCGCCCCGTCGAATCGAGGGCCGGTCGGCGTCAGGTGCGGGACGGTTCCTCAGAAGAACGCTCGCGCAGGTGGGCATTGATGCCTCTTCCACGGCGTGGCCCAGATGATGGGCGGCGCCTCGGCATGATCGTGACGGCCGCGCTCACCGTCTTCGCCAGCTTGCTGGCATTCCCGTCGCCCCCTACCGGCGCGGTAGGGGGCGACGGTTCGAACGTGACCGTCACCCGGTACGGCGGCGTCGATCGCTATGCCACCTCGTTGATGATCGCGGAGGCGTTTGCGGCGGAGGTCGGCGATTCGCTGGAGTGGGTGGTGCTGGTATCGGGCGAGCGGTGGAGCGATGCCGTCGTGGCGGCTCCACTCGCAGGGGTCCTCGTCGCACCCGTGCTGATGATTCCACCGGGCGAGCTGCGTGCCGACGCACGGGACTTCTTGGGGCGGGTCGGAGTCTCGAAGGCAATGGTGGTGGGGCCGGACTCCGGCGGTGGTCGCCATGGACCGGGCCGCGGCGTCGAAGCCGCCGTGATTGACGCGCTCGAACTCGCAGGTATCGCTACCCAGCGGGTAGCCAGCACCGACCGCTACAGCACAAGTCGCGCGGCGGCGGAGCAGTACACGCCGGGCGACATGGGGGGCCTTGGCCCCACTGCCATCGTGGCCAGCGGCGACGTGTTCGCCGATGCGTTGGTCGCGGGGCCATTTGCCGCGCGGGGCCACCATCCCGTGCTGCTGACGCCGTCAGGTGAATTGCACACCAGTGTTGCTGACTACCTCGAATCGGCGAGCATTGAGCATGTTGTGCTGATGGGCGGCACGGCTGCGCTCGCCGACGCAGTCGAGAAGGCTGTCGCCGATCTCGGCGCGTCTGTGACTCGCCTGGCGGGCACCACCCGATACGACACCGCAATCAAAGCCGCCGAGATGGTCACCGGTCGCTACGGCGACACCACGGGTGGGCGGTGTTTCACAGGGAGCACCATAGGGCTGGCGCGAGCACGCGTGCCATTTGACGCGTTCAGCGCAGCACCGCTGCTCGCCCGCGTGTGTGCCCCGTTGCTGCTCGCCGATCCGGCCCGAGTTCCGCCCGACACCGCCGCCTACATCGACGCGGCTCGTGTCTCGCACGAGACCGTTGACTTGCGCGTGTTCGGCGGCGACGCAGCTGTGTCTCAGGCCGCCATCGAGGCCTACTTGGGCGGCAGCGAAGCCGGGGAAGGCGAGACCGACATTGGCGCCGAATCCGGCGTCCTGCCCGCCGGATCATGCGGCGGCGCTGCCGACGATGGGCCGAAGCAGCTCGTGCCCTCGACGTTTGCTTACGATCCTGCGTGGTCGCCTGATTGCAGCAAGCTCGTCTACTCCCAAGACGGTGCTTTGTGGACGGTGAACAACGACGGCACCGGCCGCAAGCTGCTCGTCCGTGCCGGCGGCAGCCGTCGCTATGGCGCAGTGTGGTCTCCCCTCGGGGACCGCATTGCGTACGTCAACGGCTACAGCGACGGCAATGACTGGATCTCCCACATCTGGACTGTCGATGCTGACGGTCACCACAACAACCAGCGGACCTCGGGTGAGCTCATAGACAACTGGCCCACCTGGTCGCCCGATGGCAAGAGGATCGCGTTCCAGCGCGTCACGGGTCGTGGCCTCGATCAGTACGGCCGTCGGCACAACCATGAGCAGCACATCGTCGTCATGACCTCGTACGGCAACAATCCCAAGGCACTACTCGGTCCGGGAAATCTGCTAGCTGGCACGCCGGCCTGGTCGCCCGACGGCAGCAAGCTCGCTTTCGTGGCCGGCGGCGACCTGATGCTGTCGAATGTCGATGGCACCGACACTAGGCGTGCCATCGCCGAGGTGTCATGGGATGGCGGTCTGTCGTGGTCGCCTGACGGGGAAGGCATCGTCTTTGTGCGCGGGTACCAGGACCAAACAGCGATCGTCTCGTCCCGTGTCGACGGCTCTGATGAGAAGGTGCTCTTCGACGAGGGTGTCCGTGTCCGCGCCCCGCGTTGGTCGCCCGATGGACAGCGCATTGCGTTTCACACTTCTGAAGATCGCGACAGCAAGCGTCGCGTCTATGTGATCGGTGCGGGCGACGAGGCTGCTGCGTCGGTGCCTGACTGCCGGCCCCGTGGCCTTGGCAGCACGACGGCTGGCTTCCCGCTGCCGTGGTGGGCGGTGCCGTCGAAGGGAACGCTGCGAGTGGCGGTCCTGTTCATGGACTTTCCCGATGCCGAAGCCAACTACACCACCCGCAGGGAAGCCGAACTCAGCCTGCCGTACGCGGAGGAGATCCTTGAGTCGTCGAGCTACGGGCAGCTCGACGTGGTGTTCGTGCCTCACCATGAATGGCTGCGCGCCGAAGAACCGTACGAGACTTACTTGGAGCCGACCGTGAGCTCAGCGGGGCTCTCGGATCGAGCCGCTGTTCACGCCGCCGCCCTCGCGGACGACGCAGTGGACTTCACGCGCACCGATCTGGCCGTCGTCGTGTTCCCGAGTGCTCATTTCGGCGGTGGCCTTTCGGGCGGGTCGGTGAAGGCAGATGGCGTGAGCGTGGTTGCGGTCCGTGTCAACACGTTCAGAGGCGCTGCGGGCCCGCTCGGAGAGTGGGGTGATACGGCCGTTCATGAGATCCTCCACGGACAGGGGCTGGCTGACCTCTATCCCTATGGCGGCACCTATCCGTACGGCCGCGCGCACCGACGGGAAGAAGCGCCGGCGGGGCGCAAGTGGGTCGATACGAGGTGGGGTCCGATGGGCTTGCAGGCAGCGTTTCTCGTCGCCGATGACGATCGTCGACTGATGGTCCGATGGGAGTTCGCGAGCGGCAAGATCTCTGAGTTCATCCCGGGAAGGTATCCACGAGAAATGCTGGCATGGAGTCGCTGGCAGCTCGGATGGCTCAGCGAGGCGCGGGTGGCGTGCATCAATGATGCGAAGGCCACGGTGACGCTGGATCCGATAGCGCGACCCGGTAGCGGGGTCGCGATGGCTGCTGTGCCGTTGAGCTCACGCGAGGTCATCGTGATCGAGAGCCGTCGCAAGCTGGGCCGAGATGCCGATGTCGATGTGGGTGACGGAAGGGATCCTGACATAGTCTCGGGACCGGTTCGGCCGCTTGTACATGAGGGCGTCCTCGTGTACACCGTCGATTCGCTGGTGGGCACTGGTGCTTTGCCGCTTAAGATTGCGGGTGACTCCGGCAACGGCCAGATTGACGACTACCCCCTGCTGGAAGCAGGCGATTCGGTAACGCTGCGCGGCTACACCATCACGGTCACTGCTGACGATGGTGAGACGCACACGGTGTCCATCACACGGACGACCACGAAGCCCTAATCAGGGCTAGTGCGCCGTAAGGGCGTCGGCAAACCAGCTCAAGATGTCATGCTGCCGACTTGTAGCCCGCCACGGGCACCCGTCGGCTACCGATTCTGCTTGTCACCGACGCACCGCTCTACGCGGGGCAACACCTGAATTTGCGGTCTGTCCGCGTCGCTCCGAATTACAGTCCACGGTCGACGGGAGGCTATGCATGACATCGGGACGCGTCGATTCGGCTGCCACCGCAGACGCTGCGGAGTTTCCGTGCCCGAGGTGCGGTTCGGCGATGGTGCGACGGGTCGCGAAGCGGGGTGAGAACGAGGGAAACGAGTTCTGGGGCTGTTCGACGTTTCCGAAGTGCCGCTCGATTGTGCAGATCGAGGAACCGAATCCAGGGGCTTTGCCGGACGCGGACGTAACCGATGCAGCGTGCCCGTTCAGCAGCCCGCCGCCTGATCCGCCCAAGGGACTGCTGAAGAGAGCGGTCTCCGCGATGGACGGCATCTGGCGCTGGAGCCTCGAAGCGCACGAGCCGGACGCGACGGACCGTTGGAAGCCCAAGCATCGGAAGCAGGTTCTCGATTATCTGCACATTCGCGACGGGGAGCGCTGCGGGCTGTGCGGCGGCAAGATGAAGCTGAAGGGCGCGCAAGTCGAGCATGTGGTGCCGAAACGGTTCGCAGTGTTCGAACTCACCGCCGAGGGCGAGGCACGGCAGGGCACGTACTACACGAGCGTGCTGCACGGCATGGAGAACCTCCAAGCAGCCCATCCTCGCTGCAACAAGTACAAGGGCAACGCACCCGACATCCGCAGATGGCGTCACCCGAGTATGCCCCGACTCGTCGTCGCCAAAGCCACAGACGGGCGAGTGCTGATGCTGCCGCCGCAAGAACGCACCTAGGCGGGAGCGACCACCGAAGTTCCACATGGCGGATGCCGTACGTTTGGTCAGGGGCGTTAGGCAGGAGGTGATGGTCTTGGTGTACGGGGAGTGGTGGATCGAGACGCGCAAGCGCCCCCCCAAGGTCTACAAGCCTACGAGACACACTGTCGCGGGCGAACTCTCTGACAGGGACCCGTTAGTTGGTCCAGCCTGGGGCAGCGGCCGAACGGCGGGTCGTTCCAGCCGGCAACGGGGCGAATCGCCGTCGGTGTCGGGACCGTAGGTGCCTTTGGATGTGTCCTGACTCATGACCGGTCGAGGGATTGGGAAGCCCAAAGGGTGTTGATGGGGGCGAGCCAGAGGCGGTCACCGACCCGGTGGCAATGGGGGCCGGTGTGCAGCAGTACGCAGATGCGGAGCATGCCTGGTGCGGTGCGGTCGAGGCGGTCTCGTAGCCAGCGCAGCGGCTTGAGGTGATGCTCGCTGGGGCTGCTCGTGGCCTTGACCTCGATGGCGGCGACGGCACTGTCCGCTCGTTCGAGCACGATGTCCACCTCGTGGCCGTCATAGTCACGCAAGTGATGAACGCGCAAACCCGCCAGCCCACTGGTTTCGCGTGTGAGTTCGTTAACTACGAACGACTCCAGCAGCGAGCCTGCGACCGTCGAGGTGGGTGATGCCAGAGCTTCGGCGCTGACACCCAGCAACGCTGCCGCCATGCCGGTGTCGGCGAAGTGCGACTTGGGCCGTCTGACGGCGCGCGAAGCGTGCTTGCGCGACCATGCCGGCACAGAATTGATCATGAACACAGTCCGGAGCCATGCGAAGTAGTGGCTGAACGTGGATCGGTCGATGCCGAGTTGCCGGCAGACTGCCTCAGTATTGAGTTCGGCTGCGGTGTTGGCTGCGAGCCATCGCGTGAGATCAACGAGCGCTTCGGCGCGGCGGATGTCGCCGAGTTCGGAGATGTCGCGCTGGATGACCGTTTCGAGGTAGCTGTCGTACCAGCCTTGACGCTGCTGCGGCGTCAATCCCACCGCCTCGGGAAAGCCTCCTCGGCACAGGCGATGCATGTACTGGGTCCGGTCTTCGGTCTCGCTTGGCGGGCCAACTTCGCAATTGTCGAACCAACTGGCGAGATCAATCGGGGCACGGCCACTGAGTTCTGCTTGGGCGAAGGGGAACAGTCGCAAGATGCGAGCCCGGCCAGCCAAGGACTCGCTGATGGCAGGCACTGACAAGAAGTTCGTGGAGCCGGTCAGCAGGAACCGACCGCGCTCATCGGAATCGTCGACGAGACGTTTGACGGCTCGCACCACACGATCACCGCCGAGCTGGACTTCATCGACCACAGCGGGTGCGCGCAGACCTGACAGGTACGCCACGGGATCGTCGAGCATTGCCAGCCGGGTGGCATCATCATCGAGCGTCACATAGGAGCCGCCCTGCCGACGCGCAACCTGGCGCGCCAGCGTGGTCTTGCCCGACTGACGCGCTCCGTGCAGCACTACGACGCGAAAAGCCGCCAGCGCGTCGTCGAGCGTTGGCTCCGCGTGGCGCCGGACGTAGTCCACACTCAGAGACTACGTGCTAACCACAAGATTTACGGGTGCAAAACCCTAGTTTTTGCGGCTGCCTGACCTCAGAGACTTCAGGTCACCTCGGCGGCGCACCTTCAGCGTGCTGTCGGGAATCCCAGGTCGACGCCGCGGTCGGCGGGGTCGGGCCAGTGTTCGGTCACCGCCTTGAGCCGTGTGTAGAAGCGGATGCCCTCGGGGCCGTGCATGTGGTGGTCGCCGAACAGCGAGTCCTTCCAGCCACCGAAGGAGTGGTATGCCATCGGCACCGGGATGGCCACATTCACGCCGACCATCCCGACGGGGGCCTCGCGCCGGAACCGCCGTGCAGCACCGCCGTCACGGGTGAACAGCGCCACGCCGTTGCCGAACTGGTTGTTCTCGATGAGCTCCATCGCCTCTTCGAACGATTCCACCCGCACTAGGCACAGCACGGGACCGAATATCTCGTCCTCGTAGACCTTCATCTCGGGCGTGACCTCGTCGAGCAGCGTCGGGCCGACCCAGTAGCCGTCTGGGTGGCCGTCCACCACCAGCTCACGGCCGTCGCGCACCAGCACTGCGCCCTCTGACTCGCCCAAGTCGATGTAGCTGAGCACCCGGTCACGGTGCTCGGCCGTCACGAGCGGCCCCATGTCCACCGCTTCGGTGCCCAGCCCCGGGCCAATACGCAGCGCATCGATCCGCTCGCAGATCTCCCCAGCCAAGTCATCAGCAATCGTCCCCACCGCCACGACTACCGAGATGGCCATGCAGCGCTCGCCGGCCGACCCGTAGCCAGCCGACACCGCAGCGTCGGCCGCCTGGCCGAGGTCAGCGTCGGGCAGCACGATCATGTGGTTCTTGGCGCCGCCAAGCGCTTGCACCCGCTTGCCGGCCATCGACGCCGTGCGATGCACGTGGCGTGCGATCGGCGTCGAGCCCACGAAGCTCACCGCGTCGATCCCGGAGTGCTCGCACAGCCCATTCACCGCATCGGCATCGCCGTGGAGCACGCTGAACACGCCGTCGGGCAGCCCCGCTTCGGCGAACAGCTCGCCGATGCGCACCGATACCGATGGATCCTTCTCCGACGGCTTGAGCACGAAGCAGTTCCCGGCGGCGATCGCCACCGGGTACATCCACATCGGCACCATCGCCGGGAAGTTGAACGGCGTGATGCCCGCCACCACGCCCACCGGCTGGCGGACCGTGTACGCATCGTGCTCGGTGCTGATGTCGTCAGTGCGCTCACCCTTCAGCAACTGACCGATACCGCACGCGAACTCCACCACTTCGATCCCTCGTCGCAGCTCGCCAAGCGCATCGGCGCGAACCTTGCCGTGCTCGGCCGAGACCATCTCGGCCAGTTCCAAACGGTGCTCCTCGAGCAGCTCCCGGAAGGCGAACATGACCGCGGCACGAGATGAGATGGAGGCCTCCCGCCACCCTTCCCACGCCGTTCGTGCCGTGCTCACAGCCACGTCCACGTCGCCTGCAGACGCCATGGGAACGGTGGCGACCACACCGCCGGTGACTGGGTCGGTCACATCGAACATCGTCTTGGGCGACCCTTGCGTGCGCTGACCGCTGATCCAGTGGTCGACTTGCCTCATGAGAGTTCTCCTTGCCGGCTGTGCTCATCGTCGAGCGGACGCGCCGAAGGATCGCATTTTCGCAGCCTTGAGCGATGTTCGGGAACGCTGCGGAGAGCGGGGCACGGAGGGGCATTGCGTTTCGCGCAACGTGGTTAGAGTCCGCGCCATGAGCGACGTCAATCCGATCCCCGCCGACCGGCCATTCGTGGTGCCCTACATGACCATCGGGGCCCGCACCGATGGGTCTGCGGGTGGTGCCGCCGATGCCATCGAGTGGTACACGGCTGCATTCGGCGCCAGCGAGGCCAACCGTCAGATGGCACCGGGGGGCGACAAGGTGATGCACGCCGAATTGGTGCTCGGCGATGGCCTGCTGTTCCTCGCCGACGACTTCCCGGAATGGTCGGGAGAAAGTTCCGCCCCAGCGGCGCTCAACGGCTCGACCGTCACCATGCACCGCTACGTCGCCGACTGCGACGCGACTATCAACGCGGCGGTTGCGCTCGGCGCGGAAGTGCTGATGCCCCCGACCGACATGTTCTGGGGAGACCGATTCGGGAGCATTCGCGACCCGTTCGGCCACAAGTGGTCCATTGCGACCCATGTGAGAGACGTGACCCCCGAAGAGATGGAAGCTGCGGCAGCAGCGATGTTCGCCGAGGGACCGGAGGCATAAGCCATGGCAGTCACTGAACTCGCAGGAAGGATCGCAGTCGTCACCGGCGGCGGCACGGGCATGGGACGTGAGCTGGTGTGTCGGTTAGCGGCCGCAGGAGCGCACGTTGCCGCCTGCGATCTCAATACCGAGACGCTGCAGCAGGCGGCCGACCTCGCAGGGGTACGCGCAGCCAGCGGCGTACGAATCACCACGCACCAGTGCGATGTCACCGACGCAAACGCCGTGGCGGCGTTTGCTGCGGAAGTCGCCGAACAACACGACTCCGACTACATCAACCTGCTGTTCAACAACGCTGGCGTCGGCGGTGGCGGAAGCTTCGTGATCGACGACCAGCGTGAAGCCTGGGACAAGACCTTCGAGGTCTGCTGGAACGGCGTGCTGCATTGCGCCCGTGCGTTCATGGACATGCTCGTACGTTCCGATGCAGGCGCGATGGTCAACACCGCCAGCATCAATGGCTTCTGGGCGACCATCGGCCCTGGCTTGCCGCATACCTCCTATTGCGCCGCGAAGTTTGCGGTAAAGGGGTTCACCGAGGCACTTATGCAGGACTTGGCGCTGCACGCGCCGCACGTCAGCGCCCACGTGGTGATGCCCGGCCACATCGGCACCGAGATAGCGCGGAACAGCTTCACCACCCACGGCGCAGACATCCCGCTCGTTCGCAAGAACATGCAGGCGAGGGGCATCAACCTCGATGGATTCAGCGACGAGCAGATCGAGGGTTTCGTCAACGATCGCAACACACGATTCCGCGATGACGCCCCGACGACCGCGGCACAGGCGGCTGAGGTCATCGTGTCGGACGTGCTGGCAGGCCGGTGGCGAATCCTGGTTGGCGACGATGCCTACGCCATCGATGAGGCAGTAAGGGCCGATCCTGAAGCCGCCTACACCGAGGCGTTCCTCGAGGGGTTGCGCGACCAGGGGCATCTGCAGGTGCTCGGCCGCTAGCAGGCAGCCTTCTCCAGGCTCGGTCTGCGGGACAGGAGCTCGGGATGGAGCGGGTCAGGGGAAGCTGAGCAGGTGGAGCTGATTGTTGGACCCAGGACCAGGGTCACGCCGTTCACCGACCGCGCCACCGCCGCGGGCATAACCAAGGCGATGGTGTACAACCACACAGTTCTGCCCATCGGCACGGACGATCCGGCAGCGGAATACCGGGCGCTCACCGAGACTGCGGCGATCTGGGACGTCGGCTGCGAGCGTCAGGTGCAGATCGCTGGGCCTGATGCTCACCGTTTCATCACCTATCTCTGCGCCCGCGATTTGCGAGACCTGCAGGTAGGCGTCGCCCGCTACGCGCCGATGTGCGATCACCAGGGCCGGCTCGTGAACGATCCGATGGCGCTCCGCATCGATGACACGACGTTCTGGCTCTCCATCGCAGACAGCGACGTGCTGCTGTGGGCACGGGCGGTGGCCGGCGAAGGCGGATACAACGTCGAGGTCACCGAGCCGGACGTCTGGCCGTTGGCGATCCAGGGGCCCCGCGCCGAAGACGTGGTCGCTGCAGCGCTGGGGGAGTGGGTGCGCGACCTGCGCTTCTTCCGGTTCGAACGGTACGACCACAGCCTCGAAGGACGCAGCATCCCGATGGTGGTGTGCCGCTCGGGCTGGTCTGGCCAGGACGGCTTCGAACTCTTCTTGATGGACGGCGACATGGGCGAACAGCTCTGGGACCTGCTGTGGGGCGCCGGTCAGCCCTTCGGGCTCGGGGTCGGCGCGCCGAACAACCCAGAGCGCATCGAGAGCTTCTTGCTGTCATTCGGCGGCGACACAGACTCCGAGAGCGATCCAGACGAAGCCGGCATCGGTCGCTTCGTCAGCCTGAAGAGCGACGACCCTGGCCAGGCAGGCCACGACTTCATCGGTAAGGAAGCGCTGCGAGTCCGGCGGACATCTGGCACCCAGCGGCGCCTCGTCGGGGTCGTCATCGACGGCGGGCCTCCGATGCCTTTGCGATCGCCCCGTGCACTACGCAGTCGCGATGGGCGCCCAGCGGGCACTCTGCGGGCACTCACACGCTCCCCACGATTCAACGCCAATATCGGCCTCGCACTGCTGGACCCACCATGGTCCGAGCCTGGCACTGAGCTAGAAGTCACCCTCGACGGCGCCGACCGCTCCGCCACGACGACAACTCTGCCGTTCAACCTCGACTCGTAGCGATTCAATCCAGCCGCACGCGCGCCGCTACCCTCAACGCTCTTCGCGGACGTAGTTCAACGGCCAGAACCTCAGCCTTCCAAGCTGATGATGC
>JAPOPC010000075.1 GCA_026713105.1 Acidimicrobiaceae bacterium
ACAACCTCGCCAAGCTCATCAAGCGAGTGTCGTTCGGGATCACCAACTTCGACCACTACCGAATCCGAGTCCTGCTCTATGCAGGCAAACCCGACTGGACCCTCCTCGACACCCTCACTCCACGCTAAAACGCGAAGAGCCCTGAAGCTCCGCCCGCTGGACGACGTCATCCAACGGTCGAAGAAGGGACTGCACCGCCCTTGCCTTCAAGGCCTCGGTACGCAAACTGCTCGGTACGAGATCCTGCAACGATGCATCCTCGAATGGGTCGGGAAAGAGGCGATCAATCTGCCGGAGAGACTCGTCACGCGCCTCGATGAGATCAGCCATGGCTGTGGCGAGGGCATCGTCGGTCACCAACTCGACCGGCACCATGGTCTGCCGATTCAGACGCCTGACGACCGATGCAGTTTGTTGTCGCAGGCAATCGGGCGATGCCAGCCACCGGCTCAGGAGGAGTGCGTTGCTTCGGATGCCGTCGCCGAGACGCAGGACCGTGAGGTGTGTTGCTGCCGATCCGAAGTCACTTGGCAGCACTCGCCATGTATGAGCATCGCCAACGATGTCGCCCCCCATACAGATGACATGCCGAGCGCCCACTTCGGCCCTCTCGGTAAGCGACACAGCTTTAGGAGTTCTTGATTCGAGATCTTCCATGCGAAGCAGCGGCGCTGCGCTTTCGAGCACAACCTCGCGACAAGACTCGACGAATTCGTGCAGAGGTCGGTGAGTTTCACGGTCAACCTCTGCCATGAACATCCACGGCTCGATCGCGCAGCGTCCTGACTCGGGGTCGACAAATTCGGCGTTCGGAAGAACCCGCGAGCGCCCATCACGGTCGTGGTCTCGGACCTGACGGAGAATCTCCTCGGCCTGATCGGATGTAATCTGCTTTTGTTTGCTACCGAGGTTTCGTCGTATCCGAGCGAATGATTCACGTGCATCGACCAACTGCACGGTCCCCTGACGGTCTTCAGGCTTGCGATTACTCAGCAACCAGACGAAGATCGGAATTCTGGTGCTGAATAAGAGTTGATCTGGCAGCGCCACAACTGCGTCGAGGAGGTCGTTCTCGATGATCCACCGTCGAATCTTGGACTCGCCTGACTGTGCGGTTCCTGTGAACAGCGGCGACCCGTTGAGAATCACCGCCAATCGAGAACCGCCTTCCTCGGGCGGCTTCATCTTGGAGATCATGTGCTGCAGGAACAAGAAGCTGCTGTCGTTAAGTCGTGGTATGCCGGCGCCGAAACGGCCGGCGAAGCCGCGGGTCCGGTGCTCGTCGTCGACAACGTCGCGCACCTGCTGCCATCCCATCCCGAAAGGCGGATTCGCGACGATGTAGTCGAACTTGCCGAGTGCCTGCCCGTCATCGGCGAGCGAATCGCCCAAGAGAATGTTCGTGGCGCCGTGACCCCTGAGCGCCATGTCTGCTCGACAGATCGCCCATGTTTGCTGATTGAGTTCCTGCCCATACAGATGGACGCCAAGATCATCCGTGTTGGCTTGGAGCAGATCCTCCGTCGCGGCAAGCAAGCCTCCCGTTCCACATGTGGGATCGAAGACGGAAATGTCCGCACCTTCCGTAACACTGCGCGGATGCTCTCCCTGGACCAGCAGGCGTGCGACGAGTTCAACGAGATCCCTGGGGGTGACATGCTCGCCTCGCGTTTCGTTCGACAAGTCAGCGAACCGCCGTACAAGCTCCTCGAACAGGTGGCTCATTTCGTCATGCGTCGCCGTCGCCGCGCCCAAGTCCAGTTCCAAGAACCGCTGGCCGACCACGTCAAATAGCCGAGTTCGTTGAAGGCGATCCACCTCGTCAAGGAAGCCGAAACCATTGAATACCGACCGGATATCGGATCCGAACCCGTCGATGTAGGCCTCAAGGCTGATGCGAGCCTCCGAGGAATCTTCGAGGACCTGTGCGAGCGAGAGGCCAGACAAGTTTCGGATCGGCTGAGCCCCCGCCGCATCATCTCCCTCATCGCCGCCGGAGTCCCCACTTGTCGACGCAAGCAGGCAGTCGAGTCGGCGCAGAACCGTGAACGGCAGGATGACCTGCCCGTATTCGGATTTCTTGTAGCTACCCCGCAAGAGATCGGCCATTGACCAGATGAACGCCGCTGGGCCGTCGTCGCTGCCTTGGCTCACTCGCTCGCTCCCCTCATACTGCGCCCGCCCCGGGCACGCCTTGATGCGCCGCTTTCTGGCTATGGCTGAGACGGCTTGCTTGACTTACCTTGCCGATTGGCGCTTGTGTCGCGTCGGGCGCTCGGCGGACAACAGCATGCCCAAGGCGCGGTGCCGATGCTGCAGGCTGCGTCACATGTCTCGGCCCGCGGCTGTCGTGAGGCTGTAGTCGATCAGGTGACGGCTTCCCGGGAACGCTGAGTCGGGGGATCCTCAGATGTTGATGCGGTAGAGCTCTGCGGCGTTGAGGGACATGATTCGCTCGACGTCGGCGGTGGGGATTCCTTCGAGGGCTCTGGCCAGGTCGTGGTCGTCGCGGGGGTACAGGCAGGTGGGGTGGGGGAAGTCGGTCTCGAACATCAACGACTGCGCGCCGACGTATTCGAGGGTGGGCCGGACCGTGGAGCGTTCGAACCAGAAGCAGCCGTAGAACTGGCGGCGGAAGTAGTCGGAGGGGAGCATCGAGAGGTCGGCCAATTCGTTGGGGGCCGTCTCGTGCATCTGGTGGTCGAGCACTTCCAGGAAGAACGGCAGCCATCCGACGCCGCTCTCGACGGACACGAACTTCACGTTTGGGAAGCGCTCGGGCACGCCGGAATAGATCATGTTGCCCACGACCCGGGCGTTGCCCATAAACAGATTTGCCGAGCCCACCGCCAGGCGCCGTTCGGGCCCGAACGACGGCCACGGCGCCTTGCCGTAGTAGTCGAGGTTGCCCTTCGACGAGCCGATGTGGAAGTTGATCGGCATCGCAAGGTCTGAGCAGACCTGCCAGACCGGGTCCCAGTGGGGCATCGCCATGTCGGGCAGCCCGGCTTCCTCAGGATTTGAGCAGGTCACGATGCCGCGCAGGCCGTTGGCGTGGCAGCGCTCGATCTCGCGCACCGCAGCGTCGAGATCCCACCACGGCAGCAGCGCCATACCGAACACCCGCTGACTGGTGGCCTCCTGGAACTCGGCGAGCGCGTCGTTGTAGATCTCAACCGAAATGAGCCGCAGCGCATCGTCGGGCGACTTCAGGAAGTTCTGATTTCCGAAGCCGGCGACGTTGGGGTACATGATCTGCGCTTCGATGCCGAGCTCGTCGAGCATCTCGACCCGAGCCTGCGCGTCATAGCTGGCGCGGTGCACCATCTCGTTGTCGAAATCGAAGAACACCGTACCGGTGACCTTCTGACCGTCAGGATCGACGACCGACGACGCGATCGGCAGCCCGATCGGGATCGAATCGTCGAACCACCAGCGGCGCTTGCCGTCGCGCTCGGCCATCCGCGGGACACGGTCGCGATACTTCGCAGGCGCCCGCGACGTCCACAGGTCGTAGGGCTCGGACCAGTGGCTGTCGGTGTCGATGATCTTCAGATCGTCGAGGATCGTGCCGCTCATCGCTCGGTAAGTCCCCCTGAGGGTCGGTCAGCTCACCGGTGGGACGGTCACCGGGCGGTCGCCGAACTCGGGCCGCTCGGTGCGGGTCTTCTTCAGCTCCCAGAAGCCGTCGATGTCCATCATGGCGGTCATCCCGTCCCACAGCTTCAGGGCGTCTTCGCCCTTGGGGGCTCGGGTAATCACCGGACCGAAGATGCCCACTCGCTCGCCGTCGGCGCGGTCCAAGGCGATGATCGGCGTGCCGACGTCAGTGCCGACGAGCGCCAAGCCCTCGTCCATGCGCGTGCGGATCTCGGCATCCCACTTCTCGTCTGTGGCTGCCTTGGCGTGCTCGGGATCGATGCCGAGTTCTTCGAGGGCCTTCGCGATGTCGAAATCGCGGTCGCCGTCGTGGTGGATGCGGCTCGCGAAATCCCAGTAGACGCCGAACACGGCATCGTCGCCCTCGGCGGCTCGGATCGACTCCATGACCCGCAGCTGACCGTGCGTTCCCACGACCGCGTCGTAGTACGGGCTGTCCGTCGGCGGCTCGTTCTTGAACAGCAGGCTGATCGGCTGCCACTTGACCTTCAGGTTGCGCTCGGAAGCGACGTCATCGACGACCCACCTGGCCGTCACCCAGCACCAAGGTCAGATGGGGTCGACCCAGAACTCGATCTCGGTTTCTGTGCCCGTGTCTGTTGCCATGCGGGCAATCTACCGGTGATGTGCCGTGCTCATCAGAGACACGACGCGCCGGCAAGCGGCGCAGTGGCTACATCGAGGTGCCGTCGGGGTTCAGGTAGTCGCGGGTGATGTGGCCTTCGTCGCACAGCGCCTGCCACTGGGCGTCGTCGAGGTCCAGGACCTGCCGGAACACGTACTCGTTGGCGTCGCCCAGGATGCCGATCGGGCGCCACGGCATCTCGGGGCCGTCCCAGCGCCACTGGCGCCCTGGGAAGCTGTACCAGCCCTGCTCGACCGAGCCGTTCTGGCGGAACCAGCAGCGTTCGCCCATCTGGGGGTCGGTGCGCAGTTGCGACTCACGCATCACTGGCCCCGCGGGCACCCCGGCCTGCTGGCACTGGTGGAACACCTCAGCCGATCTGCGCTGTTCGGTCCAGGCGCCGATGCGCGTGTCGATTTCGTCATGGTGTGAGATGCGGCCGGCGAGCGTCGCGAAACGAGCGTCGTCACCGAGCCCCGCTGCGCCATCGGCGCGATCGCTGTCGACCAGATCCGCAAGTGCACGCCAGTCGGCGTCGGTCTCGCACGCAATCACCGCCCATTCGTCGTCCTGGTCGGGGCGGGCGGGGTCGATTGCACAGCGATAGCAGCCCTGGGGGGCACGGGCCACCGAGCGATTGCCCAGCGGCTGGTGGCGCGTGCCGCTCGTCGCGGCATCGATGAAGTACTCGCCGATGTGCTGCATCACGTTCTCGGACTGCGAGAACTCGATGAGCTCGCCGACGCCGGTGCCGCCGGTGCCGCCGGTGCCGTCGACGCCGTCGCGGCGGCGCAGGACCGCCAGCAGCGCAAATGCCGCGGTGGCCGCGCTCGCAGGGTCCATGTGAAACACCGACGTGAGGCTGGTGGGGTTGTCGTCGGCGTAGCCGCGCAGACCGGTCAGCCCGCACAATGCCTCGAAGTTGGCGCCGAATCCCACCCAGTCCGAATACGGGCCCTCGAGGCCCATGGGCGGCATTCGCAGCACGATGGTGCGCGGGTTGACGGCGTGCACGGTTTCCCAGTCGAGACCCAGCTTCGGCAGCACGCCCAGCGAGTTGTTCTCGACGATGACATCGGTTTCCCGCACGAGCCGGTGCAGCGTCGAGCGACCGAGTTCGGTCCGGGGATCGAGTGTGCAGCTCAGCTTCCCGCGGGCGTGGGCGCTGAACAGGTTCTGGCGGTTCCACGGGCGCCGCCCCGGATCGTGATCCGGGTAGCCCGACAGCGGCCCCAGTTCGGGAGCGATCTCCCGTGACGGCCGGACCATGAGGCCCCGCGTCGCGGTCGGGAACACATAGGGGTTGTCCACCCGGATCACTTCGGCGCCGAGATCGGAGAGATACATGGTGCAGGCCGGCCCGGCCCACACCACGGTCAGATCGAGGACGCGGATTCCTGCCAAGGGCAGCTTGGTGGGCGGAAGCGTTGCTGCGGCGGGCGGCAGTCCTGCGTTGCCGTTGCTGCGGGACTGAACCGCTGCCGCGGGCGGGCCGGCCGCAGCAGCGCGCACCTCCGCATCGTGCTCGCCGAGCAGCGGCGCCGGGCGCGCAGTGGCCCGTTTGGGCCCGGGCCCGCCGGCGTCGCCGGCTTGATGGAGCCGGAACGGCGCATCGAGCTGGGTGATGGTGCCCGCGACGGGGTGTTCGATCGGCACGAAGAAGCCGCGGGCCTCAAAGTGAGGGTCGTCGAGCAAGTCGACCGGCGCGTTCAACGGGGTGACGCCCCATTTGTTGACCTGTGCTGCGGTGCCGACGCTGCTTTGGGTATGGCCGGCCAGCCACACGTACAGGGCCGTCTCCACCATGTCGGGAAGTTCGGGATCGACCAGCCACGCCGGACTGGCGAACCGTTCAGCCAGCGAATCACCGTCGCCTCGTTCGCCTCCGAGTCCTGCGTCGGTGAGCGTTTGCACCATCCGCGGGGCCCACGAGGGCAAGGTGAACACCAGCGCCCATCCGTCCGCGGTGGGGTAGAAGCCAACGGGCGACGCACGTTGGGGCTGGCGCGGGTCCGCCCGACATCAGTGCCGGTCCACGCCTCGTACAGCAGGTAGGACGCGCGCCGGTCGATGGTGCCGGCTTGCGCCTCGAATGCCGACACGTCGATGTGGCTCGGGCGACCGTGGCGCTGGCTCATCATGAGCGCAGCCAGCGTCGGCACCGCTGCCAGGTTGCCGACCTGGTAGGAGGTGACGTCGCCGCTGAGCTTCACTGGCTCGCGTTCGTCGATGCCGGTGCCCCACATCGGGCCGCCCATCGCATAGGTGACGATGTCGCTGCCCCGGTAGCCGGCGTCGGCGTAGGGGCCGGTCTGGCCGAACGGTGTGATCGAGGTCAGCACGATGCCGGGCCGCAGCGTGCACATCACGTCGTAGCCGAGCCCGATCGAGTCGAGGTGACCCGCTGGGAAGGCCTCGACCACGATGTCGGACTCCGCCACGAGCGCTCGGACGAATTTGATGTCATTGGCGCTGGGCGTCGGGCTGCCGATGTCGGCGATGACGCTGCGTTTGTTGGTGTTCAGATGCAAGAACAGCGGTGAGCGTTCCCGGCTGTCGGCATCGGCGGGTGGGCTGGCTGCGTCGCCCCACGGGCCGTGGGCGCGTGCAGGATCGCCGCTGGGGGGTTCGACCTTGGTGACTTCGGCACCATGGTCGGCGAAGAGCTTGCCCAGATACGGACCCGAGATGCCCGTCGCCAGTTCCAGCACCCGGATGCCGGCCAACAACTGGCTCACCGCAGCCCCCTCTTCCGGCCCGACGGGCCAGTTCCGACGCGGCAAGTATGGCCGATGACCCCGATTGGCTCAGCGGGCGAGTCAATGGCCCCGTCGATGGGCAGACTGTGGCGCTGCTCGCGCCAAGGTTGGCGCGCGGGCCGTGATATTTGCGAGTATCTGCCGCGACATATGCGTGAGCGGGCCATAGGGGGTCCATGTGAATCTCGGAATGCTGCTCTTCATGCCAGCGACGATTGCTGGCGAACAGGTCATCCTGATCGACACGTCAACGGAGGCCGGCGGAGGCACCGCACGCGAGGTCACCTACCAAGAACTGCTCGACAACGTGGCGCGCACCGCCGGCCTGCTCACCACGCTGGGGGTGGGGGTCGACGATCGGGTCGGCATTTTCGCCACCAACAGCGTGGAGTGCGTCGAAGCGATCTTCGGCGCGGCGTTCGCGGGCGCCTCGGTAGTGCCGATGAATTTTCGCGCCGGACAGGAGGAGACAGCGCACCTGCTCAGCGACAGCGGCATCGACGTGCTGTTCACCGAGTCGCGCTATCTCGATCTGATCAACCTGAACAAGCCCGCAGCGCTCGAGCACGTATATGTGCTCGACGACCCTGCCTCCTACGAGGCGGCGCGCGACGAGTCCTTCGAGCTTCCCGTGCCCGAGGAGGTCGACTTCGACGGCTTGTGCGCGCTGCTGTACACGAGCGGCACCACGGCCATGCCCAAGGGCGTGAAGATCACCAACGGTGCTATCACGGGGTATGTCATGGGTGCCAACGATGCAGCCACCGGAGAGGACATGGGCCGGATGGCTGTCGCGGCGCCGCTGTATCACATCGCCGGGCTGACCTCGATGCTCAACGCTCTGTACAGCGGGCGCGTCGTAGTGCTGCTGCCGCAATTCCAAGCCGACTCGTGGATCGACTGCATCCAACGGCACGGCGTAACCCATGCCTTCCTCGTGCCCACGATGCTGGCCCGAGTGCTGCACGCGCCGAACTTCTCCCCTGCGGCATTCGACAGCCTCGAAGCGATCACCTACGGCGCCGCACCCATGCCGCCTTCGGTGATCCGTCATGCCATCGACGAGTTCCCGTCTCACGTTGCGTTCGCTGGGGCCTACGGTCAGACCGAGACCACCTCCACCGTCGCCGTCTTGGATCCCGACGATCACCGAATCGAGGGCACGGCCGAGGAGCAGGAACGCAAGCTGCACCGGCTGTCGTCGGTCGGCCAAGTGCTTGAGGACGTGCAGGTGCGGATCGTGGATGCCGACAGCGGCGAGCCGGTGGCGCCTGGCGTGATCGGCGAGGTGCAGCTGTGGACCACCCGCGCCATGGACGGCTACTGGGGCAATGACGAGAAGACCCGAGTCACGATCGACGACGAGGGTTGGGTCCATACGGGAGACCTCGGCTACCTCGACGACGACGACTATCTGTTCCTGCACGGTCGTACCGGCGACATGATCATCCGAGGCGGCGAGAACGTGCTTCCCGACGAAGTCGAGACCGTTCTCTATGACCATCCCGACGTGCTCGAAGCGGCTGTTGTGGGTCTTCCCAGCGAGGAATGGGGCGAGCGAGTGACGGCTGCCGCGGTGCTGCGCCCCGATGCGTCAGCCTCCGGAGACGACCTGGTTGCCCATGCCCGCGAACGGCTGGCGCCCTTCAAGCGACCCGAGTTCGTCCACCTGATGGATGAGCTGCCCCGCACGTCCACCGGCAAGCTGCTGCGCCGCGACCTCATCCCGATGCTCGAGGAGCTGGGCATCTGAGGACTGTCTCGAGTTCTCTACTGGGCCGCTGAGAGGCAGGTCAGGCTCGGGGGTTGCCGCCCGCGAGACCTGCGCCGGCTGCCGCGGCGGCTGCTTCGGTAGGCATCCCGATACCCAAGTAGCCCTCGATGCGCGCGAGCCGCTCGCGGATCTCGTTGACGTCGGTGCGGAGTGCGCCGATTTCGGTCCGCAGTGCGCCGATTTCGGCTCGCATCTCGATCCGCAATCGCTCAGTTGATCGCTGCTGGTGCCACACGATTGCGAGCACCGCCACCGCCATCGAGATGACTTGGGTGAGGATCACAGCGTCCACGCCTCGAACATAGCATCGGACCATATAGCTGTCGAAGCCAAAGTAAAAATGATTTACTGAAAGATACTAAAAAGCATCAAAAATGGCACCACGGCACTGTCCGCTACGCCGCGCAGGTGCGCAGCGACGCGATATGCACGAAGACATGGCGCCGGGGTATCGGGACGATCATCTGCACTTGCTGGCGTGCGCCGCCGCACGCCGATCGGTGGACGTGCGCGACGCAACGACGGTGGAAGAACTGCTGGGCGTCATCGGGCACGCCGCGCGCGGCGTGCGCACCTCCGGTTCGGCCAAGGGCGGCCACGGCGGCACCGTGGGGGCCAGAGACTCCTCGCGCGCTTGGCTGCGGGTGTGGGGTTATGACGATGCGCTGCTCGCCGAGCGCCGCCACCCGACAGTTGCCGAACTGGACGCCGTGACCAAGGACCGCCCGACGGTCCTGCACCACATCACCGGTCATGTGGCGGTGGTGAACACGGCCGCTGGC
>JAPOPC010000029.1 GCA_026713105.1 Acidimicrobiaceae bacterium
ACTGTCTTCATGCGATTGCCTTCATCGGCGCACCTGTGTCATCGGTCGGCGGGGAGATTCGGCTCGTCAATCACGGCGCTGCCGCGAGCCACCACCACAGCGGCGCCGGGCGAGATCACGCCGTCATGGAGCGCTTTGCCCACGATGGCCCCGGCAAGCGTGTGCCCGTGAGGCGAGCGCAGGTCTCGCAGGTCGGCAATGTCAGCGAGGCAGCCGACCCCGCCGCTGGCGATCACCGACATCGCCGGGGGCCGCTGAGGCGAGTCCAGCACGTTGCGCAGTCCGGTCAAGTCGCTCCCGCCGCCCATCCCGTCGCGGGCGATCTGCGTCACGATCACTGCTTCTGCGCCACTGCCGGCCAGCCGGGCGAGGGCATTGTCCAGGCTCACCCCGCTCTGGTGCTCCCAGCCGCGGGTGGCCACCTCGGTTCCCCGCACATCGAGACCGACCGCGACGCAATGGCCGGCTGAGGTCAGCTCGCTGACGAGGTCCGGGTTCTCGATCGCAGCAGTGCCCACCACAGCGCGGTTGACGCCTGCGTCAAAGAGCGCCTCGGCGCTGTCGCGCGAACGCACGCCGCCGCCGCACTGCACACGGACGCCGGCATCGCCGACGGCGGCGACAACTGACTGGATCACCCTCTGGTTGCTGCGCTCGGCAGTGCCGGAGCGTGCGGCATCGAGGTCGACCATGTGGATCCAGCGAGCACCTGCTTCTGCGAACTCATGCGCGACTTCGACCGGATTGGCGTCATAGCGAACTTCGCGGTCGTAGTCGCCCTGCAGCAGGCGCACACATCGCCCGCCGCGCAGGTCAATGGCGGGATACAGATCGAAGCTCACCGGCGGCATTGGTCGGCCCTCACTGCGGCCAGGAAATTCTGCGCCAGCCGTTTGCCGGTGTCACCGGATTTCTCAGGATGGAACTGCGTGGCCCACACCTGGTCGCGCTCGGTGACTGCTGTGATGGGTGTGGGGTAATCGCACGTCGCCACCACGAAGCTTTCTTCGGTGTCGGGCGCGTAGCTGTGGACGAAATACATCCAGGCGCCCCCGGTCAATCCGGCCAGCAACGGACAGTCGGGCTGCCGCACGTCGAGCCGGTTCCACTGCATCTGTGGCCGAACCACCCCGTCCGGCAGGAGTCTCACCGTGCCAGGCATCACGCCGAGCCCCGTCACGCCCGGTGCCTCCTCGGAGGCCTCGAACAGCATCTGCATGCCGACGCAGATTCCCAGGAACGGCCGCCCGCTGTCGATGGCCGCGAGCGCCGGCTGCTCCAACCCGGTGGCGCGCAGTTGGCGCATGCAGGTGCCGAAGTGGCCCACGCCGGGCAGCACAACCCCATCCGCGTCAGCGATGAGGCCGGCATCGGCAGTGAGTCGGGCATCGGCGCCCACTCGTTCGAGCCCCTTCTGGGCCGACCGCAAATTGCCGATGCCGTAATCGAGAACTGCGACAAGCGGACGTTGAGCGACGCCGCTCACCGGCAGCCCGTCACTGTGCGCTCCTCACAGGACGCCCTTCGTCGAAGGCAGCACATCGTCAGCGACGCGTATTGCGTCGTACAAAGCCCGCGCCGCGCCCTTGAAGCTGGCCTCGATGATGTGGTGGGTGTTGCGCCCGCGCAGCATCACCAGGTGCAGGGTGATGCCTGCCGACATCACCAGCCCGCGCCAGAACTCCTCGCAGAGCTGCGGGTCGAATGGCGGATCGCCCAGGATCTTCTCGCCGGGCGGCTCGATGTCGTAGTGCAGGAACGGTCGGCCTGACAGGTCGAGCACCACTTCGACTGCAGCCTCGTCGAGCGGCACGACGTAGGAGGCGAAACGGCGCACGCCGGCTTTGTCACCCCAGGCTTGCCGCATCGCCTCGCCGAGGGCGATGCCGGTGTCCTCGACCGTGTGGTGCGCATCGATTTCCAGATCGCCGACCGTGCGCAGCTGCAGGTCGAAACGGGCGTGCTTGGCGAGCTGGGCAACCATGTGGTCGAAGAACGGCAGGCCCGTCGAGATGTCGTTCTGGCCGCTGCCGTCGAGATCCAGCGCTATATCGATCTGCGTCTCTGCGGTGTTGCGCCGCACGGTTCCAACCCGGGAGGCGGCAGGAGTGGCAGTCATAGGAATCTCACTGGGTCGCTTGAGGCTGTGCTGAGGGAGGCTGGCTCGATCAGCGACGGTCGCATCAGCCTGCGGCCTGCGGCGCTGTTTCGCACCTTGCCAACTGGCTGGGTCACGAGATCACTTCCGACAGGGCGTCGAGAAACCGGTCGTTCTCGCCCGGCGTTCCCACGGTGACCCGCAGGCAGTCGGCCAGGCGGGGCCAGCTCGAGCAGTTTCGTACCAGCACCGAGCGGTCGACGAGGGCCTGCCAAACGTCATCGCCGCTGCAGCCGCTGGGGGTGGTGCGGAACAGGATGAAGTTGGACTGCGAGGGCCAGACCTCGAGTCCCATCTGGGTCAACGACGTCATGATCCTCTGTCGTTCCGAGACGATCGCCGCCACTCGCGATTCCATCTGGTCGGCAAATCGCAGCGCCACCCGGCCCGCGATCTGCTTGAACGTGTCGACGTGGTACGGCAGCACCACCTTCTCGAATTCGGCGGCCATGCCGGAGGGCACGACGGCGTAGCCGAGCCGTGCTCCGGCCATCGCCCACGTCTTCGAATACGTCCGGGTGACCACGAGATTCGCCGGCCCGCCGGCGGCGTCGCACAGGTCGATGGCGCTCCAGTCGGCGAACTGCCCGTAGGCCTCGTCGACCACCACGAGGCCGGGCGCGATCTCCAGCGCCCGTTCGAGCACGTCGAGCTGCTCGGGAGTGCCGGTGGGGTTGTTCGGCGAGCACAGGAACACGATCGACGGCTGGTGCCGCTCGATGAGTCGTTCCAGCTCGTAGACGCTGACGCTGCCGTCGGCATGGCGTTCGCCCTCGACGACAGCGCACTGGGTGCTGCGTGCGATCTGGCCGTACATCGCATAGGTGGGCTCGAATGTGGCGATGCTGCGGCCCGCGCCGCCGTACGTCAGGCACAGCGTCTGCAGCACTTCGTTGGAACCGTTGGCCACAAATACCCGCTCGGGGTCGGTGCCGGCCAGCTTGGCAAGATCGGCTCGCAGTGCCGCTGCCGTACGGTCCGGGTAGCGGTGCCATTCGACCATGTGCAGCTCGGCAGCGAGGGCGTCGGCGAATTCCGGCGGCGGGCCCACGGGCGCCTCATTGGTGTTGAGCCGCACCTCCACGTCGATCTGCGGCGAGTGGTATCCGTCGAGCAGGCGCAGATCGTCGCGCACTCGCGGCTTCACGGCCGTACTCCCGAGATTGACCACTCCTTGCGGCGCGACACCGAGGCGGCGTGCGCCCAGAGGCCCTCGGCCTCGGCTAGCTCAGCCACCGCCGGTGCAAGCTGATCGAACCCAGCTTCGGATACGTCGACGACGTGCATGCGCTTGGTGAAATCGTCGGTAGTGAGGGCTCCGGCGAAGCGGGCCGTGCCGGCCGTGGGCAGCACGTGAGACGGCCCCGCCACGTAGTCACCGACTGATGCGGGTGCCCAGGGCCCGATGAAGACGGCACCAGCATGACGGATGCTGCCCACGAGATCTTCTGCGCCCTCGCACATGAGCTGGAGGTGCTCGGGTGCGATGAAGTTGGCGACCTCGGCGGCCTGCGGCGGCCCGTCCACGAGACACACGAACCCGTCAGCCTCCAGCGTGGCCAGGGTCTCCTCCCGGCGGGGCGACAGGTCGACGATCTGGCCGATGGCTTCGCAAACGGCATCGGCGCACCCGTCATCCCACGTGACCAGCCAGGCGCGCCCGCCGGGGCCATGCTCGGCCTGTAGCACCACATCGGTTGCGGCCGCTGCCGGCGGGCAGGTCGCGTCGGCGATCACCACGATCTCCGACGGTCCGGCGAACGCCGAGGCCACACCCACGTCACCGGCCACGAGCTGCTTGGCGGTGGCCACCCAGGCATTTCCGGGACCCGCCACGACGTCAGCGGGCCGGATCATCTCGGTGCCGTAGGCGAGCGCGGCGACAGCCTGCACGCCGCCCACCCGGTGCACCTCAGTAACTCCGCACAGGTGCGCTGCCGCCAGCACCGGTGCGGCGATGCAGCCGTCGGGGCCGGGTGGAGAGGAGAGCACGATGTCGTCGACGCCTGCGGCGCGGGCAACCAGCACGGTCATCAGCACGGTGGACGGGTAGGCAGCCAGGCCACCGGGCACGTAGATGCCAGCCCGATCCACCGGCTGGCTGACCGAACGCACGGTGACGCCATCGCGCTCGTACGTGTGACCGGTGGCGACCTCGGCCTGGTGAAACTCCAAGATGCGCCGGTGGGCGGTTTCCATCGCCGAGCGCAGGTCAGGCGACAGGCTCTCCCACGCTGCAGACATCTCCGCAGCCGGCACCAGCGTGTCGGCAACATCGACGCCATCGAAGCGAGCCGTGAGCTCCCGCACGACAGCGTCGCCCCCAGCCCGCACCTGCGCGATCAGTGCACGAACAGTCTCGGCCGGCACGGCGTCACACACCTGCGGGCGCGACAACAGACCGGCGAGATCATCGCCCAATTTGTCGCCTCGACCCCGTAGGTCCAGCCGCTCCAGCACGGCGCCGAGGGTACCCCCGGCCCAGCACGCCACTGCCGTGGTTTTCGGTCACCCACGCACCCGCAAGGCATCGAGACTGCTTCGGGCCTACGATTTGTTAGTGCGACGGTTCCCGGGCGCGTTCGTGGTGCTGTTCATCGGCGTCGGCAGCCTTGTCATGCCGCCCGCCACAGCTACGGCAGCAGCCGGGCTTGATGACGTGAACATCGCTCGGTACGGGGGCGCCGATCGCTACGCCACGTCGCTGCTCATCGCGGAGCAAGTAGCAACCGGTGCTGGGGGACGCCTCGACAGCGTCGTCATGGTGTCGGGGCGCAGCTGGACCGACGCCGTTGTTGCTGCGCCGCTCGCGGGATCGCGGGGCGCTCCGGTGCTGGCGACGCCGCCCGGCGAACTGCGAGCCGATGCCGCGAACTTCTTGCAGCGCGCTGGTGTGTCGCAGGTAGTGCTGATCGGTGCTGAGAGCGACTCCGCCGGAGTGGGACCCACAGTGGTGGCCGGGCTCGAAGCGCTCGGCATCAGCATCGAGCGGTTGGCCCGCGCCGACCAGTACGCGACTTCTGTCGCCGTCGCGCACAAGCTCGGCACGCCCGGAGAGATGGGACGTCTAGGCCGGACCGCCATCGTGGCCGACGGCAGGGTGTTCACCGATGCACTCGTCGCCGGCGCATTCGCTGCGCATGGTCGACACCCCATCCTGCTGACAAAGTCGGAGGTCTTCCGCCGCGATGTGGCCCGCTATCTGACTGACAAGGATGTCGAGCATGTCGTGCTGATGGGCGGCAAGGCAGCCCTGCACCAAGTGATCGAGGACGAGATCACCGACCTCGGCATCAAGGTGACTCGCCTCGCAGGTGCCACTCGTTACGACACCGCCGTCAAAGCCGCCGAGTTCATTACCGGTCGCTACGGCGACGGGTGCTTCTCGACTCGCCGCATCGGCCTGGCACGTGCGCATGTGCCGTTCGACTCATTCAGCGCCGCTCCGCTGCTGGCCCGCTTGTGTGCACCCTTGCTGCTGACCGACCCAGACGCGGTATCCCGTTCCACGGCAGCGTTCCTCAACGATGCCCTCGATGTCCGAGCGAGCACGCCTCGCGACGCCGTCCTGCACGTATTCGGCGGCAACGCAGCCGTTTCCCGAGCGGCCGTCGACACCTACCTCGCTGATCCGCTGGGCACTGAAGGCGGCAGATTGAAGCCCCAGCAGCCCTGTGTTCCCGGCCTCGGCAACAAACCGATCCAGCTGCTCGGCGACGTGTTCTCCCACCAAGCTGCGTGGTCGCCCGACTGCGCCAAGATCGCCTACACGGGCTGGACAGCGCGGTACGTCTCGGCCTTCTATATCGCGAACATCGACGGCTCCGATCGTGTGATGGTGCTGGACCACTTTGCAGGCTCGCCGGCTTGGTCGCCTGACGGCACCAAGATCGCCTTCAGCCTGGGTTCAGGCAAGTGGGTGAAGGGAGACCCGGTCAGCCACATATTCGTCGTGGACGCTGATGGCTCCAATCTCGCGCAGCTCACGTCCGGCGATTTCGGCGACACATCGCCGAGTTGGTCGCCCGACGCACAGCGCATCGTCTTCGCGCGCCAAGACCTGCACCACCGAGAGGGGATCTCCGAGAGGTACGACGATGTCTTCGTCGCGATGATGAACGCAGACGGAAGCAACGTGACCCCGCTCACCCCACGACATCTGTCCGATCGTTCTCCCGTGTGGTCACCCGACGGCAAGTGGATCGCGTACGACCTCGGTTATGAGCTGTGGCTCATGGACACCGAGGGGCGAAACCTCCGCAGGATCGCCGAGGAGTACTCAGCCGATGGCCATTCGTGGTCGCCTGACAGCACGGCACTTGCGTACACGACATTCGCGTTTGTCGAGGACGACACCTACAGCGGCGGCATTCGGCATGACCGGACGCTGTTTGTCACCTCGATCGAGAGCGGCAGGACGGTCGAAGTGGCCAGATACGTGAGCCCCTCCGTGAGCAACAGGCCCAAGGGAACCTTCACCATCATCCGCAGACCGCAGTGGGCACCCGATGGCCGCAGCATCATCTATGAGCGCAACAACCACGCTGGCGACGCGGCACGGACCTACGCCGCGCCGGTACCGGAAATCTGATCGATGAGTGTCCACAAGCGATGCCGGCTGCCCGTCGTCAGAGTCGAAGTCCCTATCGACCTCCCCCGACGCGACCCTCCCAGCGGAAGCGCTGCCCGCAGGCATCCCAGTGCGGCACGTGTGGCCGCAGCGGCGCTCATGGCAGTCGTCGTCACTGTCGCCACCGTCCTGGTGCCGATCACCCCAGCGGTAGCAATTCCGCAGTTGGCCGACATCGAAGAGGAGCGTTACGGGGGCGCTGATCGTTACGCGACCTCGCTGCGCATCGCCGAGGCAGTAGCGGCTGATGCTGGCGGCAGCCTGGGCTGGGTCGTTGTGGTCTCGGGCCGCAATTGGACGGATGCCGTCGTCGCAGCCCCGCTCGCCGGTTCGCTCGGGGCGCCCGTGCTGACTACTCCCTCCGGGGAGCTGCGCTCGGATGCGCGCTCGTTCCTACGACGCACAGGGGTGTCGAACGCCATGATCATCGGGGCCGACAACGACACCGATGGTGTCGGGCCCACCGTCGTTGCGAGCCTTGAAGAACTCGGCATCGTCACCGAGCGCATCACCCGGCCAGACCAGTACGCGACATCGGTCGCCGCTGCACGCCGACTCGGCACTCCTGGAGACATGCGAGGCCTGGGACGCACCGCCATCGTGGCGAACGGCAGGATCTTCGCCGACGCACTTGTCGCGGGCGCATTCGCGGCGAAGGGTGCGCATCCGATTCTGCTCACGAAGCCGGAGATCTTCCGTCGCGATGTCGCTCGGTACCTCACCGAGACGGGCGTCGAGCACGTGGTGCTCATGGGCGGAACTACCGCCGTGCAGCCGGTGATCGAGGACTCCATCAAAGAGCTCGGCATCAAGGTGACGCGCCTCGATGGGGCAACCCGCTATGACACGGCAGTCTCGGCGGCCGAGTTCGCTGTTCGCCGCTTCTCCCTCACGTGCTTCACGGAGCGCCGAGCCGGATTGGCCCGTGCCGACGTTCCCTTCGATGCGTTCAGCGCTGCACCCTTGCTCGCGCGCCTGTGCACCCCCCTGCTCCTTGTCAATCCCGCTTCGATCCCCACGGTGACGGCGACGTATCTCGACGCTGTCCGTGCGGAGATTGCGCCGAGCGGCGATGACACATTGCGAGCACACATTTTCGGCGGCAACGCCGCCATCTCGGACGCTGCCATCAACGACTACCTCTCCGGCGGCTCGCCTTCGGGCGTGACCTGTGACATCGACGTCGGCGATGAGCCTGAGGCGATCATTGATGATGTCGACGCGATCCTCCCCGTGTGGTCGCCCGATTGCCGTCGCATCGCGTATGTGCGAGACGACACGATCTGGACGGCGAAGGTTGACGGCACCGATCGGGTCCGTCTGACCAGAGGCTCGTATCCGGACTGGTCGCCTGATGGCAAGCGCATCGCATTCTCGCGTCGCACTGATCGAGTGGTACATGAGCACTATGTCGGGCACATCCACACCATCAATGTCGATGGCAGCGGTGAGAGGCGGCTCACGCGGGCGGTCGCCAGCGATGGAGTGCCGCGCTGGTCACCCGATGGTCGCCGCATCCTGTTTCGGCGAGTGGACCTCTCGGCGCCTCCCGACCCTGACGATCTCTTCGGAAACGAGCACCTCGCCATCATCGACGCCGACGGCAGCAACGAGACCCACGTAGATGCGAGGGCCTTCTACGAGCGAGCTCACTTTTGGACCCACGACGGCGAACGCATCTCTGTCGAGAACCCGGGCGGTGTTGCGACGGTTCGAGACGACGGGTCCGATTGGCAGCCGGTGTGGCCGGTGACGCTGGCGGACGTTTCCTACGGCGACTATGCGTGGTCGCCGGACGGTTGCCGGATCGCCTTGGCCAACCGGGTCAGCCTCGATGACGGTCGCTTTCAGAGTTACATCAAGGTGATCGATCTCGACGACTCAGACGTCATCACTGCGGTGAGCTACACCGGGACCGACATCTTCCGAGTTCCCGAGATCTTCGCCCCGCGTTGGTCACCTGACGGTCGCTTCATCGCCTACTCCCTCCACGACGGCAAGGTCATCCCCCAAAGGCCGCTCGTGGTGGCGCGCATCCCCGCGCCTGAGCCACCAGAGCAACGGCGTGGCTAGCGTGCCGCGGGTGATCAGTGCGGCGGAACTGTCATCGATCGAGACGGCTGTGGGCGAGCTGGGCAACCGCGTGGCGCAGGCTGCCGATGAGCTGATGGGCACGCCGCATGAGGATGTCGGCGTGGAGCTCTATGAGGTGGAGCGCTCGTTGCGGATGGCGCGCCGCCGTTTGGCTCAGGCCACCGAAGCACTTCGCTGAGACCTGCAAGCTGCTCCAGAAGCAGCTACGGCGCGGAGACCGTCAGCGCCGCTCGGCGATGGCCTCGGCGGTCGCGACGATCTTGCGCGCCCGCGTCAAGTGGGGCACGTCCACCATCTGGCCCTTGTGGGCAAATGCCATGAGGCCGGCGGCTTCGGCCTCAGCGAAGGCCTCAAGCAGCTCTTGAGCATCGGCCAACTCGGCGTCACTGGGCGTGAACGCAGCGTTGACAATGTCGATCTGGGCGGGATGGATGGTGATCTTGCCGGTGAATCCCATCGCCGCGGAGGTCGCGCACTCGGCGGCGAGCCCTTCGTCGTCACGAAAGTCCACGAATACTGTGTCGAGCGGCTGCTTGCTCCACGCCGTGGCTCCCACCAGGCACATAACCCGGGCGTATTCGAATACCGGCAGGTAGGCACCTGTGGCATCCCGATTGGCCTTGGAGCCCATGGCCGCGGAGAGATCCTCGGCACCCCAGCTCAGCGCATCCACCCGGTCGTGTTGTGCGAGCTCGCCGATGTTCAACAGCCCCTGCGGCGTCTCGGTTCCCAGCACCAACAGCACCACGCCGCCGGGCGGGTGACCGTGCTCGAGTTCCCAGCGAGCGATCATGCCGTCGATCTTGCTCACCTCTGCGGCGTTGTTCACCTTGGGCACCAAGTAGGCGTCGGGCGGGGACACCATCGTCTCCGCGATGTCGTCAACGCACCATGGACTGTCGAGCGGGTTGATCCGCACGACACGTTCCTTCGCACCGAAGTCGACGTCGGCGAGCCAGCCCGAAACGGTTGCGCGGGCGCTGTCCTTGTTGTCGGGCGTGACGGCGTCTTCAAGGTCGAGCACGAGGCTGTCGGCATCGGTAGCAAGCGACTTTCCCAGCATTCGCTCATTGGCGCCAGGCACGAAATGCGACGACCGCCGCACGGTGGTGTCGCCGCTGTTCGGTGACTGCGTCATTCGCTCAACCCTCCTGGATCTCGCAGTGTCGTTGCGGCCAAAGCCAGTGCAGGGTCAGGCCGCGAAGGCGCTCGGGCAGAAGTCATTCAGCACGCAATCATCGCAAGCCGGCCTGCGAGACGAGCAGACCCGGCGCCCGTGCAGGATCAGTCGCAGGCTGAAGTCGCCCCGTTCGTACTGGGGAATCATCGGGTTCAGTGCCAGCTCTACCTTGACCGGGTCCTCTTCATCGGTAATGCCGAGGCGCCGCACCAAGCGGCCGACGTGGGTGTCGACAGGCAATCCGGGCAGGTCGAACGCCACCGACCGGATCACATTGGCCGTCTTGCGGCCGACGCCGGGCAGCTTCACCAGGTCCTTCAGGTTCGTTGGCACCTCGCCGCCGTGATCGGCCAGCAAATGGCGTGCCATGCCCTGCAGGTTGCGGGCCTTGCTCCGAAAGAAGCCGGTGGGATGCACCAGTTCCTCGAGATCGGCGAGATCGGCCGATGCGAGTGCTTCGGCGTCGGGATACTTCGCGAACACGCCGGGAACAGTGGCATTGACGCGGGCATCGGTGCACTGCGCGGACAGGATCGTTGCGACCAGCAACTCGAACGGGTTGCGGTGCTCCAGCTCGCAGACGGCCTCGTACTCGTCCTTGAGCCGTTCATGCGTTCGCTGGGCGCGTCCCTTCGGCGATCGGGGCCTGGCCATGGCGAGTGTCTAGCGCTCCGCCCGAGCGCGTGCGCTGCCCTTGCGAATCGAAACAAGCTTGTCGGCACGCAGTTGACCGCAGGCGGCGTCGATCGACGTTCCCCGGTTCCGACGCACGGTGGCGTTCACCCCGAGGGACGAGAGCTCCGCGGCGAAATGCTCGATCCGCTCAGCCGGCGACGGTTCGTGGCTGTATCCCGGGGTGGGATTCAGGGGGATGAGGTTGACGTGAGCCGCCAGCGGCCGGGTGTAAGCGGCCAATTCCGCAGCGTCTCGGTCGGTGTCGTTGACGCCGCCGATCATTGCCCACTCAAGGCTGATGCGCCGCCTCTTGGCGCGGCGATAGTCCGTAAGTGCGCGCGCCAGATCTCGCAGCGGGTAGGTGCGATTGATCGGAGCGATGCGGTTCCGCAACCGGTCGTTGGCAGCATGGAGTGAGACCGCCAGATTGACCGGCAGCCGGGCCTTCGCCATGCGCTCAATGCCGGGAATCACACCGACGGTCGACACCGTGATGTGCCGCGCGCCGATGCCCATGTCTGCATGGAAGCGTTCCACCGCCGCCCACACAGATTCGTAGTTGGCGAGCGGTTCGCCCATGCCCATGAAGACGATGTTGATGGCTCCGCCGCGGGCGGCGCGGTCTGTGGAGCTGGCTTGCTGCAGCGTGCCGAGGACTTGTTCGACGATCTCTCCGACACTCAGGTTCCGGTCGAAACCCACCTGACCAGTCGCACAGAAGCTGCACGCCATGGCACAGCCCGCCTGACTGCTGATGCACAACGTCGTGCGATCTCGGTAGCGCATCAGCACCGACTCGACCAGGTGACCGTCACGCAGCGACCACAGGTGTTTCGTCGTGGTGCCCCGATCGGCCGACTGCGTGCGGACGAGTGTCAAAGCCGGCGGCAGCAGTTCGCTGATGGCGCGGCGCAGGCTCTTGGGGACATTGGTGATCTCGGCCAGCGGTCGGCGTTGGCGGTACAAGCCCTCCCACACCTGGTCCAGCCGGTACGCGGGCTCGCCCTCTAGCAGCTCTCCCAGCTCTGCACGGCTGAGGTCACCGAGCGACGGGTCAGCGCCAATGTCTGCCACGTCCGCCCGATTCCCTACGAGCTCAGCGGGCCGGTGCCTGTGAACAGCCGGCGCACGACGGCCACCTCCAGCCCGAGATCGAGGTACAGCGTGACGGCGGGCGTGTTGTCGGCGTCGACATAGAGCATCGCCCGCGTCAGGCCCGCGTCAGCGAGGTGTTCGTAGCCGGCCAGCGTGAGGGCCCGGCCGAGACCCCGACCGTGGTACTGGGGGTCGACTGCGATGACGTACACCTCGCCGACCGGCGGGTCCTTATCCGCGTGCACCTTGGTCCAGCAGTAGGCGGCGATGCCGCCGTCGATGTCGTAGACCCGGAAGCCGTCGGCGTCGAACCACGGCTCGGCCTGGCGCTCGGCAACCTGGGCAAGAGTCCATCCGCCCTGCTCGCGGTGCCAGGAGAATGCACGGTTGTTGACGTCAACCCATGCCTGCTCGTCTTGCCCCACCACGAACGAGCGCGTCTCGATGCCGCTGAGCTGATCCATCGGCAAGGACCGCTCCATGCGATAGAGATCGCGCTCGAAGGTCAGGCCGACCTCGGCGAGCCCGCGCCCGAGTTCGGTCTCGGTTGGCACTAGGTCGCCGCTCGCTGGCTCGCCGTGATCGGGATGATCGATCCAGACCGACATCGGTCCAGTGGCATCGGTGAGCTGCAGGCGCAATGCCTCAACCAGCGCGCCCGGCGTCCATTGCACGGCATTGGCCTCCACGACGGCGCCGTACTGATCGGTACCGATCGAGATGACGGGATCGGCACTCACCGACAGGAGGCTAATGCTGCACCGGCTCCGCAATCAGGCCGCCGTGACCGCCCCAGAGGCTGCGCCGACGGGGGGCGTGCCGACGCAGGTGCCACACTTGTCCGGTGAATCAGATGCGGTGGCTCAACCGCAGCCAGCCCCAGACGCTCTTCAGCGCTGTGCTGCTGTGCTATTTCTCCGCAGCGCTGCTGCTGCTGTTCGGGACTCGCATCGATTCGCAGCTCGCACGCGACATCTTCGAGGGCATCGTCTCGCTCTTTGCCAGCGACCGCACTGCAGACGATCTGGGTAACAGCATCGTGCCGCTGGCCCTCACCGTCCTGCTCGGCGGCGCGTACGTCGCGGGCGCCTTGGGGACGTCCAACGAGCGCCGTTGGGGCCACTGGCTGTGCACCGCGGCAGCGATCTACGCAATCCTGGCGACCTTGTGGTGGGGTGCGCGCACGAGCTTCCAGCTGGGCGTGATCTTGCGCCTGATGTTCGATGCGTTGTTGCTGGTGCTGCTGTTCCATCCGATAAGCCGCAGTCACCGCCGCGTCTGGTTCCAGTGACCTGGCGCCTGCGCCGGCCGGCACGTTCTGCGTTGCCCAGCCCCACGGAGAAGGCTCGAGCCGTCGAAGACATGTTCGACGAGATCGCGCCCCGCTACGACCTGCTGAACCGGATGCTGACATTTCGCCTCGATACACGTTGGCGTCGCCGAGCCGTGACCGCGCTCGGCTTGCAGCCGGGCGAGACAGTCATCGACGTGGCCTGCGGCACCGGCGACCTGTGCAACGAACTCGAATCGGCGGGACTGCGTCCTATCGGCGTGGACTTCTCCGCAGGCATGCTTGCGGCGGCTACCACCGGTGCCCCGCTGCTGCGATCGGATGCGCTCAGCCTCGGCGTGCGCGACGCTTCGCTCGACGGCGCTACGTGCGGCTTTGCGTTGCGGAACTTCGCCAGCCTCGGGCCGTTCTTCGCTGAGCTGTCCCGCGTGCTGCGGCCCGGTGCCCGGGTCGCGCTGCTCGAGGTCGCCGAACCTGCCAACCCGCTGCTGCGCTTCGGTCACCAGATGTACTTCGGCAAGGTGGTACCGGCGGTCGGCAGCCTGCTCAGCAGCCGGTCTGCCTACCGCTACCTGCCCGAGTCGGTGACCTATCTGCCCGAGGTGGCGGTGCTGTTGGCCCAGCTCGCGGAGGCAGGATTTCGCGACGTGGACCGGGAGGCGCTGAGCGGCGGCATTGCCCAGCTCATCACCGCGACGCGGACCGGCTGAGTACGCAAGCGAGCAGCCACAGATGCCATAGCTGAGGAGGCGGCAGGAGACTCTGCGACGTTGCGACCTGCTGGATCGCTGGAGCAGAGGGTCCTGCCGCCTCCTCAGCGGGCGTGCCTACTCGCTCAGTGCCCTAGCCAGATCCGGCACGACCTCGGCTGCGGGGAGCTCAGCCAGCGAAGCGGGTGGGCACAAGATCTTGCAGTCGCGAGAGCCCCCGCCCACGATGACTTCATCGCAGTCCATCACCCGGCTGTCGATCCACACCGGAATGTCTGCGGGCAACCCGAAGGGCGTGACGCCGCCGATCAACATCCCGGTGCGCGCAATGGTCTCGTCGGCGTTCGCAAACGACGCCTTGCGGGTACCCAGCCGGCGCCGCACGATGCCGTTCACGTCGAGGCGCGTCGAGGCCAGCACGACGCAACACGCCATCGGCCGCTCGGCCGACTTGCCCACGACGCAGATGGCATTGGCCGACGCATCCATCGAATAGCCGTAGCGCTCGCAGAATTGTGCTGTGTCGGCGAAGTCGGGATCGCATTCCACCAGTTGGTACGCGACGCCGAGCGCAGCGAGATGATCCAGCACTGCCGCCGAACTCGCCTCTGTGTTCATCGGGACATCATTGCGGATCAGGTCGAGTCACTGGCGGCTTGAACCGGGCCGATGCTCAGGTGCCCAACGCCAAACCGACGGTGAGCAGCGCACCCACGACGATCTGCAGGCGACCGGTGCCAACCAGCACGCCCACCAGTGCGGGGCCGGTTGCCCCGCGCAGCACCGCTCGAACAGGCGCAATCGCCACCACCGCGGCGGCGACGCCCAGGATTGCCCACGGCCGCAGCAAGGTGAGGTACAGCGGCGAGAACACCAGCAGGAACACCACCACGACGTACATCGCCCGCGTCGGTCGATCCCCCACCCGCACTGCCAGGGTCCGCTTGCCTGCCTGCTCATCGGTGGGCAGGTCGCGCAGGTTGTTCGAGATGAGCAGCGCCACGGAGCCCAGGCCCACCGGTACCGAGGCCGCGATGCCCAACACGGTCAACCGGGCGTCTTGGACGAACGCCGAACCCGCCGTTGCCACCAACCCGAAGAAGACGAACACGAACAGCTCGCCGAGACCCCGGTAGCCGTATGGGCGACGTCCGCCTGTGTAGTACCAGGCGGCCACCATCGATGCCCCTCCCGCCACGACCAGCCACCACGACACCGCTGCTGCCACAACTATGCCGAACACTGCAGCAACGCCGAAGGCTGCGAATGCCGCTCTTCGCACCGCAGCCGGGGTCGCCGCTCCTGAGGCCACCAGGCGCTGCGGTCCCACTCGGGCCACGTCGGTGCCCCGAACCCCGTCGCTGTAATCGTTGGCGTAGTTGACGGCGATCTGGATGCACAACGACACGATCAGCGCGAAGGCGGCTCGCCACCACACGATCGCACCGTCAGCCGCGGCATCCGAAGCCGCCGTGCCGACGAAGGGCGGCACCAGCGAGGCCGGCCAGGTGCGGGGCCGAGATCCGGCCAGCCACGTGCGCACGCCGGTCATTGCTGCGGCGAGCCCAAAGGACCGGTGATGCGGGTGATTGCGAAAGACTGGGTGCCTGTTGCCAGCAGTCCCCCATCGGCGGCATAGATGCGAACGATGCCGTTACCGATAGCGTTGTGCACGGCGTCGGATTCGATGTCCAACAGCACCCATTCGCTCTCGGCTTCACCAGAGATTCGCACCGTGTTGTCGAGGCTGGAGCCCCTGAAACCAGCATCGAGGCTGACGCGCATCCCGCTCGGCAGCAGGTCGGCCAGCGCCGTCAGGCCCGGACCCGTCGATGCGACCGTGCCGCCGAGGCGCGCCCAGTAGCGGACGTGCCGCTCGCCCGGCTGCTGGCCGGCGAGCCGGATGTCGGCGTGGTCCGTGAACGAGCTTCCTTCGATCGAGGTCGAGCCGCGGGGAGCGCACGAGTCCGGCGGCGGCACATCTGGGGCCGTCGCCCACGTCTGGTCGATTCCCAGCTGTCGACCGCCGAGGGACACGAGCGCACGCAGAATGACCCGGCCGTCGGCGGCGTCAGTGATCTCCGCGGAGGCCTGGGTCATCCGGTTGCCGCTGGCGCCGATGTCGAGGGCGATGGCCGCGCTGGCGCCGACCGGCAGACGTGCCAGGTATTGGGCCGAGGCAGCAGCCATAGGCCGGCCCGTGACGCTCTCGAGGGCCGCCACGGCGGCCGCGAGTGCGCAACCGCCATGCATCGTGCCGGTGGCACCGGCCACGTCGTAGGTGACCGGCAGCAGCCATCGCAGCTCTTCACCCGTCGGCTGAAGACCGAAGAACTCGATGACCTCGGCGACATGCGGATCCTGCGGCGCAGCATCGCTCATCGCAGCCTCGGCGCTCACGCAGCCGAAAGCTAGTGCTGACTACGGCCGGAGTCCCCGAGGGGGCCGGCCACTCGCGCCACGGCGAACGACTGGTTGCCGGCGGCGAGCAGCTCGCCGTCGGGCGTGAACATGCGCACGACGCCGTGGCCGACAGCGTTGTGAAAGCCGTCGGTCTCGATATCGAGCAGCACCCATTCGCTCTCGGCGTCGCCCGCAATCCGCACGGTGTTGTCGAGGCTTGCCCCCCGCCAGCGCAGGCCGAGGCTCAGATGCATCCCTGTGGCGAGCGTGTCCGCCAGCGCTGTCAAACCCTGGCGAGTGGATGCCAGCGTGCCTGCGAGCCGCGCCCAGCAGCGGATCCTCCGATCACCGGCGCTGTAGGGCCCGAAGCGGATGTCGGCATCTGTGCTGAACGACGGAACTGCGTTGGAGGGCACGGTACGGCGCTGCCACTCGTCCGGCTCTGGAACGTTCGGTGGCAGTCTCCAGTCCTGGTCGATGCCGAGCCGGCGACCGCCCAGTGACAGCAGCGCTCGCATCAGCACACGGCCGTCGGCCGCATCGGTGACCTGTGCGAGCGCTTGGGTCATTCGCTTGCCGGCCGAGCCGATGTCGAACGTGATCTCGGCGCAACCGCCGAGCGGGACACGGGCCATGTACTGCGCCGACGCCGCGGCGAGCGGTCGTCCGCTCCATGTCTCGGCTGCCGCGACGACCGATGCGAGGGCGCAACCGCCGTGCATGACACCGAGATAGTTGGCAACGTTCGGCGAGATAGGCAGGAGCCAGCGCAGCTCGTCGTCGGTGGCCTGCACGCCGAAGAAATCGACGACGTCAGCGAGCCGATTGCCCGGCGACAGCGGTTCAGTGTCCCGCCCCTCGTGGGTCACTGCCTCGAAGCTAGACGGGCTGTCTCATAAGCAGGTTCATGGTGCGCCCCAGCGCACTCGGGCTCAGCCCGCTGCAGCCGCCCAGGGCGCGGATTCCTCGGACCGGTAATGGTCGGGGCGAATGCCGAAGGCCTCGATCATCCGGTGCCAACCGCTTGCGGAGGCGAGCAACGCGCCCAAGCGCAAGATCTGCTGCTCATTGAAGTGATCTGCGAGCCGGTCGTACAGCTCGGGGGGGATCACGCCCTTGTGGTCATAGCCCGAGAGCCGGTCGCACAGCGCGAGGGCCGCCTTCCACGACTCGGGCAAGTCCGACGCCTCGTAGTCGGTGAGCTGGGCGATCACTTGGTCGGTCAGTCCGGTGCGCACCAACGATGCGCTCTTGACCAGGCTTCAGTGGAAGCACTCGTTGCGGTTGGCCATGCGGATCCGGCACAGCTCGATCATGTGCCGGTCGAGCGCACCAGGATCCTCATCGGGATGGCCGCCGTACACGGCACCGACCCAGCCGAGGAACAGATCGATGGTGGTCTCGTCCGCGGCGAGCGTCCGGAACAGGTTGTCGTCGGTGTAGGCCTTCGCATACCAAGTGTCCAAGCGGCGTTGCTGCTTGTCGTCCAGTTCGGTCACCTTCGGCAAGTACCCGTGCTCGTTCGCCATGACTCCCCCTCGACGGCCGTGGCTCGCTAGAAACGACGCTACAGCAGCGGGCCGGTGAGAGGCTCGTGCCGCACCTCAGAGCCGCGGGTCGACCGGCTCGCTCTCGAGGGCCAGCACACCGAAGACGCACTCGTGTACCCGCGACAGGTGCTCGTTGGCGACGAACCGGTCGAGGGCTTCGATGCCGAGAGCGAATTCTTGGCGTGCCAAAGAAGACTTGCGCCCGAGCGAGCGATTCCGGAGCCGTTCGAGATGCGCCGGTTCGAGGTACTCCGGTCCGTAGATGATCCGCAGGTACTCGCGTCCCCGGCACTTCACGCCAGGAAGCACGAGGCCGCGGCCGGTGCGCACGATCGACGATGCCGGCTTGACCACCATTCCCTCGCCGCCGCGGCCGGTCATCGACAGCCACCAATTCGTCGCCTCGGCCGCTGAGTCCGGCGAGCTGAGATCAACGAAGATGCGATCGGTCTGGCGGAATCCGTCAGGTTCGGCCGCCATCAACGCGTCGATCTGTTCGAGATGCCAGCGGTGCTCTCGACGCGCCAGCACCTCGCCGTGGGCCGCAAGCAATTGGAACGGTGCAATCTCGATGCCGTCGACGCCGTCGACGTCCCAGCAGTAACGCCGGTACGCGTTGACGTAGGACGCGACATGTTCGGCGCGACGGCCCGTTCGCTCCGCGAGAGCGCCGAGATCGATGCGCCGGCCCATTGCATCGCCCACGAGTCGGCTGGCGGCCTCGAGCGCAGTCGTGCCCGCGGCGCCCGTTGCGGCATAGAGGTCTTTGAGGAGTCCAGTCGATTTCGCCGACCACGGGAGCAGCTCGGCGTCAACGATGAGCCAGTCCGTGTCGAGGAGATCCCACAGGCCCGACGCGTCGGCTCCTGCGCGCACCCGATCGAGCAGGGTCTTGGCGAGTGCGGGCTGGGAAAAGAACGGCCTGCCTGTGCGGGTCACGATGACGCCCGCGTCATCGTTGCTGATGCCAAATCGCGCCCGGGCTGCGTCGCCATCTCGCGCGACGACGAGCACGGCCCGGGAGCCCATGTGCTTTTCCTCGCAGACAACCTCGCTCACGCCCGCCTTGCGAAAGTACGAGAACGCCTCGTCTGGATGCTCCAGGAAGTCGTCACGCTTGGTGGTGGCGGCCGGTGCCATCGTCGGCGGCAGGTAGACGAGCCACCGGGGATCGACCGCAAACCGGCTCATGACCTCCAGGGCGGTACTCGAACGCTCGGCGTCGATCGTGAGGCGACCCGCCAGCTCAGTCTCGATGTAGTGCTTGCCCAGTACATCGCCGAGCTCCAGCAGGCGCGCCGGCCCTTGGGCGGGCTCACTCGCCGCGGGCCTGATCGGCTCGTAGTACTCACGATTGGCGGTGACCGCGACCAATTCGCGTTCAGGCCAGCGCAGTGCGGTGAGCTCGCCGCCGAACACCACACCGGTGTCGAGGCAGATCGTGTTGTTGAGCCAACCGGCCCTCGGCACCGGCGTGTGGCCGTACACGACCGCCGCGTCCCCCCGGTAGTCCTCAGCCCACTCGTAACGCACCGGCAGGCCGAACTCGTCGGTCTCCCCATCGGTATCGCCATAGAGCGCGAGCGTGCGCACACGACCCGATGAGCGACCGTGATAACGCTCGGGCAGGCCTGCATGGGCGACGACGAGGCGACCGCCGTCGAGGACGTAGTGGCTCACCAGCCCGTCGATGAACTCGGCGACTCGTCGGGTGTAATCGGGGCCGCGCCTTTCGAGTTGCTCGAGCGATTCGGCAAGCCCATGGGACACCTGGACGTTGCGCCCAGCCAGGGCACGTCCCAGCTTGTTCTCGTGGTTGCCGAGGATGCACAGCGCGCTGCCGCCAGCAACCATCGACATGGCCACATCGAGCACTTCTGCGACGCCGGGGCCTCGGTCGACGAGATCGCCGAGAAAGACCGTCCTGCGACCCCCGGGGTGAACGATCGGGTCAACAGAGGTGTCGTAGCCCAGCTCTGCGAGGAGTCGCACGAGCTCCTCGTGGCATCCGTGAACGTCGCCGATGATGTCGAACGGTCCCACGTCGTCGCGCCGGTCGTTCCAAGGCTTGGTTCGGGCAATCTCGACGGAGTCGAGCTCGGATGCCGAGCCGAGCGTGTACACCCGGGTGAAGCGCTCCTTGCGCAGGCGCTTGGCAGTCCGGCGAAGCGTCGAGTGCTGACGCTTGATGGCATGTTCGGGCGTCTGGCGATCCTGGCGATCGCCATTGCGTTCGATGCAGAGCGCGAGCGGCAGATCGAAGACGATGGCGGTCGTGAGCACATCCCAGCGGCGAGCCAGCTCGACGAGCGACGCCCGATCCTCAGGCTTGACATTGGTGGCGTCGACCACGCTCAAGCGGCCCAGCTCAAGACGCTTATCGACGATCGTGTGGAGCAGTTCGAAGGCGGCCGCAGTGACCGATTGGTCGGTGTCGTCGTCGCCCACGAGCGCCCGGCACCGGTCGCTCGACACAATCTCGGTCTCAGCGAAGTGCCGCCGGGCGAACGTCGATTTGCCCGAGCCTGATGCACCGCAGAGCACCACGAGGCCGAGTTCGGGGACCTGGATGCTGGAAAGCGAGGATCTCATCGGACAGAACTCATCGAACAGCGCTCATCGCCGGAAGATCGCCATCTGAGTCGGCGTTCCGCAAACGGGGTCCTGCGGACCGATGCCGCTGATCTCGAAGCGGTAACCGAATTGATCCAAGATGCCTCCAGCCCACTCCGCGAATTCCTCGCGGTTCCATTCGAAGCGGTGATCGCCATGGCGCAGGCCATTCGGGCTGAGGTGCTCGAAGTTCGCGTTGTATTCCCGGTTGGGCGTCGTCAGCACGACGGCGGTCGGGGCGGCGTGGCCGAACACCACTTCGGCGAGCACGTCGAGCCGCTCGGCATCAACGTGTTCGATGACCTCCACCATCGTCGCGACATCGAATCCGCACACGCTGGGGTCTGCGTAGGTCAGCGCTCCCTGCTGCAGTGCGATCCGCTCCCGGCGTCGCTCGGACAACTCGTCGAGCCCGAGTCGTCGTTGGGCTCTTTGCAGCGCTGCGATCGAGACATCGATGCCCAACACGTCAGTGACTGCGGGCTCAGCGACGAGTCGCTCCAGCAGTCGGCCCTCGCCGCATCCCAAGTCGACAACCCGACCACCGCCGAGCGCGCGGACAGCTTCGGTGACCGCATCCAGCCGCTGTTCACTCAACTTGAGAGGTCGCTCGAGCGTCTGCTCGAGGCCATCGTGATGTTCGACCGCTGCGTCACCGTGCTCGTCAGGCTCCGCGAGTCGGGACAGCGCTTCCCGGGCGAAGCCGCCGAAGCGCAAGTACCGGCGCGAGATCATCTTTGCCTCGGGGTGTGACCCGACCCAATCACCTCCGCGCCGCAGCAGCTTGTCGATCTCCTCCTGACCAATCCAGTAGTGCTTGCGATCATCGAGCACGGGCAGCAAGACGTAGAGATGCTCAAGCGCGCGACGAACAGTGTGCCGACCGCTCAAACGCACGGCGAAATACGGGCTCGCGCCCCAAGACGTGAACTGCGCATCCAGCGCGATGGGCACGGCTTCCACCGCATATCCCAGCGGCTCGAACAGCCGCCGGAGCACGTGCTCGCCGCCACGCACCGGCACGACCGGCAGGTCCACCTCCAGATCCAGGGACTGCTCGACCAGTTCAGGCCTGGCGTCGCACGTGCCGCTCATCGCCGTCCGGAACAGGCGGGCCAGCGCGACGCTGAGCATCGACGACGCTGCATAGGGCCGATCGTTCACATACGGCTCAAGACCCGCAGACTGGGGGCGGTTGCGGCCTCGCGCCAGGGCCACCGGGTCGACCTCGACGAACAGCGTCGCCGTGCAGCGTTGCGCAGTCGCTTCGGGATAGAAGACGTGCGCCTGCCCGAACCCGACATCGACCGACCGCACCCGATCGGGATGCTTGTGCAACAGGAATCCCAGATCTGTGGCGTCAGGCGTTGTCGAAGTGAGCGAAACCAACATGGACGTCCCATTCAAACCGATGGCACGGTCGGGGCCGCTGCACATTTCGGGACTTCGTCGAAGCACATGACGGAAACGAAGATCAACAAAACGGAGATCGAGCGTCGCGCGTAGTCTCGGCGGGAGTCACTTATGGTCATGCAACGTGGCCGAACAACGCGAGGGGGCGTGACATGAAGGCAGCAGTGCTCTGCGAACAGCCTGGGGATCTCGAGATCGAGGACCTGAGCATCGATGCTCCGGGGCCCAACGAAGTGCTCATCCAGACCAAGGGCGCCGGACTGTGCCACAGCGACCTGCACTTCATGGAGGGGCTCTTCCGGACGCCGCTTCCCATGGTGATGGGCCACGAATCGGCGGGCGTGGTCGAAGCGGTCGGGTCCGACGTGAGCTATGTGGCACCCGGCGATCATGTCGTGGCGTGCCTGTCGATCTTCTGCGGCCAGTGCCATCGGTGTCTGTCTGGCAACCCGCACCGATGCACGAATATCCGGGCCACCTCCCGACCGAGGGATGCCGCCCCCCGCTTGACCCGTCACGACGACACGGGTGTCGACCAGATGGCTCGGCTCGGCGGCTTCGCCGAGCAGATGCTGGTGCATCAGAACGCCGTTGTGAAAATCCGCCCCGACATGCCGCTCGATCGGGCATGCCTCATCGGCTGCGGTGTCACCACGGGCTTCGGTGCTGCGGTCAACACCGCCGGCGTGGGCGTCGGCAGCGTGGTCTGCGTGATCGGCTGCGGCGGCATCGGATTGTCGGCCGTGCAGGGCGCCCGCGTCGCCGGTGCGGGGCGCATCATCGCGGTTGACATGACTGACGAGAAGCTCGAGACGGCCCGCCAGCTCGGCGCCACCGACACCGTCAATGCCTCAGAGGTGGACGACGTGGTGACCGCTGTCAAGGACATGACCGGCGGCGGCGTGGAGTACAGCTTCGAAGCCATCGGCCTGGCACAGACCGTGCAACAGGCGTTCGGGATGCTCGACATCGGCGGCACTGCCACCGTGATCGGCATGGTCCCCTCAAAGACCAGGGTCGAGCTGCGCGGCATCGACTTCCTGGCTGAGAAGAAGCTGCAGGGCTCGATGATGGGCTCGAACCAGTTCCGCAGCGACATCCCGATGATGATCGACCTGTACCTCGACGGACGGCTCATGCTCGACGAGATGATCTCGGGGCGCATCGACCTCGAGCAGATCAACGAGGGCTACTCCTGGATGAAGGCCGGTACCTCCAACCGCACGGTCATCACGTTCGACTGACCCCGCAGCGCTCCGGCGGGTCGGCTAGGGCAGGATCGGTGTGGCTTCCATGTAGCCCGGTTCAAGGAAGTCGACATTCGGCGTGACACGGCCGAGTTCCGCAGCGATCGATGATGTGTCGGTCGCCACCGAAAAGCCTGGGAGCCAGTTGTCGTGGTGGCCGAGGATGAGCTTGCGAGGCCGCAGCAGGTCGGCCTGACGACCGATGAACTGGGCGAGCGAACCCTGGATGGGCTCGCCGTCGATGTTGCCGCGGCCGGCAGCAGCGAGGATCGCCACGTCGGGCCGCAGGTCTGCCATCACTCCTGACCAGTGACCCGAAGTGTCCTGGAACAGCACCGAGCCGTCGGGCGCCTCGATCAGGAACAGCAGCGCCCCGCCGTCGCCCCGGTCGCTGTGGCCGACTGCCGACGCCACGATGTGATCGCTCGTCGCCGGATCGACTTCGCTGGCCAGGTACTTCATCAGCTCGGCGAAACGCTCCTGCTGCTCCTGCCAGGTGACGCCTAGGTCGCCCAGGCACACCTCGTCAGGCTGGTGCATCTGGGTGTGGGACCACACGCAGGAGTGCTGGCTGGGATACACCGACACCCGAACACCCTCGCCGCGGTCGCCCCGGCTGAGGTCGACCGTCTCGCCGCCGGCCACGCAGATCATGCGGTCGGTCGGGAGGCCGGCCTCGGCCATGAGCCTCACCGATTCGTAGGAGGCGATGAGCGTTGCGTCGGTGTTGGCCACGATCCGCTCCGCGCCGTAGAGGTGGTCGAAGTGGGAGTGGCCCACCAGCACCCAGTCCGCCTCGGTGACGTCGCCGGCGGACAACCCAGGTCCGACGGCGTTGTCCGCTCTGTCGATGTAGGCATCGAGAAACACCGTGAGACCTGCGGTGCGCAGGCGGAATGTTGCGCACCCGTACCAATCGAGGTTCGTAGCCATGGCCGGAACCATACGCCCGGGCTCAACGCCTCTGCGGGCCGGGCACACTGGCGCGCCTATGGGTGGCCGCCGCAGGGGGACGTGTCGGACTGCAGCACGACCCGGTGCTGCGCTCGCGTGGATTGCCTTAGTGACGATGCCGTTCGCTGCTGGATGCGCAGCAGGTCCCGACGCTGCATCCTCCGGGTCCGGCGACGGAGCGCTCGGCGGCAATCTGCACGTCCTCGTCGCTGCCTCGTTGCTGCCGGTTGCCCAAGTGCTGGCCGACGACTTCGAGCAGCTCCATCCCGACGTGGCCGTGCAGATCGCCGGAGCGGGCAGCGCGGCGCTGCGCGAGCAGGTGCTGGCCGGCGCACCGGCCGATGTGTTCATCCCCGCCAGCGCGGTCCATCTCGACGCGGTTCGCGACGAAGTCGGGCTGGCGAGCGCCGCAGTCGTCGTGGCGCGCAACTCGGTGGTGCTCGCCGTGCCCGTCGGCAACGACGCCGGGGTGACATCGCTGGCCGATCTGGCTCGGCCCGAACTGCTGATCGGACTGTGCGCAGCCGAGATCCCCTGCGGTGCGCTGGCACGAACCGGATTGGCACAGGCCGGCATCGAGCCGGTTCCCGACACCGATGAGCCCAACGTGCGCGCACTTGTGACCAAGCTGGCTGCGGGCGAGCTCGATGCCGCTGTGGTGTATGCGAGCGATGCAGCCCCGAGCGCGCGGGGGAACACAGGCCTGGACGCTGTCGTGAGCCTGGGCTGGACCGCGGGCACCGCGCCCCAGACGTCATACGCTGCCGCGGTGCTGGCCGATGCACCCAACGGTGCTGCAGCAGCAGCGTTCGCCGACTACCTGGGCACCAGCGCAGCCCGCGGCACGTTCGCAGAATTCGGATTCACGGTGCCATGACCTCCGCATCGGCATCGCAGGACGCCAACCACTCCGACCGACGCTCGATGCGCCGGTCGCCGCAAGAGCTGCCGCCGTGGCCGGTAGCCATCCTCGCAGCCGTCGGCGTGGTGCTCTTCGCCCTGCCAGTGGTAGGGCTGGCCGCACGAACGCCGTGGACGGGGCTGTGGACGCACCTGTCGAGTCGCTTTGTCGTGGATGCGGCGGTGCTCTCGGTGGTGTCCTCGGTAGCCGCGGCGATCGTTGCAGCCGCAGTGGGCGTGCCTCTGGCGTGGGTTCTGGCACGAGTGGACTTCCGCGGCCGCTCGGTGGTGCGGGCGCTCGTGACGCTGCCGATGGTGCTGCCGCCGGTGGTGGGGGGAGCCGCGCTGCTGTTCGCACTCGGGCGCCGGGGCGTCGTGGGCGGACCGTTGCACGACGCCACCGGGCTGCTGCTGCCGTACTCGATCTGGGGAGTCATCTTGGCGAACGCCTTTGTGGCAACACCGCTCGTGATCCTGACCGTCGAGGGCGCATTGCGGAACCTCGACCGCCGCTACGAGAACGCTGCCGCCACGCTTGGAGCGTCACGGCTGCGGGTGCTGTGGCGGGTCACGCTGCCGATGATCGGGCCTGCATTGGGCGTCGCCGTCGTGGTGGCGTGGGCTCGGGCCCTCGGCGAGTTCGGTGCAACCGTGACCTTTGCGGGCAATCTCGGCGGGCGCACACAGACACTGCCGCTTGCGGTGTTCGTCGCCCTCGAAGCGGACCGTGACGCCGCCGTTGCCGTCAGCCTGGTGCTGGTGGCCCTGTCGCTGGGACTGCTGATCGCTCTGCGGGACCGCTGGTGGCCGAGCCGATGACCAGCGCTGACGCCTCGGGGGCCCCCAGAGTTCTCGACGCCGAGCTGCGACTGCATCGCGGCGATTTCGAACTCGACGTGCACTTGCGCGTCGAGCCGGGCGAGACGGCGGCACTGCTCGGTCCGAACGGCGCAGGCAAGTCCACCATCGTGGCGGCGCTCGCTGGACTGCTCCAGTTGGAGCACGGCGTCATCAAGCTCGGGGGACGGGTGCTCGACGACCCGGCGGCGGGAATCTTCATGTCTCCCGATCAACGGCGCATCGGTGTGGTGTTCCAAGACCAGGTCCTCTTCGGTCATCTCAACGCACTCGACAACGTTGCGTTCGGATTGACGTCGCGCGGAATGCGCCGAACCGAGGCACGCGAACGGGCACAGGCCTGGCTCGACGCGATGGATCTCGGCGATCTCGGCCATCGCCGTCCCCGCGCCCTGTCGGGAGGTCAGCGCCAGCGGGTGGCGCTGGCGCGTGCACTGGCCTGCGAGCCGGATCTGCTGGTTGCCGACGAACCGCTGGGGTCATTGGATGTCACCGCTCGCAACCGGCTGCGCCGCAATCTGGCCGCACATCTCAGCAGCGGGCGCAACGGCGGCGGCTCGGCGCACGCAGTCCCGCTTCGCGGAGCGGGCGATGTGCCGCGCCTGCTGATCACCCACGACCCCGCCGACGCATTCGTACTGGCCGACCGCGTGCACATCCTCGAGCACGGCCGCCTCACCCAATCCGGCACGCCCGACGAATTGCGTCGAGCACCGGCCACGGCGTACGCCGCCGACCTGTCCGGGATCAATCTGGTGCGCGGCACGGCCGACAGTGGCGAGATCACCGTGACACCCGACGGCGGCACTTCTTCTGAGGGAGGAAGTCGTCGTGGGGCCGTGCTGCTGCACGCGGCCGACTCCACCGTGAGGGGGCCGGTCCTGGCCACCATTCATCCCCGCGCGATTGCGCTGCATCGCGAACGGCCGAGCGGCAGCCCGCGCAACGTTTGGCGAACCACCGCAGAGGCCGTCGAGCCGCTCGGCGACATCACGCGGGTGCTGCTCGGATCCCCCCTGGCGCTCACCGCCGACATCACCCCTGGGGCTGCACACGAGTTGCTGATCCGCCCCGGCACCAGCCTGTGGGTCTCGGTCAAGGCGACCGAAGTGGAACTCGCGCCCGACAGCCGCGACTGATCAGCCGGAGCGGCCGACTGTGCTGGCCGATCAGCCGGAGCGGTTGACTGTGCTGGCCGATCAGCCGGAGCGGTTGACTGAGGTCCATCCCTTGCCGGCGCCGGGACGGTCGTCGAAGTCGGCGCTGTATCGATCGAAGAATCCGGGGTCGGCTGCGGCAGCCGCTGCTTCGATGTCGTTGCGCGATATCGCTGCTTGCCACGCGTCGATGAGACGATCTTCGGCCTCATAGTCGAAACGGTCGACGAGCGAGCGTTCCATCGCACCGCCGGGCTCTGGGTGATTCTCCTCGCGGGCAAGCCAATGCGCTGTATCCGTCAACCCCTCGACGGGGTCCACGACATCTCGGTACCCGAGCTGGTAGATCGCCTTGTCGCAATTGATGACGCGATGATGCGGCGTGCTGCGCTGGGTGAGATGGTGAGAAACGGCCGCATACTCCCAGGGAATCGACACGATCTCGAAGCTGTGATCCAGTGCCGCAGCGATGATCTCGACCCACTGCAGCAACGTGGGCGTCCACTCGTCGGAGACGTTGTAGGCCTGACCAGACGACCGTGCGCCGGCATCGACCGTTGCCAGCACCATTGCCGCGGCGTTGCGCGCGTCTGCCGACGCCTGCAACGTCACGCCACCGTCGGGCAGCACGATGCGCGTGCGGCCGTCCCGAACGCGGCGCACGATCTTCCACTCGCGCGGGCTGATCTGGCCGGGGCCATAGATCCACGGGTAGCGAAGGTGCGACGCCGTTGGGTGCTCGCGGAACACCACGAGCTCAGTATTTGCGATCTGGCGCACCTTGGTGTTCACCCGGAACTCAGGCCCCTCATCGGAGACCAAGCGATCGTGCTCGCGCGTGGGCACTCGCATGCCTGCCGGCCAGAGCGCATCTGCGTCGCCCCAGCCGCTGTACACGGGGAAACCGCCGATGCTCACGAACTTGGCGACGCGACCGGCCATCACCCGGGCGATCTCGCGCAGCCGGCCGTACATGACCACTGACAGGTCATAGGTGGCCGTTCCGATCGCCGCAGTGAACTGGTCGGCATTGAACGGGTCGGTATGAATGTGTGTGACGAGATCGGTGATCTCGTCAGCCTCGTGGCGTCCGGTGTGCAGAATCGTGACCCGGTAGCCCCGCTCGAGCAAGCCCTTCACCACGTGGGGCCCAGTCGGACCCGTGCCGCCCACGACCAACGCAGTCTGCTCACTCACGACCGTTCCTTCGATTCACTGTGCGTCCGGCATCGGGGCCGCGCGGGCGCGCGTTCCGCGCACTCGCTGAGCCCGTGCCGCGGCGACATTACGGCTCGTAGACCGTGTCGCGCAGCGGAAGATCGACTACTCGCCGCCGTTGCGGTGAAGCTGACCACATTCGCCGGTACGCTCCCGCAACGATGAGCGCGATCATCGGCGGAACCGGGTCATGAGCGAGTACAAGCGCGGCACCCGAGTCATAGTCAACGAAGACCTCCCTGGCGTCCCCGAAGGCACGCCAGGCAAGTGCGGCCGAGGCCTCGGCTTCGCGATCAAGCGCTACCGCGTGCGCTTCGACAACGACGTCGAGGTCATCTCGGTAGCCCACAGCAAGCTCGTACCCGAGGATGAATGGCCGCAGTTCTTGGCTCAGCGGGCACGAGCCGAAATCGAAGCGGCCCAGGAACGCGCACGTCTTGCCGAGGCCCGTGCCGCAGCGGCTGAATCGCGCGGGCTGCCAGCAGCGAGCACTGACGAGCCCCCGGCACAGGACACCGCGGCGGCGCCCGCGCCTGCGGAGCCAGCCGGCGATGACGGCGCAGCAGATCCCCGGCTGGCGGCGATACTCGCCCGCTCCAAGTCGGCACGCGACGCGACGGGAGTCCCTGCGCCGGAGAGCACTGCGGCCCCCGCGGCAGATAGCTCGGCCGCTGAGCCGAGCTCCGCACCGGCGGCTGAACCCGCTGCGGCTGCAGCGAAGCCGAAGCGTTCAGCGCCGCCGTCAGGACCCGAACGTGTCGAGGTGCCCGAATTCGTGCCGGGCCCCGAGGTCGACCCCGACTACGCCCCGGCGGCGAATCGGGTGAGCGAACTCATCTCCGAAACGCGCAAAGACGCCTGACCGACCACCTCCACCGACACCACGCTGTCAAACAGCGGGCGGCGGGAACGGCTCAGGATCGGCAAAGCGTCGCACCACGTTGGCCGTGATACGCGCAATGTCGTTGTCATAACCGTCGCGGGCCAGCGCTCCGAACCACGAGATCGAGCCGACCGAGAAGACTGCTCCGCCATTTGGCGTCTCGTAGAACACCATGTCGGCGCGCACCATGGGGTCGGGTGTCGGGAAGTCCACCGAACCCTCGAATTCTTCTTTCGTCCGCAGCATGTCGGGGCCGAATGTGGTCGCAGACGCCAGCACGACCGCGTGGCTCGGCGAGCCGAGACGCACGTCGTAGCGGTCGACCTCCTGGCCGGCAGCGCCGCCGCCCAACCCAGAAGTGCCGATGAGCTCCCCCGGCACCCCGTCGAGTATCCACGCAGCCCGCGAGCTGTCAGCCCCGGGATCTCGCACGAAGTAGGTGGCCTTCTCGAATCCCTGCGCGGCGAAACCGATGCCGCAGATCTCGTTGGGCGCCCGCCCTTGGCGCCGCCACATGCCGCCGTACTCGCCGCCCCAGGCGTGATAGCTCTCCCCCGGTCCGGTCTGCCAATTCCGCACGCCGTCCTCGGCGCGGCGCAGCTCCATGGCGCCGGGCCAGTCGTCGCTGAATGCCACTCGCCAGTAGAAGCCGTTGCCGCCCAGGTACATGAGCCGCCCGCCGTCGCGCTGCCAGTCGGCCAGTGCGTCCAGCATGGCGGTGGACCAATACTCGGGATGGCTGCCGGTCACCAGCACCCGGTAGGGCGCGATGGCTTCGACGCACTCGACATGCAGGTCCTCATCGGTGACGATGTCGTGCCCGATTTCGAGGTGATCGAGGAATGCGTTGATGTCGGTGTCGGGCGTGAAGTTCCAACCATCAGCACCGGGCCGAAGGTTCAGCACGGGCCGGCGGCGTGAGCTGAACATGACGCCGCTGCTGTCGGGGTGCTTCTCGTAGTGGCTGCGCCCAAGTTCGGGATGGTCGCGGATGTAGGCGTGTTCGGATCGCAGGCGAGTCTTGGTCGGGATGAAGTCAGCGCCTTCGAACAGCATCCGATGGTTGGCATAGGCCATGTAGGTGGCGGTCGGCATCAGCAGCGCCACGTCGTTGGGGCGTGCGCCAGTGGCAGGCCGCACGAAGAACGGCACCCGGTCCTCGCCTGCATCGCCTCGCACCCGAAACGCGTAGATCCCGCTCGGCAGATCGTCCGGCAGCGTCGTCTCGACAGTGGTCTTCCAGCCCGCGTCGTACAGATCATCGTGATGGAAGTGAACCGCGTCGAAGTGCTCTCGGTTGTCGATCCAGCGGTGATCGGAGCCGTCCCATGCCGGGCCGCTGACCGCCCGCGTGGGCAACTGGTGCAGGACCAACTGGCCGACTTCGGGGTCGTCGCTCAAACGAGGACCGATACCGATATGTCGCGACTCCAAGGTGTCGCCAAACCAGTCAGCCAATTCCCAACCATGGGACGCGCCACCACTGACTACGACTGGACGCGCGACCCGACCATCAAAGCGTTCACCATCCGGACCGGCTCCGAGCCAGAACTCGGCCGGTGCAATCTCGGCCGGCCATCTGCGCTCCGGCAGGAACAGAGGGTTGGGCGGGTAACGGAACATCGTCCCAGGCCACGGATCTCGGCCGCGGGCCTCCAGATTCGAGCGGAGTTCGTCCCAATTGGAGAAGCCGCCCCATGAGGTGGCCTTGCGCACGTCGTCGTACAACCACCTGCCATGACCGAGGTCGGAAGCGAGCCAGTCGTCGTCCCGGTCGCCAGCGAAATCGTCGCTTTGGTCGCGGGAGCCACTTGTTCCCGGTCGGCGCAGATCGGCTGGCGGACCCATTGCCTCGAAGTAGGTGAACGCTTCGAGTTCATCGACGCTCAAGTCAACGAGCGCACTTTCTTGCGCATCGCGGCCGGGCGAACTCGAGCGAGGAGTCGTGACGAACAGATAGATCTTGTCAGCCTCCACGTCGATCATCGTTTCAACCATGTACCAGCGATTCGCAGTCAGCGGCCGCAGGTCGTAGTCACCCGGACCTAGGTAGATACCTCTTCCTGGATAGCGCGCCATGAGGTGCCCATCGACAAGATCGAGCGCGAGATCAACTCTCGACGACGTCGGTGCGTCGGGCTGATCATCCACGGGGCCGAGACCCGGCGGGAGCGCCAGCCTCAGGTCGTAATCGGGGTCGCTGGACTCAGTCTGCACGTGCCTCAGCGATTCAGGCACCGGTGCCGTGAGGGTGGCGATGCGGTGCCACCCCGTCACGTTCGTCGGCATCACCCAGAGACGGAATCCGACGAGTGGACCGCCGGCCGGCAATGCACTCACGTCGGCTACTGCGTAGGAACCGGGCACGAGCGGCTGCTCGTTGAGAGTCGCCGACCAGTGGCCGGCTGCGGGCGCCGGTCGCTCGTCGAAACCGGGGCCGTAGCGCGTCGGATCGCCGCACACGATCCGCGTGATATCGACGTTCGCAGGGCCGGGCTGGTGGCTCGATGCCATCAACCGGATGGATTCGCCGGCACGCAGAGTCCAGGGCTCGCAGTAGCCGGTGACCTGCTTGGGTGGATCGGCGTCGGGCGCGGTGGACTCAGTCACGATGACCGGTTGCTCGTAGTTGGCGTGCTCGGGCGCGTGCTGGGCTCAGCGCTGGGAGCGGAATGCGTCGTAGTCGGTCACCGGCATGCCGTCCGCCCGCCAACCGCCGAATCCAGTCTCTACATGGCTGACCTTGGGCACGCCCATGTCCTGCATCGTGTCGGCGGACAGGGCCGAGCGGGCGCCTCCGGCACAGCACAGGATGAACTCGCGGTCTTCGGTGAAGACTTCTTTTGTGTAGGGCGAGTCAGGCGAGACCCAAAACTCGAGCATTCCCCGCGGCGTGTGCATGGAGCCCGGAATAGCGCCGTCACGCTGCAGTTCGCGTACGTCACGAATGTCGACGAGCAGAGCACCCTCTTCGGTGACACGACGGTGCGCCTCCGTCGGCGAGATGTTGTCGATACGTGACTTGGCCTCCGCGACCATCTCGTTGACTGACTTGACGCCCATCGGTCTCTCCTTGTGGCACTGCGTTGGTGTTGACCCGGCGGCTCCCAGCGCCTCGACACTTCGAGCGCGGCGGGCCGCCGTGGTGCAGTCTCACCGACGCGGGCGTCCGAGTCCACTCGACACGCCAATCAGCGCTCCCCGACGCGTCCGCTGGCACACTTGCAGCGGTGACAGCGCCGCTCCGGACGCCGCGAGGCCGCTTCTGTCTAGGCATTGACACCGGCGGCACGTTCACCGACGCCGTCGTGTACGACCACGACTCCGATCAGGTCTTGGCCGCTGCCAAGACACCGACGCGGCACGAAGACCTCTACGGCTGCGTGGTCGAGGCGATGAGGAGTGTGTTGGCGGGCGGCAACCGAGTCTCGGCCGACTCCCCCAGCGCGGCCGACATCGGGCTTGTAGCGGTCTCGACGACTCTCGCAACCAACGCGCTGGTCGAGGGCGCGGGGAGACCTGCCGGGCTGGTGGCCATCGGCTTTGAACCGGAGGCGCTGGCCCGTGTTGGGCTGCATGCGGGCGCTGGCGCGATGCCCAACGCACCGACCGGGACCTCGCTCGCCAGCGACAGTCGTGATCGGCTGACAGGCAGCCTCGCGTCAGCTCCGGTCGTCATGGTGGGTGGCGGCCACGGCGCTCACGGCGACGAGCGAGTGCCGCTCGACCTCGACGAGCTCGCACGCGCCCTCGACCGCATCGATGATTCGGTCGAGGCATACGCCGTTGCAGCGCAGTTCAGCGTCCGCAACGCTGCCCACGAACTTGAGGCTCGGGATGCCATCCGCGGACGCACGGGCAAGCCCGTGACCTGCAGCCACGAGCTGTCGCCGCGGCTCGGCGGCCCTCGGCGGGCAGTGACGACGCTGCTCAATGCACAGCTCATCTCCGTTACCGCCCGTTTCACCGACGCAATCCAGGCAGCCATGGAGTCCTTGGAGCTCGACGCCCGCCTGATGGTGGTCCGGGGTGACGGCTCACTCGTGTCTGCGGAATTCGTGACCCAGCGCCCGATCGAGACCGTGCTGTCGGGCCCTGCCGCCAGCGTCATCGGTGCCCGCCACCTCGCTAGCGCTTCGACGCAGCGGCAAGGAGCGCTCGATGCCGGCGTCCTGGTCGTCGACATCGGTGGCACCACCACCGACATCGCGGCGATCCGAGACGGCGCTGTCGTTGCCGCGGATGGCACCAGCGACGCCGACACGGCGACCGTCGGCGGTCATGCCACGATGGTGACCGCGCTGCCGACCGTGACCGTGGGACTCGGCGGTGACAGTGAGATCCGGATCCCGCCTGATGGAATCCGCGGCGAACTTGCCGTCGGACCTCGCAGGGTCGTGCCGCTGTGCGTGGCAGCGCAGCGACACCCCGACGTGGTCCTGCCGATGCTGCGGCGCCAATTGGCGGCGGATCGACCGCTTGCCGAGTTCGGGCAAGTGCTGTTGCGTGCGTCAAGCACGTCGCCCGATGCTCATCTCACCAATCGCTCGAACCAGAACGGCCTCGACGGCGAGATCAGGCATCTCCTCGACAACGCTGGCGGCGCATTGCCGCTCGAGGACCTGAAGCGATCGGCTCGCTGGCGCGGAGCCCTCGAACGGCTCGAACGCAGCGGCCTGGTGCGGCGTGCGGCTCTGACGCCGACCGACGCCTGTGTGGTGCTCGGGTTAATCGACGCCGCAGCCGTGGGGGATGAAGCGGCCGCCAAGGCGGGTGCCGAGCTGTTCAGCCGCCAGCGCGATCGCTACGGCGTCGACGTCGACACCGGCGCCGCAGATCTCTCTCGACGCGTGATGCACATCGCGCTGCGCAGCGCCGCCGAAGCGCTGCTCGGCGTGGCACTCGGCGCGGACGGAATCGCCGCGGGCGAGACCAGGCGGCCGCTCGCACGGGCAGCCCTGGACCGCCGGCATCGTGAACTGGAACATGGTGCCGATGTGTCCGGCGGTGTCGACTGGGAGCCAGCGGCCGAGCCGCTGTGGGGCTTGCTCGAATCCAGCGAGTCTGCAGGCGTTCCTCTCGCGGAGGATGCCACAGCGACTCCGCCCGATCGCGCTCTGCTGGCACGGGTCGACGCCGGCGTGTCGGTCCCCATCGTCGCCATCGGGGCGCCGGCGACCACGTATGCCCCGCTCATCGCAGCACTGCTGGGCACCACCGCAATCGTCCCGGCGCATGCCGGCGTGGCCAACGCAGTCGGTGCAGCCGTGGCCCGGGTCCGTATCACCAAACAGATCACGGTGACTGCGCCGCGCCGTGGCAGCTACCGGGCCCACTGGGGTGACGACCCACCGGTGTGGCACAGCCTCGCCGAAGCCCGCGAGTGGGCAACCGCGCAAGCGACCGAAGCCGCCCGAGCCGAGGCTGCCGCGGCGGGCGCTCGGGACGCCACCATCACCGTCGACTTCCAGACGCGCACGGCACCAAGCAACGGCCGCGAACTCTTCGTCGAGGCCACGCTGCGGGTCACTGCCGCCGGCCGCCCTTCACAGCGGTAGCCGGCCTGTCGGCCGAGCGCTCACGCTTGCGGTGGGGCCGAGGCGTGAACAAGCTTGCCTTCGGTGCGGCAGGTGGTCTCGAGCCCGCTGAGCCAATCCACGTCGGGAACGGGGCGTGCCGTGACCGGATCGTCCGCGAAGGCGGCTTCGAGCGACGCGGCGATGCCGAGCAGGCGTCGATCGCTGTAACTCGGACCGACAATTTGCAAACCGAATGGCGTGCCCTGGCCGTCGAGGCCACACGGGAGCGCAGTGGTGGGGTGGCCCACCACGGTGAGCGCGGCTGAGAGCCCGAGCCACGCCATGTAGTTCTGCACCGTATGACCGTCGATCTCGGCAGGGAACAGCTGATGCCAGTCGAACGGCGGCACGCTGACCCCGGGACAGATGAGCACGTCGAAGGTGTCGAAGAGTGCATCAGTGGCCCGGAACAGCTCTACCTGGCGCCGCCGCGCCTTGGCGATGTCGAGCACGGTGGTCTTCAACGCCTCGTCGTACGTGGCGCGGATGTTGGGGTTGAAACCACCGTCAGGGTTGTTGGCGTCACGCCCGGCCGCGTCGGGGCCAAACCTGTGAATGCTCCGGTGATAGTTGGTCGCGAAGATGTCCGACCGGAGCTGCCAGTCCACATCGAGCGCGTCGCTGAGATCGATGTCGGCCGCTTCGACCGAGCCCACGACCCCCGCAATCCGTTCGACCCGATCGGCAAAGACGGTACGAACTGCATCGGACACCAGCAGCCCGCCCAGATCGGCGCTGACACCCACCCGCAGCGACGCCACGTCAGCCGCAGGGAGTTCAGCCAGAGCAGCGGCGTCCAGCGGGAACGCCATGGGGTCGCGCCGGGCGGCGCGATCGCGTCCTGCGATCACCGACAGCAACAGGGCCGCGTCGGCCACGGTGCGGGCCATCGGGCCCTGCACGCTGTAGTTCGTGCGGCCGATTGTGCGCTCGTCGTGGGCAACCGTGCCGGGCGTGGAGCGGTGCGCGACCACCCCGCAGTACGAGGCCGGGATGCGCAGGCTGCCGCCGTGGTCTGACCCCGTGGCAAGCGGCGCCATCCCGCACGCGAGTGCCACCGCGGAGCCGCCGGAGCTGCCCCCGCAGCTCAGCGACGGATCGAAGGGGTTGCCGGTGGCGCCGAACAGCCGGTTCACGGTGTTGGCGCCGATGCTGAGCTCAGGCGTGTTCGTCTTGCCGATGATGATTGCGCCGGCGTTGCGGACCCGGGCCACGATGCCGTCGTCTGCCTCTGGCACGTTGTCTGCAAACGGCACCGCGCCATACGTCGTCGTCAGCCCAGCAGTCGCCTGGATGTCCTTGATGGCCACCGGCAGCCCCGCCAGCGGCCCCAGTTCGCCGCCTTCGGCGCGGGCACTGTCGATCCGCCGGGCCATCACACGCGCGGCGTCGTCATCGCGGATGACCAGCGCGTTCACCGCCCCGTCGGTGGCGTCCGCCCGCGCCAAGCACGACTCCAGCAGCTCGGTCGCCGATAGCTCGCCGGCCGCCATCAGCGCCTGTGCCCGCGTCGCCGTCAGATCACACGGTTCGCCCATTCCCGGAGCGTGGCACATTGCCGCGCCTCAGGCCATGGCTTCGCACGATGCTTCCCGCTCAAGCTCCCCATCTTCATGCGATTGGGCTCGCGGGCCGCTCGGGCCCGGCGCTCCGCCTTCGGCCCGTCGGTAGTCTCTGCGGCGATGAGCAGCGGGAATGGGGCGAGGTCGGACGGTCACGAGGCACAGGCCCACGACGTCGTCGTGGTGGGCGCCGGTTTCGCCGGCATGTACATGCTCCACAAGCTGCGGGACCTCGGATTCGACGCTGTGGTGGTCGAACGAGCCGACGACGTCGGCGGCACCTGGTACTGGAACCGGTACCCGGGAGCTCGCTGCGATGTCGAGTCAATGCAGTACTCCTACTCCTTCGATCCCGAACTCGAACAGGAATGGGAATGGTCCGAGCGCTACTCGGGTCAACCTGAGATTCTCCGCTATGCCAACCACGTCGCTGACAAGTACGACCTGCGGCGTGACATCCGATTCGAGACCACCGTCACAGCCGTCGACTGGGACGACGACGCCCGCCAGTGGCACCTGCAGACCGACCGCGGCCCCTACCGGGCGCGCTTCGTGGTGATGGCCACCGGCTGTCTGTCCACCGCGAATGTCCCCCAATTCGAGGGGGCCGAGACGTTCGAAGGGCCGACGTACCACACCGGCCGCTGGCCGCATGAGGGTGTCGACTTCGACGGAAAGTCGGTCGCGGTGATCGGCACGGGATCGTCGGCCGTCCAGGCCATTCCGGTCATCGCGGCGGAATGCCGGGAGCTGACGGTCTTCCAGCGCACGCCGAACTATTCGGTGCCAGCGCGCAACCAGCCGCTCGACCCCATCGAGAAAGCTGACTGGAAGGCCAACTACCGCGAACTGCGCGCACGAATGGTCACCGAGCCCGCTGCGATGGTGCTGCGGCTGCCAGGCAGCGAAGACCTCGCCAAAGAGGCCAGCGACGACGAGTTCGCCCGGCGCATGGAGCAACGCTGGGCGGTGGGCGGCTTTACCTTCTACCGGGCCTACGGCGACATCGCTCTCGACGCCGAATCGAACGACCGGGTGGCCGAGTTCGTTCGCCGCAAGATCGCTGAGGTCGTCCACGATCCCGAAGTGGCGGCCAAGCTCACCCCTCACAACACGATCGCCTGCAAACGCCCCTGCCTCGACACGCACTACTACGAGACGTTCAACGAGCCCCATGTGAATCTGGTCGATGTGTCCGCGACGCCGATCGAGCGCATCTCGCCCGCTGGCGTCGTTGTCGACGGCACCGAATACCCGGTCGACGCAATCGTGTACGCGACCGGATTCGACGCGATGACCGGGACGCTGCTGCGCATGAACATCACCGGCCGTGGCGGCGTACGGCTGGCCGACCATTGGGACGCCGGTCCACGCACCTACCTGGGACTCGGCGTGGCGGGGTTCCCGAACATGTTCACCGTGTCGGGACCGGGCAGCCCGTCGGTGCTGACCAACATGATCCCGTCGATCGAGCAGCACGTCGACTGGATCGCCCGCTGCCTCGTGGATCTGCGCGAGCGCAGCACCACCGTCATCGAGGCCGAGCCCGACGCCGAGGCCTACTGGGTGGACCACGTCAATGCTGTGGCCGACCTGACGCTGTACCCGACCTGCAACTCGTGGTACTTGGGGGCAAACATTCCCGGCAAGACCCGGGTGTTCATGCCGCTGCCCGGCTTCCCGCCTTACGTTGAGATCTGCGAGGACGTGGCGTCCGACAATTACCGCGGCTTCGCCCTCGCCTGATCGTCGCCTATCCCGAAGAGGCCGCTGATGAGATTCACGCCGACCGAACTGACTGGCCCCGAGCTCGAGCTACAAGCGGAGGTACGCGAGTTCCTGGCAGCCGAGTTGCCGCCCGGCAGCCACGAGCCGTGCTTGGGCATGGCTGCGGATCACGATCGGGAGTTCTCGGCCAAGATGGCCGCCCGAGGCTGGGTGGGCATGGCACTGCCGTCACGCTGGGGAGGCTCAGACCGCACAGCCGTGCAACGCTTCATCGTGGTGGAGGAGATGCTGCGCTGGGGCGCTCCGGTCGGACATCACTGGGTGGCCGATCGCCAGACCGGCAACGTGATCTTGAAGTTCGGCACCGATGAGCAGCGCGAGCGATTCCTGGCGCCGATCTGCCGGGGCGAGCTGGGCTTCTCGATCGGCATGAGCGAGCCCGACAGCGGTTCGGACCTGGCCTCGGTGTCGACCCGAGCCGAGCGGGCCGATGACGGCTGGATCGTCAACGGCACCAAGATCTGGACGTCGAACGCGCACATGAATGACTGGTTCATCTGCCTGCTGCGAACCGCGCCCATGGAGGACGGCAACAAGCACGCCGGGTTGTCGCAGTTCCTGATCGACCTGAGCTCTCCGGGACTTGAGATCAGCCCGATCCCGTTCCTCGACGGCAGCCATCACTTCAACGAGGTGACCTTCCACGACGTGTTCGTGCCCGACACCAACGTGGTGGGCCAGCCGGGGATGGGCTGGCACCAGAACACCACCGAGATGGCATATGAGCGCGGCGGGCCCGACCGCTGGCTGTCGCCGTTTTCGACGGTCGAGCAGTTGCTGCGCGAGGCCGCCGGCACCCCGATGCAAGACACGGTGTCGGACCTGTTCGGCGAGCTGGCAGCTCGCTGGTGGGGCATCAGGAACCTGTCGCTGTCGGTGGCGCGGCTGATCGACGAGGGGGAAGCGCCTTCGGTGGAGTCGGCACTGGTCAAGGAGATGGGCACCCGCTATGAGCAGGAGGTCGTCGAGAAGCTGGTGCAGCTCATCGACGAGGAATACTCGCCCGAGTCGGAGTCATTGTTCGAGCGGTTGCTGGCCCAGTGCGTGGTGACCTTCCCCGGCAACACGATCCGGGGCGGCACCATTGAGATCCTGCGCTCAGTGGCCTCCAAGGGCCTCCAGGGGCTGCCGGTATGACGGCGGCCCCATCGACACAGACTGCCGGTATGACGGCGGCGTCGAAGTCGCAGCCATGCGGCACCGTGCGCGAGCCACGCATCTGGCTTGCTTGCGTAGCCGTCACCCCGACTGTCGGCAGCGTGTCGCAATGACGGCACGAGCAGCACCCGAGTCGGTCGTGGTCGACGAGCTGATCACCGAGACGGCGGACCGGCTGTTCAGCGAGCTGTGCACGCATGAAGCAGTGCAGGCCGCTGAGAATGTCGGCGCCGCACCAGACATCTGGGATGCGTTCTGCGAGACCGGTTTCGATCTGATCGCGGTGCCGGAGGCCTCTGGCGGATCGGGCGGCACACTGGCTGAGGCCATCGAGGTGCTGCGGTTGGTCGGCTACCACTCAGCGCCGATCCCCGCCGCTGAGAACGGCATCCTCGGCGGGTGGCTGTTGGCCGAAGCCGGCATCGAACGCCCCGACGGTCTGGTGACCGTCGTCCCGCCTCGGGCCGGTGCTGACGGCTGGTCGGGCGGCGGCGCGTGCTCAGCGGAGTTGGCCGGGGAGGGCAGTGCCGCGTTGACGGGCGAGGCGCACCGGGTCCCGTGGGCCCGCAGCGCAGAGATGATCGTCTGCGTCTGCGAATGCGACGGCCAGACGACCGTGATCGCAGTGCCGACATCGGAGTGTGAGGTCTCGCCGCTGCCGAACATGGCCGGCGAGCCCCGCGACACGGTCCGTTTCGACGGCGCAACGGGTCAGGCAGCGCCTGCGCCCAACGGCGTCGACGCGGCTGCACTGGCTGAGCGCGGCGCCCTGTCGAGGGTTGCCCTGATGGCCGGTGCTATCGAGAAACTGTGCCAGCTCACCGTCAGCTACACCAACGAACGGGTCCAATTCGGCCGACCGGTGGCGCGCTTCCAAGCCGTGCAGCAGCATCTGGTGTGGGCCGCGCAAGATGCGGCTCTGGTCCGCATGTCCGCCGAGGTTGCTGCCCGTGAAGCCACCCGCGGCGACGCTCCCTTCGAGATCGCTGCAGCCAAGCTCATCGCCAATCAGGCGGCCGCCCGAGCCACGAAGGCCTGCCACCAGGCGCACGGCGCCATGGGCATGACCCAGGAGTACCCGCTGCATCACTTCAGTCGCCGGCTGTGGAGCTGGCGCAAGGAATACGGCTCAGACGCCCACTGGTCAGCGGTGCTCGGCGACATGGCCACCGGCGTAGGCGCCGACAGCCTCTACCCCCTCATCACCTCCGGCACCGCCGCCCTACAGTGACTGGTGGCAGGTGCCGGTAGGGAGGTGGTTGTGTCGCCGACGAATTCCGAGATCATCTTCGAGGTCAGTGATGACAAAGTCGATGGCGGATACTCCGCCAGCGCACTTGGGTACGGCATTCACACCCAGGCGGAGACGATCGAGGAAATGCGCGACAACATCCGCGAAGCGGTCGAATGCTACTTCGACGACGCGTCGACCCGTCCGAGCGTCGTTCGGTTGCACTTCGTCAGAGACGAAGTCCTGGCACTGTGAAGCTGCCCCGCTGAATGGGATCCTTGAACCCGGTGCCGGTGGCGAAGGTCCACGCCAACTGGGCTAACGGGTGCGCGTCAGTGTCGCGGTTGGCTGTCACCATCCAATGCGGCTCTCAACGCGAAACGAAGCCCACGAGTCTGTTAGCGGGTCGTATATCGCTCCGTCAGAGAGCGCGAGGCTGTTGCCATCACAGCTCGGCGTCCCTCCAAAAATGACGATGTGACTGCCGGTCCAAGTAATGGAGTGGCCACAGCGCGGACCCAACGGCGAGGGCGACATCGGTTGCCATTGATCAGCTGCTACGTGATAAAGGTATCCGTGCCGGACCGAAACGTGTCCTTCACAGCCAAGATGAGCTGTAGATGACTTGCCGCCCCACAGCACGACGTGAGTGCCGGTCCATGCCAGCGTCTGATTTATCGGATAATCTGCTGGCATCGGACTGCTCTTGCGCCAAGAGTCCTGCTTTGGATCATAGAATAGCAGCACAGACGACTCCGCATCCTCAATGTCTCCGGATTCAGTCATAGCGTAGGCGGTCCTGTGATCACGACACGGTTCGGCAGAGGTCGTGGCCGCATAATCACCAAGTGCCGTATAGAAATACACCAATTCACTGCCTGTCCATAACAGCTGCTGGAATTCGTCACGACCAGCCACCGGAGACGAGGACTGTAGATCCACATGCAGCCCAGCACTATGGGGGTATCCGTCGTTTGTGCGGCCCTCGGTACTTACTGGTAGCGGAATCACCTTCCATTCTCTTAGGGCCAAATCGTAGGCGACGATCTCCCCCCGTGATGGCAAGATGTCTCGTTCTACGCCAACAAAATAAGCAACATCATCACCCACCACACCGCGCAACTGTTCTATTGGCCCGATGGGCAAATCATCAATCCGCTGCCATCGATCGATATCATTCCCGTATAACCACGCCGCTTGGGATGGTTCGAAGGGTCCACCGCCGGCCATCAACAATTCGTGACCGGTCCACACTACTCCACCTACCGCTTGATCTGGTCCGGGGAACGCACCCGAACGTTCCCACCGGCCGACCGTAGCATCGTAGGTCAGCACCGCGATACTGGATTCGATAGCCGCAACTACCATCACGTTTTCACCTGACCACAACGCCTGCATTTCCGGAAGGTCGTTTTCATTGTTGTCAATGAGCCATGGAATGCTCGCAATTTGAACCACGCCTGAACCCAATGGACTTTGACTTCCAAACATGATTGGTGCAATCGTTCCGGTCGGCTGGCGCGTGGCAATATCGTCAGCGCCAATCGTGTTGAACTGTTGTCCTCCAAATATGAGCAAACCCGCATCGGTCCAAGCAGCAATGTGTCCCGTGCGTGCTTGCTCTTGATGATGATATCCATAAACAGTCATTGAGCAATCACCGGTCATGCCAACTGCAATTGAGATTGGCTGCAGTTGGTCCGAGTCGCCGTGGTGGGTCGCCAAGATCAATATATCTTGGTCGCGTCCGACTTCGTTGATGGCTATAGACTCGCCGAGGGCGCGTAGCTCGCTCATCCAAGCTTCGATTGACGAGAACGGTTCTTGGTCATACTCAGGCGGATGCGCGTCGAATACGCGACGTTGGCCAAGCAGTTGCACAATTTCCTCTGCATCATCGACCCGAAATGCATCATCCAATCGCCGTGCCAGGACTTGATAGGGTCCCAACATACTTCCAAACTGAAGTTCATTATGCCACTCATGGTCGAGAACAGTCGGATCGTAGGACGCATATACAACTGATCTAGAAATTTCGCATCCGGTCGGACTTCGTGTATTCATCCCAGACGTCACGCCCGAAGAAGCTACTGAAGGACGTTGGCCATCTTCGACTGACCGAGACCGTGACGACATCATTAGATACCCGACCAAGACCACGATGCCGAGAACGACTGCAGACGCTATGCAAGTAGCACGCTGCCGTTGGCTAATTGACTGAAGTGTCCGCATCATAACTGTTAGCCGGATTCAGCGTCTCTAGATAGGTGAGAGACGCCTCGCTAGGCGCCAATCCATTCCTATGAAGATTGAAGCAATATCGGCCTGCGTGTCCATGTCGTGCCGTAGAATTGCCAAGCACGTCTCACGGTCGGATGTACGCACGGCAATCGTTTCGTTGTCAACCGCGGTGAAGGTGGCCCCGAACGATCCGATGCTAGGCGCAGATTCTCTTGTCAACGGCCGATCTGTATGTAGATAACATTCCGAACCTGCAAGAGTTACGTGCCGAATCGAGTACATCTGAGGCCTACATTGTCCTGATTGCAGCCTCCGCTGCCTTAACCTGAAATCTCTCGCGCTGCCGTAAGACAGTGCCTAGCACAGCTGCAACGCAGGCCGTGACACTCAGGGAATGCAGCAGCACTTGGTCCGGGCCGCGCAGGACGCAGCGCTGGTCCGCATGGATGCTGAGATCGCTGCCCGGGGGGCCACCCGCGCAGACGCGCCCTTCGAGATCGCCACGGCCAAGCCCATCGCCAACCAGGCAGCCGCCCGGGCCACGAAGGCCTGCCACCAGGCGCACGGCGCCATGGGCATGACCCAGGAGTACCCGCTGCATCATTTTTGGCCGGCGGCTGTGGAGCTGGCGCAAGGAATACGGATCAGACGCCCACTGGTCAGCGGTCCTCGGCGACATGGCCACCGGCGTAGGCGCCGACAGCCTCTACCCCCTCATCACCTCCGGCACCGCCGCCCTCGCCTGATGGTGGTGCGTCATGGCAGATTGCTCTTCTGGTGAGCGCTGTCGATCAACGTTCCTTGACCGTACGCCCTCGCATCATCCGGCTGGCAGAACCACTACGCATACGTCCAGGCTCAGATGGTCTCTACTAGAACAGGCTGTAATCGATTTGTAACAGTCAGACATGCATCTCGGGGTTGCCTCGCAACAGATGTTCGTTAGAATGAACGTATGTTCTCGCAGGTGCAGCAGGCGCTCGAATGCCTCGGCAAGGCGCTCGATGGCGTCGAGGGAGCTGCCACGGGCGAATTGCGTCGCACGCTCGAAATGGCGAAATCGCTGCGTACCCGCGTCGAGCTGCTCGAGACGAAGGGCGCTTCGCTGGTCGCAGAGCGTGAGGACCATGGCGACGGCGGCGCAGGGCTACTGAACCAAGTCGGCGGGCGATCGCGTTCTGACGCTGCCCGCAATGTGCGTACCGACGCAGAGCTCGACGTTCTGCCCTCTGCCCGCGCAGGGCTGTCAGACGGGGAGATCAGCCTCGCCAACGCTGCAAAGCTGGCGCAGGCAGCGCGCAAGACCAGTCCCCAAGCAGTCCAAGACGACGCCGATCTGGTCCATTTGGCAAAGACGCTTCCCGAGGACGAGTTCGCACAGGCCGCGCAGCGCTGGACGATCCGGCATCAAAGCGCTGAGGATCTCGCTGTGCAGCAGCGCCGCAACCGACGGAATCGCAGTGTGCGCTTCTGGAACGGCGATGACGGCTCGGTGCAGATGCGCGGCAGCTTCGACGCCGAGATGGGCGCCCGCATCCAACAACGCCTCCGGCACCAAGCCGAACAACTCCGCCAAGCAGACCGCCGCCGCCAGTCCCAGCCACAACCACCGAACGTCGCTCTTAACGGCAGAGAAAACCACGATGGCGATAGTCCCGCCGGCACCACGCCAGACAAGGCCGTCCGCACTCGCGACCAGCGCATGGCCGACGCCCTCGACACCCTCCTCGCCGCCACTACGACCACTCCCCACTCCGACGACGCCCCGACAGCAGCCACCGAACTGGGCTGCGATGCGGCTGCACCCAGCTGCAACGGCGAGTCCGGTGACTCCTATCGCACAGATCCTGCTCCCCCATCTGCGCCGCCGCCACCTGTCGGCGGCAAGGCGGCGGCTGCGCAGATCATCCTGCGCGCAGACCTTGCAGCGCTCACCGGCTCGCCCGGCGGCATCGCCGAGATCTGCGGCATCGGTCCGATCCCGCCCAGCACCCTGGAGCGGCTGGCCTGCAACTCCGACATCTGGATCGAGATCTTCGGCGACGAACTCACACCGCTGTACGAGACCGTCGCCAGCCGAGCACCCACGGCCGCACAACGGCGCGCGCTGATCGCCCGCGACGGCGCGTGCATCGGCTGCGGGGGCCCGCCGGGCGAATGCGAAGCACACCACATCATTCCCTGTCAACGCGGTGGCAAGACTCGCCTCGACAACCTCGTGCTCGTGTGCTGGTCATGCCACGACCTCATCCACGATCACAACTGGCGGGTATTCATCCGTGATGGCCGCTTCCGGCTGGCACCCCCTGACCCAGCGCACCCCGTCAACTCTGCCCCTCAACACAAACCGGAGCGCCGAGTGCCGCAGCGCGAAGCGAAGCAGTATTCGCCGCAGCAGGCATCGGCCACGACCGGACCTCCGCAATCTCCGGCCGCGATCAGATCGCTATGGGAAGACTCCGCAGCCTGAGCCAAAGAATCGCCGCGAGCCGGTCAACCCGATCGACGCGAGCATCTGGCGCCCACTTGGAGCTGGAGACTCGCCGAGCGCTCTGGGAGCCGTGCATCTACGCTCGCCGACATGAACAGCACGAACGCAGCTGAGAGCACCCTTGAGGAATTCGGCCAGTACGGGGATGTATCGGTCAAGCTGAGCGATGACCATGTGGCGGTCGTGGAGATTCAGCGGCCGCCCAACAACTTCTTCGATCTGGAGCTGATCGACGGTCTCGTTGCTGCGTTCGGCGACCTCGACGAAGAGGACGGCTGCCGGGCCAGCGTGCTGTGCTCGGAAGGCAAGAACTTCTGCGCAGGCGCCCAGTTCGGCTCCGACGGGCGGCGGGGCGGCGAGATCACCGCCACCAACGCCGACGGCAGCCCGCGCCACCTCTACGACGCCGCTTTCGACCTGTTCTCCAAGCGCACGCCGGTGGTGGGCGCCATCCAGGGCGCAGCGGTGGGCGGCGGGCTGGGCGTGGCCTGCTTCCCCGACTTCCGCATTGCGGCACCCGAGGCCCGCTTCACGGCCAACTTCGCCCGCTTGGGCTTCCACCACGGCTTCGGGCTCACCGTGACCCTGCCGATGCTGGTCGGCAATCAGCAGGCGCTGGATCTGCTCTACACCGGCCGCCGAGTGAAGGGCGACGAGGCCGTCGAGATCGGGCTGGCCGACAAGCTGGTGCCGCTCGACGAGCTGCGTCAGGCCGCGTACGACTTCGCCTGCGAGATCGCCGGGTCGGCGCCGCTGGCAGTCGAGTCGATCCGCAACACCATGCGAGGCCACCTCGCCGACGCCATCAAGGTCGCCACCGACAACGAGAAGGCCGAGCAGGACCGCCTGCGCACCACGAACGACTGGCGTGAAGGCGTCAACGCCATGAACGAGCGCCGCACGCCGAATTTCACCCGCAGCTGATGCCGGGTCGCCCCGAAGTGCCCGACCTCACCCGCGGCTGATGTCCGATCCCACGTCGACCGCAGCCACGCTCACCCCTGGCGACATTCGCGCAGCGCTCGACAGACTGCTCGAGCGACGCACCGAAGAGACCCGGCTGACGTCGATGGGTGCGGGCAGCGACGACCTCGACAATGGTCGGGCGTATCTGGCGGCGACTGTCGAGGGCGGCTGGCACGTGCCGACCTGGCCGGCTGACCATGGCGGCCGGGACGCGTCGCCGACCGAGAACGCCCTCGTCGGCTCGGTGCTGCGCGAGTACGTCGTGCCCGACCTGTACCCGTTCGCCATCGGGCTGGGCATGGTCGGCCCTGCTTTGCTGGCACACGGAACCGCCGAGCAGCAGGACCGCTGGCTGCAGCCGATCGCCTCGGGCGCCGAGATCTGGTGCCAGATGTTCTCCGAGCCCGAAGCTGGCTCGGACCTCGCAAATGTGGCCCTCAGCGCCGAGCGGGACGGCGACGTGTGGCGCCTAGGCGGCCAGAAGACGTGGACCAGCCGGGCGATGTGGGCCCAATGGGGCATATGCCTGGCCCGTACAGACCCCGCACAGCCCAAGCACAAAGGGCTCACGATGTTCGTGATCTCGATGGACGCCCCCGGCGTCGACGTGCGGCCGCTGCGGCAGATGAACAACGATGCCCATTTCAGCGAAGTGTTCGTGGACGGCGCGGTCGTGGGTGACGAGTGGCGGGTCGGCGATGTGGGCGAAGGCTGGCGCGTTGCCATGACGATCCTCTCGCACGAGCGCGCCGGAGCCGGCAACCGCGGCGGGGGCGACGGCGCAAAGCGAGGAGCACGTGTTCCGCCGTGGATCGCCGACCTGGTCGCGCTCGGCGCACTCGACGACAAGGTGAGGCGGGACGAGGTCATGTCGATTTATGCCGCCGACATGGCGTCGCGCTGGACCGCACAGCGGGCGGCCGACGAGGCCCGCGCCGGCGGCGGTCCTGGACCTGCGGGCAGCGGTGCGAAGCTGAGGACGGTGTCGTCGTACAAGCGACGTGCCTACTTGGCGAATCGCGCAGCAGGAGCAGCGGGCATGCTCGAAGACGGCCACGGCTACATCGAGACGGTGACGGCACCGTCGATGTCGATTCGGGGCGGCACCGACGAGATCCAGCGCAACATCCTGGGAGAGCGAGTGCTGGGCCTCCCCGGCGAACCCCGCCTCGACCGTGATGTGCCCTGGCGCGATTCCCGCAAGGGAATGCTGTGATCCAGCGCGATTCCCGCAAGGGAATGCTGTGATGCAGCCTCGGACGAATACGGGCGATTCCCGCAAGGGAATGCTGTGAGCGGGATCGCTGCGCCCACCACCTATGGCGAGATGATGTTCCTCGAGCAGCACGGCCCCGACACCTACGTCGGCCTCAGCCCTGAGTACATGTGGGGCCGGATCTACGGAGGGCAGGTCATCGCACAAGGCCTGTGGGCGGCGTTTCAGACCGTCGACGAAGCGTTCGTACCGCACTCAGTGCACGCCTACTTCATCCGGGGCGGCACTCTTGACGAACCGGTCCGCTACGAGGTGGACCGGCTGCGCAACGGCCGCTCGTTCTGCACCCGGGCGGTCGTGGCCCGCCAGAGCGGCGGCGCAATCTTGAACCTGTCGTGCTCATTCCACGTGGCAGAGCAAGACGCCCAGGTGCAAACAGCACGCATCCCGCTCGCCCCCGACCCGCAGGACTGTCGCAACATCGACGAAGAGCGTTGGCCGTGGATCATGGAACGCCGTCCGCTGCCAAGTCATCCGGGAGCGGGCCAGTCGATGGGCTGGGTACGCATCGTCGATCCGATCGAGGACGATCCCCGCCTGCACATCTGCGGACTGGCGTTCACGTCGGACGCCATCCAGTTCAACGCCGCCCGCTCTCTGCATCCCCTGCAGGTGACCCGCGAGCAGTACCAGGAGAAGTTCATGGGCGCGTCACTGGATCACGCCATGTGGTTCCACCGCCCGATGCGCGCCGACGAGTGGCACCTGTACCAGTTCGACTGCCACGGTCTCACGAGCGCTCGCGGCATGACCGTGGGCAACCTGTTCGCTCCTGACGGCCGCCACGTCGCAACGATCGCCCAAGAGGTCTTGCTGCGCGAGCGGCGGCCTTAACCCTGAATCGCGGAGATCAGCACTGCAGCACCCTCAGAACGTGCGCGGATTGGCGGAACGTTCCATTGCGTCACCTCTTGCTTCCCGCTCTAGCCCTGATTATTCACGAGTCGGGTTGACTGGTCTGTAAGGGTCCGCGGAAAAGCCCCTCTGACCTGCGACGATGCATGTGTTGGAAGCACGCATCTTCGAGTTCAGGGGGGCATCTCCGAGGTGAAACCTAGCA
>JAPOPC010000098.1 GCA_026713105.1 Acidimicrobiaceae bacterium
CAGATGCCCCAACTCGTCGCCGCGCTCGCCCGTCACGCCGAGACAGTCACACCCACCTGCAATACTGCCCAACACTCGATCGCTGCATGACAACCGGAGCCACCACCCGCAGCGACTTCAACAGCAAATGGGACATCCTCCGGCAGAATGAGAGCGTGAATCTCCACGCGTTCGGCTCGGTGCCGGCCGAACACCGCTGCGAGAAGCTTGGCTAGGGCCATGCCTGCGGTGTCGCGCGTTCTGCCGTGGCGGCGCATCGCGAACACGGTCGCGGCCGACATCTCGCCGGTGGTCGAGCGCTACCGGCAGCGCTGGCCGAAACGGTCGCCCGAACTGGTCATCCGGGCCTATGAGGCGGCCGCAGAAGCGCACGAAGGTCAGCGCCGCAAGACCGGCGAGGCGTACATCACCCATCCGGTGGCGGTGGCACGGGTCGTGGCCGATCTCGGCCTTGACGACACCTCGATTGCAGCAGCGCTGCTGCACGATGCAGTCGAGGACACCAGCGTCGAGCTGGTTGGGTTGGCCGACGACTTCGGCCCCGAGGTCGCGGCCATTGTGGACGGGGTCACCAAGCTCGACCGGGTGCGGTTCGCCTCCAAGCAGGCACAGCAGGCCGCCACGCTGCGGAAGATGCTCGTGGCGATTGCGAACGATCCACGCGTGCTGATGATCAAGCTGTCGGATCGGCTGCACAACATGCGCACGGTCGGGGCGCTCGGCGCCACCAAGCAGGCCGACGTGGCCCGCGAGACGCTCGACATCTACGCCCCGCTCGCCAACAGGCTGGGCATGCAGCAGGTGCGCGACGAGCTCGAGGATCTGGCCTTCGCCGCGCTGTACCCGAAGCGTTACGCCGAGATCGACCGGATGCTCGCCGATCGCACTCCCGAACAGGAGCGCTACGTCGACCGGGTGCTGGAAGAGGTCCGCGACCAGCTCTCCCGCATGAAGATCGAGGCCACGGTGACCGGGCGCAAGAAGCACCACTGGAGCGTCTACGAGAAGATGGTCATCAAGAACCGCTCGTTCGACGAGATCTTCGACCTGGTGGGCATCCGGGTCGTGGTGCCGACCATCCGTGACGCCTATGCCGCCCTGGGCTCCATTCACGCGACGTGGAAGCCGGTGACCGGCCGGTTCAAGGACTACATCGCGATGCCCAAGTTCAATCTGTACCAGTCGCTGCACACGACCGTGGTCGGCCCGTCCGGCACGGCTGTGGAAGTGCAGATCCGCACCGAGGAGATGCACCAGCGAGCCGAGTTCGGGGTGGCGGCCCACTGGCGCTACAAGGCCGAGCGCAACGGCAGCGGCAGCAAGGGCAGCAAGTCCGAGCGGCACCCCAGCGCAGCCGCCGAGGCCGACATGCCGTGGCTGAGCCGGCTGGTCGAATGGCAGGCCGAATCTGACGACCCGGCCGAGTTCATGCGCACCATTGCCAGCGACCTCGGTCACGGCGAGGTGTACGTGTTCACGCCCAAGGGCGACGTGGTGACGCTGCCGACCGGCGCCACGCCCATCGACTTCGCATATGCCATCCACACCGACATCGGCGACTCGCTCATCGGCGCCAAGATCGACGGCCGGCTGGTGCCGCTTGATCGGCCATTGCGCTCGGGCGACACCGTCGAGGCGTTCACCTCCGACGATCCCGGCACTCGGCCGTCGCGTGACTGGCTCGAGGTCGCTGTCACGCCGCGAGCCCGTTACAGCATCCGTCGCTGGTTCGCCCGCTCTGACCGGTCCGAATGGGCGGCTGCGGGCCGGGAGGCAGTCTCCGACGAGTTGCGATCAGAAGGGCTCAAGGCTTCGCTGGTCATCGACGGCGACGAGATGAGCGCCGTGGCGCAGCAGTTCAGCAGGGCCGACCTGGAAACGCTGTTCGAGGCGGTCGGCAAGGGCGACGTGGGCGCCCATTCGGTGGCTAAGCGACTGGTCAGCAACCTGCGAGGCGAGGGCGACGGCGCGCAGCTCCCGGCCCGTCCTGCCCGTCAGCGGGGCTCACGCCGCCGCCGCTCAGCCGGCGTGCATGTCGACGGCCACGACGATGCACTTGTGCGGCTGGCCCGCTGCTGCAGCCCGGTGCGCGGCGACGAGGTCTTGGGGTTCGCGACCAGCGGGCGTGGCCTCTCGGTCCACCGTGCCGACTGCGCCAACGCAGGCGAGTTGGCGACATCGTCCAATGCCCGACAGGTCGAGGTGGAGTGGGATGAGAGCTGGGCGGGCGAATACGCCGCAGCGCTCGAGGTCCGCGGTCTGGACCGCAATCGCCTGCTTCTCGACGTGGTGCAGATCGTGTCGGGCCGTCACGGCTTGTCGATTGCGAGCTGCGACACGTTCGTGGGCGACGATCAAGTGGCGGTGATGCAGTTCGAGGTGGAGGTAGGCGATCCGATCCTGCTCGACCAGCTGCTGGCCGCATTGCGCGAGGTGCCAGGCGTGTTCGACGCCTACCGCACCATCGAAGGCCTCGCCCGCACCGAATACTGAGCGCCTGTGCCCGGCGCCACCGGCTTTGGCGGGTGGCGGAGCGCTCCGGGGGTTGAGACAGTCGTGAGTTAGTTGCCATGGTGGGAAAATCGTGACTATATTGTGGTGATGGCACGGGACGAGGCGGACAGGCGCATCGACGCGTTGACCGAGCGTGTTGTTGCCGCGGGCGAGTTCAAGACGAATTGTCTGCGCCTGATGGACGAGGTGCACGAGACCGGCGCAGGGATCGTGGTCACCAAGCGGCGGCGTGCGGTGGTGCGGGTGAGCGCGATCCGTGACGGACGGCCCGCGCTGGTGGGGTCGTGTGTGGGCCAGCTGCAGATCCTCGCCGATATCGACAGCGACCCGGCGGTCCCGCCCGAAGACTGGGACATGATCGAACGGCCCGAGCAGGTGTTCGGGCCGGCACCGCAGCAGTGAGCCTCGTGCTCGACACCAACGTGCTGCTGCGGTTGGTGACAGACAGCGCCGACCTCGGCGACGGGTTCAAGGATGCGGTGGAGACCGCTGCCGGCGACGGCGAGGCGGCGGTGTCCGCGATCACGTTCGTGGAGACGACTCGGCTGCACCACCATGGCCGCATCGACCTGGGCGTGCACCCGGCGACATGGCGCAGGGAGCGCCTTGGGTCGGGTCTGCGCGAGCTGCCGGTCGACGGCGACATCGCGGTGGAGTCGGTGCTGTTGATGAACTCGGGTTTTCACCGCGATCCCGCCGATCAGATAATTGTGGCCACGGCAATGATTCATGGGCTGTCGCTGGCGACGACCGATGTGGCGATCCGCAGCTGGGCCAGACGAACCCGGCTGGTCCGTCTGGTCGACCTGTCAGCCTGACTGCGCTTGTCCCAGGTCATGGCCCGACGGTGATGCGATTTTGCGGCTGCCGCCTCCGAACCGAATCCGGTTTGTCGACGCTGGGGTGGCTGCTGTTGACGGCGGCGGTGGCGGGGTTCGCGGGTTCTGCGGTGGTGGTGGTTGGGTCGGTGGTGCGTGATGTGGGTGTGGATGCGGGGAGTTTCAGTGCCCGTTTTCGGGCGGCTCGGATTGCTGCTGATTCGTTGACGCGGGAGTGGCGTGCGCACCATCCGACTGATCAGTTCGAGGCTGACTCGTTGAATCGGCGCTATGGGGAGCGCTGCGCCCGTTTGGGAATCACCTATGCGGATACCGAGGTGTTGCCGTTCTGGAAGCCGGGTGTGCTCGACTCGGGAGGCGGCTGGTATGAGGTGCACAAGCTGCCGGTGTGCAGCTTGCGCAATGTCCGCGGTGAGCGGGCGCGTTTCGGTCCGTCCCGGACGGTTCCTTCCGAGTCCGAGTCTGAGGAGTCGGGGATGCGCCAAACCGAGTGACATCATCGGTACGCACCTCGGACACGGCAGCCTTGTTCGTGTGGTGCCAGAAACCTGCGGGCTCGGTGCCTCTGGTTGGCGTGTCAGGGTCTGCGACGACAGATGGCTCGGGCCTTGCTGGTGTCGGTGGCGTCCTGGTGGGCTTGGGTGAGTTCGGGTGAGGTTGTGGGGTCCCCGGGATTCTTGTTGGCGGGTCGCTTGAACTGAGCGTCGATGTCGAGGTTGGTGTCGCTGTAGAGGATTTCGAGGCGTTCGCAGCGGGCGGTGAAGTAGAGCTCCCAGCGTTGCCAGGTGTTGTAGCGGGCGTCTTGGGGGTCTGCGGTGCGGGCTTCGCGGATGACGGTGTCGGCTGCGACGTTGGCTGCGGTGGCGCGTGCGCTGGCG
>JAPOPC010000068.1 GCA_026713105.1 Acidimicrobiaceae bacterium
ATCAGCAACAACGCACGCGTAAGGTCAACAGCCACGGGGATCCTCCCGAATCGGGGTCTCGACACCTCCGATTCTGGGGGATCCCTCCCTATCCAGCCCGGACCCTCACAGCGCTACCCCACGCGGAAACGCGAAGCGCCGACATAGCCCGGTATGTCTCCGTGGAAACTGCACTGCTGCCCGATGAGCGGAAACGGGCCGAGTTCCTCAAAGTCTCGCGAAGGCGCTGTCTGTACGGGCGCTGCCTTCTGTTCATCGGTCAGTTCGACCCGCAAGTGCTCCGCGCATGACTCGCGCGATGCCACCTCGAACTTGAGGCAATGCTGGATATAAGAATCCTCCAACGGATGAGGAACGCCCTCGCGATAATCGATCGGAATTTCCACGATCCCGGAAAAACGGAAGGCATCGTAGACGGCCTGTAGATAATGTTGCTTCAGGCGACCAATCATCTCGTCGCGCACGCCGGTTTCGAGCGTCGGATAATAGCCCGCACGTCGAGCACAGTCATGTCGAAGGTCATAGAAATCTTCGGCGCTCAATCCGAATTCAGATTCGTAGCGTTCCAGCTCTGCATCTGTCTCATCAGCAAGAACGACATCAGCAAAACCGGCTTCGGCAGCGCAGTCCGCCATCCAGTCGTCGTACGCCTGTTCTAGCGGGCCACCCGGCCCCAAGTCGCTTGGCAGATCGACGTAAGCACCGTCGAGAACGCCTTCCATGACAATCTCGAACTGCAGACGCTCACGCTCGTGTCCCTCGACTTCGGTAGGAATCGCGTCGCGGCGTGCCCCGAAATCAGCGAAGTAATCGTCCCGGGTGCGGAACTGTGCGTAGTACGGACGAAAATAGACGACTTCATCAATAAGATCGTATAGCCCGAGTTCCTCATCGCTGTATTTTCGACTGGGATCCGAAGGCATCTGTTCAGCGATCTCATCCCATGACGGGCCGATGTCCTCTAGACGGACAGACGGTTCGCCGGAATCGCGGGCCATCAGCAACAAAACCACCGAGACTGCCAAAATGCTCAGAACGATGAGCACACCAAGCAACAGGCGTCGCCGATATATACCGAGGCCTGCCTTCAATCCGTCTTCGGCAGGATCCGGCTCATTCACAACAGTCCTGGAATCTTCGGTGTCATCCTCATATACTCCACGTAGTGAGCGGTATCGAGAAATTCAGGCAGTCATCGATGTATCGTTCTTAGAATGGGCGAGTTACCGTTTTGATTGCTCCACAGGAATCTCAACGATGTCGCCGTCACGGATATAGTCGTGTACTGCCTTCAAATAATGCTTCCGGATACGGTTGAGCATCTCGTCACGCACTTCGGGATCAAGCGTCGGATAGCGTGCGGCCTGCTGAGCACACTCATGGCGCAAGTCAAGAAGACCGTCCAGAGTCAACCCGAACTCGGCTTCCCAATACGCTAACTCTTCGTCTGTTCCGCCTACTGGGTTGATCTCAGGGTATCCCGCCTCGGACGCACACTCCCTCATCGCCTCGACGAATGCCAGTTCCAGCCGGCCTCCTGCCCCCAGATCGGCAGGCAAGAAAATATACGCCGTACGGATGGCATCCTCGATCATGTCTTCGAAGATCAACCGATCGCGTTCATGGCCTGGCGCCAACGCATAGATGCGTATCCACACATCATCCTCCGATGCAATATACTCCTCTACCGTCCGGAACCGAATGTAAACTGGTGATTCGTCGATCACACCGTCGATAAGCTCATATAGGCCGAGTTCCTCGTCGCTGTAACGCCGACCAGGATCCAGTGGCAACTCCTCTGCGATTTCCTTCCAAATCAGCTGAGTATCGGACGGCAGACCAACAGGTCCAACCGAGCCCCGTACCAGTAGCCACCAGACCAAGATAGCCGCCACGACTGTCAGCACGGCGGCCGCGCCGAACGCAGACCGACGTATCCGTGAGACTACCGCGCCATGCGAAGCCTGATCGGAGTTCCTGTCATCTTGGTTCGACCGTCTCATACCGAAGACAGACTTACCCTGTGAAGCCACAGCCAGTTCCTCCCGTCAGACTTCCCCACCCGCCATCGCAGCCCAGCCCATCCGTGAACTCCCCGGTCCGACCTCAGGAAAAAGGCGCAATCATCCCGGCTTCGATCAGATCGGCAAACGGTATTCCTCGCCATTGCTGAAACTCCTGTTCGCGACAGCCTGGACGGTGCTTTCATTCGCAGAGAGCATTCTTCGCAAAGTTGCTGTACGCAACACCCACAACCGTCGAAATGATACTGAGCACAGCATTCACTTTCGTGAGCCCTTGCAGAATGGGAATTTGGTTCGCCGCCCACGCCCCGACTCGTTTAGTCGCCTTGTTCGCGACGGTGCCGACAGTTCGCCCCACGACGCCCTTGCACAGAATCTCTTGAAACGCATCATCGAGAGCAGTGATACCGGTTACCGGTGGCAGTGCACTAGTACCCACGAGAACCATCTCCCCTTTGTCGATCGCTCGCTGAATCGCCTGCAGATCACGACGCACATCTGCACGAACTGTCCTTCCCTTCCCTTGCTCATATTCGGCGATCGCAGCATCAACGGCGAAACCACTGGCCCACGTCACAAGAGCAAGGTTGTGTGCCTTGAGGCACATACTAAGTTGATTGCTCGGAAGCCGGAATTGAACCGGGGAAACCTTTTTGCATATGATGGGCCTACCGGCGCGGTCGACGTCGTAGGGGGTCCACGGGAGCAGTTCCAATTCGGAGTCGTCGATGATGCCAATGTTGTACTTCGAGCTGCATTGCTCGAGGTTGCGCTCCAAGTGCCCGCGCCTGCCGTCGGGCGTCCACGAGTTCCAGTAGCTCGTTTCGCATATCGGCGGTTCGTGTGCGTTGCAGCCGGTGTGGCCGTGCCCGTCGTCGTGGTGATGCATCCGACGTGCGCGGAGCCTGTCGGCGCCGGTGGGTGGGCAGTTGCCGTCGACGACGATCTCGGTGTCCTCTGACAGCGAGCCGGTGCTGTTGGCATAGGTGACGGTGGCGGTGTACTTGCCGATGCGGGTGGGAGCAGCGCGCAGTGTGGCGGATCCCTTGGACCCGGTCGTCGTCGATCGGCTCACAGTGGCTTTGAGGCTGTCGGACGCCGCCAAGGTCACGGTCGCGGCGGCGGGCTCATATGGCCACGACTCGCTGATCGTTCCGCCTTTCTCGACGCTGAGCCGGGAGGGCTGGCCGACGCGGGGCGTGAGGTCGACGCTTATCGCGAGCCCGTAATCGCCGATGGGCCGGTGATCGCGGAAGGACCGCGGCCGCGAGGTGGTGGCCTCGACGGTGTAGCGGCCTGACTCCAAGAACACCCCGGCCAGACGGTCGCCGCGGCGGCCTGAGTTGTTGTCGGGGGCAAGGACCGTGCCGTCGGGGCTGTGACCCTCGAGCAAGACCAAGTAGGTGCCGAATCGGTTCGCGCCGACGAGGCTGACGGTGACCCATGCGGGGCTGGCCAGAGTGAAGGTGTGCCGCCTGGCGTAGTAGTTCTTCTGGAGGCTGCGGCTCGGGTTCGCTCGGTGACGTTCCGCAGAAGTGCACGCCGGGTCGGCGACGATGGTGCCGCTGGTTGCGGTCGTGCCCGCAGCGAGCCCGCTGAGGGGCTCCGCGCACGGCAGCGCCGCCGCGAGGTCGACCTGGCGAATGCCGTTCGCGTAGCCGGCGGCACGGCAGGTGACGGCGATCTTGGCGGTCTGAACAGAAAACCAAAACACACAGCCTGCGCAAGACAGTGAGGATGTTCGCCAAGGGGCGGGCCGTCGGCGTCTGACCGCCGCAGGCCACTGGTAGTTCGAGATCGTCGCTGCTGCTGTGGCCTTACCAGCCGTTGTCGCGCAGGTTGTCGATTTCGGCCTGATAGCGGGACGGTACTTCCACGACGGGCAGTGGGTCTCGCAAGCTTTCGAGCACTGCGGTGGCGAAGTGTGCTCGCTGGGGAGCCAGCAGTTCGTCACGGATCTTCGGGTCCAGCGTGGGGTACGTCGCCGCGTACCGGCCGCAGGCGTGCAGCAGCTCCTTGTACTCGAAATAGGACAATGCGAAATCGGACTCGAACAACGGCCACGGGTAGTCGCCTGCGTAGCCGTCGCCCATCACGAACAGCTCCACCTCTGGCCACGGCGAGTCCCGCCCGCACTGCTCGAATACCTCGAAGAACGCGTCGTGCAGCACTGCATATTCCTCGCGCAGCGCCCCTGAGATGTCCCGAGCCAACGGGCTGGTGTCCATGGCAAGTTGCGCCGCCACTAGCACACGTAGCTCGAACTGGTACCGGCGTGGGCTCGATGCGCCGTAGAGGTCATGTGAGGCAGAGATTGCAGTGCCCATCTCCCAGACCGCGAAATAACCGGCGCTGGGCGGAACGTCGATGAGGTAGCTGTCCAGCAGCTCCAAGACGCCGACCTCGACCAGCAGCTTGGAGACCCCGTGGTGCAGCGCGGCGTAACCAGCGTGGACTTCCATAAGGTCCATTGCACGCAGTTCGTCGGGTATCGCGTCCCAGTCCACCGAGCCGACACCGACCGGCGGCCCAACCTCCGCACCCGGCAACGTCGTCGGGTCATTCGCCCCGTTCCCCGCGGCCCGGCCGGCACAGCCAGCGACCATGACGGCACCAGCCAGCACGAGCCCCGCAACTCTCCACCAGCGCACCGAACGGACGCCGCGTCTCATGCGCGACCTGAACGGCCACGACACCGAACAGCGTGTTGCGCTCATCCGCGAACCTCCTGTCGCGACGCCGAGGGAAGCGCTGACGGGCAGGCAATGAAGACCGCTGCCCCAGCTAGCTGTAATGCCCACAGAGGTTGTTGACAGGTCGGGTCTTGGGATGAGTTGAGCCTCCGTGGCAGTGTGGGGTCTGTTGATGATCCCGGACTGCGAACGGAGGCTCAGTGATGAACGGTAGCGGAGGGACGGTGCGGCG
>JAPOPC010000111.1 GCA_026713105.1 Acidimicrobiaceae bacterium
ATCAGCAACAACGCACGCGTAAGGTCAACAGCCACGGGGATCCTCCCGAATCGGGGTCTCGACACCTCCGATTCTGGGGGATCCCTCCCTATCCAGCCCGGACCCTCACAGCGCTACCCCACGCGGAAACGCGAAGCGCCCTCAAAGGCTGGCGAGTACCTGTACGAATTCTTCGCCTACCTCGTCGCCCTCGGAGGCACGGGCGCGACGAACGGAATCCCGTCCATTGGGCGTGACGACTTGGAACCGGTGTTCTCGCAGAAAGACATCGAGAGCCTTGTCGGCAAGATCAGTTCACTTCGACGCGCACATCGGCCGAACTACGGAACCGATAAGACCCCTATGTCGATGATCCTACCGATCAGGAAGTGGGCGCGCATCATCGACCAAGAGATGCCGGCGCTGAGCGGGCCTGTCGGTGACTGAGGGGCACGACCCAGTCTTCAACTGCCCGGCTTCGTGACGTCAAGGACCCGAGCAGAGATTTTGCGGGATTCGTTAGCGTCGAGGCGCGCTTCGAGCATCGCCCGCAGTTCGTCGGGATTCCCTGGTCGCCGCCCTGACGGAGGCGTCGGCATTTTCTCGCCGCCGAACCACAGCACGAGGTAGATGCCGAAACCTTCGGTGGACGGGTCGGTTGTGTATTGACCGATGAGTTGACCATGCATTGCGTGCCAGAGATCGCTATGCGATTCGCGCTTGATTTCGATAGGTACGTTGAACCCGGCACAGCTCGCGCGTATGTCGGCCCGCTTCCCGGCGGCGTAGCTGCCTTCGGGCCCAAGGTCCACCTCGCTCAACGTCGGATGGTTCTTCAAGAGTGTCAGCAGCGAGTCTCGGCCTACGTTTTCGGGCCTAGGAGAAACCGGGCGACCGTGTGCGTCCACGTTCCAGTACGAAGCCCAAGGATTACTCGAGTCTCCCCGCATTTGTCTGCCCACATCGTCGAGACGGTCCAGCAGCAACGCAGCGAGGTCCGCTGCATTTGCCGGGATGCCGCCGCTCAGCGTCTGCTGAACTTCACGGACGCCCGGATGGCGATACTCGGCGTCGCGTTGAATTGCACTCTGCTCCTCGCGTCTCCAGCGCAAGACGGCTTGCCACTCGCTCAATTCCGGATCGTGCTCCATTCGTCGCAGTGCCTCGCCAGCTACGTTGTCCGGAGACTGCGCGAGCTGATGAATCATGTCTCTGATCCGATCCGCTGCGTCAATTTCGACCGTGATCCACCCGTCTCGTTCCAAGGGCGGGTATGCGCGGCCCAACATCTGGACAAAGGCGGCAAGAGTCCCTGAGCTGAGACTCGCTGTCAAGCCGGGGTGTCCCGAAATTCCTGGGCCATGATCGGAGTGGAAGAACTCCGCGACGTGACGTACCGCTGATCGATGAGCCTCCACGTGCTCAATCAGCGCCGAGACATATTCGCCTTCGAACAGCAACGCCGCCGCCGTGAGCCAACGGCTGCGTTGGGCCACGGTCATGCTGGTCACCGTGAGCTTCTCGTCGATGAGCTCTTGGAGGCCGTCCGAATCCGAGTACGCCATGGCATCAAGCAGTAGCCGGTCGAGCAGTCGAAGCTGGGCGTTGGAGCCCCGGGTTGGAATGGATCGCAGCAGCCGCAACTTGACGGTGTGCTTCACGCCCCCATCGCCGCCGATGGAGTCAAGCTCACTGAGGCCCGGCGGGTGTTCGTCGCCGTTTCGGATCGCAGCGATCGCACATGTGATCGCTACTTCCGCTACAAGCAATGGATGTCCTTCGAACCAACGCTCGAACCAAGGCGGCAGCGAAGTCGTGTTCGTCGGCACACAGAAGAGAAGTGCTAGCGCTTGACGCTTTAGGCCGTCATCCAATTGGTCGAGCCGCTTGGGATCCTCGGCGTCAAGCAGTTGCAGACCGGCCAGCGCCGGCAGTGCAAGCCATGCATGCTTCGACTCTTTGTGCAACGTGACCGTCTCCTCAACGCTGGGAAGATCGGGTCGCTCGATCGACTCGCGGAACGCGTGCAACACCGCCGCCACCAGGTCCTCTTCGCCTCCAATGAATTCACCGAGGCTGTCCCGGGCGTCCAACTCGTCGTCGCTCTCCGCGTACAAGCCCATATAGGCGAGCGCAAGTCGGTGCAGATTCGCTGACGAAAAGGTGTTGTCTTGGAGCTGGCTCAGGCTCGATCGCAGGCCGGCTGCCCAATCTTCGACACGTTCTTGCCTTTCTTGTTCCCATTCTTCGCGACGCTCGTCGTGTTCCTTCAGCATCCGCTCAACCTTCGGATCGGGCGTCACCGGGGTGAACAGAGCCTCGACAAATTCCTCTAGGTCACCGCAGCCACTGACGACCGTCCGCAAGACATCGGCGGTGAGGCCCTCGTTCGTGTCTGAGTCATCGAGAGTTGCATGCGCACGCCGCACAAGTTCACGCGCAAGAGCCGGCTCAATCTGCGCTAACTCCATCGCTCGCTCCAAGCACCATCGCCCAATGTCACGCGGCAGCTTGCTGCCGTGCAAGGCGAGACACCAGTCGTAGGCCCTGAAACCCAAAGAATCATTCAGGTCGCGGTGGCGCAACCATTCCAAGTACACCCGCCGTTGAATCTCCGGACGAGCTTCCAACCAATCTCGAACGGTCTGTGCAGCAGGACTCCTTGCTGGCATCACCTGCGGCTCGCAAGCGCCAGCAATGCTGAGCCAGTTGAACAATCGGCTGATGGTGACCTCATCACCTAGCTCGGCAACCGCCGACGCCAACAGATCCACAGGGACGTCGTCGAAATGGCGCTCCCGCAGCAGCTGAACCCAGCGGTCCGCGTCCTGATGCAGCGCATCCAGGATTTCGCCAGCTTGCTGACCCGATGAACGGACCGAGAGTTCTCGGTGCCAGAAGCCCTCGAAGAGCCCGTGGATGCGTTCGCGGCTTGGATGATTGACGAAACCGAGTACCTCATCGGGCCCGACCGTGTCGGGGTAAAGCTCGTAGAGCAGCGAACCGGCGAGCTGGCGGTTGGGGTCAGGGACTCGGCCCGTCGAAATGTCATCCAGCAGTTGGCGTAGTTCGCGTTGCCTGTCGACTCCAGCAGGCATTAGATGGCGTTGGGCGTCGAGAGCCGCCAATCGAACATGTCTTGATTGACTTCCATCTCGAACGACGGCCGCCACTCGAGGTGAGAGGCGGCGTGCCGTCCCGATCTGGCCTTCCTCCACGACTGCGAGGATTTGAAGCAGGAACTCTCGGACCCGCTCGCTCGCGAGGTCATCAGGATTGGCGTCGATGAACTCTGCGACTGCCTCTATTGATTCGTCATCAACGATTGAGCGAAATGCCCACGCGGTCGTGTCTCGATAGCTAGCACCCCGATTGTCGCGCCACTCATGACCAAGCAGGGGGCCTTCGGCCGCAAATGCCGCAATGGCGTGTAGCAGCCGCCGCTTCTGCTCACCGTTCAACGAACTGATGTCACCATAGAGACCGACGCCCACCGGGTCAGCGTCGATGAGTTGGTCGAGCGCTACGGGACAGTGCGCTGCGAACCAAGCTGACAGACCTCTGAGCGACGTCACGACGCGCCCGTCATGCGGACTCGTCATGAGAGCGACTACTCGACGTGCGGGCAGGCCACTGCTCACAAGATGTGCCAGATAGCGACCACCAAGGAATTCAGCGATTTGCCGGTGGCGAGGTGCAAGTCTCGGCCACCTCGCCAAAATATCGGTGCCGGGCGGCGCCCAGAACAGCTTGGTTCCCAGTGCACGCCGACGGTGGCCCGATTCCTCCTTGCGGGGTTCAGGGACCAAGGGCAAGAGGCTGTCCAACGAAACATATGGCGAGTTGTCTTCGGTGGGACCTAGGCAATAGCCCTCGATTCCCGAGAGCAACTGGATCGCGGCCAACTCTCCTGCAACGATCAGCTCTGCTTCGCTTGCCGGTGGGATGTGCGCTGCGGCGATGTGCTCGTCGTTGTGCTCTTGTGCCATGCGCTTGCAAGCGAGTTCGAACGTGTCGCTCCGGCTTGCGGGCCAGTCGCCGCCTTCTTGGGCAATGCTGACGGCGAGCATCTCCAGTGTCAGCGGGTTATCCAGCATTCCGCTTAGACCTCGCTGATCGGCCTCAATCAGGAAACTGGGAATCGCGTCGGCGTCGAGGTGAGCTGCCAATAGAGCACCAATGGCCACTTCACCAAGCGGATCAAGACGCAGCACGACCACGGTTTCGCCGGGTGTTGCGCTCTCTAGGCTGCGGCGATCACTGCTGCCAAGCCAATCAGCCTCGCGACACGAAATGCGATACCGCGGCCATCCAAGCTGATCCAGACGCCGTCGGATCTCGTCGAGCGCAGGACGCCCGTCGGCGGCGCCCGCACGGATCTCATCGAGGCCGTCGATGAATAGCGTCTTGTCGCGCCACTCGGGCGCGACGTCAAGGGTCACGAAGTCGCGCGCACTCCGCAGCACGGCCGCGTCGCCGAGTTCTGCGCACTCCTGCCGGAATTCGGTCGACTTGCCGGATCCGGCGTCACCGAGCAGCACATATGCACGCTCCAACCGGAATGTACCGAGCTGAACAGCCTCCACTCCTACCTGACCGCCCGACTCGCACGCGACGAGGCGAGTGCAGGTACGAGCGACGTACATCTCGCTCACGCTTCTTCGATCCACTCGCTCGCAGAAGCTGACAAGAACTCGTCTAGCGGGACACCACCCTCGCCGACCACAAGAGTTCGGGCATCGAAGCGGTCCGCGAACTCATCAAGCCCGGGCAGTGCCTCATGCTCTGCTTCACTCGCAACATCGATGCCAACGCGATGAGGTCCCCGCTCCACGACGAAGCTGACTTCCACCACTGACCGTCGCCGCCGGCCGCGCCAGTACGCCACATTAGTTCCGGGAGACGAAGAATTGAGCAGATGTGCACCCACTGCGCTCTCCACTAGGTAGTGCCACAACGTTCGATCAACTCGAGCTTGGTGAAACGTGTAGCCGGACGCCATGGACATCAGCCCTGTATTGAGCACGTTGAGTTTTGGCGACGAGGCTCTGCTCACAGCAGACTCGGAGTAAGCCGGAAGCCCGGTCACGAGACCCACCTGATGCAATAGGTCCAGGTAGCGGGTCACAGTCGTGGTATTGCCTGCGTCTTCGAGCAGCCCGAGCATCTGCGTGTAGGACAGCATTCGTCCTGAATGACGCGCGGCAACATCGAATACCTGCCGAAGCAGCTCCGGCTTGTCGACCCTTGTCATGTCGATCACGTCGCGTTCGATGCTGGGTTCCACGAGCGAACTGCGTACGTACCGATGCCAGCGCTGGTGATCCGACACGAACGAAGCCGCGCCTGGGTAACCACCGAAGTACACGTACTCGTCAAGGTCGAACTCGAAAGCGTCAGCCATTTCATCGAAGGACCAGTGAACGAAGTCGATGGGCTCGAAGCGGCCCATGAGGCTCTCGTTGAGACCAGCCTGCATGAGCAGGGGTGCCGAGCCGAGCATGACGACATGCAGGGGGCAGCCCGACGCGCGGTCCGCGTCCCAGAGACCCTTGACCGCCGCCGCCCAGCCCTGGACCCTCTGAATCTCATCCAATGCGAGGACGAACCCGCGGTCAGACGACCGTGCTTGATATCGGGCTTCCTCCCAGATGTCAACAAGCCACTGGACATCCCGGGACGCAGTCGCGAGACGTACGTATCCGCCAGTCGTGCCAGCTGCGTTGGAGAACCCAATGGGATTCGACTCCACGTCTTCATCCGGAGCATCTACAGGCACAATCCGAGACCTCTGTGGGATCGATGCAAGCGCCTGGCGGACAGCCCATGTCTTGCCGGACTGCCGAGGGCCAAAAATGGCCAGTAGGCGCTCAGGAGGCTCGTTGAGCCGTTCTACGATCGTCGCAACCTGAAGTCGTCGATAGTCGGCCACATAGGCACAATATCAGTCGGCTACGTTACTGTGCAACTTTGCTCAATAGCGTAACCAACTGTCAGGTCATCATCGAGGCTCTGCGCAATTGTCAACCGGCACCAAGTCTCAGAACGCTATTGAGCAATTCTGCTCAATAGCGTCACCAACTGCAGGGTGGGCAGTCCGCGGCCCGGCGGCGATGCTGACACTCAGCGCAGGGCGCCGGCTTGCTCGAGCGTTGCGATCTCGTCTCCGCTGAGTCCCAGCACCTCGGTGAGCACTTGGTGTGTGTGCTGGCCCAGCGTGGGAGCCGGCGTTCGCACGCCGTTGGAGCCGTCGGTCAGGAGCCATGGGATGCCGACGTGGCTCATCTGGCCCACCACGGGGTGATCCAGGCGCTCGATCAGCCCGCGATCTGCCAAGTGCGGGTTCGCTTCGAGCGAGCGGGAGCTGAGCGAAGGGAATGCGGGCACACCGGCCGCCTGCAATAGCTCGGTGACATCCCACTGGTCGCGCTCGCGGGTCCACGCACCGAGGAGCTTGTCCAGCTCGGTCTCGTTGGCCTTGCGATCGGCGGCCGTAGCAAACCGCTCATCGGCGGGGTCGATGCCGGTGATCCTCGCCAGCGCCGCCCACTCGGGCTCGTCAACGCAGCAGATGGCAACCCAGTCGTCGTTGCCGGCGCAGCGGTACAGGTTGTGGGGTGACCACAGGGGGTCGAGGTTGCCCGTCGGAGCGGGTTGGGTGCCGCTCAGCACCCATTCCATCCAGCCCTCGGCGGTGCACGCCGTGGTGGCCTCCCACATGGACGTGTCGATGAACTGGCCCTCGCCAGTGCGTCGGCGCGCCACCAGCGCGGCGACCAGC
>JAPOPC010000040.1 GCA_026713105.1 Acidimicrobiaceae bacterium
AGCCAGTTCGCCGGGCCGTTTCTGAGCAGGATGAAGTTCGTCGACGAGCAGGGCGAGGGGACGTCGCCGACGCTGTCGGCGCTGCGGGCCTACCGCGAACACCGCGCGGCGGGGCGCCGCGGCGCTCCGCCCCATGCGCCGCTCGACTTCGCCCCGGCGGCGCTGCAGCCGCTCATCCGCCATGACGGCGTGACGGACCGCCGACGCTGGGAGAGCGCATTGTTCCTCAAGGTGCGCGACGAGATCCAGACCGGCAACCTCGCCATCGACGGCGCGAAGAACTTCGGCCGGTTCGAGGCGTTCTTCCTGCCCGCCGCGCGGGTGGGAGCAGGTCCGCGAAGCGTTCTGGGTGCGAACCGGGTTCCCCGTCGATCCCGCTGCGGCGGTCGAGCAACTGAAGGCGCGTCTGTCGGATGCGTTCGACCGGTTCCTGGAGGGTGTCGCTGACAACCGGCAGGTCGCGTTCGACGACGACGGGTGGCGGTTGAAGACGGACGCGGCCGAGCAGCCCGACCCGGCGTAATCGGACCGCCTCGCCGAGCTCCACGGCTGGCTGGACGCCCGCAGCCGCTCGATCCGGCTCGCCGACCTGCTCATCGAGGTCGAGAACGACCTCGGGTTCAGCGTCCACTTCCAGCAGCCCGGCGAGAAGCGGGTCAACCCCGGGGAGGTGTGCGCGCTGCTCGCCGCGATCCTCGCCCACGGCTGCAACCTCGGCCTCTACACCATGGAGAAGGTCGCCCCCGACATCGCTTACAGGCGGCTCAAGTACGTCAGCGACTGGCGTCTCGTCGAGGAGAACCAGCGGGCCGCGCTCGCCGCCATCGTCCACGGCATCTCCCGCCTCGACGCCGCCGGCCATTGGGGCGACGGCACGACGTCGGCCAGCGACGGACAGCGCTTCGCCATGCCGCACAAGGTGCTGCAGCGAACCTACAGCACGCGCTTCAACGACTTCGCGCTCGAGTTCTACTCCTTCGTCGCCGACAACTACGCCCCGTTCTACAGCCGCCCGATCGAGTGCACCGACCGCGACGCGCCCTTCGTGCTCGACGGCGTGCTCTACCACGAGAGCGACCTCAACCTCGAAGAGCACTACACCGACACGCACGGCTACACCGAGATCAACTTCGCGGCGGGGGCCCGCGAGGTCTACGACCAGATGAACGCGTGCTCGTGCCTGACCTTGATTCTCGGGAGATCTCACGGCTGGCCACCGCGCCGGACTTCCCGGTCGACCCCCGATCTGCTGCGGCATGTCAGCCCCCTCCTCCCGCAAACAACCCGGTCGAGAAGCGGCACGACGTCATCCGGCGACCTGAACCAAGCCCGGCCTCGATGGCCCTGAGGAGCTTTCACGGCCGGGGTGCGTCGGGCTGGCCATCGAGGCTTCGCCTCAAACGCCTATTCTCCGCACAGCGCAGCCAGCGGATCCGTACCGGCGGCGCGGCGCGCCGGGAGCCAGGCGGCGGCGGCGGCGGCGGCGAGCAGCATTAACGAAACCGTGGTCAACGTGGGGATGTCGAACGGTGGTACGTCGACAAGCAAGCTCGTGAGTAAGCGCGAGAAGGGTACCGACACGAGCAAGCCCACCGCGACGCCAGCGCCGGCGATGCCGACGGCGCCACGGACCACCATCCAGCGAACGTCGCCCGGCTCTGCGCCGAGCGCCATGCGCAGCCCGATCTCGTGCGTCCGCTGCGCCGTCGCGACAGCAATCACCCCGTAGATGCCAAGCGTGGCGAGCGCCAGGGCAACGATGCCAAACAGCGCAGCGAGGGTGGTGACGAAGCGCCGCGACGCGAGCGTGTCGGCGAGCAGCTGCTCAAGCGTCCCAATGCTGTAGAAGGGCTGCAGCGGATCGGCGGCCCACACCACGTCCTGAATCGCAGGCACAGCACCCGCCGGGTCCCCGCTTGTGCGCACGACATAGGTCATCGAGCCGTCGGCGTACTGCGCGTGCGGCAGGAAGAGCTCCGGGCGCGGTCCGCTATCGAAGCCACGGGGACGGATCGCGCCCACGACGCCGACGACCTCCGCCGTCAACGTTTGGCCGGAAAGCTGCACCGACACGCGCTCGTCGATCGGGTCCGCGTTCGGCCAGTGACGCCGAGCCAGCGTCTCGTTGATCACCGCCACGAGCGGCCGCTCGTGGTCGTCGCGCTCGTCGAACCACCGTCCAGCCCGGAGCGGGATGCGCATCGCCTCGAAGTAACCCGGGGTGGCCAACGATACGGTCGTCGTCACCTCCTCGCCGGGCGGGGGCGGCGGTCTGTCATGGAACGTCAACGCGCTCTCGCGGGTGATGTCGGCCAGCGCTATCGGCAGCGCCGACACGGCGCCCGCCTCCGCAATGCTCGGCAGCGCTCGGATGCCCCGTAGCGTCCGGCGGAAGAAGTCGGCCGTCGCCGCGCGACCCGCGTCGGGGTAGTGGAACACCTGCAGCGCCACGACATTCGCCGGAATGAAGCCGAGGTCAACGCTCACGAGCCGGGCGAAGCTCTGAACGAGCAGGCCCCCGCCGACGAGCAGCACCAGGGCCAACGCGACCTCTGCTGCAACCAGCGTACGACGCAACCCCGTTCCAGTAGTCCCTGAGCGCTGCTCCCGAAGGAGGCCGTGCGCGCCACGCCGAAGGACGTGCAGAGCAGGAGCGGTTCCGAACACGAGGGCAGTCACGACAACGAGGCCACCCGCGAAGGCCAGCAGTCGACCGTTCACGGCAATCTCCGGAAGCCGCGGTACATCGGCCGGCATCAACGCCACGACCACGTCGAGGGTCCATGCGGTAAGCAAGATTCCGCCCACGCCGCCGAGCGCCGCCAGCACTGTGCTCTCCGTCAGTAGTTGGCGCAGCAGACGACCGCGGCCACCGCCTACCGCCGTCCGCACCGCGAACTCCGCCGCGCGCCGCGTGCCCTGCGCCAGCATCAGGTTGGCGACATTGATGCAGGCGATCAGCAAGACGAGCGCCACGAGACCCTGGAGCAGCAACAGCGTCGGCTGCAGGTGCTCCACTTGCCGTGCCTGGAGGGGGACGATGCGCACCCCGACGTCTTCGTTGGTCCGCGGATAGGTTGCAGCGAGTCGCGCCGCGACGGTGTCCATCTCGGCCTGTGCGGCCGAAAGCGTGGAGTCCGGGCGGAGCCTACCGATCACGTGCCACCAGCCATTGCCTCGGCGAAATGTCTCCCACTCCGCTATCGCCTTCGGTACGTAGAGATCGCGCGCGCCGCGCCCGCGCTCGAGGCCGAGCTCAAACTCGGGGCCGAGCACACCGACTATGGTGTAAGGCTCGCTGTCTAGCACGAGCGAACGGCCGATGACGCCGGTGTCCCGGCCGAAGCGTCGTTGCCACAGTCCATCTGTCAGGACGACTACCCCGCTACCGGTACGGTACTCGTCCGGCCGGAACGTCCGCCCGTGGGCGGCGCCCACGCCGAGCAGACGGAAGAACCCCTCGGTGACCAGCGACGCGTAAAGCACCTCCGGCTCGCCAGCACCGGTGCGGTCAAAAGAGTACGGCTCGATGGCCGCTACCCGCTCGAAGGACGTCGTCTGTGCGCGCCAGTCGACGAAGTTCGCCGGAGACGCCTCGACCGGCTGGTTGCCGCTTCGGGGATCGGTCTCCCAGAGAGTCACAAGGCGACTCGGGTCCGGGAACGGCGGCGGCTGGAGAAGCACAGCGTCGACAACCGAGAAGATGGTCGTGGTGGCCCCGATTCCGAGGGTCAAGGTAATCACGGTCGCCGCCGTGAACCCTGGGTTCCGAATGACCAGCCGCAGCCCGTGGCCGACGTCCTGCAGCGCCTGCTCGGCCAGCGTCCCCATTCGCACGTCTTCACGCATTCGTTCCCCTCCGCTCCGTGCCAAATCCGCGCACCGAGAAAGTCCCCAGCCGAGCCCCCGCCGGGACCTGAACCCTCAGTCTACGTCGACGACGATGTCTCCCGAACCAGTGCGCAACACCACGCGAGGCCCACCCTCACCGGCGATCCCGTAGAGTTGCCCCGTCGCACGGGCTTCGACGTCAATCTCATGATTCGCGCTCACCGTACCCACCCGCGTGTGTGCATCGACCTCAAAAGCCGCATCGCCCGGCATCGCGACCTGAATATCCCCCGACCCGGCCGTCAGCTCCCATGTGCCCTCTGGCGCCCCTTCAACCTCGATGCGCCCACTTCCCGTGTGCGCACGCACCGCCCTGCCAGGCCGCCCGATGCTGATCGCTCCCGCTCCAGTTCGCGCGTCGACCTCGCCGGCGACCCTGCGCAATTCCACCCTGCCCGAATTCGCCGCCACCGTTACGTCGCCGGCGATGTTCGCCACCGTCGTGGCACCGGCGCCGTTCCTTACTTCCAACGGGCCTCGGATACCTCCCACGACTACCGTCCCCGATCCAGTGTGCAGTCGCACCTTGGTATCCACTGGCACTACAACCCGATAGCTGACGCCCACTTGTCGCGCCTCGCCGCCCCCATATCCAACCCGCAGGACTCCACCACTGACCCCGACCGGCGGCCTGGCCGCAATGGCGCGCACCCGCTCCTTCACCACGTCGCTCCCGTCCGGCGTCCAGCGGTCCGCGTAGCCGCGCACCCACGCGCTGATCCGCGCCTCGCCTGGCTTCCCGGCCCGCACCTCGATTCGCCCGCTCGTCGTACGCACGTCAAGCTCTGTTCCGTCCACAATCGCCAACGTGCGCTCGAACCGCCCCTCGACCACCTGCCCCTCGGCCGCTGCTTTGCCGACACCCGCCGCCGCCAGAACAACCGCGACTCCGGCTACCCACACATTCATGGTCGCCCCTCCTCCCTTCCGTGCACACTCCCTGCCCAACTCGCCGGCCGCCGAATCGACGGTCATCGTTCTCGATCTGTCTCCGGTCGACCAAGAACGACCGGAACCAACGGCACTTCGTCCACGCCGTCGATCTCCAGATATCCGCTCAACGCGTTGTCGATGAACCCTCCCAACGGACAGCACCCCAACTCCATCTGGCTCGCCAGGAGCCCCAGGTTGTGCACCGCCTCGCCGGCCTCGATCAGCACCAGTCTATAACCGCGGTCCCCGTACTTGACGGTTGTACGCGGCAAGAACGCGGCGATGAAAATCACCGCCCCGATGTTCTCCACTGTCTCGATATCTTCCAACCACACAATCTCACTGAGCCGTGCGGTGGTTCCCCCATCGTCTCTCCTAATCACATCCAGACAATGCTCCTCCACGTTGTAGTGATAGACGCCGGCCTCCAGCCCCGCTACGTTGACCGCCGTCACGTAGAACTCCAACGGATACAGGGCCCCGCCGGATGCGATCGGCCGCGCACCACCGCCCCTTCCCACCCGACCGTACGTCAGAAACAGCAGCCGCGCCAGATCACCCAACCCCACCGCTTGCCGGCTGTACCGTCTCCGCGACCGTCGCCCAACAATCGCCCTCTCCACAGTGTCCCGGGGCTCGACTGGCGGCAACTCCTGGCGGTCCATTAGCGAGTACACCTTATAGGGTCCCGCCGCAAGATGATGCATAACGTCGGACTTCAAGAACGACGCAGCCAGCGTTCCCGCCGTCCTCTGACTGAGCGGCGTAAGCTTCGTGTTCTCGTGGAACACCTCACACAGCGAGCTGTTCAGGTTCACACCGCGATGCAGGCGGCCGCCCGCCAGCTTCTTCACAACGCACCGATTCCATCTGAGCACGAGGGTGCCACTCCTCTCTCCCGCAAGCCGCTAGGGAAACGGATGCGGGTCCGGATTGATGCTGCTCGACGGTTCCCATCCGTCATCCGCCCACCGCAGCTTCGCGGGCACGGTATGCAGACGCTCGACGCCGAGATATGGAAAGTTGTGATTGCCGTGCAGCGGCACGAGCCCGGGAACCAGCACTCGCACGACTCGCAGCCCGACGTCACTCACGTCGGGGGTCGTAATATCCAGCGCGAGCACCTCGTGACCGATGGCGTCGAGCATCCGCACCAGCGTCTTGATGTCACCCAGAGGTCTGCCGGTGGACACATCGGGAAGATCCGTCAGGCGCACCGCCCGGATTGCGTCGTTGCAGAACTTCAGGTTTCTTTCGATAAGTTGCGGTCTCTTGCTGTACAGCGTGTAGTGATGATCGAACGTCCGCACGTCACTGTGGTCTGTCGCCGGCTCCCAGTCCGCCAACTGGTTCCTCAGGTATCGCATGTACGGCATGCCCTGACCGATCTCGCGAACGCATTTCGCAATGGCCCCCCGAGGAGACGTCCGCGTTACAGACGCCACGCACACCGCTGGGCCGTACTCCATCGGCCGCCGAAGGATGCCGAGCACGCAAGGCACGGGAATGTCTAGAGTGATGTCGAAGATACGCAGGTCAACAGCCGGATGGTCCGTCATGAAGCGCGTCGCGATCTCGTCGGCAAGCGCCTCGTCGTCAATGTGAATCTGCGGGCCCACTCGTCGCCGTAGCCAGCTGATGGTGAAGGCGTCGCGTTCAATAACCTCGGTCAGCCCGCTCAGCACCGCCTCCTCCAAGGTTGCGCCCGCCGCTAGACCCGTTGAGGTGTTCCGGCCAATGAGCGTCTCGCCGTCGACCGGCTCGTAATTCAGGTAAACGAAGCTTGCTGGCACCAGTGCGGGCCGCGAGCGTGTCAATGAATAGGCCCACACCCAACTGATCCGGGTGTCGTTCCCGAAGTACGCGAGTCGCACGGACGGCGGTGTTTCCCGGACCTGCTGCTCGCTATAGAGACGTAGCATGTCGGGTCGCACGGCGTCGTCCGCGAACTCGTTGTAGGTGCCGGTAACGAAGTCCGCTCTGTCGAACCAGTACATGCAGTAGCGCTCCACCGCCTCACCGACCGTCGAGGCGATGGCGGTCTCGATGTCGGTGCCGGCCCCTCCCGCCTTCGGGGAGTTCTCGATCCCCGCGACGCGCGCCAAGTCGCCGGAACTGACCCCCATGGCCAGGACGGCAGGGTCCTGGGCTCGGTACTGGCCGGGCTGCAGCTGCTGGATGAGTCCGACCTTCGAGGAGAGTATCCTGGGAAGGATGTCTATGGTTACACGAGGAGCGCTGTACGGTACGTCACGAAGCTCAAGCTCTACGCGTCTTGGTGCTGCCATAGGGCACGTCCTTCCACGGAAAGACACCCGGCCGAGAGTAGGCGTCGTTCTCAAGGCGGGGAAGCTTCAGCACTTCGTGGATCTCCGTGTCGAGGGTCCACAGGTTGACACTGAGAAACCGACCGGCGAGCGCCGGTACGGCGAGGCCGGTCACGTGCTTTACGAGCTCCGTAACCGCGACGCCAGCGAGGGTGCTGGCAAAGGGGCGTAGGCTGCCAACGTCGGTCGCGCCCCCGTCGAGGGTGCGTGCGTGTTGATCGAACGCGACGTACAGGTCATAGTGGGCCATGTTCACACGGAGCCGTCCTTCGAAGCTGACGTACGAAGCGGTATCGCCGGGGACGAAGAGGGGCCCGACCCAGCCTTCCATCTGGTCAATCAAGCGGACGAGCAGCCAGGGGACACGATGTGTCTTGGAGAATGCGTCGACGGCCTCGAGCAACTCGGGATCGTGTGCCGTCTGGGCCACGACCAGGGCCTTGGGTAGCGGGTCAAGGCAGTGCGGCGGGAGGATGGACTCCCGGTCAAGCTGGAGGACTTCCGTCGCGCCCGTGACGTCGGACTGCTGATGATCGCGCGGAAGTAGAGCAGTGACCTGCCCAAGTCCGGCTGTTGCGAGACTGCCACATAGGGCGCCCGCCAGGGAACTGGCCCCGGCGACGGCGATTCGGGACCGAAGTAGAAGGGCTTGGTACTTGGCGCCACCGTCGGACGTAAAGCGTGAGAAGAGCTTGATCTGGTCGCGGTACGAATCGAGTTGGGCGGAAGTCAGTCCGGCGTCGTCCGCGTTCTCGATGAGACCGGCGGCTTCGAGCTTGTCGAGGAGCTCGGCGCCCGCATTGGGGTCCAGGCCCGCCTTATCGACCGCCTCGAGCACTTGGGCCTGGGGGGTGCTGCCGTTGAGGAAGGGCAACACGACGCCGAGACATCGCACGGCGTCCTTGTCCTGAAGGCGAAGGGACCAGAACTCGCCGTCGCCTCCGCGAACGCCCCATGTGCGCTCGTTGATGGGGTAGACGGTCAGGAATGTCTTCAGCCGAGGTTTCGGAGTCAAGGGCATGTCGCTCCTTTGGGATCGGGCGAGGCCGCATCAGCGTGTCGGCGACATTGGCGGATGGCAACGCTCAGAACTCAGGGATTGTCGCCGACGCCGGACGCATTGCTGTTGCAGCACCCGCTATTGGAATTGGAACTGCTGCAGCCGCCGAGGACGTCGAAGGACGGGTGCAAGTCGGACTTGGGGTCAGGGTGTCTTTCGAGAGCGAAGAGCTGCTTGCCCGAGGTGTTGTCGCGTGGCATGGTGCTTCCTCCTTCTGGTGGGGCCACCGCCGCTGATGCTGTGTGCCTCGCCTTATACTTGTATAGAGGGAAGGAGGCATCGCAGGATTACAAAATTTTTTTGAGGCCACGCTCTAAAGGACGTACCGCGGCTGCTTCGGCGCCAAACGCCGCACCTTGGCGGTGCGACGGTCCCGGGGTGGCTGGCGCGCAGGAGGCCCTGCCGGTCGTGCGCAGACAGGTCCGGACGCGCGCCCCGCGGCAGCGCTCCCTTCAGCGTCACGTCCACTGTCACCGTCCCGTTCTCCACCGCCGGGTCGATGCGCACCACACGGCCCGGAATCACGCCGTTCCGCGTGTCGACCGACGCGACCTGTCCGATCTGCACGTCCTTTCGCTTGCGTCTCCGCGATCCGCAGCTCCGCCTTCAGAACGGTCGGGTCCCCAACCCGCGCCAGCTTCGCGGCCATCGTCGCCTCCGACAGCCGCAGGCGCCCGATGGTGCGCCAGGTCCGGGGTACCCTGGGACGCTGGTGCCGGAGGAGATCCGCTGGATCCCGGCGACGACGGAGGGGAACGTCGAGCGGATCGGGTTCTGCAGCTGAATCAGCGGGCGGTCATCCATCGTGGCAATGCTCCGTTCGTGATACCGACTGGCCCCGACAGCAACAACTCCCTCTACCCCTGCCGCAGCACGTGCGAAGGCTCGACGCGCACGGCGGGACCCGCCGCCGCGAGGCCGGCCCCGACACCGGCCAGGACGAGCACGCCGATCGCCGTCGCCAGCGTCGCCGGGTCGTGCGGCTGCAAGCCGTACAGCAGCGTTCCCAGGGCGCGCCCGAGGCTGCCGAGTGCCCCGACGGCGACGCCGAGGCCGACGACCCGCAGAACGCGCCGCACCGCATCGCCCAGCACACGCCCGCGCGTCGCCCCGAGCGCCATCCGGATGCCGACGGCCACCCGCTGCCGCCGCATCGCCAAGAGCGTCACCGCCGTACAGGCCGACCGCCGCCAGCTCCGCTCAGGGCGGTGTAGATGGCGAAGGCGCCCCGGACCGGGTTGAGCTGGCCGTCACGTCCCAGCGGGAAGTACACCGCGGGACGGGTCGTGTCGCGCAGGGACGCGGAGAAGACGTTCCCGACGACGCCGACGATGACATGCCGTTGATCCGGCTCGTGCAGCACGCCTATCGTGCGGCCCAGGGGGTCCCGCTCGTCCCCGAAGTACCGGCTGACGAAGGCGTCGTTGACGATGGCTACGGGCCGCAGCGATGTCCCGTCCTCGCAACAGCGGCACTCCGTAGGTGGCGAACCAGTCAGGGCTGACCGTGGCGGCGTCTACCCAGCGTTCCTCCTCAGCGATGTCGGGCGCGTCGCATCTCAGGTCGAGGAGGCTCCGGCCACGCGGCGTTACCGTGTATTTCCGCACGAATCGTGTCGGTACCCCTACGACACCCCGCACGTGCGCTACGTCCGGCGGCCGTTCCAGCGGGAACCGGACTTCGGGGCGGCGAGCGTCAACTACGCGCTCAAGGACCTGCTGGCCAGCGCGGAAGACCCGCAGGGCGGGCGGCAGATTCCCGACCGGGCGCGCCTGAACGGTCGGTCGTGATACGACAACCGGGCAGACCCCATGTCGAGCCGCCAGACCCGGCGCCGTCGGAGCGCCTCGCCGAGCTACACCGTCGTCCGAACACACGCGGAACTGGTCGGGAGCCGCCGCACCGACGACCTGGTAGTCGACCGCGCGGACGGTTGCCTTGGTCTCGGGTTTCACGGTCGTGAAGGCGTTGACGATCGTCACGTGCGTGCCGTTGCCGTCGTGCAGGGTGTCGCCAGGATCGGAAGGGGAGTCGTCATCGAGGGCTCCACCTTGATGTCCGTGCTGGCGAGGTCGCCGATCGTCGAGCCCCCACCACGGGCGTGTCCCGTACCGCCCTCTACAGCTTCATTAGCACCCCGATGGCGGAAGAGCGCCTTCGACCTCGCCAGGGCCCGACACACGAAACGCCTCCGGCCCTGGCGGTGGCTCACCGAACCGGTGTCCACGTTCCGGGTCTGGCTCGCCACGGGCCGCCTCTCCCTGGCGAAACGGGCCCGGTGGAACCGGCGCGCGGAGGCTGCCGCCGCTGCCGACCCGCTGCTGTCGGCCCTCGACCCCCACCAGCGGCGGGCCGCCGCGTGCTTCGAAGACCGGGCGATGGTTACCGCTGGCGCCGGGTCCGGCAAGACCCGGGCGATGGTGGCGCGGGCGGGCTACGCCGCCCGCCGCCTCGGCACGCCGCCCGAGGGATCGCCTTCATCACCTTCACGAACAAAGGCTACCGAGGAGATCCGGCAACGGACGCGCGAACGCCTGCCGGGCCTCCAGGTGGGCACGATCCACCAGATCGCGCGCCGGGTGCTGAAGCTCGTCGACGGCCGCACCGTCCAGCTCTCGCCGATGGCCGGAGGACGACGGCCTGCTGCGGCGGCGGGTCGCCGGCTGGATCCGCGAGGAGATCGACCGCAACCCGGGGCTCGCCGCCGTCCTTCACTGCGGCGGAACGCGCGCTCCGCCGCAGTGAAGGACGGCGAACTGGTTGAACGCCACCGCATCCCGCCCGACGGCCGCGAGGTGAAGTCACGCGGCGGGGGCCGATGCCCCGCCGGAAGACCTGAGGGGCTATCGGCCCGACTTCTATCTGCCGGACGACCCGGAGGCGCCTGTGACGGCGAACGGCGGCGTCTGGCTCGAGCACTACGCGCACGACCGGAGCGGCCGGGCGCCGGCGGAGTTCGCCGGCTACGAGGAGGCGCGCGCCTGGAAGCGGCGTCTGCACGATAGCCTTTCGACGCGCTATGTCGAGACCTCCTTCGGGAACCTGCAGCGCGCCTGTGACGGCGACGGGCCGGGCATGGCCGACGTACTCGTCGAACGGCTGCGGGCGGCGGGCGTCGATCTCGACGATCCGGGAACGGTGGACGGTCGAAGCGACCGACGACGTTGGCGACGGCTCGGACGCCGGGCTCGGCCCGCTGACGCTGGAGGTCGACGCCTGGATAGGCGCGGTGCGCCGCCGGCCTGCCGGATGCCCGCCGCCCACGGGGCGCGCCGACGTCGAGGCGCTACGGCGCATCGGCCGCGCCCGTGCGACGGCACTATGAGCAGGAGCTCGCCGATACGGGCACCACCGACCACGACGGCACGATCCTCGAGGCCACCGACGCCGCGCGCCGGCGGCCGGACCTGCTGCCCTGGCGTCACGTGATCGTCAACGAGTACCAGGGCGTGAAACCCGGCGCAGGCCGCCTTCGTCCACGCCCCTGACGACGCCGAAGGGCCCGGGGCCCGGGGGCGAGGGCGCCACCCTGATCGGGGTCGGCGACGACTGGCAGGCGATCTTCGGGTTCCAGGGCGGCGTCTCGCTGATTCGGACGACGGCCGACCCGGCCGGGGCCATGCGGACGCTCTGCGAACCGATCACGCTCGTCAACGGGTATCGCTTCGGGCAGGGGCTCGCCGACGCCACGAGGGCCATCGTGACGAAGGATCCGAAGGCCCGCGACCGGCGGGTCCGCGGCCTCGGGCCCGAGCCGGTTGGCGGGGTGCCGCCGGTGTCGGTCACCTGGGCGAAGCCCACGCCGGCCCTCGCGGCCGAGCTCGGGCCGACGCCGACGACAGCGGCCGTGCTGGCCGCCTTCGCGCACTGGATACCGGAGCACGAGGCGGCAACCGAGGCGGCGGCGGCTGAGCCCGTCACCCGTGCTCGTGATGGGCCGCCGGAACATCGATGTGTCGGACCCGCCGCTCGGCGGCGGCGGCGGGGCGGGGCTCGCCCGCCGCCCCCCCAAAACCCGCGGTGGCGGCGCTGGCCGCGCCCGGTATCGCCGCGGGCCTACATGGCCTGAAGCGCCGAGGGGCACGATGTCGACGCGGTTTTCTGCAAGTATTGCGGTGCAAGTCTGGCAACCGGTAGTGAACGGCCGCCGGCCGCCGAGAACGGCGGGGGGAACGCCCCGGGGGGGGCCACGAAAAGATCGATGTGCCGGCCCCGCCGCTCGGCGGCGGCGGCGGGGCGGGGCTCGACCGCCGCCGCCTGAAACGCGGCGTTGAGGTCGAGTCCCGGACGATCCACGCCGCCAAGGGCACCGAGGCGGACTACGCGGTGTTGATCGACTCCGGGATGCCGAGCTGGGCGACCGCGCCCGCCCAAGCTCGCGCTCGACCGCGCCTTCGCGGCCGAGACTGGCGGAGGCGCGATCTCGTTGCGGGAGGAGGAGTGCCGGCCGGAACGGACGGCACTCCTGATGATCGGTCCCGAGGCGAAGTCCAGCGTCCGCGAGTCATTCGGACCTGAGAAGTCCCCAGACCGGGATGCGGACCGCGCGCACGGCGGGCACGAGGCACCCGGCCGCCACGGCCGTCAGGACGACCAGCACCGCCGTGCCCAGCACGACCCAGTCGTGCGGCGACACTTCGTAAAGCAGCGCCGCCATCGCCCGGCCCGCCACGGCCGAGACGCCCAGGCCGAGAACGACCCCGATCGCCGCCGGCCGCATGCCCTGCCGGAGCACCATCGCGACCAAGCGGGGTGCGCCGCCGCCGAGGGCGAGGCGAATCGCGAATTCGGTCCGCCGCCGCGCCGCCCACGTCGCCACCACCCCGTAGACCCCGAGTCCCACCAGCAGCACGCCCGCCAGCGCGAAGGTGGCGGTCAGCGAGAACTGGGCGCGGCGCAGGGCGACCGCGCGCGCCAGGACAGCGTCCATCGTCCGGAAGTCGTGCGCCGGCGCCAGCGGGTCGACCCGCCGGACCGCCTCGGTCATCGACGCGGCCATCGCCGTCGGATCGATCGCGGTTCGCACTACGTAGATGCCGCCGGCTATGGGCAGATCCCAGTAAGGGACGTACGCGACAGGACCGGCGTCAAGCTCCATGGAACGGATTCGCGCGTCGACGGTCACGCCGACCACTTCACGCGGGTCTTCGTTCCCGCGACGCACCAGCCGCCCGATCGGATTCTCCCCGGGCCACAGGGTTCGGGCCGCGTGCGCGCTGATCACGACGGGACGCCGCCCCCGGTCCGCCTCGGTGAACATCCGGCCGCGGCTGACGGCGATGCCCATCGTCCGCAGGTAGTCCGGGTTCACGAAGCGGTAGTTCGCCGACGGGTGCTCCCCGCTCGGCCGCTGATCGTCGACCCGGGCGAGCGTGTCGACGAAGAAGGCGCCCTCGAGCGGCAGGCGCTGGACGAGGCCGACCCCGCGCACCCCCGGCGTGTTCCGCAACTCGTGCAGGACCTCGTCATGGAAGCGGGTGACGCGTTCCGGGTCCTGGTAGTGCGCGGGCGGAAGCAGGACGGTCGCAGCAAGCAGGTTCTCGACTTCGAAACCTCGGTCCGTGTTCAGCACGCGCAGGAAACTGCCGAGCAGCAGTCCGGCGACGATCAGCAGTCCGGTTCCGAACGCGACCTCAAGGGCCACGAGCGTGCCCGGCCCCGTTCCTTGGCGCCGCGCGGCGGCGTTGTCCGTCTTGATCGTCTCCATCGGGTCGGCGCGGCGGGCCTGCCACACCGGCGCCAGCGCGCACGACGCCCCGCAGACGAGCGTGACGCCGGCCGCCGCCGCGAGCACCGACCCGTCCATCGCCACCTCCTCGATCCGCGGCAGGTCGGCCGGCAGGAACGCGAGCAGGGCGCGTAGCCCCGCGTGGGCCGTCACCAAGCCCCCGACCCCGCCTGCAGCGGTGAGCACGAGGCACTCCCGCAGCACGAGCAGTATCACGTCGCGCTGCGGCGCGCCCAACGCCCGCCGCAGCGCCACCTCCCGCCGGCGTTCCAACCAGCGTGCGCCGAGCATGCTGGACAGGTTCACGACGGCAATCAGCAGCACGGCTGCGGCGGCAGCCAGCAACAGCCAGAGTGGACCGCGCGCGGCGGCGGTCACCGTCTCGGACAGCGGCCGGAGCTGCACCTGCGGGTGAACCGGCCCGCCTGCGAACGCATGCTCCAGAACCGCGTTCATCTCCGTGGCCGCCTGCGCCGCCGGCGTGTCCGGCGGCAGGCGCAGCAGCGCCGGGTGGTCCCAATTGCCGAACGACTGCACCTGCCATTCGGGCCAAGTGAGTGTTGCGTAGAATTGCGCCCGCCCCGCCGGGACCTCGACAGACATCAGATGCTGAAACCGCGGAAAGCGGAACGACGCTGGCAGGACCCCGACGATCTCGACTGGCTGATCGTTGAGGGTGACGACGCGGCCGAGCACCGACGGGTCGCCCCCGTAGCGGCGCTGCCACAAGCCGAAGGTCAGGACCACGGCCTGTTCCCGCTCACCGAAGCCGAATACCCGCCCGAGCAGCGGTTCGACGCCCAGCAACTCGAAGAAGCCGGGCGTGACGCGCCATCCGTCGAGCGTTTCCGGCGTCCCGCCGGCGCCGCCGACGATCATCCGGTCCGCGAACATTGCGGCGACCTCGCGGCAACTCGTTTCGCATCCCCGCCACCACGCGTCGACGGCCCGAGGGCTGGGCACGGTCTCGCGCTCCCATTCCGGAATGACGACCTGCACCGTCATCAACCGTTCCGGCTGTGGATACGGAAGCGGCGACAGCAGGACGCCGTCGACGAAGGAATAGACCGCTGTCGTCGCCCCGATCGCGAGGCTGAGGGTGGCGATGTTCACCACCGTGAACAGCGGGCGGCGCCGCAACGCCCGCAGTGCGACCCGGAAACCCCTCATCATGCTGCACCCCTTTCCTGCGTCGGGACGGCGCCCCCGGAATCGGCTTGCGCCAAAATCCGCGGACGCCGAACCGGTTGCTCCACTGCCGGATCCAGCCGTGACCAGGCTATTCCGTTCTTCCGGTCTCCGGCGCCTTCGATCAGCTCGTCCACCATGAACGCCGGTCCCGCGTCGGCGAGAAACCGATGCATGAACGTCGCGATTCCCGCGCCCCCGGTCCCGAAATCGCAGCTTATGCGCAGGCCTCCCTCGCCCGGAAACGCCAGTCCCTCGCGCTTTTCAATCGCGAACAGCATGACTCCATCGAGCACCTTCTTGCATATCCTGCGAGCCCGCGGTACCTGATAGCCGAACTGCATCATGTCGACGGCGAAGTCGCCGATTCCGGCCAGTCCGGCGAATCGGCCCGGAAAGACGGCGTATTTCCTGTCGCAATCCACGACCACATGCTTCAGTGTCTCTTCGACAACCGGGTCGTCATTCGCGGCGCGGTACCGGAGAAGCACGGCTCCAATGCCGGCGCTTCCCCAGCGGTGGTACGGCATGTGCGTCACGTGCTCCTCGTATGCGAGCCAGCTCCGGCCGCCGTCCGGCGTAACCCGCGCCTTCGACACGATGAACCTGACGCCGTTCCATCCGGCGTCCCTGAACGCCGGATCTCCAGTGGCGAGATGAAGGTAGAGCAGGAACAGGCTGACGCCGGCCGCCCCGTGGCCGAACGAACAGCCGGTCTGCCCCAAAGACCTCCACGTCCAGCCGTCGCCCGTCTCGACCCTGGCGCGGACAAGCTGGGCGCCTGCGTCTACCGCGCGATCGAGATATCGTTGCTCTCCGGTCCACAAGTGGAACTTCAGGTTCGCCATTCCCCAGCCGGCGACGCCGTAGAACAGGTCCGGGCACTCAACGATCGACCCCAGTCTGCGGTGCGATTCGTCGATGAGCGTCATCGCCTCTTCGACCAATCCGATTTCGTACAATCCCCACGCGACGCCGGACAGGCCGACGTACAGCCCCGCCGTCATTTCCTGCATCGGCCCATCTGCCAACCGGCGGCGAATCCATTCGATCATCCACGCCGGCACCTCGCCATCGATCCGTTTCAGGCACCACGCCACTCCGGTGGCACCCCACGCAACGTTAAGTCCGTTCGTTCGAAAGACACCGGGGTCCGCGGGAACAAGCCGATCGAGCCGGTCCGGCGACCCGTGGGCCAAAATATAATCAACGGTTCGTCGAAGGCTTTCCCTCGCCTCTGCGCGACGCGCGCCGTTCCGGGTTCCGGTGGTTCCGGTCCGCTTCCCCGGTTCGCGGGGGCCCCGGCGAAGCGCCGCAATCGCAGTGTCCACGCTCATTCGTCGTTCCGGGTCGTGATGCATCAGGCCCCGCACGACCTCCGCGTATTCCATCGGCATTCCCAGATCATCCCGCCACGCGTCGAGAAACCTCTCGACGGCCTGCCCATCCAGGGTCAGGACGTGATTGACCGGCATCACGCCGGCGAACATGAGCGCGCCCAGACCATAGCAGTCGTCGGCGCGGGTCGGAGTCCACCGGCCGGTCAGCCTTCGGGACGTGAATCCAGGCGTTGCCAGCGGCAGGGGCAGGTCCACTCCTGTTTCGAAAGCGCCTTCGAAATCGATGAAGCGTACTTCCTCGCCGTCCGGGGAAACCATAAGGTTCGCGTGTGACACGTCTCCGAAAACAACGTGCCGCTCGTGCATAGTCCGCAACGCCAGCGCAATCCTGAGATAGAGGCGGCGGTAGTGTTCGAAGAACTTCCGCAGGTCGGCGCGGCCGACGCGGGTCCGAATCGCCACGTAGCGCGTCGCCATGTGCTGCCGGAGGTTGGTGCCCGTGATGAACTCCTGAACGAAGTAGTAGTGCTCCCAGTCTCGAAAGAAGTCCAGCGGCCGGGGCGCGACGTCCGTATCTTCCAGCAATCGGTGAATTCGATGCTCCTTTCTGAGTAGCGCCACGGCGTCGAGTCCGTTTCGCATCATGCTCGCGAAAGGCCTGGCCTCCTTGATCACGACCTGGCGGTCGTTCCGCCGGTCGCGTCCAAGATACACTCCACCGGAGTTCGAGAACGAAATGGCGGACTCGATGGTGTAGCGGCCGTCTTTCAGGGTCATCGTCGACCGGTCTTGGTGATCAGTCGTGTCCGGAACGAGATCGGGAACCTCTGCGGGAAGATCGAAGTATGGCTTCCGAAGGTCCTCGCGAAGCTGGCCGCCTGGCATGCGAAGCAGATGGATTCTCTCCCCCCGGGCGGTGAGACGCTTGTTCGGCGTGAAGCCGCCGTATCGATAGTGGACCACCCGGCTGTCCTTGTAACGCCGATCCGACAGGACGTAGGGACCGTCGTACCCGTACAGCGAATCGCAAAGAAGATCGAGCAGCGCGCGGCACTTCGCGGCGTCCGCCGGATACGCGGTGATGAACTTCCCGGACCCGCTGCGCGACCACGACTTGCCGTTCTGCAGCGACAGGATGAACTCGTCGATCGCGAACTTGAACGCCGTTCCCTGACGGACCAACAGACGGGTCGAGATCGAAAGCACCGCGGTGGCGTCGGTCGGCGTGCTGGACACGTGGATTTTCCAGCCCTGTTCGGGAAGACGGACGTCATCTGGCCGGCACATGCACCAGATGCCCTTGTGGCTCATCGTCCACTGCGAAGGCAGATGCCGCGCGGTAACTTCCTGAAATCCGCGTGTTTTCGGTTCGTACAGCTCCAGACTTTCGTAGAACTCGTCGTCCATCAACGTGTCCATGGGGCTGACGTCAATCAGAAGCGGCATGGCATCTCCTCATGCTGACGCAGGAAACTCAATTGACGCAGGAAAAACGAATGGAAGGAGGGCGGAGCGGAGCGATCCGCTCCGCCCTCTCCAGTGGCGGCCCTAATCGCAGCCGGTACTGACGGTCGAGCAGGCCTCGTAGCTGATGGTGCTGTCCGCGTAGTGGTCGGCCGACAAGGTGCCGGCGACGGGCAGGGACTGCAGAGTGAGAATTCGAGACATCTTTTCCTCCTTCGTCCAGCCATCGACTCATTTCGATGGCATGCTGAGGCGAGTGCATCGAGAACGTTTCGGCGCCCGGCGGGTTCGTCCGGCCCGTGGCGCCTTCAGCGTGCTCATGTCTTATAGAGGGTCCGACGAACGGATCCATCTCAAAGAAAATTGCTCGGCGCACGAATTTCTCGATCGATTCGCCCTTTCATGCGGGCCTCAGGAGGCCTTCGGGTGCCCGCCGGGTCTTGCACCTGCCAGGCGACGACGTCTTCTGCGAGTGACGAGAGCTGTCGGCTGTGGCGGGTCGAGGTCCCCTCCGGCGCCCCATCTGACCTTCCAGCCGAGTGCGAAGCAGCAGGTGCGCCCGCTGCAGGCGGGACGCCACGCCGGACCGGGTCAGATGCAGGCGCCCGGCGACGTCGACGGTTGAGCGACCTTCGAGGTCCCGCAACCGCACGACCTCCCGGTAGCGGGGAGGGAGCTGCCGGATCGCCTGCGACAGCAGTCCCGTCGTCTCGCGGGTCTGCAGTTCGCGTTCGGGAGTCGGCCGCGTGGAGGCGGGCACGACCGGCTGGTCGTGCAGCGCGACCTCGCGCCGCTCCGCTCCGCCGCGTGCCGCTTCGCGCCGTACGATCGTCCAGACCCAGGGACACGCCACCGGGCCGCCCCGGAACTGGCCCAACTTGGCCTGCACGATCAGCAGGCTGTTCTGGAGCGCAGTCGCGCGCCGGATCGTCGTTGCCCGTCACGCCACGCGCAATCGGAAGGAACCGGCGAGTGCAGCATCTGGCCCAGGCTTCCCGGTCGCCCCGCAGGAGCGGGCACGCGGACGCCGATGCGTCTTTCCGAGCCCCAGCGTCCACCGGGGGCGGTCCGACCGGGACCTCCCGGCGCTGCCTCGTTCCCGTTTCCGCCGCTGGCGTCGTGAGCCGTGGTCCGCACTCATGCCATCCTCCGTTTCCGGTCCTACCCGCCGCGACCTTCGGGACCGGATCCTCTCCGTCCTCTCCTGTCCTTCTATGGAGGGCGCGTAGCCCCTTCCGATTACACAGAAATCGAACTTGTGGAACCGAGCCGTGCCGCCGCGGGCAGGCACCGAAGGCGGGGGCGCACGGGGCCAGACTGCTGTCAGCCAGCCGGCGGGTCGACTTGGTCTCCTGTCGGTCGCCGTCCGGTCGGAAATCGCTGCCGCGGCGACCAGCCTACCGTTGACCGCCGGGCGTGAGCGCGCAACCGCTGCTAGCGTATGCTAGCATGGAGATGCTCATGCCAGAGACCACGCCGCGCCCGCTGCCCGAACTGGCGATGATCCGTACGACTCGCTCGGTCAGCACGCGAGACGTGTCGAAACCGACGATAAAGGAATCCGTCCGGTGTCCGCTGCTGAACCAGGACGCAGAGGCGTGGATCCGCTGCTGCACGACCCGATTCCTGCCGCTCGCCCGCCGCGTCGCTGGGGATGACGCGGTGGCTCACGACGCACTGCAAGAAAGCTGGATCATCGTGCTGCAGAAGCTGCGACAGTACCAGGGTGGTCCGCCCGCATGTGCCTGGGTAGCGGCTATTGTGCGCCACGAGGTGATACACAGCCTGAAAGCCGAGCACCGCGAACTGCAACTAGACGAGTCGGAAGGTGAATCAGCCTCACCCTGGCAGCAATCCTCCGCTGCAGCGTCTCCCGAAGCGAGGGCGTACTCCCGCGAGTTGACGCGCGTGCTGCTGGAGATGATCGACGAGTTGCCGCCTGCGTTCCGTGACGTCGTGCGGCTCCGGGATCTGGAGGATCGTCCGCCCGAAGAGGTCGCGAGCCGTTTGCATCTTTCCCGCCAGAACGTCGCGGTACGCCTGCATCGGGCGCACCGGTTGCTGCGCTCGATCATCGAGCGCCGACTCGCTGGGATTCCGCGCGCGAGTAGCCGGAATCCAGAAAAAGATCGCCAAGGCCTGTAATCGCAGGCCACCCAAGACCCTCTTGGAGAGTGAAACCGCCGAGACCCCAGGGAAACTGGATGGCGGGACGAAACGGATCGGCTTGGCGCCGAAAGGGGGGCTGGTACGCGGGCCACACAAGACCTTCGCCGGGGCGCCCGATCCTTCGTTCGTGATCTTCGCGGCGTCGCATGTTTGCATACCGCCCTTGTGTGAGAGGAGCAGATCATGGACATTGCCCGACCGGATCTCGCACGAAAGAAGAAGCTGAGGCACAGCCTCTACACCGTGGCGGCGCTCACCGCCGTCGCCGTGATCACGGTTGGCGTCTCACGACTGGAGCCGGCGGCGCCGCGGGTCGACCGCGACACCATCTACCTGGATACCGTGCAACGCGGGCCGATGGTCCGCCAGGTGCGCGGCACCGGCACCTTGGTCCCGGAGCAGATTCGCTGGATCCCTGCCACGACCGACGGCACCGTCGAGCGGATCGTCATTCGGCCCGGTGCGCTGGTCACCCCCGACGCCGTCATCGTCGAGTTGACCAACCCCGAGTTGGAACAGACCACGCTCGAAGCCCGGCTCAACCTGGACGCGGCCGAGGCGCGCTATAGCAACCGGCAGGTCGAGGTGGAGCGCGAGTTGCTGAACCAGCGCGCCGTGCTCGCCACGTTGGAGGCGCAGCTCAAGACCGCGCAGCTGCAGGCGGACGCCGACGAGCAGCTTTTTGCACAGGGACTCGTCTCGTCGCTCCAGCTTCAGCAGTCGCAGGCAGCGGAGCAGGAGTTCGCTACGCGCTACGCGCTGGAGCAGGAACGGCTGCAGATGGCCTCCGATACCGTCGAGGCGCAGCTTGCGGTAGAGCGGGCCGAGGTGGACCGGTTGCAAACGCTGTACGAGCTGCGCCGGCAGCAGGTCGACGACCTGCATGTGCGGGCGGGGATGCCCGGCGTGCTGCAGCAGGTGCCGCTGGAGGAAGGGCAACGCGTCACTATCGGGACCAACCTGGCGCGGGTGGGCGACCCGACGGTGCTGAAGGCGGAGCTGCGTATCGCGGAGACGCAGACCAAGGACATCCAGATCGGCCAGTCTGCGGCCATCGACACACGCAACGGTGTCATCCCGGGTCACGTCACCCGCATCGACCCGGCTGTGGAGAACGGGACGGTGACGGTGGATGTCGCGCTCGACGGCGCGCTGCCCCGCGGCGCCCGTCCCGACCTGACGGTCGACGGCACCATCGAGCTGGAGCGGATGGACGACGTGCTCTTCGTTGGCCGGCCCGTGTTCGGGCAGGAGGAGAGCATCGTCAGCCTGTTCACGGTCGAGCCGGACGGGATGCACGCGGCGCGCACGCGGGTAAGCCTGGGACGCGCTTCGGTGAACACCATCGAGGTGCTGGATGGGTTGCAGCCGGGCGACCGAGTAGTGCTGTCTGACATGTCGACCTGGGATCAGTTCGACCGGGTACGCATCGAATAGGGCGCGTCGGACCCAGCCGTAACGTGATGACGAAGCGCGCTGAGATTCGGGGATTGCCGAAGGAGGTATTTGCGATGATCGGGAATGGAGCGACGAACGCCGCAGCGTTGCTCGGCCTGGAGAACGTCTCGAAGATCTTCTACACCGACGAGGTGGAGACGCATGCCCTCGATGGCGTCGATCTCGCCATCTACCCCGGCGAGTACATCGCCATCTCCGGGCCGTCCGGCTGCGGAAAGTCGACGCTGCTGTCGATCCTCGGACTGCTCGACTCGCCGACAGCGGGCGACTACACGCTGAACGGCCGGCCCGTGGCGCAGTTGAGCCAGGCTGACCGGGCGCGGACCCGCAATCGCGAGATCGGCTTCATCTTCCAGAGCTTCAACCTGATCGGCGACCTGACGGTCTACGAGAACGTCGAGTTGCCGCTCACCTACCGCGGCATGAAGTGGGCGGCACGGCGCGAACGGGTGACCGAGGCGCTCGAAAAGGTTGAGATGGCCCACCGGGCGAAGCACCTGCCGAGCCAGCTCTCCGGAGGGCAGCAGCAGCGCGTGGCGGTGGCGAGGGCGGTCGCCGGGCAGCCGGCCATTCTGCTGGCCGATGAGCCTACGGGGAACTTGGACTCGAAGAACGGCGCCGCGGTGATGGGGCTGCTACAGACGCTGCACGACGAAGGCTCGACCATCTGCATGGTGACGCACGACCCGCGCTATGCCGAGCACGCCACGCGGAAGATCCACCTCTTCGACGGACAGGTTACCGCTGCTGCGTAGGAGGGCTCTTGCCGTGGTTGAAGGCACCTCTCGGGTTTCGCGGAGGGAGGGGATCACATCGTGCTGAGCCAAATTGGTCTTGTCGTTCTGATGGGGCTACTCGCTGGTGGTCATTTGCTCGGTGCCGCACGCGATGCGCATGCGCAGATGCCCCGCTCTGTGGTTGACGGCGTGGTTGCCGGATCGGTGCGACACGTGGGTCGCGATGCGACACTGGCCCGCCACTTCGACCTTTCGCTCGACGATGCCGTACAGCGGGCTCTCCAACGGAACCTTGACATCGCCGTCCAGCGCATCGCCCCGCTCGTGCAGGACATGGCGGTTGCCACGGCCAGCGCAGCGTTCCTGCCGTTTGCCTCATCCGGCTTCGGCCTCAACCAGGCCACGGTTCCCAACCGCTCCCTCTTCGATGGTGGCGGACTGCGCGGCCAGCCCATCGTCAACGACCGGGGCAGCTACAACCTCGGGATCGGGCAGCAGGTCAAGTGGGGCGGCGGCCGGTACGACGTCACCTGGGACACCACACGCTGGGAGTCGACCAACATCTTCTCGACGTTCAACCCGAGCTTCGGCGCGAACATGACGTTGCAGTACACCCAGCCGTTACTGCGCGGCTTTCGCACCGATGCCCGGCGGACGGAGTTGGTCGTCTCGCACATCAACCGGGACATTTCCGGTATAGACCTCGAGGAGACCGTCATCAACACGCTCGCCAACGTCAGCCTGTCCTACTGGAATCTCGTCTACGCTCGCGCCGCCGTGGGCGTGCAGCGGCAGGCGCTGGAACTGGCCGAGCAGCTCGTGGCGGACAATCGTGCGCGAGTCGAGGTTGGCACGATGGCGCCTATCGACGTGGTGCAGGCGCGGTCCGAAGCCGCGGCGCGGCGCCAGTTGCTGGCGCAAGCTGTCGAGACGCAGCGCACCACAGAACTGGCCTTGAAGGAGCTAATCGTAGGAGGAACGTCGGATGAGCTGTGGCTCATGGAGATCAACCCGACGGATCAGCCCCGGGTCGAGGCAACACCTGTCGACCTGCAAGAGGCGGTTCGTGCGGCGCTCGAACAGCGCACCGACGTATCGCGCGCGCGACGCCAGCTCGACATGAACGAAGCGACCCTCGACAATCTCCGCAACAGCACACTGCCCGCGCTCGATTTGATCGGCAACTATCAACTGACCGGCCAAGGCGGCCCCAGGCTAGTTCCCGCCGGGAACAGCTTCGAGGACATCTTCGGCGGCGTCGGCGGCATTATCCCGGGCGGCTATCGGGATGCGCTCCACAATATTGCCAACGCCGACTACCCGATCTGGAGCATTCAACTACAGATGACCTATCCGCTGGGTCGGAGCGCGGACCAAGCCGCGTACGAACGGGGCCGGCTGGAGTTGCAGCAGAACCGGGCACAGATTCGGCGCATCGAGCTGCGGATTGCGAGCGAGGTCACGAACGCGGCACTTCGTATCGACTCGATTCGGGAGCGCATCGAGGCGGCGACCGCGTCTCGCGAGTTGGCGGAAGAACAGCTCCAGGCGGAAGAGAGCAAGTTCGAGGTCGGCTTGTCGACGAACTTCTTCGTCCTGCAGTCGCAGCGCGATCTCGCCACCGCACAGGATGCCGAGCTGCGCGCCATCCTCGACTACCAGCGGGCGCTGATTGAGTTCGAGCGGACGCAGCGCGCTTCGCTCGGTGCCGCTGGCATCGCCTTGGTCGGCGGCACCAGCGGGCAATTTTGAACGATCGACGGGACTCCGACCGGACATACGATGCCAGAGACCATGCAGTTGAACGTCCGCGTCTCGCGCGTGCTCGCCGAGCGTATCTCACGAGTCACCTCCACTATGGGCGTAGGTCGCGCCGAGTGGGTCCGCGCGCGCTTGGTCGAAGCGGTCGACGATGCCGAGCGGCGCATGCTGGACCTTACCGCGGAACACGAAGCGCGGGAGAGATCATGAGTGGCTTTCGCATCGGCCTTTTGCAGCCGCAGCGTGTCACTTCGCAATCTCCGGCCTTGTGATGCTCGGCAAAACACTGCGTTTGAGGCCCGCGCAGACCAAGCGATGAACCGTCGTCTGCCGCTCAGCAGCGAGCATCTTCAGTTGTGTCCGTGACCGGCACGATACCGGCCCGACCCGACGTCCCCGTACCTGTACGAACGGAGATCCGCACCCGTCTGCTCCGCCCCATCTTCGCCGACCAGACCCTCCGCCCGGCTGGTACGTATGCGGACAGACACGCAGACCAAGACCCTGGATGGCACGGCGGGGCTTGGTCGGCCCGCTGCCCACGGGCTGGGGACCTCGACGAGCACGGCCACGGCGAGGGGATCGCGCGCCAGGGCGAGCAGCTCGGTCGTCGTCGGCACCGTTTCCAGGTCGACTATCTGGGGCCGGCAGGGAACGATCACCAGGTCGGCCGCCCGGGCGGCCTCCAGCGCGGCCGTTTCCGACCGCGGCGGGCGTATCGAGAACAACGGTGGCCACGCGCGACGGGGCCCGCCGAGTAGTGCCGTCGCGATGATCACCACCCGCGCCGCGTTGCGGAGCAGCCGCTCGGTTGACGTCTCATGCCGCATCGGTCGATTCTGGCCGACCTTCCGGTGGGGGTGGATACGCGAAGAGTCGCGTCGGCCTGCCGGGTGACCAGGAAACACGGGCGCGGCCAAGTTGACGTAACCGCCCTTTATCAGACCCAGGGCGGGAACGCCGCCGCCGCGACCCCGCCCTGGCGCTCCGGAGCTGGCTGCCCACCATCCGAGCAATTCCGGCAGCACCCGGATCAGCGACCGATCTCCATGCGCGCCCGCCGGGCCACGGCGTCCGGGCTGCCGTGATCCCCAATGCCAGCCGAGCGGGGCCGCGACTCGGCAGTCTGAGACTCCTCGTCGTGCGGGGTGGTCTCCGACCTTCGTCGACCTGTACGGCCTGCTGGCCTCAGCCCCTCCGGCTGGGTCGAGTGGGGTGAACCAGCCGGATATCCGCGCCAGTTGTTCCCGCTTGCCGTCAAGGGCGAGGGTCTCGTAGACTCCTACCCGTGGTTGTGCCTTCATGTCCTGCGGTGAAGACTCGAATCTCGACCGAGCTCGCCGCTGACACAGATGCGGCGCGCACCGCATCCGGTACTTAATGACTGCTCGTGCAGATGAAGAGGCTGAACTGTGTGCAACCGCGAGCTTACTGCTGATCTGCTCTGCGAAGAGGCTGCTGCGTTCGCTGAGAGGGAATCGGATCACAGAGAACCGTCGCTTTTCGGAGTGACGGACGGCAAGCGCGTCGGGACCTACCTAGAGCACAAATTCCAGGCCCATCTCCACCGCAGTTACAGCTACAAGGAGGGAAGCTCAGCAAAGGGCATCGACTTTCCGGAGCTTGAGGTGGACCTCAAGGTCACTAGCCATCGGCAACCACAATCATCCTGTCCCTACAAGTCGGCTCGCCAGAAGCTATATGGCCTCGGCTACTCACTGCTCGTTTTCGTCTACGAAAAGACGGACGACGAGGAATCTCGCACTGCCAGGCTAAACATCCTCCACACGATTTTCGTCACGGCTGCGTGTACCGCTGATTTCCAAACCACTACGGGTATCCGTAACATTGTCAAGAACAGCGGGAACGTTGATGACCTGCTCGCATTCTTCGCGGAACGGATGCTTCCCGTTGACGACATCGAGGCCAACCGTCTTGCCGAAGAGGTCCTTGCGAACCCTCCCGATGTCGGATACCTGACTATCTCGAATGCCCTGCAATGGAGGCTCCAATATAGCCGGGCAATTGAAACCGCTGGCACGATTGACGGCATCGTGCGAGTGAGGTGATGGAATTCGCAAAATGTCTGCCCAGGAAGAGAAGAGAATCAGATCCGAGTTTGGAGATTTCCAGACGCCGAAAGTCTTAGCCGAACGTGTATGTGCACTGTTGGCAGATCGAGGTATCCATCCAGCTAGCGTCCTTGAGCCCACCTGCGGCAGCGGGGCATTCCTAGATGCTGCGGTTAGGGCGTTTCCCTCTGCCCGACGATTACTCGGTCTTGACATCAATCCCCGATATGTGGCTGACGCGACGACCTTCCTGAGAGAGTCACACCCTGCCGCAGATGTACAAGTGCGTCGGACTGATTTTTTTCGGACAGATTGGGCCGAAGTTCTCACGAAGCTGCCCAAACCTTTGTTGGTTCTCGGCAATCCGCCCTGGGTAACGAGTGCGGAACTCGGCAGCCTCGGGAGCTCGAATCTCCCAGAAAAGACGAACTTCCAGAGGCAGCGAGGAATTGATGCTCTGATGGGAAAGAGCAACTTCGACATCTCCGAGTGGATGCTTCTGCGCGGCTTGGAGTGGATCGAAGGTCAAGAAGCCAGCCTAGCGATGCTGTGCAAGGTTGCGGTGGCTCGGAAGGTCTTGCGGTACGCATGGAAGCACGGACAGCGGCTTCAACGTGCGGAAGTGCACCGCATTGACGCCTCCAAGCATTTCGGTGCGTCCGTCGACGCGTGCTTGTTTATCGTCACGGGGTCGCCGCAGGGCGGCGAAGCAGAATGTGCAGTCTACAACTCCCTGGAAGCGACGGCACCTTTGTCGCGGTTCGGGTTCAGGAATGGTGAGCTTGTTGCGGACTTGCATCTTTACGACAAGTGGAAGCACCTAGCCGGTATCGGGCCGCAGTACTACCAGTGGCGGTCTGGAGTGAAGCACGACTGTTCTAAAGTCATGGAGTTACGTCGGTGTGGAGACAGCACATACTTGAATGGTTTCCAGCAGAAAGTGGGGCTCGAGCGCCAGTTCGTGTTCCCCATGCTGAAGGGTTCCGAGCTCGCCAACGGTGCTGTAGCTAAACCAACGCGATGGATGCTGGTCACTCAATCGGCAATCGGTGCAGACACCTGCCACATCGAGTCAGAAGCTCCATGTACCTGGCGTTACCTTTGCGCTCACGCCCATTGGCTGGACGGCCGCAGTAGTACGATCTATCAAAAGCGACCGCGCTTTTCGGTGTTCGGAGTGGGGGCCTACACGTTCCAGCCTTGGCGTGTTGCTATCGCCGGCCTTTACAAGAAGTTCAACTTCCAAGTGGTCGGCTCGTTTGAAGACAAGCCGATCGTTCTGGACGACACGTGCTATTCCGTGCCTTGCGGTTCGCAGGCTGAGGCGGTTTGCGTACACAGCTTGCTGCACTCTGAACCGGCTCAGGAGTTTCTAAACGCATTCGTGTTCTGGGATTCCAAGCGGCCTGTAACGGTCAGTTTACTCGGCCGTCTGGATCTCCTAGCGGTCGCTCAAGAGGTAGGCGCTAAAGACGAGCTACCCGTTCGGCAGCGCCTCCTATCTGGTATGGATGGACCTCAACAGGGTTCACGCTCATCGTGAACCACCATTGGACTCCCTATATCACCAGTGCCTTGGCATCTGACCGGCCGTGCAGCGTGGCCAAGTGCTCCGGAGCCCGTTCCGGCAGCGAGATCAGGTCGGGCAGATAAGGACAGTGATCGCGATACAACTGTGCCAACTGGCGTGACGCCCCAGGCCCGTGATTCCTGGGCTCGCGCCCGCGAACGTGGCAACGTGGCAAGCTCCTCAACCGCAACCCCAAGCTGGTCGAGGCCCGCCTCGACGACATGCTCAAGGCGCAAACGCCAAGCCGTCGATCGAATCGTTCACCGCTACCGCCAGCTCGGCGCGGTGCTGCTCGATCCCGACGTCAGCGACGACGAGCTGCGGGGCCGGCTGCTGTCAACCGTGCCCGCGGCGCAGACTGCGCGAGGACCAGTCCGACCTGGCGAACTGGACGCGGGGCGACCGGGTTGTTTGCGGGAGGGGGCGAGATCCTACGGTAAGGGTCTTCACGTTGAACGTAGGCCGGCACGTGACCACCGGTATTCTCCGGTCAGGTTGATGTGTTCCCATCCGAGTGGCGAGACGTGGACCAGGAATTCGGCCAGTACGTCGAGGCCGGCGTTCTTCCTGGTGAAGACGGCCTTGCCGAGCTTCAGCGTGTTCCAGTAGATGATGATCGCAGCCAGCAAGTTGAGGCCGGCGACACCTGTCCGCCCGCGGCGTAGGCCTGCGGGTGCTCGCCGGCCAGAGCGCGCAGATCGACACCACTACCGGGGCCGTTTCCTGGAAGGTGTCGCTGACAACCGGCAGGGTACGTTCGACGACGATGGGTGGCGGCTGAAGACGGACCCGGCCGAGCCGACCGACCCAGCGCAGTCGGAGCGCCTCGCCGAGTTGCACCACCTGGCTGGACGCCCGTAGCCGCACCATCCGGCTGGCCGACCTGCTCATCGAAGGTCGAGAACGACCTCGGGTTCAGCGTCCACTTCCAGCAGCCGGCCGAGCGGGTCGACCCCGGCGAGGTCTGCGCGCTGCTGGCCGCGATCCTCGCCCACGGGCTGCAACCTCGGCCTCTACACCATGGAGAAGGTCGCCCCCGACATCGCCTACCGAAGGCTCAAGAACGTCAGTGACTGGCGTCTCGTCGAGGAGGACCTGCGCCTGCTCGACGGCCCCTTCGCCCGCGCCGTCGAGGCGCTACGCACGGCGACGGTGCCCGCTGCGGCCGAATGGTGTCGTACCGCTGACCCCGCACTAGGTTCAACCGCCGCCTGCAGCACATCGAGGCGCGCCGGCGCCCCCGCAACAAGCTGGGCTTCGCGCTGGCAGACCGTGTAAAATGGGAGCTTCTACTTTCTGAAAGGAGGTGCTTTGTGACCGAGCCTTTCTGGCCGGATGAGTAGTCAGTGCATGAGCCGAACCTGGACGTCTTAGAAGTCCGGGACCTACCCTTGCTCGTGCACTCCTCCTTGTCCTAACGCCGGAAGTCCCGTCTCGGCCGCAATCTCGCCCACTTGGGTCAACACCGCTTGCGCAGGGCGTCTCCCCGGGCTGCTGGAAGTGGACGCTGAACCCGAGGTCGTTCTCGACCTCGATGAGCAGGTCGGCCAGCCGGATCGAGCGGCTGCGGGCGTCCAGCCAGCGGTGGAGCTCGGCGAGGCTGTCCGATTGCGCCGGGTCGGGCTGCTCGGCCGCGTCCGTCTTCAGTCGCCACCCGTCGTCGTCGAACGCGACCTGCCGGTTGTCAGCGACACCTTCCAGGAACCGGTCGAACGCATCCGCCAGACCCAGACGCGCCTTCCTTGACATCGCCCTTGACGACGACCCCCTTCCCTATCGTCGTGACGTCCTCGGGAGCATGCGGCAAACCGGCATGTTGTCCGCGCGGCGGCGGCAGACGGCTGACCGATGCATCGTCAGCTCTCTCGACCATTTTTGAAGTAACCCTCGATTCATCTCGCGGTTGCGGGAGACCGTTCATGCTCCGAGCGTGACGCTGACCAGGGTGGTGGTACCCGGCCATCGAGATCACCGGGTCCGGGTCCGGACGCCGCCACCGCGCTCGAGGTCATCTCACCGGCCGGGCGGTCGACGCGGACCGTCGAACGGCAGGTGGCGCGTCACCGGCTCGACCTCCCCGGCGGCGACGACATCACCTCCGCAGTCCGGGCACATCACCGGCGACGGCAGCCGCACATCGACCGCAAAGCGTGCCAGGCAGCCCGAGCACCGTCCCGGTCTCGTCTCCCGCCGCTCGGGATGTATCGCCGGAAGATGAGCACCGATCAGCCGCTGGTCGCTCACCGATTGCCGTCCCTGACTTCCAGACCCGCGGTGGCCCGACCACTTTCTGCTCAGCCGGTAGGACCTCCAGTCTACGCGAGGCGTACGGTCCTTGATGTGGTATGGTGCGCGTTCGCCATTGCCGCCGTCGTGTTCCCTCTTCCGTTGCTTCGTGGTCCTGCTGCTCGTTGCCGCCGCCGGCTTGCTCGCGCGACCGGCCGAGGCCAGCAAGCGGCTGTTCGCCGGCATCGTCGACGCGGCCGCCGAGCGGCACGGCGTCGACCCCGACCTGGTGCACGCCGTCATCGCCGTCGAGTCCGGGTACCGCGCAACCGCGCAATCGCCCGCCGGCGCCCAGGGCCTGATGCAGTTGATGCCGGGCACGCAGCGCGACCTCGGCGTCGGCGACGCCTTCGACCCCCGCCAGAATGTCGACGCCGGCGTCGCCTACCTGCGCCGCCTCACCGACGAGTTCGGGACCGTGCTCGCGCTGGCCGCCTACAACGCCGGGCCCGGCGCCGTGCGGCGCTACAACGGCATCCCGCCATATGCGGAGGACGCGCGCCTACGTGCAGGCCGTTCTCGACCGCGGCCGATCAGTTGCCGATGCACAGGCGCCCGCGGAACAGGACCCCTCCAGAGACCGAGCGCGCGCCGCGGCCGAGACGGACGTTGCTGAAGGCAACCCAGGGTGATCGGCGGCTGCAGGATGACCATCTGGTGGCAGACGGCGCGGCCGGACTCGAGCCGCAGGCGCTGGACCTCGATGACCGAGCCCGGGCAGCCACGCGGCCGGACGCAGTCGGCAATCCGCGGGGCGCACAGACAGGGACGCTGCGCCAGGATGTCGCCGATGAACGGCCGGTACGGGTCGGCGCTGGATCGGCACACGCCGCGGCCGACACTGCCCTACTCGTGCTCCACCAGGGCGCGGAACGGCTGCGGCGCCAGGCGTGGTGTCGCTCGTCACCCGTATGGATTCCACGCCGGTGCGCCGGCCCGCAGCGCCGCCACCAGCCGGCGGCGGATGTCCTCGGGCGTCAGGATCGACGCACCGCCCTCCCGGTACATTCGCGGGGTGATGTGCTCGACCCCCTCGAAGCACCATCGGCCGTCGGCACCGTCCTCGCGGGTCATCTCGCCTGCCAGCGCAGCCAGGTCGACGCGCAGCGGCGGCCGACGCGAGGCCATCTGGACCCAGCTCTCGTAGCGGTAGCGGAACTCCATCGCGCGGGCCGTGGACCAGCAACAGCCGGGTGGCCGCCGTGCGGGTGTGCACCGCCATCGGATGCCACTCGCCGGCGGACGGTCCCCGCACGACGGCCAGGTCCAGCTCCGGCTGCTCTTCGATCGTGACCCGGCCGGCGGCGAAGAGACGCTCCGTGTTCGTGAGCGCCGCGTCCTCCGTGCCCCACAGCGATCGGTACTCATCGACGTCGGCGAGCAGCCGAGGCAGGACGTCGAGCAACGCCCGATACAGCCCCTCCTCGACCTGCGGCGCGGGGCGGTCGAATAGTGGCCGAGGGAACGGCGACGTCGCCGGGTCCGCATGCGCCGAGATGGCGAACGCGATTCGGGCCGCGCGCCGGCTCCTGAACACGCCGAAGTCACCGGCCTGGGCAACGTCGATCAGCAGGTCGCGGCGAGACTGGGGATTCCGGTCCAAACCGATCACTGATTCCGGTCCAAACCGATCACTGATTCCGGTCCAAACCGATCACTGATTCCGGTCCAAACCGATCACTGATTCCGGTCCAAACCGATCACCGTCGGTCGGAGCTGAGCG
>JAPOPC010000112.1 GCA_026713105.1 Acidimicrobiaceae bacterium
CGGCTTCCCCACCGTGTTCATCACCTCGCGCAGCAGATCCTGATCGCTGAGGTTCTGAGCCTCCTGGCTCGCGCCGCCCCGCTTGATGATCTCCCGCCGGAAGCGCTCGATCTCGTCCGACGCCGCCTCCCGAAAGTTCGGGTCGAGGGCATCGCCAGATTCGAGCTGCCGACTGTCGATGAGCAACGTTCGGGGCCGAGCCAGCGCATTGCCTTGAGCGTCAAAATTGCGGAAGAGGTTCAGCCGACCGTTGCGGAATGAACCCGTGCCGTCCGGTAACTCGCGGCGGTAGCCGGAGATGTAGTCGTAGACGACCTTCGAGGTGGCCGTGTTGTTGCACACCACGATGAAGCACGGCGGGACCTCGATGTCTGCCTGCGCTTCCCACTGCTTGAACACCTGCTCGTAGTGTCCGTACAGCGCCTCCAGAGCAGATTTCAGTTCGACTGGCAACGCCGCCTCGGGATCGAGCTTCCCGACTGCTTTCAAGCCCTTCTTGGGCATCTTCTTGCCGATGTGCTTCCACAGTTCGCGATAGGTGGGCATCACGTTGCCGGGGATGTTGTCGGCCACAGGCACTCTCGGCAGCTTGACGATGCCGCACTCGATGGCGTCCATCAGCGAGAAGTCGCTGGCCACCCAGCCGAACAGGGTGCCTTCGGCATAGCCCGAACCGCTGAGGAAGAACGGCGTCGCTGACAAGTCGATGACGGGCTTCAGCCCCAGCCTGCGTTGCACCGCCTCGATGCCGGTCATCCAGACGCGAGCAGCTTCGGCGTTGTCTTCGGCTTCCTTGCGGGAGTCGCCGGTCAAGTCGGGTTCATCTGAATCGTCAGCCGATCCGGGCTTCTCCCGGTAGCAGTGATGTGCTTCATCGTTCAGCACCATCACACCCTTGGTACCCATCAACTCGGGCATCACTCGCTGGAGCATCTGACCTTCGGTCTCGCGTGTGTCGATCTCAGGTCCATGACCTTGCAGCAAGGCGCGGCTGCCCTTCGCGAGACTCATCGTCTCGCGCCGCATGAACGCGTGATAGTTCGTGATGACGATTCTCGCCTTGCCCAGCTCGCTCGCCATGTCCGCCGGGACAAGATCACGGCTGCGGTAGTAGCTGTCTGGATCATTGGGCTGAAGCACGCGCAGCCGGTCCCGGATGGGAATGCCGGGGGTGACCACGAGGAAGCCGCGGGTGAATCTCTGCCTTTGGGGATGCCGCACTGCATTAATGGTCTGCCAAGCGATGAGCATCGCCATCACTGTCGTCTTGCCCGAACCCGTCGCCATCTTCAGCGCTAGTCGAGCGACGCCCGGATTGGCCTGTTCGCTGGCGGCAGCGATCCGGTCACCTAGGCGGCGTCCGACGGCCGTGTTCGGAGCGACCTCGGTGAGCCAAATGACTGTTTCGACTGCCTCGACCTGGCAGAAGAACGGCCGGATGCCTGGGAAGTCGAAGTGCCGCCAGTGCTTGAGCAGCCGTGCCGTCTCCGCGGTGACGTGCCAGCGTCGCTCGTCAGGTTCTGATCGCCACTTGGCGACCTCCCCGCGGATCGTGTTGATGAGTTCAGACAGGTCGTACTGCTGGCTGTCGTCAGCCAGAGACTTCGCCTGCTCGTCGAATACCAAGGCCTGCTGCTTCGACGTGTCCGCCTTCGCGCCCTTCTTGCCGTGCTTGCGCGGGGCCGGTATCGGGGAGATAAACGAGGCCGGCCGACGACCTTCCGCCACAACGCCAGTGGGCTGGCGATCGTCGTCGAGCTCCCAGTGGCGCGCGGGTGCCTCGTACGGCGAGTTGAGGATCGGCTGCTCGTAGAAGTCCGGCATGTCGCAGCCACGCTACGCGTCCATCGCTCGGCCCTGCGCGTTCCTCGCGACCGGCAGCCCGTCCGGCTTAAGCCGACTGGTCTCTGCGCAATGCAGCAAGGGCCCGAGTGGCGGCGTTGACGCCGCACAGGCCGTGCGCCCCCGCCCCGGGTGGGGTGGATGCTGAGCACAGGTAGGTCCCTCGTACACCGGTGAAGTAGGGATCCCGAGCGACGCGGGGTCTGAACAGCAGCTGCAGGGGCGACGACGCACCGTTCAGGATGTCGCCGCCGATGTAGTTCGGGTTGTACACCGACATTTCGGTCGTCGAACGCACCGCGGTTCCCACGACTTGCTCCCGAAAGCCGGGGGCAAACCGTTCGATCTGGGCGATGATTTGCTCGCTGGCGTCGCCCGCGTAGTCGTGGGGAACGTGGGCGTAGGTCCACAGCGGGTGAATGTTCCCGACCGAACGGCCAGGATCGGCGCGGTACTGCTGACCGACCAGGACGAACGGTCTGTGGGGCATGCGGCCACGATGGGTCGCCAGCTCGTTGGCGATCACCTCGGCCGAGCCTCCGCCGAGGTGCACCGTGCCAGCGTCAACCGCAGCCTTCGCCCGCCACGGCACATCACCCTCGATGGCGAAATCGACCTTGAACGCCCCTGGGCCGTGACGGAACCGGCGGTATGCGCGAGCGACTCGACGCGGCAAGCGGTCGCCCAAGATGTCGGCTGCGCTCGACGGTGACACGTCGAGCAGCAGCAGGTCGGTCGGCGGCAGCTCGGTCACCGAACGGACGCGGACACCGGTCTCGATCCGCCCGCCGTGCGCCGTCAAGTCTGCAGCAAGTGCGTCGGCGATTGCCTGTGACCCGCCTTCGGCGACGACCCATCCATGGGAGTGACCTGCAGCCAGGATCATGAGGCCGACCGCACTGGTCATCGGGCGATCCAGCCGCCAGAACGCGTGCGCCGCAACCCCTGCCCAGAGGGCACGCGCGGGTTCTTCACGCCACAACCGGCCCAAGACGGTGGCAGGAGTCATCGCCGCCACGCCGAACCGCGCCGTCAGCACCGGATGGCGGGGCACCCGCAGCAGCGGCTGAGTGATGTCGGTGAACAGACTGTCCAGGTCGGTTGTCAACGCGTTGAAGAGCTGCCGCCAGCGCGCCCCGTCGCGGCCGAGCCCGTCCGCCGTGTCGTCGATAGATCGGTACAGAACGCCAGCCGAGCCGTCGTCGAGAGGATGGGCACAATCGACGATGGGCGCTCGCCAGCGCAGACCGAGCAGGCCGAGGTCGAGCTCACGCAGGAATGGCGATGCGGCAGCAACCGGGTGGACGGCGGAACACTGGTCGTGCACCAGTCCCGGCACGATCATCTCCGCGCTTCGGGTGCCCCCACCGATCTCGGGAGCCGCCTCGAGTACCGAGACCTCGACGCCGGCTCTGGCCAAGTGCACCGCAGCAGCGAGCCCGTTGGGGCCGCTGCCGACGACGATGGCCGAAGTCACCGCATCATCCGCTGTCTGCGGCGCTCCGTCGCGGAATGAGCCAGGTCCCATCGTGGGCGATGGACGGCACCTTGCGCGCATTGCCGGGATGAGGCACACCCTGGGGCTCATAGCCCTCCTGGCGCCACGTCACCGTGTGGGGGATCGGACCGTCCGGCAGCCACGGCTGGGTGTTGTAGGCGTCGTCGTGACGGTAGAAGCCCTTCTCCACGGTGCCCAGTGCCGCGTCGATCACGCGGTACTGCACGATGTTGGTGAACGCCGGCCGCGACTCGGTGAACACAGCGATGACGTCTCCGGGCTCGTACTCGCAGCGCTCCTGCCAGGCGGCGATGAGCCGCTCGTCGAGGCAGTGCCCGTCGCCGAAGTTCCAGCCCGTCAGCACGTTGCTGAGGAACTCGCCCTCCCGCTGGATCCGCTTGTCGAGATCGTCGACGTGGCACATCAAACCTGAGATGTGCATCCGGCCCATGGGATGCATCATCCGGAACGCAACAGCCTTCTGGATGAAGATCTCGGAGATCTCGGGGCCGAACAGGGGCTCGAGCTGGTCGATCTGGTTGTCCGCGGACTTCACGATCTTGTCGTTGATCCGGTCTTCGATCTCCTTGTTACGCAAGGAGAACGTGGCTGCCGACCAGTTGCCCGCGTACTGCTTCATCCCCACGAGGAACGACACGTACTGGGGCCGCAGCGCACCGAGCACGATGGGGAACAGCGCAGCAACCAGCACCGTGACCAGCAACAGCGGCTCCATGTCCCACACGGCGTAGCCGTCACCCGCATGAAAATTCGCGAACAGGAACGCAACGCAGAAGATGAAGAACACGTTCCACTCGAGCGGAACCGCCAACGGGAACGTCGAGATGATGAACGTGTGCAGCATCCAGATGGACACAATCGCTATCCACGTCGCCCACCCCCACGGGGAGAACAACAGCACCAGCGGCATGATCAGCTCGCAGGTGGTGCCGCCGATGTGTGCCAGCAGGTGCGTCGTTCTCGACGGTCTGATGTCGTTCGGGTAGTCCTTGACGGTCGCCTTGCGGAACCTGTCCCACACGACCCAGGGAGTGTTCTGCACCATGATCGACACCGTCGAGGAAAAGCCGTGCTGCATCTTGGAGAACCCGGCGCCCATCCAGATGATGACGATGAAGACTTTCGCCGCGATGACCATGTCGACGAAGTTGGAGAACAGCGCGAAGCACAGCAGCGTGGGCACATACTGCTCAGCTCGCGACGACAGGAAGATGATCTTGTCGCGCAGGCCCATCAACAAGATCAGGCCGCAGTAGATCAGCACCGCCCACTGCGGCAGTATCCCGGCGCTGCCCTCGGGCAGCCCGTCAACGTGCTGAGGCGACAGCACCAGCAGCAGAATCAGGCTGGCCAGGATCAGCTTGTACAGGCCGGTATCCCAGGGCGTGCGTCGATTGCCCTTGGTGAGCGGCACGCGCTTGGGATATGGCGGGACGCGCAGCGTGTCGTTTTGCCACCAATAGAGGATTCCGCCGATGGGCGGATCGAAGTGGAACGCGAGCGGGCCGCAGGTGGCCGCCAGTCCCGTGATCTCGAGCAGGATCGTCCAGATCATCAGCTTCTGGTAGAGGATCGGCTCGTCCCACCAGCCGCCGATGTCGTTGAACTCGAGGCCCGCAGTGAAGGCGCCGGCGACGATGAGCCCGAACAGTGCGTACAGGAAGATCTTCCACGCGTAGAACGTGCCGGTCTGCTTCGGCGTCCCGAAGCCATGTTCCACCCAGTGGAGCTGGAGCAGCTTCATCCGTTCGAAGAACGGGATCTTCGCGAATTCGTCCAGATCCACGTCGGGCAGCTCTGCTGTTCGATACCCCATGGTGGTTACCTCTTTCGACGGACCATCGCCGCGTGTCGTCGTTGTCGTTCGCGTTCGAAATAGAAGTCGTCTTCGGCGGCGGTACGGGTCGAGGCAAGCTTGCCGGACAGCCGTTTCAGCTCGCGCTCGCGCACCCGCAGGCGCCTCCAAGCTTTCCTCTTGTTCTTGCGCCGCAATCGCTCGATGTGGTCTTCCTCGGTCTCAGACGTGCCCGTCAGGTACGTCTCTTCGATCTCGTCGAGGCGGCCGAGAGCATCGGCAGCCGGCAGTTCCAGCAGGATCTGGCCGCGGGCCATCAGGTACATCCGATCAGACACAGCCAGCGCCTTGCGGGCATGCTGCTCGACGATCAACGCGCCGGTGCCCGTAGTGTCGGCGACTTTGCGGACCGCTCCCAGCAGCCGATCGACGATGATCGGCGCCAGCCCGAGCGACAGCTCGTCGGCAAGCAGAATCGACGGTTGACGGCTGAGCGCCCGTGCCAGCGCAAGCATCTGCTGCTCGCCGCCCGAGAGCATGCCGCCGCGCACGCCCAGTCGAGGCTCGAGCTCGGGGAACAGTTCCAGCGCTGCTTCCACCGAACCGCCGCCCACTCGCAGATTGTCCCGAGTCGACAGCTTGGTGAACACCAAGCGCTCCTCAGTCACCAGCCCGATTCCCCCTCGCCGGATGCGCTGGTACATGGGCGTGAAGGTAGGCGTGTTGCCGAACATCACAATTCCGTCGACGGGTGTCAGCTCACCGGCGATGGTCAGCAGCGTGGTGGTCTTTCCGGCGCCATTCGGCCCAAGCAGGCAGACCACCTCGCCCTGGTGGACCTTCAGGTTCACTCCTTGGACGACCGCCCGGTTGAGGTACCCGCACTTGAGGCTTCGCGTTTGCAGCAGCGGCCTCATGCGCCACCTCCCACAGCTTGCGTCGTACGCGGCTCGGGTTCGCTGTCGTGCTCGTCGGCCTCGGTTCCCAGATATGCGGCCACGACGGCTGGGTCAAGACGAATTGCCTCAGGGCTCCCGACTGCGATCTTGTTGCCGAAGTCAAGCACCACCACCTCGTCGCACACCTCGTTGACGAAGTTCATGTCGTGCTCGACAACCAGCACTGCCATGCCCCAGTCCTGGGCCAGACGGCGAACCACCACGGCCAGCTCTTCGCTCTCGGCGGTGCTCAGGCCAGCGGCCGGCTCATCGAGCAACAGCACGCTCGGGTGCATCGCAACCGCCCGGGCAATCGCGAGCAGCCGGTGCTTTCCGTATGAGAGATCCTTCACGTCGCGGTGCAAGTCGCCGTCGAGCTGGAACTCGATGATCGCCCGCACGACCTCAGGCGGAAACGGAGGGCTCGCCGGCGCTACCAGATCGCGCAAGTACGACCGCATGTCTTGAGGGTCCGCGGCAACGCTGATGTTCTCGAACACCGTCGCATCTTCGAACAGCTCGAGCGTCTGGAACGAACGAGCAATGCCGAGGCGGGCACGTTTGGAGGGCGACACACGCGAGATGTCCTCGCCGTCCAGCGCCACTCGACCTTCCGCCGGTGCGAAGCCGCACACGGCGTCAATCAGCGACGTCTTGCCGGCGCCGTTCGGGCCGATCAGCCCCGTGATGGTGCCCGGAGTGAGGTTGAAGCTGACATCATTGACCGCTACGACGGCCCCGTAGCGCACCGTCATGTTCTCGATGCTCAGTACGCGAGCCGGAACCCTTGACTGTTCGCTCTCAGAGGCGCTCGGATCGGAGACGTCTTCCAGCTCGACGAAATATGAGCGGCCCCACTTGCGGGCTCGTTTCACCAGCCGGAAAATCTTCACCCACTCGGCGGCGACACCGTCCTTGTACCCGAGGACCATGAGCAAAATGGCGATGCCGCTGATGAGCTGGGTCCAGCGGCCCACCCCATCCCACGTCGATTCGAGCACTTCCTGGCTGAAGGCTGCGGTCGCCATGGTGGCGCCCACGAACGCACCGAGCAGATGTCCGACGCCGCCCACGATTGCCAGGCCCACAAACAGAATCGAGGTGAGGTTGGTGAACGACGTGTAGCTGATCGAAGTCAGCCGGAACGCCAGCACTATCCCGCCCAGCGCCGCAATTGCCGAGCTCAGCGAGAAGGCGAACAGCTTCGCCTTGGGCACGTCGATGCCGAGCGCCGTAGCGGCCCGCTCGTTGGTTCGAATGGCGAGCAGGCGCCGCCCGCTGCGCCCACGACGGACGTTCGACACCACCCACACCGCCAGCAGCGCCATTGCCAGCACGAAGAGGCCGTATCGCTCCGGGTAACGAATGGAGCCGATGTCGAGGCCGAACAGGTCAGGACTGCCGACCTGAGTGCCTTGCACGCCGCCGGTGTATTCGCGGTTGCGGAACAGCATCAGCTCGATGGTGGTGCCGAGTCCCAACGTGACAATTGCCAGGTTGATGCCGCGGGTTCGTGCAGCCGGCAAGGCGAAGATGAATCCCAGCGGCACGGAGGCCAGCACGCCGGCGACCAGCGCCAACAGGAACGGGATGTCGAACACCGCAACGAGGCGACCTGACACGTACGCGCCGAACCCCGCGATGGTGTACTGCGCCAACGACAACTGGCCCGCGTAGCCAGTCAGCACGACGATGGACAGCAGGACGATCGAAACGCCCATGGTGACGGTCAGGGCGTCGATCCACTTGGCCTGCTTGGTGAGCATCAGGAACGCCACCGTGCCGATGCCGAAGATCGTCCAGTCCCATGACATGCGTCCGTTGCCGATCATCGGCAACTCGCGCAAGAAGTAGTCCCGAAGCGGCAGCGACCGGCCCTTGAACACCAGCACAGCCACAATCACCAGGAAGGGCAGCGACTGCCCCAGCCCTTGCTGGTCGACGAAGCGGCCCACAAGTGTCTGACCGATGCCCAACGCCAGGCCGGCGGCGGTGGCGATGGGGAACGACCGGAAGTCCCCGACCAGCGCCGCGGCCAAGGCTGCGAGCACCAGCGATGTCATGGCCGTGACCTGCAACGTGATGATCGGCACCACCAAGATGCCCGCAACAGCAGCGATAGCCGAGCCCAGCGCCCAGTTCTGGATGGCGATCGTATTCGGCGACAAGCCGATGGCCGATGCGGCTCGCTCGCTCTCGGACACTGCCTCGGTGGCGAGGCCGAAGTGGCTCCGTCGATACATCGACCACAGCACCACGGCGAACACCCATGCCACTCCGAACAGAATCAGCCGGTCGACGGTGATCGCAACCTCGCCCCACAGCGTCACCCGGTTGGTCGGCAGCCAGCTGTCCACCTGGCGGGCATTGGAGCCGTACCGAATGACGACGCCGGCCTGGATCAAGATGAGCACACCGAGGGTGGCGATGACGCGGATCAGCGAGCTGGCGCGCCGCAGCGGCCGCATGACCACCCAGTGCGTCAAAGCGCCGAGCAGCGCTGACAGCGCGACGCCCGTCAACGCGGATGGCAGGAAGGGCCAGCCGGCCTTGTTCTGCAGCTCCCACTGCAGGAATACACCCGCGATCGCCGTGGCGCCGAGGGAGAAGTTCAGCACCCCGGTCCCGCGGTAAACGACGATCAGGCCCTGCGAGGCCAGGGCGTACAAGGCGCCGACACCGAGACCCAAGAGGCCGAACCGAATGATCTCGTCCAATGATCCCCCCGTCGCAGCAGCGCTCGGCCGATTCGCCCTGGTACCGGGGCGGTGGGCAATCACTCACCCGGACCACCCCAGCACGGGCGCCTGAACTCAGAACACGGTCAGCCGGCGTTGCCGGTGGCGAGCTCGCCGACGTCTTCGAATTCGGTGGTCAGCGGCACAACCTTGCCATCCTGCAGCACGCTGAACACGACGCTGCGGTTGAACAGGCGCTGGTAGCCCTCGAGGCCATCCGTCCACTCCTGGGTGAAGTCCAAGACTGGGACCATGCCGCCCAGATCGAGGTTGTCGGTGGCCGATGCAGCCTCGAAGAACGAGGTCGCGGTGATCTCGCCGTCGATGGTCTCGGCGATTTGAGCGAAGGCTGCGAACGCCGCCCACGTACCCATGCCGCCCAGACTGTTGTAGTCGTGCTCGGTCGTGTCCCAGCCGCCTTCGTCGAGAGCCAGCCGGTACTCGTCCCACGGCGCGGTGGAGATGTCGGGGTACATGCCGCCGATGATGTCGCCGTCGGTCGACTCCTCGTTGCCTGCAGCGGAGATCTCATTGAGGTTGCCCTGCGGGCCGTACTGGCGAGCGTCGGTGCCCGACTGGGTCCACGCGGTGTTCCACGTGATGTATGGGGTCTCCGAGACAATGCCGATCACGCAGTCGGCGTCGGTCGTCGCCTGGGCGACCTCTGAGGAGTAGTCCTGGGCCGTCGGCGGCAGGATGATGATGTCGCCGAAGCTCTGGCCGAGGGCTGCAATCGCGTTCTCCATCGGCGGCAGGAAGATCTGCGCGCCGTCGATGATCACGGCATTGATCGCACGGCACCCGTCCTCGACAGCTCTCTTGATGATGCCCACCGCATACATCGGCTGGTTGCCGATGGGGAACGAGTGCGGGCTGGTCAGCTCAGACGGCGTGATCGGACAGCACGGGCCAAACCAGGTGATGTCGGACTCGGCGATCACCGGCACGATGCTCTCCGCGAAGAACGTGAACGAACCGACGACGGCCACCATGTTCTCCTCGACGGCTTCGCGGGCGCATGCCGCGGCCACTGCGGGGTCGAACATCTCGTCGCAGACGGTGACCTCAAGCGGCCGACCGCCGATGCCGCCTCGGGCGTTGATGTAGCTGGCGTACGCCTCGGCGGTGTTCGCAATGTTGTGGTAGGTCGGACCTGCCGCGTTGAGGGTGGTGACCGTCATGACCTTGATGGGCTCGCCGCTCGGGGCCGCATCCGCAGGCGCAGGTGCTTGCGTGGTCTCGGGAGCGGCCGCCTCGGTAGTTTCGGCGGCGGGTTCGGTCGCACTCGCTCCGTCGTCATCGTCGGTTCCGCCGCATGCGGCAGCGGTCAGCGCGAAGACGGCGAGAAGAGCCGCCACCGTCCGCCACGCTCGGCGCCTCGAATGGCGCAGCACAGCACAATCACTGGTCGTCATGTCGTTCCCCTCCCTAGGGACACGGCAGAACCGATGGCGAGCCGATGCGGCTGCCGCCTGCCAAGTCGGCCATTCAAGCACAGCCGTCGGCTGACTGCCGGTGGGTCAAAGGCGCGCCATTCGGGGCACTTCGTGCCGCTGCCGATCATGTCGCGTCGGACTTCGACGCGGGCCTAGGCAATCGCGAACACAATGATCGAGACGATGAACACGATGCTCAACGCGAGAATCGCCATCGCTGCGAATCCGTCGCGATTCGTCTTGTCCTCTGCTGATGACTCGGTTGGATTGCGCATCCGCTGTCGGCTCATTTGAACTGGAGGGCGAGCTGTTCGGCCAGGACTTTAGGTCCAGAACCAGCCGAAGTCACCGAGGAGTCGCGACACCGCCACCAGCGCAGCCATCTGGCTGATTTGAGCGATCGCCCCCAGGGCGTCGCCGGTCAGCCCGCCGAATCGGCGGTAGGCGACCAGACTCACCGCCGCGGCGCCGGCGGTGGCGGCCCCCACGGCGAAGACTCCCACGGGTCCGAGCGCGAAGGCAGCGCCGTAGCTGACCAGCAGCGAGAGCGCGCACGGCACGCCACGCAGATGGCCGGCATAGGCGTGGCCGAGACCCGTGCCGGCGACTGCCGGCACTGAGGCCATTGCCGCTACCGCGAACGCTCGGCCGACGCCGTGGGCGAGCACCATGGCGATCACGGCGTCGCGTGACGCCAGCGGCATCACCGCGAAGACCTGAACGAGGGTCCCCAGCACCAGCGCGAGGGTGCCGAAGGTTCCCAGTCGGGAGTCCTTCATGATCTCGCGGCGCTGTTCAGGTGTGGTGCCGCCGAGAGCGTCTGCGGTGTCGGCCAAGCCGTCCTCGTGAAACGCACCGGTGATGACTGACCCGGTGGCGACAGCCAGAATCGCCGCGAGCGGAGCCCCGAGCGGCTGCCAGACCGCCCAGAAAACACCCCCGCTCGCGGCACCCACGATTGCTCCGACGAGCGGAAACCACGGGACGCTGCGCCCCAAGTCGCGCTCGGTGGTCGGGTGCGCGCCTCCGGGAAGCCGGGTCAGGAAAGCCCACGCATATCGCAAGCTCACGCCGTATCCCCTACGTTTCGCAAGCTCACGCTGTGACCAAGCCCCACTCAGCGAAGGTGGCGACATCGGTCACGGCCGCCGCCGCGATCCGCACGAGGGGCACCGCGATGAGTGCGCCGGTCGCCTCGCCCAGCCGCAGGTCGAGATGCACGAGCGGCTCGAGACCGAGCCGGCTCAGGAGCTCACGATGGCCTGGCTCGGCGGAGCAATGTCCGGCGATGCAGTGGTCGAGCCCGCCCGGCGAAGCCAGCGCCAGCGGCGCTGCGGCAGCCGTTCCGATGAACCCGTCGAGTATCACGGGGATCGAGCGATGGCGCGCCGCTGCGACCGCGCCGGCAATGGCCGCAAGCTCACGTCCCCCTGCCCGGCGCAACGCTTCCAGTGGCGAGACGCGACCCACCCGTTCGAGTGCATCGCGTACGACAGCGCGCTTGTGGTCGAGCGCACCCGCATGCACTCCGGTGCCTGGACCCGTCCAGCGCGCTGCGGCTTCTGCGGAAGACGCCCCCTCATCGGCGAACAGCAAGCCGCAAACGGCGGCCGCCGCCGTGGTGTTGCCGATGCCGAGTTCGCCCAGCACCAACACGTCGGCTCCATCAGTCTCCACAGCGCGGTCGACAGCGAGTGCGCCCGCATTGACGGATGCGTCGAACTCGCCGGCGCTCATCGCATCGTGCGTGCGGATGTTGCCGGTCGGCGCTCCCACGCCGACGTCGTCGCATCGCACGACCGCCCCCACCTGGCGGGCAACTGCGGTCACCGTGGCGACACCGCCTTCGATGGCGGACACCATCGCGGCAGTCACATCGGCGGGATACGCGCTCACGCCTTCGGCGGCAACGCCATGGTCGGCGGCAAAGATGAGCACGACCGGCCGCACGACAGAGGGCTCAGGAGTGTGCTGCCAGCCGGCAAGCCATTCGGCGACCCGATCGAGCCGTTCGAACGCGCCGGCAGGGCGCAGCACCTGCGACGCACGCTGAGCCACGGCCTGTCGAGCGGCCTCATCGGGACCCGCCATATCGTCCAGCATCCGTTCCAGCAGGCCACCGACGCGTGAGTGAGGCGGTGTCTCAGAAGCCATCGCTGGGGTCCTGCAGTTCGAGCAGGCGGCCTGCCACGACCAGGTAGGCGCGGTTCGCCGCCGCAAAGATGGCCTGGTTCACCGACCCGAGCACATCTCTGTATGCCCTCCCGAGCGGATGGGCCGGAACGACACCCGAGCCGACCTCGTTGGTGACCACGATGGCCGTGCCGCTGCGCTCGCGCAAGAGCGCACCCAGATTGCCGGCCTCATCGACCAGCGAGCGAATGAACTCAGGGCTGTGCGGCTCACCACCGCTCGTCCCCGACGCCGGCCCAGCTGGGGCACCGCTGGTCTCGGCCAGCATCCGGTTCGAGACCCACATGGACATGCAATCGATGACCATCGTCGCCCCGGCATCGACGCTGCGGACAGCCGCCGCCAATCGCAGGGGTGCCTCGATCGTCGTCCAGTCCCCAGGCCGACCAGCTCGGTGCCGCTCGATGCGTGCGGCCATCTCGGCGTCGCCGGCTTCGGCCGTCGCGATGAAGGTCACCGGCGCATCCAGCGACATCGCTGCGCTCAAGGCCGCTGTGGACTTCCCGCTGCGAGCGCCGCCGGTGAACGCGATCAGCATGGCCGGGCAATCAGCATTGCTGGGGGCACCAATCAACAGCAGGTCAGCAACTGACCAGCAGCAATCCGGAGCGAGCCTTCGGCAGGAAGTAGGTGGTCTTCGGCGGCATCACGCCACCGAAATCGGCGACATCGAACACCGCACCGAGCGGCACCGGCGCCATCAGGATCGTGACCGGCGCTGGGGTCGCAGCGACGGTCGTGGGGCGGTAGGTGAGCCGGGGGTCCGAAGCGCTCGTCACACCGAATATCTCGCCAAGCAGGAAGTCATGCACGAACGCGGCGTCCAGTCGGGTCGCGGGGTTGTGGACCGGTGATGCATCGTCGGTGGATCCTTCCAGGCGTGGGCGGGCGCGGAACCAGTGGCCCGCGACGCCGACACCGATCCATCCGGGCGCTCCCGGACGAGCAGCGACGGCGTCAGACACCTCCTCGACGTCGCAACGAGACCTCATCAGCTCCACGACGCGCCTAGGCATCATGTCGAGTTCGCTCAGCTCGCGGTCGAAGCTGCCGAGGTGCAGTTCTTCGGTGGGTGCGCACGCCACCAGCACATGCGAGAAGCCAGCTTGCCTGGCGGCTGCGACACGATGATGTCCGTCCACGATGTACAGCGGCCCGTCGAGGCCGACGCTGGCGCCCTCGCCACCTCCGACGACGGCCGGCCACAGCGTGACCCGCGCGCCATCAGCGGTCTTGGTGTCGAGCAACGGCTCAAGCGGTATGGACGCCCCGGCCGCGGCAAGGGTGTCCTCGATGACCTCAGCGACCACCGTCAACCGTGGCGCGGTGACCACCACCGGGCTCGACATGCGGCGGACCTCGGTGAAGTGCACTGTCAAGCCGTGCACCCGCCCAGGCTGGGTGTCCTCGTGGGGGCGCAGCTCGATGGAGGACAGGCGCACGCCCCCGAGCAGCGAATGCTGCGCATGGCCGTCGGCCTCAACGCATTGCACATACAGGCTCGGCTCTCGGGTCGTGCCGAACGCTCCGAGGCCGATGAGCCGATCGAGCGCCTGGGTGCTGCGTGTGGCGTGCCGCAGATGCTCGCTGGGGTGGCCGAAGCTCTCGGGTGGCAACCCGGCGACATGAGCAAAGGAGTCTGGATTGTCGGCGAGATGCTGGGCGTGCTCGTGCGGTGTGAGCGAGTCGTACGGCGCGGGAATCACCGTCGGCGCCCACTCGGGCGTCAACACACGAGCGCTGACGGGCTCGATCATCCGCTCTCCCTCCCGCCGCCACATCCCGTTCGCCAGTGTCGTCGAGCCCGGGTAGAGGAGCTCTGAGCGTGCGGCGATGCGGCGGATCGAAGTTATCTCACGTCCAGCAGCAGTTTCGACGCGCGACCCGGGGTGGGGCAAGCCTCAGGGGATCACGCCTGCTTGCTTCAGCTTCTCGATGTCGTCCCAGTCGTAGCCGTGCTCGAGCAGGATCAGCTCGGTGTGCTGACCGAGTTCTGGCGGGGGTCCGCTCGGGGCCCACGCGCTCTCGGAGAAGTCCACCGGTGTCGCGACCATCTCGATTGCGCCGCCGTCAGGCGTCGGCACCTCCACCCAGCAGCCCGCAGCGCGCGCCTGCGGGTCTGACCGGAACTCCAAGGTGGACTGCACCGGAGACCACCAGACGTTGCTCGCGTCGAAGATCTCACCCCACTCGGCGCGCGTCCTGGTGGCCATGACTGCGTCCATGTCTGCGGTGAGGGCCCTCGCGTTCTCCAGGCGCAGCTCGATGTCGCCGTAGCGGGGATCGTCATGCCACTCGGGCCGATCTAGCGCGCTGACGACGCTGGGCCAATGCCGGTCGCCTTCGAGACCCAGCATCCAGAGCCACTCGCCGTCGGCGCATCGGTAGCAGTTGATGAGCGGGTTGGGCGGGCTACCACGACCCCAGGGCTCGGTCTCAGCGCCCGTCATGGCGGTGACATTGTGGTCCCAGCCCAGCATGTAGGTCCCCAAGCGCATCAGTGACGACTCCACAAGCTGGCCTCGGCCCGTGCTGGTGCGATGGAACAGCGCTGCCGCAACCCCTCCGGCTGCCGCCAGGCCGGTCATGTGGTCTCCCATGCCGCCGCGCTGGTAGGGCAGGTCGGCATCCCCGGGGGTCAGCGACCGGACGATCCCGGCCCGAGACCAGAAGGCGCCGACGTCGTAGGTATGACGGTCTCGCTCGTCGCCTCGAAGCGACAGGCCGGTGACGCTCGCGTAGATCAGGCGCGGGTAGCGCTCGGCGAGCGACGGGTAGTCGAGGCCCATGCGCTCGAGCCCGCCGGGTCGGATGTTCGACAGGAAGACATCGGCATCGGCCAGCATCCCATGCAGGGCGGCGAGTCCCTCCGGCTGCCGCAAGTCCAAGGCGATGCTGCGCTTGCCGCGGTTGTCGAGGTCGAACGGCGGGTTGCCGTCGCCCTGGTACAGCCAATCCAGCGACCGGAAGGGGTCGCCGTCTGGCGTTTCCACCTTGACGACATCGGCACCCCAGTCAGCCAAAATCCCGCCACAGGCTGGTCCAGCGATCCACACGCCCAACTCGACGACGCGGATGCCCTCCATCGGCCCGGCCATCGCTGCTCCCCTGCTCACGAAGTGTTGGCTGTGCCATGCCGGCACAGAAGTGTTGGCTGCGCCCTGCCGGCGCAGTGGCGATGCGGCAGGGTACTCAGCGGTCAGCGAGACAGAGCTCACGAGCGCGCTCGGGGTCGATTCGCTCAGCGGGAGCGAGGTCCCGACAGGCGGCCGCTTCCATCCACTCGGCAGGATCGGGGGGAACCGTCGGAGCGTCCGACGACAGCGTGACGCGGATGCCGCGGCGCAGCAGGCTCGCCAGCGGCCAGAGCCATGCCTGCTCGGTCGGCGAGAGCTGTTCTCGGTACTTCTGTGCGCGGCGGGTGACGAAGCTGGGCTGGGTTACCACCGTGATGCCGAGCCGGGCGATCCGATCGAGCTGCTCCGGCAGCGCCAGCGCGCAGTGTTCAATGCGATCGGGCTCGACGCGATCTGGCTTGCTCGACGCCATCTCGGCCGGCAGAGGCGGACGCGCTTCCAGAGCATCCAGAGTCGCTTGCAGCGTGTCGATGTCCATGACGTGAACCGCGACCGGAAACCTCAGAGCGCGCGCCGCCCTCACCAGGTCGGCGATCACGCTGTCGTCGTCGTGAGGCGGCATCACCTTCGCGTGTCCGATGCGCACCCCCACCCCATCGACCGGGGTTTGCCGCGACGGGATCGATTCGCCGAAGGCCAGACCTTCCAGCGAGTCGAGCCGGTCGGCACCCACCATTGCGGTGACGTCCACGGCGGGCTCCCCGGCGGCTGCTTCGGCCAGCAACTCCAGTGCAGCGAGGTCGTTGGTGTGGGTTGCGTCCGTGCAGGCGGTGATGCCTGCGGCGGCCAGGTCGGTCAGCACCTCAGCGACGCCCACCATGGTCTCAGCGCGATCGGGTCGGGGCACGCCGGCCAGCAGGTCGTGGCGCTCGACGAGCACCTCGCCCGACGCCAGGCCCAAGGCCCGGCCAGCGGCCGTGTTCACCACCGCCACATGACCGGTGATGTGGTGCAGGACCGTCGGGCGGTCCTTGGTCACGGCGTCCAGTTCGGCAACTGTCGGGTGGCGGCGCTCGGCGAGCAGCGCATCGTCATAACCCCACACCCG
>JAPOPC010000113.1 GCA_026713105.1 Acidimicrobiaceae bacterium
CGGTTGCGGGCTGAGATCAGCAGCCCGGCGCGCAGGTTCTCGTCTGGCATGACGGCCGCGGTGATGAGCCGACGCGTTCGCATCGCGCGCTGTATCTGGGCATCTTCGATTTCTTCGCTTCGGGATCGGGCGGGTATCGGGCCCGTGGTTCCTCGCTGTTCGGGTCGGTAGGCGGTCGGGTGCGCTGTTCGGCGGCTGCGAGCGCTGCGCGGGCGCGTGCGAGACGGTCGCGGCGCGACAGCTCCGGGTCAGCGTCGATGGTCGGATCGGCCAGCGCCGGACTCAGGTAGTCGGGCCACGGCTTGCCGCGTGGTGACGGTCGGCGGGGGCTCATGGCGAAGCCTCCGCGTCGTGGCAGCGGGTGCACGTACCGACCGCTGCGAGCTCGCCGGGTTGGGCTTCGCTGCCGCATCCTGGGCACGTCACGGATGCCACTTCGTCGCTGAGCCGGCCGCGGCAGGTTCAGCCTCGATGCGTTTCTGACCCGAATTTGACGGGTGTTTCGCGTTTGTGCTGGTCAGAAGGGGTGCGGCGGATTGGTGTTTCCACTACATCTGCGTCGGCCGGACGCCGACGGTCCGCTCCCCGCGAACATCTTCACTGTTTTGCGCAGGCTGTGGGGGTCCCTGACTTTGGTGGAGGCGGATTACTGGATTCATGCTGCCGGTTGGTGTCGGTGTCGAGCGAGGGTGTGTCGCCGAGCGCGGAGTCATGGGCTGGCCGACACGGTCGCGACGGCGGGTCAGCGCTTCGATTGTTCGGCGGCGTAGCGGGCGGCGTTGGCTTCGGCTTCCCGGTCGAGGCGGGCGGTGCGCAGCAGGCCTTGGACGCTGGAGTGGGTCCAGATGCTTTTGCCGGTGGCGGTATGAATTCCGGACTCGGTGAGCGCTCCGGCGATCTTGCGCAGGCTCATTCCGTCCGCGCTCATCGTCACGGCGAGTTCCTTGGCCTCCTGGGACTGCCGGCTCGGGGGTCCGAGCCGTTTGCCCCGGCTTCTTGCGACCGCCAGAGCTGCTCGAGTGCGCTCGCTGGTGAGCGCGCGCTCAAGTTCGTTGAATGCGCCGACGACTGTTCTCAGGAATGAGCCCGTCGGCACATCGGAGTTGATGGGCACGTCGAGACCGACGAATTCCCAACCGCCTTCGGCCGAGAGATCCAGCAAGGTCTGCAAGTCGCGTATTGAACGAGCGAAGCGATCGAGACGCACCGCCACAATCACATCGGCTTCACCGGCATCGAGTCGTGCGAGCGCAGCCGACAGCTGCGGTCGCCGGTGCGGCTCGATGGTGGCCGACACGGCGTCGTCGGTGCAGTAGTCGACGATCTGCCAGCCCCGCCCAACTGCAGCGAACCCGACGGCTCGGTGCTGCGCCTCGATGCCCAGGCCCGACGCGGCCTGTGAGCCTGTGGAAACTCGGGCGTAAGAGATAACGCGTTTCGATTCAGATTCGTACATTTGTTCATTCATCGAGCACAACATACATACGTCGAACGAACGTTGCAACAACAAATGTTCGTGTGTATCGAGCCATTGAGCCCGCTGCGAACTCGCCGAGATCCGGCAGACGACGCGGGCACCACCGGTAGCCTGCGGCCATGGACATCCGGATCGGCATCACGCATGGTGGTCGCGAACTCAGCGTCGAGATCGAAGATGATGCTGCTGAAGATGCAGCGGCATCTCTTGAAGGCGCGCTGGCCGGAGATTCGTCGGTGCTGTGGCTGACCGATCGCAGCGGGCGCCGGGTCGGCGTGCCCATCGACAAGCTCGCCTTCCTTGAGTTGGGTCCGGCTGGCGATCGGCGCATTGGCTTCGCAGCGGACTGATCATCGAATGCGGGCGCCCGCCGACCGGCCGCTGCCCACAGCCAGCGAGCGCGATAACTCTGCTGACGGACCGCGTCGGCATCTTCGGCATCTCATGGCGTGGTGGTCGTTGCTGGCTGACCTGTCATTCTCCGACTTGCTGCTGTTCGTGCCCGGCCAGGTGACGGCGCTGGACGAGCTGCCTGACGAGGTCGCGAGCCCTGACTCGAACGATGAGGACGGCGCGCCCCGGCCGTGGCGTCGTCTCGGCAAAGAGACTCCGCTGACGGTGATCGGCCAGATCCGGCCGACGACCGGACGCACGCTGTACCGCGACGATCACATCGGCCTGTGTGTTGCTGCGAGCGAACGGCCATTGGTGTCGGAGGCCTTCGCGCGGGGGGTAATCGTCACGGGTGAGGGTTTGCGCGTGCCCGGCGACCGACGGGCTCGCATCACCGCGGTGCCAGTGACGTTCGACGGCGTGACAATTGCCGTGATGAGCAGCGAAGTGACGCCGCGCTTCACCGACATCCGAGATCCCGGCGAGCTCGAGCGGACCTACATCGCAACGTTTGGCCGCTTGGCGCGCATGGTCGCAGCAGGTTCGTTTCCGTATCGGGGTGCCGACATCACCGACGAGGAGGCGCCGCGGGTCGGCGACGGGTTGTTCCTCACCGACGAGACGACGCGTATCGGATTCGCGTCGCCGAATGCTGTCAGCGCGCTGCACCGCATCGGCGTCGGCGGCAACGTGCAAGGTCGCCGCGTCCGCGACCTGGACCTGGGACCCGACGTGGTGGGACGGGCGATCAGCGGCGGCATTCCGGTGGTGGGCGAGGTCGAGCACCAGTCGGTGACGGTGCAGCTGCAGGCGCTGCCGCTCACCGACACCCCGGTGGGCAATGCCCTGGTGCTGCTGCGCGACGTCACCGAGTTGCGACGCCGCGACCGGTTGCTCATCTCCAAGGACGCCACCATCCGTGAGATTCACCACCGGGTGACGAACAACCTGCAGACGGTCTCATCGCTGCTGCGCATCCAAGCCCGTCGCCTGGAGTCCCGCGAAGCGAACCGGGCCCTCGATGAGGCTGTGCGTCGCATCCGGGCCATCGCACTCGTGCATCAGACGCTGTCGGCCGAGACGACCGACGATGTCGATTTCTGCGACGTGGCCGAGACGCTGACCGAGACGATGCGCCAGAGCATCACGTTCCCGGAACGGCCCATCGACTTCACCGTCTCCTGCGAAGCGGGGATGCTGCGATCGCAGACTGCGACCTCGCTCGCAGTGGTGCTCAACGAGCTGTTGCAGAACGCTGTCGACCATGCGTTTCCCCGGCTGTGGGAGATCGAAGACCAGACCCACGAGGCAGCGCCCGGGCTTGACGAGAGCCCCATCGGCCGCGTCGAGGTCGAGATCTCCCGGCCGTCGACCGATCTGCTGTCCATGGTCGTGCGCGACGACGGCATCGGCATTCCAGAGGGTTACGACTCCCAGCGCTCAGGCGGGCTGGGCACCTCGATTGTCCGGGCGCTGTGCGGGTCCGACCTTGGCGGCACTTTCGAGGTTCGGCGTCGGATTCCGCCGCCGGGGTCAGAGGCGGTCGTGCAGATCCCGCTGCGCACGATCGCCTGACCGCCGCCCTTCGGCAGCAAGGGTCACAAACCACGCAAAAGCTACAAAAGTTACAAATCTCACAAAAATTCCCGCAGCCGTCCCGGATACGCTGAAACCGTGGCAAGAAACAACCCATTCTCGCCGACCTTTGGGGCCTCGCCGCCCACGCTGGCAGGGCGCGACGACCTCTTGGAGAGTCTCGACGAAGCGTTCGAGACTGGAACCACCCACCCGGACTACACCGTTCTGCTCATTGGCGTACGCGGCACCGGCAAGACAGCGATCCTCAATGCCGCCGAGGACAGGGTCCGCGAACGAGGCTGGCTGGTGATCTCTGAGCAGGGCAGCCCGAACGGCCTGATCGCACGGGTGCGAGATCAAGGCGCACGATTGCTCGCTGCGCTCGATCAAGAGCCTTCGCGCCGGGTCAGCGGCGTGCAAGCCGCCGGGGTCGGCATCGCTTTTGAGCAGCACGAACAGCCGCATGTCCCCCAAGACCTCCGCGCCATCCTCACCGGCCTCGGCGACCGCCTCGCGCAATCCGGCACCGGCCTGCTCATCACCATCGACGAGTTGCACGGCGCCGACATGGACGAAGTACGCGAATTCGGCGGAATCCTTCAGCATGTGACTCGCCGCGAGGGTTCGCCCATCGCCTTCGCCGGTGCAGCACTGCCGTACCTCGAAGACGAACTCCTCACAGGCACCTTCGCCACGTTCCTGCAACGGTGCTCCCGTTACGACATCGGCCTGCTCGACGCCGCGGCCACCCGCAGCGCCTTGGAAGTTCCGATAACGCAATCCAACGCGGCCATCGATTCCCATGCTCTTGACCGAGCCGTCGAGGCCGCCAACGGCTACCCGTTCATGGTGCAGCTCGTCGGCTTCTATACATGGAAGGCCGCCGCCGACCCGGCTGCGGGAATCAGCCTGGCGGAGGTCACCGATGGTGTCGAACGAGCCGCAAGCAGAATCGGCCGCCTGGTCCTCGGTCCGACATGGAACGGACTCTCCAAGACCGACCGGCGTTTTCTGCACGCGATGACCGATGACGCCAGCGAGTCCCCGCTCGCCGAGGTCGCCCGACGGATGGGCGTCTCGGCCAGCTACGCACATGTGTATCGGCGCCGCCTCGAACGCGCTGGCATGGTCGTCATGACTACGCGGGACACCCTCTCGTTTGCATATCCCACCGCGCAGTCGTGGGTTGCGGCGAGAATGGAGCAGCACTCGGCATGAGCGACACTGGCCGTAACATCGCTTCGTGCACGCCTGCTTCCGGCTGGCAGCGCGGTATTAAGAGCGCTTTCGCAACGGACAAGTCGCGATGAAAGTCCTCTGCCTGGTCGCCACGGCTCGACGCCGGAAACGAACCAACGTGACCGGGAAGACCAACGGCTGGAAGGCAATCCTCAACACCTTGACTGTCGACAACGGCGACCGGATCGCCGACCACATTCGATGAATACCTTCACGGCCGGTTACACAAACAATCGAGCTGACCCCAATAAAGGCACAGAATACGCCCAAAAGACTACCGGCAGTATTCTCATGAATAATCGAGGTCTGTAGAGCATATTGCTTGACTCGCCTGTAGCGGGATCAGCGGTGACGCGCGTGCTGGTTCCCGAAAACTGGTGGTTGCCGTTCCAGTGGAACGGACATGATGTGGCAGCAGGGATCTAGAGTCTGATAAGTATTCGTGCACCGCCTGCTTTATGCGTGCAAGAAGTATCGAAAGCGATTCCCCGGGCTCAGCCACGATTCCCGCTTCAGACACCGGAATAATAGGAGCCTTCGCGATTTGCTTGCTCGTGACATTGCGCTTGCCTCCCTGCTCTTGGCCGCGAGAAAGGTAGCGCGCGCTGGAGCATCCGTTCGCAGATGCGTAAGGTCCCTCCGATGTGGAACGATATCGGCCGGACCTTGGCAGTAGGTGGTCAGTTTCGCTCAATCAGCGAGCGGCTGCGGCGACGATGCCATACGACATACACCGGAAGCCATACACCCAGCCAAGCGACCATAACGAGTGTTGCGATCCAGCCACCAAGGAGTGGCCACCACACCAGGGTGGTGAAGATCAGCGCAGTGTAAGCCAAGAGTTCACGGCCGCCGCGAGCACGTATCGACCTATTTGATGCAGCCACAACTTCGGGTTACCCCCTCAACTCCTCAGCGCAGTATAAGGCCCGATCTGCCGGTATCAGGGTCATAACTGATACATCAGTATCAAACACACGTTTCCGTTCCCGAGGCACCCGCTGCCCAGTTCGTTGCAGACCTGTTAGTCGAGGTGCGTGAACTCGCCGAGCTGCGCCGTCTCGGCTTGTCGACCGACCCTCCGCCGACGCGCAAGGTCCCGCCGACTCGAACGGCATCGACGGGACCTCGGAAGTAGACGGTCAGGCTTGCTCAGTCAATGACAGGCTGCGCCGCTGCGATGCATTTTCGCGCCTCTTGATTAGCCGTCGAAGGCGCAGTATGAGCAGGAGCGCCAGTATCACGAGCGCCGTCGCCAAGTTCGGAATCGGATTCCACCCTGTCAGCTGAAAACCCAAGATGAACGCGACGGATGTGACGTAGACGAAAATGCCGTGGCGGGCTCTGCTGCTGACCTGCAGTCGTGTCGCTGTCATGGTCTAAGCCTACCCCTCACTGGCAATAGCTCGGGTAGCCGTAGAGGCATCGCCATTGGTTCTTCATGGCCTCTAGCCCTGATTATTCACGAGAATGCCGCGAGTCGTCTTTTGGGCATTCCGGTTGGCCCGGTTGGGACAAAGCCCGCATCGGCTGACACCCCCGCCGGCCGGCCGACCCAGATGCAGTGGAAACACCAATCCACCGCGCCCCCTCGCACAGCCACCATCATGAGTGCGAAACACCCGTCAAATTCGGGTCAGAAAGGCATCGAGGCTGAACCTGCCCGCGGCCGGCTCAGCGACGAAGTGGCATCCGTGACTGTTGTGCGTCTGACTTCGCCGCGGAAGGTCCACCCGGCGAGCTCGCAGCGGTCGGTACGTGCGCCCGCTGCCACGACGCGGAGGCTTCGCCATGAGCCCCCGCCGACCGTCACCACGCGGCAAGCCGTGGCCCGACTACCTGAGTCCGGCGCCGGCCGATCCGACCATCGACACTGCCCCGGAGCAGTCCTGCCGCGACCGCCTCGCACGCGCCCGCGCAGCGCTCGCAGCCGCCGAACAGCGCACCCGACCGCCTACCGACCCGAACAGCGAGGAACCATGAACCCGATACCCGCCCGATCCCGAAGCGAAGAAATCGAAGATGCCCAGATACAGCGCGCGATGCGAACGCGTCGGCTCATCACCGCGGCCGTCATGCCAGACGAGAACCTGCGCGCCGGGCTGCTGATCTCAGCCCGCAACCG
>JAPOPC010000104.1 GCA_026713105.1 Acidimicrobiaceae bacterium
CCGCGTCGCTTCGCTCCAACAGGTGATCGGTTTGCGCCGGAACAGGTGATCGGTTTCACCGGAACGGGTGATCGATTTGCGCCGGAACAGGTGATCGATTTGCGCCGGAACAGGTGATCGGTTTCACCGGAATGCCCAGCGAGACGCCGCGACCTCGGGCTCCAGCAACGCGTAGATGCCGACGAGCCCGTCCTCGTCGAAGTGGTTGTTGGAGACGACATTGGCCGGAACGTGTAGGTCGGGGCGGTCGAGATAGTTGAACACGATGGCCGTCGACGTGTCCGCCATCAGGTCGGCAGGACCTCTCCCTTACCTCCTACCGCCTCTCCCCCGCCGACGAGCGCCTCGAATCGTTCGTAGTCGGTCGTGAGCAGGGTACCGACAACATTCGTGCGGAAATACACTCCAAGGACTCAGCGCAAGCCCCCGAGTGGCTCCCGAGCCGGCCGCCGGGCGCGGAAGGACCGGCGGCGGCGGGAAACCGGCGCGGTTCTGTCAGGAAGAAACGGGCGTTCTGACCGAACACTTCAGCAGCATGGAACACGACGCGTTCCATGTTCTATAACCGTCCGATACAATAGCCGAGGCTGCGTTCCGTGGACAGGCCGTGAGAACCGTCGCCTACCTGAGGGTTTCGACCGCGCAGCAGGACGTGCGCAGCCAGCGCCTCGCCATCCTCGAGGAAGTGCCGGATCGCCTCTTGATCCGGGAATCCCAAGCCGACCTCACCAGCGGCAGAGCACGTGCTCAACCTTAGCGTAGGATTTCGCCCCCTCCCGCAAAACAACCCAGGTTGAGGGCTTCGCCGCGACCGGCGGCCGGGAAGAACGTCGCTCGAGGCGGTCCGTCCCGTTCTCCAGACTTCGACAGGTCCTTGTAGGCGCGGACCGTCTGCGCCGGCATCGAACCGCTCCGGCTCGACGTTGGACCGGACGATGTAGATGCCGTCGAGCTGTTGCTCGGCCGCCCGCGTTGTCGTCGTTGCGACGAAACGTGAAGCTCTCGTCGGTGATGTCGGTCACGAAGTGCTTCGCCATTTTGTAGCGGTTGATCACCTTTCCGACGCGGATGCCGATGGCCGCCGCGCCGCAGCGGTTGGGTCTCGCACCGGGTCGCGGCGGCGATGGGGTGCGAGCTCCTTCTCGGTGGCCGCCAGCAACCAGCAGCGGATTGCGGCACACGATGAGCCGCTCGCCGGGGAACTCGTCGCTGGTGATCCTTTTACCCGAGCCAGAACCAGATCGTGATCAAGGTTGCCACCAGCCCGGCGAACATTCCCAACCCAACTTCCTGGCCGAAACTGCGGCTGACTACCATGAGCGCCGGCACTGCCCCGAGAGTCACCAAAGTCTTTAGTACCGTGCTTGCCGTGCTTTGACCGAATATCCCCGCGAGCACCCAAAACACACCCGCACCTACAGCGTTGACGAGTAACATTCCTCCCAACCCGGCCCAGAACAGTTCATGTTTGAATTTGGACTTGTCGTTGCCAGCGACGAGCTGTTGCCGCTGGCGCGTCTCGGCTTTGCGGCGACGAAAGACGTACTCATGATAGTACCGTGGTAGTGCGTTGAAGTTCATTGACCCCTCCGGTCGGGGCGCTCTTCTTCTGACTGGCGGTAGGCCGACTTTTCTGAGCACGCTTGCGACCAACTCGTCGAGTGTTATGCCTGTCGGTAGGCGGGCTCTTCTGACCACGCTCGCGACCAGCTCGTCGAGTGTCATGTCTGGGACCAGCTCAGCTTCCGGCGGCGGCGGTTTCGACTTCGTGGCGTTAGAGCCCGGGATCATGCATGACGTCCTGAGTGGGGCAGAGACACAAAGCCTCAAGACGTTTACACCACCACGGAGGCCCTTGCGTAACACCCGACACCTTATCACAGACTGTCCTTTTTCCAGAGCTGTTCGACAAGTTTGGTCGCCGCGTTCGACCGCCCGCAGGCAAGCTCCCGGTTGGCGGCGTAGAACCGATTCGAGGCCTGGAAGTGGTTGAGCCTCTGCAGCGCGGCCGACGCGTAGCGTGCCCGGCGGGGAACAAGCCACGTCGAACCGAGCAGCGTGCCACCCATGCCGGGCTCGTTCGCGTCCCGTCAGATCACGATACGTTCGATCTCGTCGAGCGTGACCGTGTCCGCCGTCCGGTCGTACAGCTTCGTCGTCCTCGGCGACGCATGGCCGGCTATCTGTTGGGCGTGCTCGAGCGTACCCCCGTTCGACAGATACGCCGTGATGCCCGTCGCCCGGAACGTGTGGCAGCACGTCGACGTCGGCAGACCCGCGGCCGCCGCACGACGCTTGATCATCGCCAGCACCCCGCGCCGCGTCAGCGACCGGCCGCTCAGGCAGCCCGACCGGTCGACGCTCTGAAACAACGGCGCCTTCGCGTCCTCGACCTCGCCGGCGACCAGATACGCATCCACGGCGGCCTCGGCGCGGTGATGGGCCGGCACGTCGTGCCGCTTGCCGCCCTTCTCGTGCAGCCGCAGCCACCCACGCGTCCCCTGCAGGAAATAGTCCTGCCGCCGCATCCCCACGACCGCGCTCACCCGCGCGAAGCTGTACACCATCACGCTCAACAGCGCACGGTCACGAAGACCGACCAGCGACCCCGCGTCGATCCCGTCGAGCAACGCCCGCGTCTCGGCCGGCGTCAGCACCGGCGTCGCCCCCTTGGTCACCACGTGCTTCGGGCCCCGCACCGCCGCGGCCGGATTCACCGGCAGCACCTGGTGGACGACGAGCCAGTCGCACAGCACCCGGATGGCGGCCAGGTGCTGCTTGACCGTCGGCGCCGACCCCGGATGCGTGCGGATGTAGGCCGCCACGTGCAGCGGCGCGATCGCCCGCAAGCCCAGGCCCCGAGCCGCACACCACGACAGGAACCTCCCCACGGCCCGCCCGTACGCCGCCCGCGTCCGCCCGTTGGCGATCGAGCCCGCGAAGAACTCCAGGAACCGCTCGACGGCCACCGGACCCGCATCCACGATCACCGCCGGCAGCGCCATGGCCGCCGACCCGGTGCGCGCGATGGACGGACGGGTGGCCGCCTCAACCAGGGCCTCGCTCATCCCGATGTTCCCTCCCCCGCCACGAGCGCTTCGAACCGCTCGTAGTCGTGGTTCAGCGCCTGCGCCAGCGCCACCAGCTTCACCACGGCCTCCTTCGCGCCCGCGTAGCGCACCTCGATCCGGTCGCGCTCGACCACCACGCCCACCGGAAGGCCCGATAGACGCCCCTCGAGTGCTTCGACCGGAACCGTCACCCGAATGCCGGTCAGCCGCGCCTTCCGCAGCTCGGACAGCAGATGCGCGCGCCGGACCTGCTCTACGCGGAACTCCGTGCCCTCCCGGTACGTCCGCAGCTGCTGCAGCAGCCGCGTGCGCGGGAGCGTCCGCGCATACCCGGTCAGATCGGCGCCGAACGTGTGCATCAGCTGCGCCGCCCGCGCCCGCGAGACCCCGAACAGCTGCTCGATGTCGCGACGCGTGAGCAGCTCCCGGTCCAGGGCCTCGAGCTGCCGGATGGCGTCCGGGACGGCGAGCAGCCACCGCGGCCTAGCGGGCACCGGGCGCGCCTTTCGCCTGCATTTGCTGCTCCGAGTGCGAGTTGGGGAGGAAGTCGGGCATGCTCGGCTGCTTCTACACGTTAGTAGACGGTCGTACAGAATGCAAGTCGGCCGGCGGGGTGGTGTAGGAGCCCATAAAGGACGTTATGGGATATGCTGAGACAGCGAACCCTGCCCGTTCAGGAAAGGTCGCCGCGCGAAAACGGCGGGCCGGGACCGGCTACCCGCGCGGCCCGCCCAGCTCGCGGCGGCGGCGGGTCTGCTGGACTTGTCGCCCGGCGCTCCCGGCTTCCAGACCACGTGCAAGCGCCGCCAGAAGCCCGCCGGCGGCCACGACGAAGCCAACCCATCCGGGAAGGTCAGCCACGGAAACGGCCAGGACCGCGAGGAGGATCACGGCATCCCAGGGGCGCCGTGACATGTTCTGCGACGGGCGCTTGGACTCTGCGGCGGCGAGCGCCACCATGAGGGCGCCCACGACGGAAACGGCCACCAGCCAAGCCAACGCCGTGCCCAACTCGATCAGTGGCGGTTGCCGCATCGGGTCCTGTTCCTCTGCACCGGTGGGGTTAACTGCAGGTACTCCCAAATCGTAGCGTGCGTCGTTGCGCAAGCGTGCTCTCTTGCGTCAGCGTGCTGAAGCAGTCGGGCACTCGTGAGACGTTGCTGAGCGCCAGCGGGCCTTCAGACGAACGGATTGACGGGCCCCCAGGCGTGATCGACGTCGGCCCGAGAGCCACGAAATCGCTCAGATCTCCCGAATCGGCAGCGGACCGACCAGATCGGCCAATAAGGGGCGCGGGGCCGGGCTGTCGTCTGCCCACCAACTGCCCCGCCATACCTCCCGCCCACCCGTCCCGAGCCAGGGCCGGGTGCGCCGGCCCAGGGCGGATCACGGCCGATCGGCACCGATCAGACTGACGAAACCCCTGCTCTCGTCCATTTCGTCGGTGCCGAGCGCACTCCAGCCCGACTTCGAGAGCGAGAGAGGCGGCCGCGGCAGCCTCGAACGCGCCAAACGGCGGCCGCGTGGGATACGACGCGCAGACCTCTTACAATCAGGCGATGACGGACGCAGCGGAGGCGGAGCGCGTAGACGTTCGGATGGGCGAATCTTCGGGTTCTTGATCTCCGAGCGCACGCGCGAGGGCCTCGCCAAGGCGCGCCCGTACCGCGCTCTACAGCTTCATGAGCAGCCGAGGTCTCAGGCCGAGTCCTTCTTCTGATCAGCGCCGTTCGGCGCTCTACGGGGATTGAACCATTGTCCACGCTACGAGTGTTCACGCCGCGTTCGACAGGAATCGGCATCGCCGTCGGTGTGCTCGTCGCCGGAGGGTTCGGACACTCCTTCAACGCGGCCTGGGAGCTGGCCATCCTGAATGGCTTCGCCGCCGGCGCGCTCGCGCTGGCGATTTCCATCTGCACGCGCGACGGCAGGTTCGCGTTCCTGATAGAGAAGGCGCACCAGCGCCGGCCCGGCTTTGGCGTCCGGCTGCTCGCCATCGCCGTCATGGCGCTACCGATGTTCTTTGTGGGCGACATCGTCGAAATCGAGCTGTTCAACCGGGTCCCGCTCACCCTGCTGATCGGCAGCACCGCGTGGGCCGCATACCTCCTCAGCGGCATCATGATGACGCTGGCGTATCTCGACGACGGCGATGCCGCGACCGACCCGGGCCGGTATCGCGAGGCCCCACCGCCCGGCGAGCGTGGACCGATGCCCCCTTTGCGGGTGTTCACCGCACGGTCGGCCGGAATCGGCATCGCAACCGGCATGCTCGTCGCAATTGCGCTCGAGCAGTTCCTGGGCACGGCTTGGGGCTTAGCGAGCCTGAATGGGCATTCCGGTGAAATCGATCACCTGTTCCGGTGCAAACCGATCACCCGTTCCGGCGCAAACCGATCACCCGTTCCGGCGCAAACCGATCACCTGTTGGAGCGAAGCGACGCGGGAATTCGTCATGATCTCCGGCCGCC
>JAPOPC010000117.1 GCA_026713105.1 Acidimicrobiaceae bacterium
ACACGTACTCGCCGGAGCTGAACAAGCTCGGCCGCACGCTTCGCACCTGGCGCACCCCGATCACGAACTGGCACCGCTCACGGGTCACGAACGGGCCGACCGAGGCAGCCAACAATCTCGCGAAACTGATCAAGCGAGTGTCGTTCGGGATCACCAACTTCGACCACTACCGCACCCGCGTGCTGCTGTACGCCGGCAAACCCGACTGGAGCCTGCTCGACACCCTCACCCCACGCTAAAGCGCGAAGAGCCCCTTTGAGTCGATGTGTTTGCGGTCGAAATGGTAGCCGAGCTTGTTTCTGAATTGCTCCCACGCACGAAGTCCGTCGGTGGGCGACTGCACCAAGACCCGATACGAATCCGGCAGTGAGAGCCGCAGAGCGATGACCAAGGCAACGAAGTCGATCGTCTGAGTCAACTTGAGCGACGATCCGTTCTCGACGAGGCGTTCGTGCTGTGCCCGAATGTCTACGAGCACTTGTTCCATGAGCCGTACCGCGATGTCGACATCGCGGATGCTGCGCGCCGGTGAGAGGATCGCGAGCGAGAGCAGTTTCGACGCCTGACAACTGCTGTCAAATAGCTCGGACGGAAGTCGCTCGGCCTCAGACAGGCGCTCGTCGATGTAGCCGGCCACGACGTTCGCGGGTGGGTCAAGCAGCTGGTAAGTCGTGTCTATGAAGCGCCTGAGGTATCGCTCCGCGTCGTAGCCCGGCCCATAGGTGTCTCGGATCGAGTGCTCAAGAGAGTTCTGATTGACTGCGATGACGAGTTTGACGTTTGGTACGTAGAAAACGTGACGCGCCGTCTCGATGACTTGCAGCGCGTGCGAGGGCTCGCAACGATCCACTTCGTCGATCAAGAGAACGATCCTGCGCCGTTTGGCCTCCTCTGAAAGCCGTCGCTGGAACTCTTGCAGCGTTTCCTCGGCGATTTCCCACCGGTTCTTGTTTGCGCGGCGAAAGTGCCTGATGTCCAAGAAGCCCAATGTCCTTCGGGCAATCTCGTCGTTGACGCTCATGCCCATGGTGCGAGCGGCCGTCTCTGCAACTTCGCGCAGCGAGCGTTTTGGGGTCTTGTCGAGACGCGCCGTCAAGCAATGCGTCAGATCTAGCTGTTCTGGACATAGAGGTTGGTAGCAGGGTGATGGGTTGAGCCTCCTGTGCGAGCGTGGTGTTTGCGAGAACAACCACGAACGCACAAGGAGGCTCAATGTCTCACGCTAATGCTCGCTTGACGCCCGCTGGGCGGCTGATCTTGGTCGAGCGGATCGAGGCGGGAACGACCCAGGCCGAGGTGGCCCGCCAGATGCATCTTTCGAGGGGCACGGTCGCGAAGTGGTGGCATCGCTGGTGCGCTGAGGGCGAGGCGGGGCTTCGGGATCGTTCCAGCCGGCCCCATCGCTCCCCGAGGCGCACATCGCCGAAGCTGGAGGAGCGGATCTGCCGGCTGCGTCGCAGCACCAAGCGAGGCCCGGCGTATCTGTCTGTGCGCACCGGGGTGCCCCAGGCGACCATCTGGCGGGTCCTCAAGCGTCACGGGCTGAACCGGCTGTCGTGGATGGACCGCCCCACGGGCCAGGTGATCCGACGCTACGAGCGGTCGGCGCCCGGCGAGCTGGTGCACCTCGACGTCAAGAAGGTCGGCAAGGTCCCGCCTGGTGGGGGCTGGCGGGTGCATGGCCGCGGCTCGCCCAAGACCAAGCGGCGGCGGCGCAAACGCCGCGGCTACACGTTCATCCACGTAGCGATCGACGACTACTCCCGCGTCGCGTACGTCGAAGCGCTCGACAATGAGAAGGCCGACACGTTGTTGGGGTTCTGGCGGCGAGCCCAGGACTGGTTCTGGTCCAACAACATGGCCGTCGACGAAGTCCTCACAGACAACGGCGCGAACTTCACCTCGACGAAGTTCGCCGATCTGCTCGCCGAGCGCCGCATCAAACACCGCCGCACCCAGCCCTACCGGCCCCAGACGAACACTCATACTGGTCGGGTTCTCAGCTAGCGGCGGGTCTGACTCGCAGACGAACTGGCTTGGTGCCTTGTTGCCGATCTGTCGGCTCGTCGCCGGCTGGGGCGCGCACCGACCGGTCGGGCGGACGTGACTTGATAGGAGCCTTGAAGCCAGCACCGTGAGTGTTCTGTCCGCCGTCGCGGCCGGTGGTGCCCGTATCGGAGCGATTGCCGAGGAGGCATCATCATGACATCACACCGAGCCGAGGTATTCGGCGGGGTCGACACGCACAAGCAGGCCCATGTGGTGGCCGCGGTGGACTCCGCGGGTCGCTTGTTGGGCACCGCGCAGTTCGCTGCTGATGGCTGCGGCTATGAGCAGCTCGTGTGCTGGCTGGGCCGTTGGGGCACTGTGTGCCGTGTCGGCGTCGAGGGCACCGGCTCCTATGGGGCGGGTCTGACCCGTCACCTCGCCGCGGCCGGCATCGAGACGGTCGAGGTGAACCGGCCGAACCGCCAGGCACGCCGCCGTCAGGGCAAGTCCGACATCGTCGATGCTGAGGCCGCTGCACGCGCCGCGCTCAACGGCGACGCCGTTGGGGTGCCCAAGTCTGGTGACGGATGCGTCGAGGCGATCCGCACCCTGAGTGTCGCCCGCCGCTCAGCGGTCAAGGCCCGCACCGTTGCCGCCAACCAGCTCAACGCTGTCGCGGTGACCGCCCCTGAGCGGTTCAGAGCCCGGCTGCGGGGGCTCAGCACTACTGAGATGGTCCAAGTCTGTGCCCGCTGGCGGCCCGCCGTCGCCGACGATCCCGCCGTCCGTGCTGCCAAGCAGGCCATGCGGGCGCTGGCGACCCGCTGCAGGTCCCTCACCGCAGAGATCGACGGCCTCGACGCCGAGCTGCTAGCGCTGTGTCACCAAGCCAACCCGGCGCTGTTGGGAGCAGTCGGCGTCGGCGCCGATGTCGCTTCAGCCTTGCTCGTCGCCGCCGGGGATAACCCCTCCCGGATGCGCAGCGAGGCGTCGTTCGCTGCGCTGTGCGGTGCCAGCCCCACGCAGGCCTCGTCGGGATCCACCATCCGCCACCGCCTCAACCGCGGCGGCAACCGTCAAGCCAACAACGCCCTGTGGCGCATCGCCACCACCCGGCTGCGCTCCGACCAGCGCACCATCGACTACGCCCAACGCCGCCAAGCCGAGGGCAAGACCCGCCGCGAGATCATCCGCTGCCTCAAGCGCCACATCGCACGCGAGATCTATCGGCTGCTCACCGACCCGCCCCAGGTCCCACACGGCGCCGACCTGCGACGCCAACGCATCCGACACGGCCTCACCATCGCCGACAGCGCCCAAGCCCTCAACACCTACACCAGCCGCATCTCAGAACTCGAACGCAGCCGCTACCACAACCGCGAACTCGCCGAGCGCTACCAACAACACCTCGACCAAATCTCCGATTGACAGACATAGGAGCATCGGCAAAGCAGAGCGCTTCAACCGCACCCTGGCCGACGAGTTCCTCTACGCCCGCAAGTTCAAATCAGAGACCGACCGAAGGGTCCGCCTCCAGCGTTGGATCCACGACTACAACTGCCACCGACACCACACCGCCGTCGGCGGCCCACCCGCATCACGCGCACACAACCTCACGCGAACCGACATCTAGCAACGGGTCCTTGAAGTGGCTCTGGCGCCAAGCGTTGAACTCGATTACACGCGGCTTCGGATGGCGCGCAGACCTGAGGATTTCGGCGCACCGTTCGAGGAAGAATGTTTTGCCAGCGCCCCATTCGCCATTTACGAGCACCAGGGATGGACCAGTGGCAGTGACGAGTGCCTCACAGAAGGCAAGTGCTCGCCGGTCCCGGTCTAACTGATCGATGCCTTCCCACTCCCGCTGAAGCACATCAAAGAGCTGTGAGCGAAGCGCCACGACATCAGACTATGGAAGTCTGTCCAGAAACAGCGCATGCTCAGCGACGACCAATGCGCCGGTCCGGAGTGTTGTCATGTCTCGATTTGTGGGGCTGTGGGCTGTCCGCCGTGGACGGAAGGCTCCTGGCACCACTCTCGTCGCAGGACATCGAGCGACTCTAAGAATTCGCTTCTACCGATGCCCGAGGCTTCGTGAAGGCTCAAGACATCGCACAGGATGGCCTCGTCAAGAGCTTGACGAGCCCCGTCACGCCACGCCTCGTTAGCGGGCAGCATCTCGCGCAGTCTGAAATCCGCAAAGAGAGCGTTGAGTCTCGCCAACTGCTGCTCCGTCAGCACGGGGCAATTGAGTGCTGGTAGCTCGGGAATAAGGCCGACACTCACACTGGCGCGGCCACCACCGCCTTGCTGGCGCGTTCCTACCCACCAATGGCCGATGAGTCCCGGCGTGGTGTTGGCCCAGAGTGCAAGCGCGAGCTCCCAGTCCGTCTTCACCGCGACGAAAGAGGGCCAAGCCCGCCCACCAATGCATGGCTTGGGTGTCACACACGCTGCGAGTGACTGGCTGTTCAGCTGAAAGTCGCGGTTGTAGTGCAGGCGCGTTGCAGTTCCCCAGTACTTGCGCATACGGCTGACGTGGGCAGGCCATGGGCGCAGGTCGCGGTCCGGCAGGACTTCGAGTGCGGACTCGCGTCCTGAAGCTGCATCGTGCGCCCAGAGTGATGGGTAGTCCACAGATTCCCCGGGTACGAGCTCTCGAGAAACGTCGCAGAGTCCGTTGTAGACGAGCCCGCCTGCCTCATCACGACGACGCTTGCCGTCCTTATCCGTGAGTACCTGCTTGTTTGCAAATATGCCGTGATGAGGCCCGGAGGCACCCAACTCTCCGAGTCTGGTAAGCGGGGCATGAATAGCGCCAATTCTTGGCAATGAGAGAATCCCGCTGCGGAGCAGACTTGCCGCCGCGACAACAGTGGGCTCCCGAGCGTGCGCGCAGCCGCCTTCGCTAAGGGGTGCGCGGATGTGACATCCAATCTCAGAATCACCAACTCGAAGAAACCCGGAAGGCATGGCGCGTCGATTGCACACGGCGCGAGCGATCGACACTGCTTCCGCGGGGTTCTCAGGGCACCTCGACAGACTGATCCAAGAAACTTCTTGATCAAGAATGCCGTCGGCTGGGAGTTCGCTCTCCCGCTTGGTAGCAATCACGAGCGCTTCGGCCATACCAGTATCGGCCGAGAATGAGCGGTTGGAGCTCCCACTCGTTGCCAGCGTGACGATGACGATGTCCTCGTAGGCGCGCGCCAGCAGGCGCCGCGTCATCTCCCAGGACTTGCCCGAGACAACCGTGGCGGGAAGTACCAGAGCGAGTACGCCTCCGGCGCGGAGTTTCATGTGGGCTAGGTCGACGAAGTTCGTCGCAAGACCGGCGTGACCACGACCTGCCGCGTCGGGCAGACGCGCATAGAGCTTCTTGAGCCGATCTGTCATGGCCTGCTGCTCGTCGTCGTCGGTATCGAACCCAGCGAAGGAGGGAATCGGAACGCCCAACTTCTCCGCTTCTGGGCCATTGGGCCGAGTAAAGGGCGGGTTTTGGATCGCGAGATCGATCGTGGAGTCGTCGATGACAAAATCCGCACTGCCCGATTGCGTGTCCTCGATGTCGCCTTTGCCCCCGGCGCGCACCCGACCCGTGCCAAAGAGGGACGGAGCGGTCTCATCGCCGAGCAACTCGAGAGACCCGATGAACGCGGGCTTCGACTTGTCACCATCCGGGTAGCCGTAGCGCATCAGGTGGATGTTCGTATCGCCAAAAGGCGTCGCGGGGTGCGCAGCTGACAGCATGCTCGCAGTCAGATGAACAGCTGCGGGCATGATGTCGCAGCCGATCAGGATGTCCTCCATGAATGCCGCATGAAGCCGCTTGGAGGTGTCGGTACGGTCGGTGAGATTGGCCCGCCGCACTCTCGACGCAATGCGACGGTAGGCCGCTGACAGGAGGGCGCCGGTGCCGCATGCGAAGTCGGCCACTCTGAGCTGGCCGACTGCGAGCAGATTGCCCCAGTCCACACGTGCGTCCAGCTGACTCACCGCCAGTTCTGCGAGCAGCGAAGCAGAAGCTGGCAGCGTGTAGAAGGTCGCGAGGAACTTACGGTCTGCGATAAGTCGCCCGAACATTTGGCCGGCGAGGTCTTGCACGGTTGTTGCGCCTGCACCCGATAGCTCAGCCACGACCGAGGCCAACTGGGCCAACATCTCCTGGGCAGGGCCTTCCGGCGTGGGCCGCAGAATCTGCGAGGCGATGGCGAAGACGGGCCAGTAGTTGATCTTGAGGATCTCTCGCCACGCATCGAGCACCGCGCCAACCGTGAAGATGCCGCTCTCCGATCTCATTTCCTCGATAGAGGGCGTGTCGTGCACTCCCGCCAGCGCTGATTGGAACACCAGAGCATTGGCGAGCACGGTGACGGCCATGAGCGTTGTTTGCTCGCTGTCGTCTTGGTGCAATGCGGTGGCGATCTTGTTGAGAGCAGACTGAGCACCGCGCGTCGTCAGACTTGAGCGCAGATTCACGGCCGCTTGTGAGACACCGGCCTGGAATGCGTCAGCCGCGGCAGCGATGCGACGTTCCGAAACGGCGACCGTTTCGACGAATCCAGCGAGTTCGTTGATATTGCCGCGAAACCAGCCAGACTCGGGAAAGCGCACGGCAGCGGTGCCTTCGATCCACACACACCATTCCAGGTCGTCACGCGCGGCCAACGCCGCTGGAACTTCAACCGCCCCGATCTCGCCCAATGCGATCGGCAACCGCGCAGCCACCGCTACCTCGATGACCCGTCCGGTCGACGACAGTGTCTTGCCGATCCGGGAGATCGCGTCATCTTCGACTTGAGGCCCCGGGTAATACTCGGTCTCGATCGCGATCGGCGCAGCACCGGTGTTGACCACAATGTCGGGTCGAAGCCCCGCCTTCGTCAGTGTCTGCGTCGCCTCGGCCGAGACGATCCAGCCGCCAAGGCGATCGCCGAGGGCGCTAGCGACGAAGGAGTTGAGGGCAGGTTCAGCCATTCGTGGACTCACATCACCCTCCTGCGTCTTGATCTAGGTGCGAACTCGGGACAACTCGCAAGGTACCGGGGAGGTGTGACAGAAAGCCGCACTCATGATTCGTTCGGTGCGCTCGCCATTGGTCCGGCTATCGCTTACATGGCTGCGTCAACCGACTCGACTGCTGAAGCGTCGTGTTCAGTTATGCGGGCCAATCCTGCAAGGTCACCAGGTCGAAGACGGCACCTGCGGGATCGGCCACGGTCGTCGCACGGCCTGGTCCGAAGTCGAACGGCGGCACGATCACGTTGCCGCCGTTGGCCGACGCTGCCGCGCAGGCGGCGTCAACGTCGGCCACGCCGAGCGAGACACGCCAGTGCGGTGGTACGCCGGGAGGCAGCGGTGCCATCGAGGTGCTGGCAACCGGCGCTCCATCCAGTGTGAACAACACAGGTCCGTCGGGTGCCTCGTCCATCGCGCCGGCCTGCCAGCCGAACAGCTCGCAGTAGAAGGCCGTCGCAGCCTCGTCGTCGTGTGTGGCGACTTCGGCCCACGTGAGCGCACCTGGCGCGTTGACGATTCCCGCACCGATCGCGCTGATCGGCGCCCACGTGCAGAAGACCGCTCCGGTCGGGTCAGCGGCGATGACCATGCGACCGGCGGCGTTCGGACCCGGCTCGGGCACGTCGATGGCGGGTCGCATGACCGCCCCTCCGGCTGCAGCAACCTGGCCGGCGAACTCGTCGGCATCGTCCACGGTGATGTAGACGTTCCAACAGGGTGGGACGCCTTCGCTGAGCATCTCGGGCGGCATGTCGAACACCCCGGCGGCCGGGCGCCCGTCCACGACAGCCATGACGTAGTTGATCTCACCGGTGGGGTCGCGCTCGTAGTCCCAGCCGAGCACCGCGGCGTAGAAGTCGAGCGCGCCCTCGACGTCGGTCGTCGACAGATCTATCCACGAGGGCGTCCCTGCCGGATGACTTTCTCGCAATGGCATTTCGGGATTACTCCTGTTCGGTCGGTGAGAGTGCCCGACGCAGAGCGACAGCGGTGACTTCCTGGGCTTCGTGTGCTTGATCCAAGAAACGGGTCATGCCGAAGAAGCCGTGGAACTGGCCCGGGTACTCGATGAGCGTCGTGGGCACCTTCGCGTCGGCGAGCTTCTGCGCGTACTCGACGCCTTCATCGCGCAGCGGGTCGTGGCCGGCCACGATAACGAACGCAGGCGCTGCTCCGGAGGGGTCGTCGACTGCGAGCGGTGCTGCGTAGGGATTCTTGCGTTCCGACGGCGGGCAGTAGTGATCGTCGAACCACGACATCGTGTCTCGGGTCAGCAGGTAGCCCTCGGCGTTGGCGATCATCGAATGGGTGTCCCGGTCGAAATCAGTGACCGGGTAGATGAGCACCTGCAAAGCCGGCTGGCCGCAGGCCTCGCCGTTCGCTGCGGCGTCGCGGCACATCAGGGCCACGGCAGCCGCCAGGTTGCCGCCTGCACTGTCGCCGCCGATCGCCACCCGTGCGGGGTCGATGCCCAGCTCCGCCGCGTTGTCGATCGCCCACTGGGTGGCAGCGCAGCAGTCATCGGATGCCGCCGGGAACGGGTGCTCGGGTGCGAGGCGGTAATCCACCGACAGGGTCACCACGCCGGCCAGCATCGTGAGGGCGCGGCAAATGCGGTCATGTGTCTCGATGCTGCCGACGACCCAGCCGCCGCCGTGGAAGTACACGAGGCAGCCGAGCGTCGCGTCGTCGGCAGCGGTCGCCGCACCATCACCGGGCCGGTAGATCCGTACGGCCATGTCGTTGCCGTCGGCGCCAGCGATCGTTCGGTCTTCGGTGCTGGCAACGTCGACGAGCTCCCCGGAGGGGGGCATCTCCTCGAATCCCTGGCGGGCACGTTCATGGCCGACCTGTTCGAAGGTGGGCCGGCCCAAGGCGTTGAGTTGGTCGATAACAGCTGATGCTTCGGCTTCGAGAGTCACGGCGGCGAGCATAAGAGGCTGCGTCGAAGGGTGCAGCAGACACCGGAATGCCAGGTCCGTCGGAAACGCCAGTGCCCGCTGCCGTACGCTGAGTCCGGCACGACGGCTCGACCTGACGGCTGAAACAATGGGGGCACGACATGGGTGATCTGCTGATCTCAGGCGGGACGTTGATCGACGGAACAGGCGCCGAGCCGCGCCGGGCCGACGTGCTCATCAGCGACGGTGTCGTTGCCGAGATCGGCGAGACGCCCGCAGCGCTGGCGGGCCGCCAGGCCGACCGCACGGTCGACGCCGAAGGCCACGTCGTGACGCCCGGATTCATCGACGTGCACACCCACATGGATGCCCAGATCGCCTGGGACCCCATGGGGGAGAGCTCGTGCTTCCACGGCGTGACCACCGCCGTGATGGGCAATTGCGGGTTCACGCTGGCGCCTGCCCGCTCAGACGCCCGCCACCTCGTGGTACGCAACCTCGAGCGGGCCGAGGACATCTCCGCTGAGGCGATGGCCGCGGGCATCGACTGGACCTGGGAGACCTTCCCCGAGTACCTCGACTTCGTGGATGCCACGCCCAAGGGCATCAACTACGCCGGCTACCTGGGCCACTCGGCGCTGCGGACCTGGGCCATGGGCGAGGCAGCTTTCGACCGCGGTGCCAACGACGACGAGCTCGCGCTGATGCTGGGTCAGCTGCGTGACTCGCTGCGCGCCGGCGCCATCGGCTTCACCACGTCCATCTCGTACAACCACGAGACCGCCGACGACCGCCCGGTTGCCTCGCGCCTGGCGGAATGGTCCGAGATCGATGCGCTGGTCAGCGAGATGGGCGTCATGGGCGCTGGCATCTTCGAGTTGGCCAACCACGGCGATCTGCGCTCGCGTGACGCCGAGCGAAACGACGCCTATGTCGCCAAGATCGTCGAGCTGGGCGCCCGCACCCGCGTGCCCATCACCTACGGCATGCTTGCCCCCTCCAGCCAAGACCACCACTGGAAGCCGGTGATCAAGCTGCTCGACGGCATCAATGCAGCCGGCGGCATCTCGTGGGGACAGGCGCACTCCCGCTGCCTCGGCACGCTGCTGTCGTTCAAGACAGCGCTGCCGTTCGATGCGTTGCCGCTGTGGCGCGAACTGCGGGCAGGCTCACGGGGCGAGCAGTGGTCCGCCCTTCGAGACCCCGAAATTCGCGCTCGTCTCGTCGACGAGGCGGAGAACGGCGACTACGGGCGGGCTCTCGGGCCGGAAGCCCGCAAGCCCGTCTGGTCGCACATCTATCCGCTGACGCAGCCGCTGCCGCCATTCCGCACGATGGACGTGATCGCAGCTGAGCGTGGCGTCTCGCCGATGGAAGCGTTCGTCGATATTGCGCTCGACAGCGATTTGGAGATGTTCTTCGTCCAGGCTCTCGCCAATCAAGACCAGGACTTGGTGCTGCACCTGCTCAAGCACCCCCGGGCGATTCCCACGTTCTCTGACAGCGGTGCGCACGTCACCCAGATCATGGACTCGTCGCTGCAGACCCACCTGCTCGGCCACTGGGTGCGTGACCGCCAGGAATTCACGCTGGAAGACGCCGTGCACCGCATTACCCAGCTGCCCGCGACGGCCTGGGGCTTCAGCGACCGTGGCGTGCTGGAAGTGGGCAAGGCGGCCGACGTGAACGTGTTCGATCCGGACACGATCTCGCCGGACATGCCCGAACTCGTGCACGACCTGCCGGCGGGCGCCTCCCGTCTGCGTCAGACGGCCACGGGCTTCGCCGCCACCATCGTCAACGGCGAGATCATCACCGAGCACGGCAAGGTGACCGGTGCGGTGCCAGGCCGCCTGCTGCGGGGCCCGCTGGCCCGCTGACCAGTTCCCCGCAAAGCGCCGGTCAGCGTCCGACGCGGCCCGGGCGCTGACTCAGTTGAGGCTGTCCCGCTTCTGGGCGACGCCGGGATTGGGGCGGTTGCCGACGTACGCGCTGCCGTAGTTGGGCTCGCTGAGCCAGTCGATGCCGGCGAGAGCGCTCGCAAGATCATTCCGGGCGTCATTCCATGCAGCGACGAGCCGGTCTTCGGCTTCGTAGTCGAACGGGTCGCCCAGGCGCCGCTCGAGCGGTCCGCCGCGTTCAGGTGGGTTCTCGGCGAGCCACCGAGTCGCTGATCGCCAAGCGTCCACTGGTGCCAGCACGTCCCGGTAGCCGAGATCGCGCATGGTCGGCCCGATGTCGAGCACCCGGTGCGTCGTGGACCAGCTGCCTACCAGGGGCCGTGCCGGCGCTGCGAGGTCGTAGGGCAGCGACACCAGCTCCCAGCTGTGGCCGAGTTCGTCCGCGACAGTCTCGGCGATCTGTGCAATTGACAACGCAGAGGAATCCGCCACGTTGTAGATGCCGCCCAGTGCGGCTGCGGGTGCCTCGCAGGCGAGCAGCGTGGCGTGGGCGGCGTTGCCGATCCAACCCTGGCTCTTCACCGTCAGGCCCCCGTCGGCCACGACCAGGTACGGCCGCCGGTCAAGTGCGCGGCGCACCAGCGGCCATTCGCGTGGCAGCGGCTGGCGCGGCCCATACAGCTGGGGGTAGCGCAGGTGGACGGCCTGGGGGTGGTGCTCGAAGACGGCCTCTTCGGTCACCCGGATCATCCTCAGCTTGCGGAACTCATCCCCGTCTCCGACCAGGGGCGCATCGTGCGCGAGCGGCACGGTCATGCCAAAGGGGAACAAGTCGTCTGGACTGCCGAAACCCCGGTACACACCCACGCCCCCTATCGAGACGAAGTGCCCGCAGCGTCCTGCGAGCAGCGGTGCCAGCATCCGCAGCCGCCCGTACATGGCCACGACGAGATCGAATGACTCGTCGCCGAGCGCCTCAGCGGTCGCCTCGCCGTCGAAGGGATCGGTGTGGATGTGGCGGACTTCGGGGCCGATCAAGTCGGTCTCGTGCCGCCCCGTGTGCAGGATGGTCACGTCATAGCCGCGCTCGATCAGCCCGTTGACGACGAGCGGCCCTGTCGGGCCCGTCCCGCCTACGACGAGCGCCGTCTTCTGTGAAGTCACCGGCTCATTGTGCCGTCTGGTCTCGACCGGATCTGAGTTCGCTGCGGGCGAGGTAATGCAGCAGCGCGACGTGTAGCTTCATACGGACCACATTTCGCATTGACACGATGAGACCAGGGGGATGCTGTGGCGACCAAGGCTGGAGAGCGTCTGGACTTCGATGGCGGCGTACAGGTCATCGTCACCAAGGGCGGCGAAGCTGACATTTCAGCGTCTGCCGGTGGCGAGGGACTGAAGGTCGGCAAGCGCTACCAGGACGAAGATTCAGGCATTGAGGTGCTCGTCACAAAGCCGGGCGCGGTGACCTTGCAGTGCGACGGCAAGGACATGGCGCTGCAGGAGCCGAAGAAGACCAAATCGGCCGACTGAGTCCGACTCAAGCGACCTGCGCCGCCCACCCGAGGGGGTGGTGGCACCCTGAACCGCATCGAGCACATCCTGAGCGGCGGCGAGTTGGATCAAGCCGCTGCCCGTGCGCTGGTTGACCTCTGCGCGTCTGTGCGCGAGGCGCGAGAGCCCGCAGTGCTCGTCGTTCGCAACGAACCCGGCACCGATTTCTGTTCGGGCATCAGCTTCGACCCCCTCGAGCTGCAACCCGATCCGGCGTCCGCGCTGGCTGCGGTGCGGAGTCCGGTGGTCTGCGCGATCAGCGGCGAATGTTCCGGCGCAGGACTTGAGATAGCCCTTGCTTGCGATGTCCGCTTGTGCGATGTCACCGCACGCTTCGCGATACGCGATGTGCTCGACGGCCGGTTGCCGGCCTGGGGCGGCACGCAGCGTTTGCCTCGCGCCGTAGGGGCCTCGCGTGCCAATGCGATGCTGCTGCTCGGGGTGACCGCTGACGCTCCCACAGCGTTGGTGTGGGGGCTGACTCACGCTGTCGAGGAAGACCTCGACGGAGGCGTCGAGCAGTGGCTCGACGACCTGGCAGGTGCAGGGCCATTGGCGCTCGAATTCGCCAAGGAAGCCGTCCATCGAGGCTCAGAGCTTCCGCTCGCCGACGGGCTGCGCCTCGAGGGCGATCTGAATCACCAGCTCGCCGCCACCGAGGACCGCGCCGAAGGCCTCGCCGCCTTCTTCGACAAACGCCCGCCCGACTTCGCAGGGCGTTAGCCATGCGCGACTGGCTGCCGTCGGGTCTGTTCGCCTATGGGGCCGAGCTGGCTGCAGAGATTGACAGCCGCGTAGGTCGTGCGTTGGCAGGAGACGGCCTGCACTGGATCGACGCGCCCCGCCGGCTCGGGAGCGTCGACGTGCCCAGTGAGCCTCTGCGGTGGGGTGCGGGAGCGCTGTGCGTTGACCTCGGGCCAGACGACGGAGAGACGTGGGAACGTTTCGCCGAGGTACACCGCAACGAGGACGATCCCGAGGCGGTCGCCAACGCAGCTCAGCAATGGCGGCTGCCGGTCACGCCATACCGGCGGTCACCTGCGGTGGGTGCCCAGACGGGAGCGGAACCAACGGGCGGCTCAGTCGGCGCAGCGGTCAGTTTTGAGGCGGCGACGGTGGTGGATCTGACTTCGATGTGGGCAGGCCCGTTGTGCACGGAGCTGCTCGGGCGTGCTGGTGCCGAGGTCGTCAAGGTCGAGAGTGCGGCACGACCCGATGGGCTGGCGGGTTCGGCGATGTACGACGAGTTGAACGCCCACAAGACCGTGGTGGACCTCGATCTGCGCAACCCCTCCGAGCGTGGCCGCCTCGACGCGATGCTGGAGTCTGCCGATCTGCTCGTCACATCGCTCTCACCGCGGGCCCTCGCGAACCTCGAACTGCTGCCGCAGCAGCTCTGTGCCCGCCACCCGCGGCTGCGCACCTTGGCAATCACTGCGTTCGAGCCGGATGCGCCCGAACGCGACTGGATCGCGTATGGCACCGGTGTCCATGCGGCGTCGGGCTTGGGCTCGCTGGCCGACGAGCCGCAGGCGCCCGCATACTCCTATCCCGATCCGCTGGCGGGGCTCCGAGCCGCGGCTGTGGCTCTGGACCAGTTCGCAGGATCCGCACCGCCTCACACACGTGTGTCACTGGCGGGCGCAGTGGCGCCGCTCGCAGGCCGAGCCGCCTGCAGCCGCGCCGGAAGCGTCCCGACTCCCGCCGCGGGGTCCGGTGGTGATCGGCATGGCTGAACGGGTTCGACTGGTGTTCGGCCATGACGGCGTGGCCACCATCACGTTGTGCCACCCACCGCTCAACATCTACGACCTCGAGATGCGCGACGGGCTCATCGAGGCAATCACGGCGATACGCGACATGCCCGATGTGCGTTGTGTGGTGCTCGCGGCGGAAGGCAAGCACTTCAGCGCCGGTGCAGACCTGTCGGAGTTCGGCACGGCCGATTCGATCTTCGACGCGCGGCGCATTCGCTGGGATCGGGATCCGTGGCTGCCGCTCGTCAACCTAGGTGTGCCGACGCTGTGTGCTCTGCACGGCTACGCCCTCGGCTCGGGCCTGGAAATGTCGCTGCTGTGCGACCTCCGCATCGCCAGCACCGATGCGGTCTTGGGACTGCCCGAGACCAAGCTGGGCATGCTCCCCGCGGCGGGCGGCACCCAGAGCCTCACCGCGGCCATCGGACCGGTCGCCGCGCTGTCGATGGTGCTCAGCGGACGCAACGTCGATGCAGCGGAGGCGCAACGGCTGGGCATCGTGTGCGAGGTCGTCCACACAGACGAGCTGGACAGCCGCACTGCCGAACTAGCCGGCCAGCTCGCCCGCCTCGACCCGGCGGTCGCCCGGGCGCTGCGCCGCTGCCTGCGTGCCGCAAACGATCTGCCGCTCACCGAAGGCCTGGCTGTAGAGCAACGCTGCGCCCAACTCATTGCCACCGCCTCCGAGGCTCAGCCACAGACGCCATAGCTGCGGAGGCGGCCGGAGACTCTGCGACGTTGCGACCGGTTCCCGAGCGGATGCACCGTGATGCGTCGATGACGTCGGCGAGAAATGCGGTGCGGTGCGCATCTCTCGCCTGCTGGATCGCTGGAGCAGAGGGTCCTGCCGCCTCCGCAGCGGGCGCGCCTTCCGGTGCAGACTCTCAGCGGGAGACGATGCAGAATTCGGAGCCTTCGGGGTCGGCCATGACCGTGGCACGAAAGCCGAGATGACCGTCGGGATCAGTCTCGGGGCTGGCCGGCACCAGCACGCTCGCGCCCAGTGCCACAAGGCGCGCAACCTCGCCGTCCATGTCACCGGTGAACAGGTCCAGATGTGCCCGCAGCTTTGCTGTCTTGGCCTCGGGCACTCGCTGGATGGTCAGGTGGTTGAGCATGCGACTGCTCCCGCCGCCGTCGGACAGCGTGATGTACGGGCGGCCGTCGCCGACTCGTCGCGCGAAACCGAGCGCTGCTTGCCAGAAGTCGGCGATGCGCTCGGGGTCGGCGCAGTCGATCGTCACGCCCACCGCCCGCAGCTGCGGGCCGGCCTCCGCAGCGCCGCCAGCTGCGCTTGCCGTTACCTCAGGGGCCGATTCGCTCATGTCAGCGGAACCTACTGCACTCGCTCGGTGCCCTCAGCGGCGGGCAACCCAGGATCGCAGACGAAGCGGATGGCCGGAATCTCGATGTCCTCAAGGGACACCGAGCAGCTCACGACCCAATAGGGATCGAGCAGCGACTGCCCCCAAGCGCCGGCGTCGAACGCGTCGATTCGCGCGGCGAGCCGCTCGACCCGCGACGGATCGTGATGGGTCTCGACCTGTACGAGTCGGAGCCCCAAGGGCGTGTGTGCCAGGTTCATCGAGCCGACGTGTTGGAGGTCGCCGACCGACAGCGGATCAGGGTCGAGTGCACTCAGCACGAGCATCGGCCCCGCGCCGTTGCGAGCCGCTGTGACGCTGTCGGCTTCGCCGGTCTGGGCGACGGCCAGATCGACACCGTTGTAGTGGCGGCGCATCGCGACCTCGGCTCGCCGCGCGGGAAAGCCCAGCTGTGACCGCAGGCCGGCGACAGCGTCGTCGGTGGAAGCAGCTGCGCCCACGCAGAACGTCCGGGCACGTGCACCGCTGCGACACACGATGCGGACGAACGCTGCGCTGAACGCTCCCCACGGGCTCTCGGACACGTCCCATGCCTCCAGCGACATGGCTGGCGGCACGATGGGATGCAGCCCCGGCGGCAGCACGGCTTCACGCGCCGGGCGCCGCAACTCGGCGACCAACGACAGGCTGGTCACCCCGGCGAGCCGGACCGGCTCGGAGCTGAATGCTGAGATCTGCGGTGCATCCGCGGCCAGCTCGTCGACTGAAGCGGTCCCTGAGATCATCGGCTCGACCCCGCTGTCGCCGTCGACGGCTCGGCCGCGCCGGTTGGGCCGACATCGGGCACGGTGGTCGGCGCCTCCACTCGGGCTGCCCGCTCGGCCGGAGTCTGGAACTGCGGGATCACCTCGGTGGCGAACAGTCGCAGGCTGTCGAGGACCTGCTCCTGGGGGATCATCTCCATGGCGTTGAGCAAGAAATTGATGCCGCTGACCCCGACGTCCTCCCACTTGCGGATCGTCCGCACGAGATGGTCGGGATCGCCGATGCCGACGCCTTCGGGCAGACCTTTGGCCACGCTCGGGTCGTCGGCCGCCGCGTTGCCATTCGGGGCGCCGCGGCTGCGCAACGCTGCGCCTGCGTTGCCGAGCGTCTGGTACGCCCGCGTCGGGTACGCCTCGCGGGTGAAGTACAGGTGCGCGTTCGACATGGAGAATGCGCCCACCATCGGCAGGCCCAGCGCCGCTGCCTGGCGGTAGTCCTCGTGGCAGTACAAGAAGTTGAGCGTGTGGACCTGGTCGTTCACGAAGCTGCCGACCGGATCGCAATCGGCAATCCGGCGGTGGTACTCGGCGGTGCGCCGTTCCTGCTCGGCGAACGGCGCGGCGCTCACGCCCAGGCAGCCCAGTCCTCGCTCGGCAGCGTCCAGCTCGGTGCCGGGCGTGGTGACCGTCACCCACATCGGCGGGTGCGGCTCCTGGAAGGGCTTGGGGATGACGTTGCGTGCCGGCATCTCGAAGCGGGCACCCTCCCAGCCGAAGTCGTCTTGGGTCCACATCTGGGGGATCACCCGCACGAACTCGTCCCACGTCTTCTTGGTGTCGTCGGGGTCGGCGCAGAACCCGCCGAGCTCGGTCCACGTGCTCGACCGAGCCGTGCCCAGTTCCAGGCGACCGCCCGAGATGATGTCGAGTGCGGCGGCCCGCTCGGCCACCCGGATCGGGTTGTTCATCTCGGGCACGCACACCACCGCGCCGTGACCCACCCGGATGCGCTGGGTCTGCGCAGCAACCGCCGTCAGGAATACCTCGGGAGCGGGACAGTGCGAATATTCCTCCAAGAAGTGGTGCTCCACCGCCCAGACGTGGTCGAACCCCAGCTCATCGGCCACCCGGCACTGTTCGAGCGCGTTGTGGTACGTCAGCCACTCATTGGCCCGGCTGAACGGCCGCGGCACCGACAACTCGTAGAAGATCCCGAACTTCATTGCGCTGTTCTAGCCCAGCAGCGTCAACCGTCGTCGGGCAGGCGCTGCTTCAGTCCATTCCTCGGTTTGCTGATCCTGCGACTCTGTGTCCGCGAAATGGCACATCTCGATGTGATCAAGAGGCTTGAAGGACAGATAACCATCTGATTGTGAGGGTTGACCTACTCATAGCAATCAGATTGAGACCAACGCGGTGGTTGAGGTTGCGATGTCGATGCGAGACGAGGCAGCCAACAGGGTCTGCCCCAAGTTGCGGGGCTATCGGTAGGCCTTGTCTCGCTTGGCCACCGTCACTACCAGCACGCGCAGAGATTCGTCCTGGAGATCGCATATCACCCGGTAGTCGCCCACGCGGTAGCGCCACAGCTTGCCCAGGTGCCCGGTGAGCATGCGGCCGGTACGTCGCGGGTCTCCTGATCCGACACGTCCGTCCATGTAGTCCATGATCCGACGCGCCGCAGTCCTGTCGAGCTTGCGCAGCTGACCTTTGGCCGTGTCGGTGTACTCAACCGTCCAGGCCAAGTGACGTCCTTACGGCATCGGCCGTATGAGTCCGCTCGTGGCCCTTGCGAAGACGTTCGAGAACGTCTGCCGCCAAGTAGTAGTCCTCGATGTCTTCGAGGCCGTGATCAATGATCTCGCGAAGGTAGAAAGCCTTCGTTCGTCCGGTGAGCGACGCCAAGCGATTGAGCCGTTGCTCGACCTGAGGTTCAAGCCGGATGGACGTCGGCATGTCGGGCACCTCCGATCACTACAGCGAGTGACTACCTGTATTCAACATATCGTACTTGCGTCAGGTCAGGGGGCGAGAGCGGTGATGGGGGCCACGGCGATGCCGTCGGGGCGTTCGTAGGCGTAGCCGGTGGCGGTGATCACGGCGAGCCGGGCGAGGGGTCCGGTGCGGGACTGGTCGATCCTGTCTCGGAGTCGCAACAGGTTCTTGGCGGCGTGGTCGATGGCCTGCGCGCCGCCGAGCTTGATCTCGAGTGCAGCCCAGCGTCCGTCGGAGTGCTCGACGATGGCGTCGGCTTCGAGGTGGTGGCTGTCGCGGTAGTGCGACAGGCTGCAGCGGTTGGCTTGCGCGTACACCAGCAGGTCGCGCAGCACCAGCGATTCGAAGAACCGCCCGGCGAAGGCGAGATCGGCCAGCAGATGGTCAGTGCCGATGCCGAGCGCTACGGCGGTGAGCGAGGGATCGCACAGCATGAGCTTGGGCGAGCGGCGCGCTTGTGCCCGCGAGGCGATGTGGGGCCGCCATGCAGGTATCTCCTCGGTCACGAACAGGCGGGCGAGCGCGGCTAGGTAACCGGCCACGGTGCGACGCTCGACCGGCGGCTCGCCAGGCGCCGCGGTGTCGGCAGCGAGCACTGTGTGGCGGACCTCGGTGGCCACGTTGCGGGCGACCGAATTCAGCAGCCGGCCGACGCGCAGCGGGTCGCGCTGAACCCCGTCCACACGCGACACGTCGGTGCGGCTGATCTCGCCCAGATAGGCGCTGTGCGCCCGAACAGCGAGGTCGAGGTTTGCGTCGAGCATCTGCGGCCAGCCGCCCCGACACCCCAGCGCGAGCACGTCGGCGAGTTCATGCCCGGCGTCGGCGGCGCTGCACGGCTCGCCTTGCAGCAGCCCGTGCAGCGACACTGCGCCGCTTGAGTCGCCGCTTTCGTGCAGGCTCATCGGGCGCATCCGTACCCGCATCACCCGACCCGCCCCCGAATGGCGGGTGACGTCATCTGGCGGGTCGGCCGAACCGGTCAGGATGAACTGGCCGGGCCGGCCCCGCGCATCGCATGCTCTCCGCATCGCATTCCAGATCCCCGGGGCGAGCTGCCACTCATCCACCAGACGCGGCGTCGGCCCGTCGAGCAGCGCCGCTGCGCTCATCCCTGCCGCGAGCGACGAGTCGACGCTCTCATCGACGAACACGGCGCTGCCGGCGAACCGCCGGCCTGTCCACGTCTTGCCGCACGCACGCGGCCCCTCCACCACTGCAGCAGGCATCACCCGCAGCGCCGTGCGCAGTTCCTCGTCCACCACACGAGGCCGGTAACCGTCCGGTGCCAAGTCGACGGCATCCCCGACAACGCTCATACGCGCCTCCGAACTGCCATACCTCGATGATATGCCAACAAAGTGGCAGTTCATAAGCCAATAAAGTGGCAGGTAGCACGCCGATGAAGCCCAAAGACTCGCAGTGCAGCGTAAGTATTCCTCAAGCAAGTGGCGTTACACGGCCCAGACGTGGTCGAACCCCACCTCGTCGGCCACCCGGCACTGTTCGAGCGCGTTGTGGTACGTCAGCCACTCGTTGGCCCGGCTGAACGGCCGCGGCACCGACAACTCGTAGAAGATGCCGAACTTCATTGCGCTGCTTTAGCCCAGCACCGCCGGTCCCGGAAAATGGTTCGGGCTGGCAAGGTCCGTCTCCGTACTCTCGCCCGATGCCCCGTGGAACGGAACGTCATCCCGACAAGGACGTCAACGCGGCGCTTGAGGCGATGAGCGAGGCGGGTTGGCGGATCGAGCGCTCCCGAAGCCGCTCGGCGCACGCTTGGGGAAAGGCGTTCTGCCCGTACTTCGAGCAGCGTGCGCACTTGGATTGCGCCGTGTCGGTGTCTGGCACGCCTCGAAGCAGTGGCAACGAGGCGCGTAGACTTCAAGGGCGCATCCGGCGGTGCCAGAGAATCGGCGAGGAGCCATGACTCAGCAACCTTCGACGGAACGCAACCCCGTCCATCACTTCGTGCTGGTCACCGACGGGCTTGACCTGCTCGACGACGACAATCTCGAAACGCTCTACGAGGCGGGTTGCACCGATGCCAGCATCGGCCACCGCACTGTCGAATTCGACCGCGAAGCCCCGACTCGCTGGGATGCCATCCAGCAGGCAATTCGAGACGTGAGCGCGGTCTCAGGATTGCGGGTTGTCGATGTCCGCGACGGCATGGACGCCATACCCGCTGCGCCGACAGATCACGCGCTTGCGTAACACTCACGGCCGGTTGCGCTCCCGACGGAGGGCATGACATGGCACAGGTCGTAGTCGCCAGGGAGGACTGCGGCAGCGGGAACTGGCTGGCCGAAGGCGGCATTGACGTCCTACGGTCCCGGCGGCGGGCACGCTTTCCGTGCGGCTGGTTCCACATCGAATGGGGCGACTACGTGGATGTGGCCGTCTCTAGGCCGACGCGCAAGATCTCGAAGCGATCCTGAGCGACCTGAACCCAGACCAGTGAGACGCGAGTTGTCGCCGCCGGACAGCACCGTGAGCGTGCTCACGTCAGCGATGCCACGAAAATCAAGCCACTGGCCCCGATCAGTGGCGGTATCGTCGTCGTCAGCGTGGCCGGATGATGGCCGTACACTGTCGAGCACGGTGGAGCGGAACGGGAGCAGGCGTTATGGCAGACACGGTGAACCGGGTGCGCAGCGCACGCCTTGAGGTGCGCATGACGCCCGACGAGCGTCGGCTCATCGACGACGCAGTGGCCGCCACGGGTGTGCTGCTGAGCGATTTCGTGTTGAGCAGCCTGCGCATCGCGGCACATGACGCGCTGGCGGACCGGACTGAGTTCGCGCTCGATGACGACGGTCGTCGTGCGTGGGACGAGCTGAACCGGCGGCCCGCCCGCGAGCTTGTCGGCCTGCGGTCGCTCATGTCCCGCCCGTCGCCGTTCGTCGAAGAGTGACGACCGGGTACCGGTCGCCTCGCCTGCTGGAATCTGCGGACGACGTCTCGGGCTTCGTCTGCCGATCCGCTGCGCAGACGCGCTGGCTTCGGCGTTTCGCCCGTCAGGCCCATGCGACCGGCACGACACGGGTGTTCGTGGTCACGCCCGCCGACAGCGCCGAAGTGGTCGCCTACTACGCCTGGTGCATGGCGAGCATTTCCCCCAGCGACGCGCCCGACCGGCTGCGCGTTGGCGCCGGCAAGTATCCGCAGCCGGTCGCCTTGCTCGCGCGGCTCGGCGTGTCGACCAGCCACGAGGGGCAAGGACTGGGGGCAGGACTCTTGGCAGACGTCATGCGGCGAGCGTCAGCTGCGGGACGAACTATCGGTTGCTGGGGCCTGCTGATTCACGCCGAATCCGACGACGCCCGAGCCTTCTACCTGCATCTGATCCCGGAGTTCGAGCACTCCCCGACTGACCCCCTGCATCTGCTCCTGATGATGAAAGACATCCGCCGCACGGGCTCTGCGTCGGGGTAGATGGCGATCAGGTGGAGGTCGCCACCTGTGGCACGCACGAACGACCGCAACGCCGACCGCAGCGCTCTTGACTGCTCTCACCGCCACGCCGCCGAGCTCGCGAGACAGCCTGCGTGGATGCCCGCTTCCAGGCGCGTGCGGGTGCTCATGAGTGGTATCGCAATATTATGATCTCATGACAAGACAGACGACGGTCCGGCTGCCGGACGATCTGGCGCAGGAGGCTGAGGTTGTCGCCCGGGTCCAGGGTTCGAGCATGAATCAGCTCATTGTCGACTCGTTGCGCGCCGAGATCGGGCGGGTACGCGCAGACGACGACTTCACGTCCACGGCGAAACGTCTGCTTGAGAGAGATCGCGAGCTGCTTGAGCGGCTCGCACGGTGACCCGGTATCTGAGCATCGCTGAGTACTTCTGGCTCGCCGAGCAGGTCACATTCGCCTGAGCAAAGGGGCTGCGCGGGGTCATGGAGCGCGAGATGGGCGCTGAGCCCGAGGACGAGGACCTGAGCCGTTTGATCACCTCGGGTGTGCTTCGGGCGGGACACCGAGATGCCGCGGACGTGCTCGACGAGCCTCCCTGGCAGATCCCGACCAGCCTCGCCGATGCGTTGGCCGCCGAAAGAGAGGATCGTGTGTGAGGTACTGGGAACACCTCGGCGCTGGTGCCGCTCTTGGTTGCTGTAGCGACCTCTGAGGTGGTGCGGTCGTGGCTGGGCGAGGACAGTGTCATCGCAACATGGGCATAGACGCGTGTCGAGATCGCAAGCGCCACCGAGCGGCGAACGCGTGAGGGCGATCTCTCGCGGGACCAGCGCCGCGCCGTCATGAGCCGCTTGGACGCATTCAGCGCTACATGGCACGAAGTGGTCGAGGTGCTGGCCGTGCGGTCGCGTGCGACCTCGGTGCTGGCACGGCATCCGCTTCGCGCTGGCGACGCCGCCCAGATCGGCGCCGCATTGCACGTTCAAGACCAACTCGGCGCTCCGCTGCAGTTCGTGAGCCTCGATCAACGCCTCACCGAAGCAGCCGAACGCGAAGGACTCACCCTCGTCTCCGCGTGACCGGCCAACGGGGGAAATGCCACAGGGGGGAGGCACCTGATTTGGGTCCGTGTGGCGTAGATCCGATAGCTAGTCCAGTCGCGACCGCGCACACTTCCTGCTCGTTGGAGCGTCAGTCGTGCGCAAGGTGGTGTCTCATGGCTCGGCGGACTCCGGCACGGCGCTGCGGATCGGTGAGTTGTTCCTGCGGTGATGTGCCTGACTCATCCGGGGACCGGACCCAATCGTGGAACGCCGCTGTGGATGCGTCTCGCTCGGCACCGCGCTGGATCGCCCGAGTCACCCACTCTTCTTCCAGCTCGGCTTCTTCGAAGACTGGCGCGGTGGCTTCGGCGAGTCGATGAGTAGGCACGAGAAACCGTGTGAGGTACCAGATAAAGCGCTGCTGCAGCAGGTGGATGCCGTATGGCGACAGACAGGCGATGCGCTTTGCGGGCAGCAAGGACGCCGATTCCACAAGTCCCATTTGCTCGAAACGGCCTAGCTGTCCGAACCGATGAGTCGCAGGCCCGGCAGACCGTCTGGAGCGGTGAACACCTCCACATCGGAGCGGTACCGAGCGCGCCAGTCGGGTTCGAACTCGTCCAGGACCCGCTCAGGGTCGCCAGGCTGCTCGCGGGCCAGTGCGAGAACGAGATCGAACCGCTCAGACGCCATCAAGTCGAGTCCGTTGAGCGGCGCATCGGGGTGCAATGGCGTTTCGAGCCATCCTGCGACATCAGCGATGATGTAGCGCTCCGCTGCTATCTCACAGAGCGCGGCGATCCGGGCGACGCGCTGACGGTTGTCGCCGGTGGCTGACTCGCCTTGCCGCCACTTGCGCACGGCAGGGACCGACACTCCGGCGATCTTGGCGATATCCCGCCACGAGAAGCCCAGCGTGCTCAGCCGGTCCAACAGCGTCGGCAGGTGTTCCCGAGCGTGACGCACCGTCAGCGAGCGCAGTTCCTCGTCGAGGCTGTCCGAATGCAGCTGCCCGATGGACTCGTGAATGTCCCGAGAATCGTGGACCAACGACTCGCTGCGGTTGCGCAAATGGCCGATGTCGTCCACGACATCCTGAATTGTTCTGGTCCGTTCCAAGCGGGGCGGGGCATGGCCGACCGACGCGCCCGTGGGTGCGTAATCGATGCGGCGGATTGTGCTCATGTCGGGTCCTTCGTGTGCTGATCGAACACTTCTGCGCGGAGTCTGTCGGTGACGGCAATCTTGAAGAAGTGGCTCGCCGCCTGATGTACTTGATCGCAAAGCTCGAGGATGCGGTCCACCGCAAACTCAGGGATCTCATCGTCGCCACTCCAGAACGCATCGGAGTCGAGCAGGAAATACGGCCCGGCGGGTGCCACCGACTTGCGACGGGTCGGTCCCTGCGGGTCCACGGCGTAGCCCTCCTGAGGCCCGTAGCGGACAGTCAACGCGCAAGAAGCTTCTGTCTGATACTGGATGAGGCCCTGCCAGGTCGTCGGATTCATCCCATCTGGCCTCAGGTCCGCGGCGGCCGCTGCCAGCAGGCGCGGGTTGATGTAACCGTCCCAGTCGTCGGGCCCACCGCCGGCACCGGGCACCCGAATCTCGTCGATGTACCGCAGGCCGATCCGCAGCAGGCCGTCAGGCGCACAGATGCGCTCCAGTGCCTCGGTGACCTGCTTCGCCAGCGGTCGAAAGTGCTCGACCCACCCCCCGTAGACGGTGGTCTCCAAGACCAGTGCGTCGCGCCTCACCACCAACGCGGTCGCCTGGTCACGGGCACAGAACCTCGGCGACGAGCGCTGCTCCACCTGCGGCGGCATCGCAGCATCGGTGGGCACACCGATCTGGCGTTCAACCTGCGGCGCCATGACCGGCAGGCTGTCGCGCACAGCCTCCTTCATCGCCGCCACGGCAGCATCGGTCAGGCCACCCGCAATTTCGGGGTACCGAATCTCCAGCACGGTCAAGACGAGCGGCGGGTTCCGGAACGGCGGCGTGCTACCGGCGCGACGGTCTGCGATAACCAAAAGTGTAACCAAGTGTGTTACACATCCGCGCCGCGAGCACCTGCAAGGAAGGCTGGCCTGATCCCACCGAGCCCAGCAGCCACAAGCTCGCGGATGCGGGAAGGCCCAGATGGCGACGACGCCAAGGGCGAGCACGGCGCTTGCTGGCCCGCCGTACTTGGGATGAGCTGATCTGGCGGCCGGCGTGACGGGTGATGCCCTCCCGGCCGATCAGCTGGTGGCTGATGTCGGAGCGGCCGGCTCGGCCGGCTCGTTGCCGACGAGGAGATGGACGGGTTCTGCGTCGGGATAGGTGGCGATCAGGTGGAGGTCGCCGCCTGTGGCTCGGACGAACGAACGCAGTGTCGACAGGAGCATGTTGCTGCGGTGTTCGAGTCGGGAGACCTCCGATTGGTCCATGTGCAGCTGCTCAGCAATGTGCTGCTGTGTCAGAGTGCGGGCCTTGCGCACCTGCGCCAGCGTGGCCTGGTGCTGGTCGATCTGGTCTCGTAGCGCCTCGTAGCGCGCTCGGGCTTTGGGGTTGCTCCGGATTCGTTCGAGCACCGGCCCCAGCGAGAGGTCCCGTTCCCATGCGTCCGGCTGCACATCATCCAGGCCCGCCGTGTCCACGGGAAGCTGTTGCAGTTGTTCGCTGTCGTTCATTGTGCCCTTCCTGAACCACCTCATGGCACTCAGGATCGCCGAGGTTCCTGCCATGGCGCTCCAGCGCTGCCAGCAACGCGGTGATCTCCGCGGCGACCTCCCACCAGTCTGTGCCTCCTGCGAGGGAGCCGTCGGTCAGGCTGGTGAGCCATGCCTCGAAAAGCGGATGGAGCGCAATCTCCACACAATGCACTTTAGCACATATGCAGTACAACCCATATCCGCTGCGAACGGCGCTTCCCCTGTCGGCAGTCTGACGCGGTGCGGGTGTTGACGGCATCGCGCGACACGAGGCGCGACCTGTCGGCTGAGTCGGCGCATTACCGCATCCTGTCGCAGACGGTCTTCGGCATGAAGAGCTGCCACAGTTGACCGTTGTCGCCGTAGCGAAGTGCGCTGCAGGTGCAGATTGGTGCGTCGAGCGCGTCGAGTTCGTGCTGGGTTTCGCGGGCGTCGTCTCGCATTCTGTCGTAGATACCGCGCTGCACGGATTCGCGTCGCGCCAGAGTCTCACGCGCCTTTTGGTTCAGTTTGCGACGTTCGCGGCGCCGCTCCCATTCGGCTTGCTGATCGTGGGTGGCGTCGTCGCACCTTGCGATGCGTTCGCCTAGCGCGAACCAGTGCGTGCCATTGCCTTCGCTGTCGCTCAGCACGTGTTGTTCGGTGGCTTCTAGCGCTGAGGGTTGGCAGATCATCCACAGGGTGGGGAACAGGCCGGGTTCGCCCGCCAGCGGCATTAGCTGCATGCGGCCGGGTTCGATGTCTTCGGCCACAACCTTGACCTGTCTCGGAGGCAGCCCCGCAACGCCGCTGATCATCACACGAGGCGTCAGAGGCATCATGAACCGAAGATCGACGGACTCGAGGCGACCCCAGGTCGTGGTGTCGAACACAGGCACGGCACCCAAGGGTTGGGGCGATCCTGCTGGAAACACCGTGATAATCACGCCGTGGTCGTGGTAATCCTGCGCACTGTCCCAGCGCTGTCGGATCACGGCTTCCGTTTCGGCACCGTCAGGCAGCCTCCGCGAGTTGACGAACTGTTGAATTGGCGCCGCCAACGAGCGTGCATAGTGGAGTCGAGCGAGGTCTATGAGCGGCCCAAGGTTCTCCGGTTCGGACAGGAACCTGTGTGCTGCCTCAAGTTCCGTCAGTTGGGCGCCGAGCGAGCGCACCAGCCCATCGACGGCGCACGCCGCTGGGCTCTCGATGTCAGCAGCCCATGCGCGTTCCAATTCTGGCGACGACAGATCGCATGCACGATGGAGCCTTCTGTAGTGCATAGTGGCGCTGCGACGGTGGTACGTGCAAACCACGCCGACCTGATGGTTCTCGTCGGCCCATCGTTTGATCAGCGACTTGCTGATGTAGTGCTGCTGTTGCGGTCCTTTGCCCATTGTGGACACGGTAGATGTCGCTTCGCGTGAGGTTGTGTGCGTGTGATGCGGGCGGGCCTGCGATGGCGAATGGGTGGGTGAGTGCGCCTACGCCGCTTGTGTCTCTTGGTTATCGCTGTAGCCATCCCTGCCAATTGCTCACGTACCGCCGCACGCTCTCCTTGGTTCGGTCAGCCATCAACCCGTCTGCTTCGAGTTTCGGGGTGCCATCGAGGTACATGCCCATGAGGGTCTCGTTGGCAACGGAAGGGTCACGGTCGTTGCAGAGACACCACAGCACGTAGCGGCCTACACGCCTCTTGCACTCAGTCGGATTGTCGCACTCGGCGGCGAAAGCTTCAATCTTCGAATCCCACTCACCGTCGAACCGCCTGCGGTGACGCTCCCACCAAGACACGAGCGCAGCCTATTGCCAGGGCTCCGATGCGGTAGGGCTCAGCCGCGTTGAGCGACATGATGCGCTCGATGTCGGGATTGCTTTGGCGACGGCATGCTGACAACTGTTGCCATCACAGGCAGACTGGCTGGGTGAGCCGGAACACCATGAGCTTTGCGCTTCCCCCCTCGATGCGGAGCTACATCGATGAGCGTGTGCGGGGCGGCGAGTACGGCAACACCAGCGAGTACTTGCGTGACCTCATCCGGCGCGATCAGCAGGCTGAGGAAGCACGCCGCTTCCGCATGCTGATCGCTGAGGGGCTCGAGTCGGGCGAGGGCCGCCCGTTGACGTCCGAGGTCGTCGACGAATTGCGTGCATGGGCGCTCGGCCGAGCCGTGTGACAGATGTCCGGCTACGCCCGCTGGCCGAGGCCGACTTGGTCGAGCGAAGCGAGTACTACCGGTCCGCTTCGAGGCGCGTGCGGGTGCTCATGAGTGGTATCGCGATATCATGATCTCATGACAAGACAGACGACGGTCCGGCTGCCGGACGATCTGGCGCAGGAAGCTGAGGTTGTCGCCCGGGTCCAGGGTTCGAGCATGAATCAGCTCATTGTCGACTCGTTGCGCGCCGAGATCGGGCGGGTACGCGCAGACGACGGCTTCACGTCTACGGCGAAACGCCTGCTTGAGAGAGATCGCGAGCTGCTTGAGCGGCTCGCGCGGTGACCCGGTATCTGAGCATCGCTGAGTATCTCTGGCTCGCCGAGCAGGTCACCGGAATCCGGGCTGAAGAGCTGTCGACGTCTGCTCGTGTCGAATTGGCGGATTCGGCGTTGCACGCCCCGCAAGCGAGCTTTGGCGGGACGGACTTCTACTCGGACTTGATGGACAAGGCAGCGGTGCTCTGCTGGCGCTTGGCGCGCAACCATCCGCTGCCAGATGGCAACAAGCGAGCAGCTTGAGCAGCACTCGTCATGTTCATCGATCTCAATGGCGGACGCTGGGATCCCGATCCACCAGATGTAGACGACGCAGAACACACAATGCTCGCCGTGGCAGCCGGGGACATCGACGAAGGCTCCCTCGCAGGGTGGCTCCGTGAGCGGGTCACATTCGCCTGAGCAAAGGGGCTGCGCGGGGTCATGGAGCGCGAGATGGGCGCTGAGCCCGAGGACGGGCATCTGAGCCGTTTGATCACCTCGGGAGTGCTTCGGGCGGGACACGGAGATGCCGCGGACGTGCTCGACGAGCCTCCCTTGCAGGTTCCGGCCGGCCTCACCGAAGCGTTGGCCGCCGAGAGAGAGGATCGTGTGTGAGGTACTGGGACACCTCGGCGCTGGTGCCGCTGTTGGTTGCCGAGGCGACGTCTGAGGTGGTGCGGTCGTGGCTGGGCGAGGACAGTGTCATCGCAACGTGGGCATGGTCGCGTGTCGAGATCGCAAGCGCCGTGGAGCGGCGAACGCGTGAGGGCGATCTGTCGCGGGAGCAGCGCCGCGCCGTCATGAGCCGCTTGGACGCATTCAGCGCTGCATGGCACGAAGTGGTCGAGGTGTTGGCCGTGCGGTCGCGTGCGACGTCGGTGCTGGCACGGCATCGGCTTCGCGCTGCCGACGCCGCCCAGCTCTGCGCAGCGTTGCATGTTCAAGACCAACTCGGTGCTCCGTTGCAGTTTGTGAGCCTGGATCAACGCCTCACCGAAGCAGCCGAACGCGAAGGACTCACCATGGTCCCCGCGTGAGCCGACAGTGTCGGCGTCTCATGTGACCGGGCGCGATCGTGTTCATCGGTCAGCCATCGGCTGAGCCTTCGTCTTTTTGTGGGATTCGGGTTGCGGGGCTGGCACTGTCAGATGCTCGCTTGTCAAGCGGCGAGCGCGTCGGGCTAACCTCTGCGCGCCCTCACGTAAGGAGAGAGCGATGGCAGAGCTGACGCGGTCAAGACTTGAAGGCCGAGTCCGAGTGCTGACTGTTGCGCTGTTGAGCGCATTGGAACTCATGAACTCAGATCTCGGCCCCAATGTCAACAGTCAACTCGGGACGGACATTAGGCGTCGATTCGCTGAGCGCTATACCGACGATGACGATATGGATGACATCGAGTGGGGTGACATAAGGCAAGAATGCGTTGACATCTCCGACTGGGTCGAAATCCCTCGCAATTTCGCGGAAATTGATGAGTTCCCTTGGGAGCTGTAGCGCCGACCATCGGCGCTTCGTATTCTGTGGGACTGTCAGCGCCTCCACCAAGACCGGTGTGATTCAGAGTGGTTCAAAGCCGACGGTGGAGTTGGCTGCTGGCCCGAGTTCAGCTTCCCCCATCCCACAAGAGGATGAAGGCCCAAGAACCGGACGGTCTCTCGCCTGCTTATATCAAGAGACAACGAAACACCTGTAATGTATGGTGAACTCCACTGGTGGTCGGACCTTTGGGAGCCGATCAACATGACCGGATTGTTGCAACCACCCGTGGAATTCACCCGGTTAGTCCATCGATACGATGATGAGGAACGAACTGACGGACTCAAGCGCCTGATTGCCGGTCGTGATATCCCCAGGTGGAATGTTCCGAAAGGTAAGAGAGGTGGTTTAGTATCTGACTCTTCGGTCATCAGGGGCGATGCTTGGGTGGACGCTGAATCCACGGTACGTGATTCCGTTATCTCGGGGGCGGTGGTCAGGAATTCTAAAATAACTGCTTCCCAAGTCAGCGGCAGTAACGCAATACAGTCGTCGACTGTGCATGCATCGTTCTTGACTGAAACTGGATGCGACAGAGCACATATCCGTCACTCGATTCTGTTCTGGTGCACAGTCACTCGAGATACTTCCTTCGCCCCCGAACCGTTGACCCGTGCCGGCTATGGAGAACTGCCGGAGGTCGAAAACTCGGTATTGATGAGTGCAAGGATCAGTGGCAATTCTAGCTTGCGGCATTCGAACGTTAACGGCGCGGGAATTCACGCTTCCGAGATATCCAAATCGACTCTCGACGGCAGCAAGACACACGCCTCCAAGATATCCAAATCGACCCTAGATGGCAGCGATCTTCACCACGCCAGCGTATCGAACTCAGTCGTCCGGTACTCATACCTTCATGACCGCGTAGTGCGCGGGGCGAAAGTTTCCAGATTGTCGAAGGATGCCCAAATTGGGCAAATTCGCTTTCCTAGTAAGCAATCAATTGACCGCAGTGCTGCGCTTTCAGGAGGATACTTCGACGATTTTCCTGCACAGATTGACATATGGCCTAAGCTACCTGGACGAGTTCGTCAAATCGCTATTCTCGGCTGGATCGTCGGCGTTCCGTGGGCGTTTTGGACAACTCCACTGCTCAGCGGCATCGTCGCTGTGCCATTGCTAGCCCTCGTCGGGTTGCGCCTTGCTAGTGGATTTGCGAGCAGAATAATAGGGAAGTTGGAAGCGCGGCCAATAGCTAAGGAGGCTCCAAGATGGGGTCGGTTGCGTGGTTCGGCAGCGTTGAGATCATGCAGTGTAGGCTTCAGTAGTCTGAAGAAACTCTTGAATGGACTGCTGCTAGCCGGCACGGTATTGGTGCCCACAGCTGTTGTCAGCGCCGCGGTCGTCGAGCGAATGCTCAATTCTGATGCCGAGCCGTCGCAGACTGCCGAGGTAGTGGATTCCGTATCGGCTGACGTCGACTCCGACACCGTGGTCAGTGATGACTTCGACAGAGATGCCAGTTCTTCGACTATATCAAGTGAGCCTGCGGTGCCTACCCCGGTCGCTGTCACATCATCCAACCTGCGCGCTGTCGCATACGATCCTGAGCATTCATATCTGTATGTGTGGTTCCATAGCGGCGGACTGTACCGCTACGGCAACGTCCCTGAGACGGTCTATCGCGATCTGCTCGCAGCTTCGTCAAAGGGTCGTTTTCACGCCTCGTACATTCGCGATCAGTACACATCGGTCCGACTAAGCTGATCTATATAGAAATAGTTGAGCGCTCCGAATTTCGTTGCTGAGGTGCATGCTCTCAGGTACTCAGCACTACACCGACCTCGCAGTCCTTGAGACTCTTCGCTACTCCCGTGTCGCCATTTCGTATTCGATCCAACACAAACAACTCGTTTCCTTTACACTTTGGGCAGAATTTCACGAGGGCGAAGGGGTGAAGGCTCAGTAGTGATGAAGTCGTCGGTGTATCAAGGTAGAGGTGATTCGGTTCCACCGGTTCGGACACGGGTACAACGATGGGTTCCCAATCTGGGTGCGAACCGTTGATTCGCCTGGCTTTGACCTCGTGGCGCGCACGGACATAGTTGCATGATTCGACTGAGAGGAATTCGTATTGACTAAGCCACGTCGATCGGTCGAGTATCTCATTGAGAACAGGCTTCAACTCCTCTAGCATCTCATCTTCTTCTGCAGGTGTTTTGACTCCCGAGGCATGGGCCCTACGATTCCGTATTTCGACGCACTGATTCAGCAATGCACCAACACCGTGCTTCGTGAAGTGGACGCCGTCGAGTTCGGGATATGCCAGAAGGGCTGACGCGCCCTGGGCACCTCGGAGAATTGACAGCCAGCGACCCATTGAGATCCCCCCGCGAGGGAAGTGCTTCAGCGTTGAAGCGAGTTGCTCGGACTTCGCCGAGGTCATGGCCGCAGCAGCGATGGTGCCCAGCGAGCGCACAATGGCTTCTGCGAGCAGCAGACCGGCGTCGAGCGGGCGTCCGATAATTGCACTGAGCCTGAAGTCACGCGCGAGTTGGGCAATCTGATACGGGTACTGAAGCTGGCGCTTCGCGTTTGCGCGTGGAGTAGCTCGGTGAGGGTCCCGGCTCGATAGGGAGGGATCCCCCAGAATCGGAGGTGTCTTGTTGCCCCGATTCGGGAGGATCCCTGTGGCTGTTGACCTTACGCGTGCGTTGTCGTTG